>NZ_JBYFCH010000094.1:0-297 GCF_057652295.1 Runella sp. R5_40 | reverse complement strand
AGTATGCTAGTCGTTTCAATGATTGGTTTTCAAAACAAAGAAATCAACGTGACAGGCTCACAACCTCTCGCGGTTGTCCTCATCGAAGAGTCAAAATCGCTGGACGAAGTAGTTGTCATGGGTTATGGCCAACAGAGCCGTAAATCGTTGACAGGCTCGGTTTCCAGTATTGATCAAAATGTTTTTAAATCTGTTCATCGTACCAACGTAGGGACATCACTGCAAGGTACTGCCGCAGGGTTACGGGTGCAACAAACAACGGGACAACCAGGCGCCAACCCAACGATAGTTTTCCGA
>NZ_JBYFCH010000093.1:0-302 GCF_057652295.1 Runella sp. R5_40 | reverse complement strand
AACGGTGGAGATGAAGATGATTCTGACCCAGAAGTGATAACGGTGACACCAACGCCAGTGTTTGACTTGGCCTTGAAGAAGACGTTGGCGACGGGTCAGGCTTCGAGTGTGAACCCAGGCAGCACGGTGAAGTTTACGATTACAGTGTACAACCAAGGGAACGTTGATGCGACGTCTATACAGTTGAGTGATTACATACCGACTGGATTGACGCTATCTGATGCGAATTGGAGCGTAAGCAACGGCATTGCGACCTTGAACACGCCGATTTCGAGTTTGTTGGCGGGAGCGAGCACGACCCG
>NZ_JBYFCH010000092.1:0-307 GCF_057652295.1 Runella sp. R5_40 | reverse complement strand
GTCGAAACCTTCAAGAAATACATCCCCGTCGGTAAGGCACTCACCCCAAACTCCTCTTGGTGGGTGTTGGTTTCGGGCACAAATTGTCGGCTCAATACTTCACGCCCTGCGGCATCCGTCAACGACGCTTGCACCGCTTGCCCCTTGCTATTTTGCACTTTCAAGCGAAGCGTATGCGTGACGGGGTTGGGCAGAACGGTGGCGAAGGCGCCGTTATCGGTTATCTGTTGTCCGTTATCCGACCCTTGCCCATTTGCTCCTTGCCCTTTGCTTTTTGCCTCTTGCCCACTGCCATTTGCCCCTTCTC
>NZ_JBYFCH010000091.1:0-313 GCF_057652295.1 Runella sp. R5_40 | reverse complement strand
ACACCCGAAAAGGGTAAGGCTTGGTGGCTATGCACAGGAATGTGATTGAAGTGGCTAAACTGCCACGATTGAAGATGCACTCGCTGAGGCTCATTGCGCCAATAAGCCAACACCGCAGCCTTCCCCACCAACGGGCGGGAGCTCTCGGGTAAAAAATACTGCACGTCGTCGGACAATAAATCGGCGCATCCTTCCCAATCAAAATCCGATTGATAGGTCAACGCTTTTTCGGCCAACACCGCGTAGTTCTCGGTCGCTATCGTATAGGGAAGCTCACTTGCTGAAGGACTCTGCTCGGGCGAAGTACAAGCCA
>NZ_JBYFCH010000090.1:0-314 GCF_057652295.1 Runella sp. R5_40 | reverse complement strand
TTCAAGGCCAAGTCAAACACTGGCGTTGGTGTCACCGTTATCACTTCTGGGTCAGAATCATCTTCATCTCCACCGTTCTTACCGTTTTCATTGATTACATCGTTCTTCGGTGTACCGTCGTTGCTAGGATTGTTGTCTGGATTGCTGTCCACGTCCGTACCACCTGTAGCAGAACTAATCTCCGCTACGTTGGTCGCCGTACCCGTGAAGCCCGCATTCACCGTAAACGTAATGTCTCGGGTCGTGCTCGCTCCCGCCAACAAACTCGAAATCGGCGTGTTCAAGGTCGCAATGCCGTTGCTTACGCTCCAATT
>NZ_JBYFCH010000089.1:0-319 GCF_057652295.1 Runella sp. R5_40 | reverse complement strand
TACTGCAATAAAATGTGGGAAAGTAGGTAGCCGCCACAATATTAAAATCCGAGAGGAGCTCAGAAACGAGCTCCTCTCTTTTTGTCATACAATTTACTCGCCACCAGTGGGGCAATGGATTAAGACCAAAATTTGTGGAGAGCGTTGTATTTTTTTAGGTTTGTGTTTTAATCAAACCTGGGATCAAGTTCAAAATTTGTGGAGAGCGTTGTATTTTTTTAGGTTTGTGTTTTAATCAAACCTGGGATCAAGTTCAAAATTTGTGGAGAGCGTTGTATTTTTTTAGGTTTGTGTTTTAATCAAACCTGTCTGTTTTGGA
>NZ_JBYFCH010000088.1:0-320 GCF_057652295.1 Runella sp. R5_40 | reverse complement strand
GCGAGTAATGACGCGGGCGGGAAAGAAAACAGTGCTTCTGACGATGCGCTCAACGGCGATGGCACGGGCACAGTGGGTAGTACGGATGCGGCCACGGACGAAGACGATGAAGACCCAGCGGTCATCACCGTGACGCCTGCACCAGTGTTTGACCTGGCTTTGAAGAAGACGTTGGCGGCGGGTCAGTCGGCAAGCGTCAATCCGGGTAATACGGTGAAATTTACCATCACGGTTTATAATCAGGGCAATGTGAACGCTACGGCGATTCAGGTTTCTGATTATATTCCAACGGGTCTGACTTTGTCGGACGCCAACTGGAC
>NZ_JBYFCH010000087.1:0-328 GCF_057652295.1 Runella sp. R5_40 | reverse complement strand
GTTCAATCTTTAACAATAATGCTTGTGCCAAGCTTACCATTTTTGATAATCTCAACAATGCGGGTACATTTACCAACGCAGGGCTGTTTACGGTCAATACTGCGCAAACGCACACCAATTCGGCATTGACCAATGATGGCGTCATTGAGTATCCACAAGGCAATTCAATTCCGAACGTCACCAGCAATGATATGATTGTAGCTCCAATAGCGATTTGTGGGACAATAGGCACTTCTGCCCTTCAAATTGGTGGTGCCAATAACTTTACGGCGGGTAGTACGTGGTACAGCGACGCCCTGCTCACTACCCAAGCGGGCACGTATGACCA
>NZ_JBYFCH010000086.1:0-329 GCF_057652295.1 Runella sp. R5_40 | reverse complement strand
ATGTGGAATTTTTCCTTTATCGGCTAACGCAGTTATATGCTTAATCCAAGTTGCTCCACAAATTTTGGTTTTGATCCTTTAAAACTTTCCAATACTATGAGAACTGAAAGCCAAAATACCGAATGGAAAGAATCGTGGCGAGATGAGTATTTAAAATGGATTTGTGGTTTTGCAAATGCGCAGGGAGGCACAATTATTATCGGAATGAATGATGTAGGTACCATAGTAGGAGTACCTGATGCTGCTAAACTTGGATCAAGTTCAAAATTTGTGGAGAGCGTTGTATTTTTTTAGGTTTGTGTTTTAATCAAACCTGTCTGTTTTGGAAA
>NZ_JBYFCH010000085.1:0-331 GCF_057652295.1 Runella sp. R5_40 | reverse complement strand
TTCGTAGCCGTAGCCTGTCTGATCCGCCAAAAAATACAGTGAACTTCCTACACTAGTGAGAGAATAGGCCGTGCCTGGTAAATCCAGAACTATAGCCGAACTAGCATTTCGCCCTGATGATTTCCACAGCCCCACGGTCGAGCCGTTTTGATTGGCTGTAAAATAAAGGATTACATTGTGATTGGTCAGAAAGCGCGGGTCGCTTCCCAAGGTAGCAGAGGTAGCAAGCGGATCTGCCTGAATGTTAATATCTTTCAGCAATAGCTGATATTGAGCATATACACTGCTCACCAGCAATAGCAAACCCCACAAAATAGTTTTCCTGACAACT
>NZ_JBYFCH010000084.1:0-337 GCF_057652295.1 Runella sp. R5_40 | reverse complement strand
TGGGGGAGCCCCCGGCCTGCCGGAGAATTCGCCACCGGCTTTACAACGGACGAAAGCGAGCCAACCGCCGAAAATCAATCAGTTGAAAATCCACAACCAAGAAGTGATGCCAGGCGACGAAACCGAGATTTTAGCCCAAAGCATAGAACAAACTTCGTCAATTCAATTGGCGCATGATCAGAACCAAGTGACGCTCAGTTTTTCGTTGTTTGATTTAGTAAATGCTCCCAAAAATAGTTTTCGTTACCAACTGTTGGGAATTGACAAAAAGCGTATCGAAGAAGGGTCAACCCATTCGGTGTCGTATTCGCAATTGCCTTCTGGAAGCTATACGTTT
>NZ_JBYFCH010000083.1:0-295 GCF_057652295.1 Runella sp. R5_40 | reverse complement strand
CACTCATGATGTGAAGTTGGTTTCTCAAAACCAACCGACTCAGCTTTTTCAAAACCCTTGCAAACGAGGTCTTGAGAAACCTCTAGCGTCAGATTTGAGAATCTGACGACACTCATGATGTGAAGTTGGTTTCTCAAAACCAACCGACTCAGCTTTTTCAAAACCCTTACAAACGAGGTCTTGAGAAAACTCTAGCGTCAGATTTGAGAATCTGACGACACTCATGATGTGAAGTTGGTTTCTCAAAACCAACCGACTCAGCTTTTTCAAAACCCTTGCAAACGAGGTCTTGAGA
>NZ_JBYFCH010000082.1:0-402 GCF_057652295.1 Runella sp. R5_40 | reverse complement strand
CCGAATAGCGCCTATGACGTTCGTATTTAAAATACCTATTCGATTGATACGTATCTCTCCCCCAACTTTATTCGTAAGCGTGCAACCAGTTGCACTTCGAAGCCCCACTCCTCTAATATCCTTCTGGCTCCCGATCTCAATAAGGGCTTCATTATTCATCACAGTACCCGTATTCACTAGGTAAATGGCATGGCTACCCGTCCAATCAATATAAATCGAGCCACCTGTTTTGTTATTAAACGTATTACCCTCTAGTCTTATTCCCTCCCCAGTAACGGCTGCATTGCTGCCAATTTTGATAAGGGCTTCGTTGTTGACTAATCCATTTGAATAAAATGCTTGACTGCCCGCGGCTTGGTCAATATAAATAGCGCCTTCTGATTTGTTATTAAATGTACCGCC
>NZ_JBYFCH010000081.1:0-402 GCF_057652295.1 Runella sp. R5_40 | reverse complement strand
TACTTAGATGTTTCAGTTCCCCCCGTTTGCCTCCTTTCGGATACCCTAATCTCTTAGGGTGGGTTGCCCCATTCGGACATGCTAGGATCAATGTGTATGTGCCACTCCCCTAGCCTTTACGCAGCTTATCACGTCCTTCTTCGCCGCTGAGAGCCATAGGCATTCCCCATGCGCCCTTATTTTGCTTCTTCTACAAATTTCTTGATAATTCTCTACCAATATGTCAAATAACTCTAAGACTAAACAGCCTCGTGGATAATCCAAGCTCTCGCCTAAAATACCCTATTCACCTTGACAGCAAATAGTGAGAAGTAAACGTCAGGACACTCCAGAAAGGAGGTGTTCCAGCCACACCTTCCGGTACGGCTACCTTGTTACGACTTAGCCCCAGTTACCAGATTT
>NZ_JBYFCH010000080.1:0-419 GCF_057652295.1 Runella sp. R5_40 | reverse complement strand
ATACTTTCAGCACTTTGGCAACCACCCTCAAAGAGACACTTCGCCCAGTACGTTTGCTTCGTCACATTATTGAAAGCGACCTCGAAACTTGGCGCAGTGACACCTGTGTTCCAAAACGTCTGACTTCCCGCGGGACAGTTGGCCGAAATCGTGACCGTTGTACCTGTACACACAATCTCTTGGCTTGCCATAATCACGGGCGCAACTTGCGTAGGGGTTAAAGTAAACGTCACCACATTACTCTTCTCGCTCACACAACCATTTTCCGTCTGACAACGAGCGTAGTACGACGTCGTTTGGCTTGGTACGGTGGCGGGTAAGCTTGGAAGTGCCACGTTCGTGGTCGCATTGTACCAAATCGTGCGCAAACTGCCGCACGTTGATTGGCCACTGAAACTTGCTGTCGCGTCACAACTCGT
>NZ_JBYFCH010000079.1:0-425 GCF_057652295.1 Runella sp. R5_40 | reverse complement strand
CCCCATGCGCCCTTATTTTGCTTCTTCTACAAATTTCTTGATAATTCTCTACCAATATGTCAAATAACTCTAAGACTTATAGCCTCGTGGAGGATAACGGATTCGAACCGTTGACCCCCTGCTTGCAAAGCAGGTGCTCTAGCCAGCTGAGCTAAACCCCCAATATTTTTTAGACTTTCTTTAAACTGAACAGAAGTACGCTTACTTCGTGTTTAAAGACTGATTTTAGTGGGCCTGCGAGGACTCGAACCTCGGACCTCTACATTATCAGTGTAGCGCTCTAACCACCTGAGCTACAAGCCCCCTTAAAAGTTATATAATGAAAGTAAGTTAAGGAAAGGAGTCTTTACTCCAGAAAGGAGGTGTTCCAGCCACACCTTCCGGTACGGCTACCTTGTTACGACTTAGCCCCAGTTACCAGATTT
>NZ_JBYFCH010000078.1:0-464 GCF_057652295.1 Runella sp. R5_40 | reverse complement strand
TTGCTCACCACTCCAGAACTCGACGTTACACTCGCTCCACTACTCAAGCTATAATTCAGACTGTAAGTCAAACCGTTTACACTGCAAATAGGACCACTCAAAGTAATACCTGGGTTCTCACAAGGCGTGCCACAGTTGGTTGGACTACTTACGGTTACTTTGCTGACACAATTACCGCTCGCGTCAGTAGCTGTTACTGTAATGGCCGTGCCTACTGGAATTCCCGTAATCACATTGCTACCTACTGTACCCGAACTTGTCGTCACCGTTGCGCCCGACGAAACTGTGAAGCTCACACTGTAGCTCGTGCCGTTACACAATGGCTGACCCACTGTCAAACTTGGAAGAGTACACCCTGTCGGACAACTCGTTGGACCTTGTACCGTCAACGTACTTACACATCCCGAAGACTGTGTTGCTGTCAACGTCACATTCGTACCTACTGGGATGCCCGTTACTATGCC
>NZ_JBYFCH010000077.1:0-479 GCF_057652295.1 Runella sp. R5_40 | reverse complement strand
TTAAATGTAATTGAATTGCCTTCAATGTTACAAACCTCTTTGGTTTCTCCTACATTCACACTTACACCATCGGCAACAAGCGACACGTTTTGTGGCGTCGATGCGCGGTAATTAATCGTCAATTCAATCGGTGAGGTATATGTCACGGGGCAAGAGCCATCGCAGGCCGCTTGGTAGCGGTGGGGTTGGTTATTGGAGGATTGGGTAACTGGGGCATTGGGTGACCAGTCACTCCACGTGCCACCGCCCACTTGTACCCGCCAAACAGGCGACCCCGAAACACAAGAACCCGAAACCGTAAACTGCAAACTGTTCACTGGATTCGCATCCGTGTCACAGAAAGTTTGAGCGTTGCCTTCGTTTAAGGTTTGTTGTAAAGTATTGAGCGTAATCGTGGGTTTACCTTGAATTTTCACCTCCGCGCTACCAGTTTGAGTTTGACTACAGGCAGGCGTAGAACTTTCTTCTACACTCAATAG
>NZ_JBYFCH010000076.1:0-511 GCF_057652295.1 Runella sp. R5_40 | reverse complement strand
TCTCCACCTGCATTGTTGTTAAACACGGCATTAACTCCTTGTACATTAGCTATACCGCTACCTGTCAAAGGACCATTTTCTCCCATCTGAATCAAACCTGCATTGGTAAACGCACGGGTAGAAACAATGCCGCTCTGCACTTGGTCAATGTAGATTTTTGCACCTGTGGTATTGGTAAAAGCTGTCGTACTCAGAATACCCGTGCTAAAACTTCCTTCACTAGCATTAAACACATTACTAATCGTGATTTTGCCCGCATTTTGGAAAGTACCTGAGGAATTCCATATCCCATTGCCCCAAGGCTTAGCAATAGAAATGATTCCTGTGGCACTGTTGGTAAAACTGTTTCCAGCATTCAGAATACCGTCTTGTGCATGAACAAGTCCAATATTTCCAATGGTAATCACGGCATCGTTGGTGAAGGTTCCCTCATTCCGAATAGCGCCTATGACGTTCGTATTTAAAATACCTATTCGATTGATACGTATCTCTCCCCCAACTTTATTCGTAA
>NZ_JBYFCH010000075.1:0-517 GCF_057652295.1 Runella sp. R5_40 | reverse complement strand
ACTTTTCGGTGGCCAGTAAGGAAATCGAGCGAGGCAAGGGTACACGTGGCCGGGGAGCCGAGGGAAAGCAGAACGTTGCGGTGATGGCCGAAAGCACCCCGTTGGAAGATATCGAAACGGGCAAAAAGGAGAAGCATGTGCGTTATTTCAAGGCCAGGGTACTGGATAGCCATCAAAGTGAAGGAATCAACGGCGTGGTCAGGGACTGCATGGAGGATGATGCCATCGTATTTTCGGACAAAAGCACTTCTTACGTTGACATCTCCGATCTGGTGGAATTGCACGTCACCGAGAAATCAGACGCCAAAACCACCAAGGAAACACTCAAATGGGTGCATATCGCAATCAGTAATGCAAAACGGACATTGCTGGGCAACTACCATAAAATCAAAAGGAAATACTTACAGTTGTATCTCAACGAGTTTATTTACAAATTAAACAGACGGTATTTTGGAGACAAACTCTTTGACAGACTAGTAATTGCGAATATAACAGGTGCATAAACGGATAATCAGAA
>NZ_JBYFCH010000074.1:0-524 GCF_057652295.1 Runella sp. R5_40 | reverse complement strand
TGGTCAGCGACAGCCCCAGTTTCCCAACCGTCCAATAACCAACCCCACCGCTACCAAGCGGCTTGCGACGCCAATTGCGCTTCGACTTATTCGGGAGTCATTGAATTGACAATTAATAACCGTGCCTCTGTTCCGCAAAATGTGTCATTGCTCGTGGATGGCGTAACAGTTTCTGTGGGTGAGACGAAGGAAGTGTGTAGTTTGGTGAATATGCCTCTTACATTTAATGCCAATTGCGCCACGGGTGAAGTAATTCTTTACTCAGTGGATGGTGGAGAATACAGTGTAGGCGTACCCGTAGGCTTGGTGGATAACCAGTATCACAATTACCGCGTACGTTGTCGGCAATCAGACGGAACGCCATCGTGTGTGGAATCTGAGTCGGGGGTAATGCGGTTAAAATTGGTGGTCATACCAGCAGCGCCGACGGTATCATTGTCATCAACGACGAGTTGTGACGCGACAGCAAGTTTCAGTGGCCAATCAACGTGCGGCAGTTTGCGCACGATTTGGTACAATGCGAC
>NZ_JBYFCH010000073.1:0-528 GCF_057652295.1 Runella sp. R5_40 | reverse complement strand
ATTTTTCAACCCATTTACCAAGTAAGTTATGAAACAAACTCTTCAACTTTTTTTATTGATGTTGTGCGGGGTGCTTTGCCTGCGCAGCCAAGCCCAAACCTGCTCAGGCGAAGTGCTGAATATTTCTGCGCCTGACCCTAGTACGAGTGGTACGAAACAATCGTGGCAAGTGCCAGCGGGGGGCATTTATAAGGTAAGAATCACGGCCCGGGGAGCGGCTGGGGGAAGTAAGCTCTTGTCCTTGGCCAAAGATGCAGGTAAAGGTGCGTCGATGAGTGGTGATTTTTTTGTGGCCTCGGGCCAAGTTCTTGAGGCCATTGCAGGGGCACGCGGCCAATCAGCCAATCAGGCTGGCGGAGGTGGTGGTGGCTCGGGCGTACAAATCCAATCGTCGGGTTTGGTGTTGGTGCTGGCAGGTGGTGGCGGCGGTGCAGGTGCTGATTTTAGCAGTGGTGATGGCGGAGGTGCGCCCATTACCAACTCAGGTACCAACGGCGGCAGTGCCAGCAACGGCGGTGGTGGCGGTGG
>NZ_JBYFCH010000072.1:0-616 GCF_057652295.1 Runella sp. R5_40 | reverse complement strand
CCAACCCCAAAGGCACGATTGTTGTCAACGCTACAGGAACGGGTACAATAGAATACAGTATCAACAATGGTGATACTTGGAGTACCGATGCCACTTTCAGTAACCTAGCTGCGGGAAATTATAACATCAAAGCACGTATTCAAAGCAGCCCTACCTGCGCGACGACCTACGGTACCCCCATTGTGTTTTCTTCGCCGTTTTCTGCCACCGCTATCGATACCTGGACGGGTTGCGTATCTACTGATTGGGCGACGGCAGGCAACTGGCAAGACGGTAGCGTTCCTACGGCTACTGATGATGTAAATATCCCTAATGTAACAAACGACCCCGTTATTGGAGCGGGTACGGCTGCCGTGGCCAAGTCGGTGCTAGTATTGGGCGGAGCGGTACTGACGATAAACGCTACGGGAAGCCTTGCTATCAACGGCGCAGTATCACCGCGTCATGGATTAGACAACTATGGTACGTTGGACAATAGCGGTACCATCCGAGTAGGTAATACCAGCGCCGTTGGAGCCATCGGTATTGTGCATCGAAACGGCGGTACATTTAATAACAAATCAGAAGGCGCTATTTATATTGACCAAGCCGCGGGCAGTCAAGCATTTTATTCAAA
>NZ_JBYFCH010000071.1:0-644 GCF_057652295.1 Runella sp. R5_40 | reverse complement strand
GCGTGAAGTTTTAGCCCATCTTGCATCAGCAAATCTACTTCGTTTTGATTGCTGTCGCGCCAGTAATACAATTGTGGACGACGGCCTTGATTATAGTGCATTTTCATCACCTCCAAAATTACCAAATTCTCAAAAATAGCGCCTTTGGCAAAATGTAACTGGATTTCGGCTTCGGTACGTATTCCCAACAAATAACATAGTAACCCTGTGTCGTAAAAATAGACTTTAGGCGCTTTGGTGATGCGTTTGTTGAAATTCTTGTAGTAAGGCGGCAACCGAAATAAAATGTACGATGCTTCCAAAACCGATGTCCATGCTTCTACGGTCTGACTGTTTACGCCCAAATCATTGGCAATACTTGAGGCGTTAAATACTTGTCCTGCTCGCCCAGCCATCAAATACAAGAAATTTTGAAAAAGGGAAAGATTTTGAACCTGAATCAATTGCCGTACATCTCGCTCAATGTACGTTTGAATGTAGGTTGGAAAAAAGTCGTCAGGAGATATTTCTTTTTGAATCAGCCTTGGATAACCTCCTTTAAAGATAAACTCGTCAATGGATGGTTTTTCAAGTAGCTCAAAATAAGAAAATGGCAAAAGGGTTAATAAGGCAACTCTTCCCGCCAACGACTGCGTGATTTTTTG
>NZ_JBYFCH010000070.1:0-671 GCF_057652295.1 Runella sp. R5_40 | reverse complement strand
GGCGCGTTGTTCTCATGCGTGTTGAAGGAACGAAGCACACCCATTTCTGGCGTCGCCAACATGTCGAACGTCAATGAGCCGTTTGTGCCCAACGCACACGCGTCTACGTTGATGGTCCAGTAACGTGGTGCCATTTTGTTAGCATTTTCTACGTGATATAAAGTCGGATTTACTTGCGTACTTTGTTCCAATTCAGGACCGCCATCTCGGGTGATGAATTGACTCGACCACGCTGCGCGGTCGTTTACCTTCACTGCCGATTTAGATTCACCAATGTTTATCAACGTCACCACAAACGCATTCCAGTACACATCTTTGCGAACGCTTTCCGCGCTTTGACAGCCGCCTTCAAAAAGACACTTTGCCCAGTAACTCTGCTTCGTCACGTTGCTGAACGACACTTCAAAACTTGAGGCCGTTACGCCCGTGTTCCAGAACGTTTGACTACCTGCAGGACAGTTCGCCGAGATTCTCACCGTGGTACCTGTGCAGACAATGTCTTGACTCACCGTAATCGTTGGCGCGACATGAGTAGGCGTCACGGTGAATGTCACCACATTGCTCTTTTCACTCAAACAGCCCCCTCCCGCTTGGCAACGGGCGTAATATGAACTCGTCTCCGTAGGTGTTTGATTGGGTAAAGACGACAACGCTACATTTGTCGCCGCATT
>NZ_JBYFCH010000069.1:0-879 GCF_057652295.1 Runella sp. R5_40 | reverse complement strand
GCTCGGTGGTGCATCACCAGCAAAAATATGACAAAAATTATACTCGCACGCTTGCATAAACCATAGAAATCCGTGCGCTGCATTGCGTCTAACCAAACAATGGTGTAAAGGTTTTCTAAAGGCCTGCTTTGCCATTCTTTAACCTGAGGAATTACGCGTTCAGTAATCTCAGAAAGAGTAGCATGAGATATTTCTACATCATACATTTGATGGATGTGATCTGATATATCTCTGAAACTCATCCCCTTACTATAAAGCCCGATGATTTGAGGGGCAAGGTTATCTGCTAAGACTGTTTCGCGTTTTTTGACGATTTGAGGAGAAAAGGAACTTTTTCGGTCTTGGGGCGTAGTTAAAACAATTTCGCCCGAAGTTGTTTTTAAGCGTTTGCTCCCCTTGCCATTACGCTTGTTGCCAGACTCTCGCTCCTGATCATTGAGATGAGCGTTCATTTCTGACTCCAGAGCACTTTCTAAAAATTGTTGAAGTAATGGAGCGAAAACCCCATCCTTACCAGTTAAGGACTGTCCCTTCATTAACTGCTCCAGCGCTTTGTCGCGCATTTGTTCAAATTCTGTCTTTTCCATTCTTCTGTCTTAAAGTTAAAACCTTTAGACAGAGTTCATTTTACAGTCTCCATACACGTCGTGAACAGTCGTTCGTTGGCTTTTTCAAGTGTCGGGCTGTGCGGTTGTTTAGCCTTGCTGGTAACGGAAAACGGCTTGGCGAAGGCAGGGCTTTGAAAACCGTCAGCCCAAAAATAGCACAAATGTTGATAGAAGTATAAATGTTCAATTACTTCCGTCACCCCGCCTGACGCAAAACCGATGTTGAACAAAACCTTCGGTAGCTATATCTCGACAAAAGGGTTAATTTTAA
>NZ_JBYFCH010000068.1:0-1026 GCF_057652295.1 Runella sp. R5_40 | reverse complement strand
AACGTTCTGCTTTCCCTCGGCTCCCCGGCCACGTGTACCCTTGCCTCGCTCGATTTCCTTACTGGCCACCGAAAAGTTAACGAATTCTTGCGGTTTCTTTCAGCGCCGCCAATACCGCCAGCCCGTCGCGCAAGGGGCGCGGCTCGTGTGTGCGGATGAAGTCAGCTCCACCTGCGGCGGCGGCAAGCTCTGCAGCGAGTGTCGCGGCCCCGACATCCCCCGGACCACGGCCTGTGAGCGCGCGCAGAAAGGATTTGCGCGAAACAGACAGAAGCACCGGCAAATCGAAGCGCAGCCGCAATTCATCGAACCGCGCCAGCACCGAGAGCGAGGTTTCGGGAGCAGCCCCCAGAAAAAACCCCATGCCGGGATCAAGGACAAGGCGGTTGCGTTTGATACCGGCACCCGTCAGCGCCGCGATGCGCGCGTCAAAGAACGCCGCAATGTGATCCATGATGTCGCCAGCGGGTGCCTCGCGCCGATCTGCCTGCCCGTCTTGCACCGAATGCATAACGACGAGTTTGGCAGATGATTTCGCCAATTGCGGATAGAACGCAGCGTCTGGAAAACCGCGAATATCATTGAGATAGGCCACACCACGCGACAAGGCATAGGCTTGCGTCGCGGGTTGATAACTGTCGAGCGAGACGGGAATGCCATCTGCCTTGAGCGCGTCCAGCACCGGCGCGATACGCGCGATTTCTGTGTCGGACGAAACAGGCGCGGCGTCGGGATTGCTGGATGCCGGACCGAGGTCGATCACATCTGCCCCCTCGGCCATCAGCTTACGCGCCTGCGCAATGGCTGCGTCTGGCGCCAGATACCGGCCTCCATCGGAGAAACTGTCCGAGGTTATGTTGACGATGCCGAAAATGATGAGCGATTTATTCATGGGGGCTTCTATAATAATACCTAAAATCCGCAGGTAGTTAATTAGGATGTTTAAAGATTCTGATTATCCGTTTATGCACCTGTTATATTCGCAATTACTAGTCTGTCAAAGAGTTTGTCTCCAAAATACCGTCT
>NZ_JBYFCH010000067.1:0-1176 GCF_057652295.1 Runella sp. R5_40 | reverse complement strand
TAGGTTAAACGCACTTAGCCTAGGAGTTTTAGAAAGAAAGTGTTAGGCAGTATTTTTGTGGATGGACTGGAAAAAGATTTTTGCAGAAATACCCGATTTTAGGCGTGAACACTTCTTTAAGAAGCATCAATTGGGTGATATTTTACTATTGAGTTTATGTGCTGTATTATGTGGAGCAGAGACAGACGAGGAGATAGAGACTTATGGTAGAGAGAAAGAGGCGTTTTTAGGCACTTTTTTAGATTTACCAAACGGCATCCCTTCCCATGACACAATAACCCGAGTGTTTAGATTTTTGGATAAAGACAAGTTTAGCGGGTGTTTGTATCAACATTCTGCATCATTGAAGATGTTTTTGGAGGAAACCCACATCAGCATAGATGGTAAGATATGCAGAGCTACTAATAGGAGTGGGAAGAAAAGAGGAGGTATTTGTATCATTACTGCATGGGCCTGTGAGCAGAATTTGTGCTTAGGTCAGTTGAAGGTAGAGGAAAAATCTAACGAGAAGACAGCTATACCAGCACTAATAGACGACCTTGATGTAAAAGGTAGTTTGGTGAGCATAGATGCCATTGCCAACAGCCCCAGCGTAGCGGCACAGATTTTAGATAAAGGAGGCGATTATATCTTGTCATTGAAGGAAAATCAAGGATGCACCTTTGAGCAAGTTTCAGATTATATGCGGCAAAATCAATCAGTATTAGAAAAAGACAAAAACGTTGATTTTGGCAGCGGACGCATAGAAACAAGGACTTGTTATGTGCTTAAAAATCTTGAATTTATAGAAAATGTATTCGACTGGAAAGGCATTAAAAACGTGATTATGATTCATGCCCAAAGAGAAATTAAGGATAAAATTCAAGAGGAATATCGGTTTTATCTCAGTAGCAAAGACCAAGATGCCAAGTATTTTAATCAGAGAATTAGAGAGCATTGGAGCATAGAAAATCAACTACATTGGCATCTGGACATCAGTTTTGATGAAGACAAATGCCGTACCAAAATGGGAAACGGTTGTGAAAATCACAATACACTTAGAAAAATGGCGTTGCAAATGCTTCAGCAACAAAAAGATAAGCACAGCATTAAGGAGAGACGAAAAAAAGCAGGTTGGAATGACCATTACCTGCTCAATATCATCAAAAATAACCATTAGTAAGTGCGTTTAACCTG
>NZ_JBYFCH010000066.1:0-1215 GCF_057652295.1 Runella sp. R5_40 | reverse complement strand
GGTTATGAACTGTGTTAAAAACCAAATAGTAAGGCAAATATTATTTTGCGAGCGCCATTCTGTTAGCCTGAAAATCATTTTGAAATACAGTATTGTTTTTAACAATTGCGAAAACTTGTCTAATTAATTTGTGAGCGACAGCCATTTTAGCAGCTTTTTTGGTTTTACCATTTGCAATAAGTCTTATGTAAAGTTCTTTGCAATCTAAGTTAAATCTGGCTGCCGAATGAGCCGCACAAAAGAGTACGGTTCTGAGTTGTTTACAAGCGGTATTGACTAAACTTCCTCTACTTTTCAGGGAAGTTCCCGACTGTTTGGTTGTTGGTATCAGTCCTAGAAAAGCAGCAAGAGCTTTGGCAGAATGAAAATTTTTGAGTCCATTTGTTTGAATGATAATACCCGTTGCGGCTTTTTCACCAATGCCTTTGATTTGCATGAGTTTGTCTTTAAGTTGCTTAAAGTCATCATCATTCAAATCGAAGAGTTGTGCTTGAAAAGTTTCAATTTGTTGCTGATAAACCTGACTGATAACTTTTAAGCTTTCAATGACATCTTTAGAAGCTCTTGGGTCGAAGCTTAGGGCATGAATCTTGTTGCTAACAGCTTGTTTTTGAGCCATCAAGTCATTGTAGTGCTTATAGGTTTGCTTTTTTTGATGAAGTGTTTCATCGGTCAACGTAGTAGGTTCAGGTTGCATTTTTGAACCATACTGTGCCAGTACTTTAGCATCTTGAGCATCGGTTTTAGCTTTGTTTTTCAGCGAAGCAGCAAAGCCTTTACTTTGAGAAGGGGTAATGATACTGAAAGTTTTTTCTCGTAAAGACAAGCCGTATGCCAAGCGATGAGAGTAAGTGCCAGTATATTCAAAGATGACATGAATATCGGCTGGCATGGTGCTTATCCACTCGTCAATGGCTTTGAGTTCGTTGGCAACTTTGGTATAAACCCAATCCTTATCAGTTTGGTAAGCAATGTGAATAAAATCACTACTAACGTCGATTCCAAGATAAGTACTCATAATGAAAAGAAAAAAAATGAAACAATTAAATGCCTATAAACAACATTGTAAGACGGGTTCTAAGACCCAATGAACTGTTCGTTATCAGCATTTGTCATGAAGGAGCAACCAAACATAACCTCAGTATCTAGTTACCATTGAGTAATCGGTTTGACTCCTTCATTACCAAATATTATTTCGCAAAGGTAAATCTACAA
>NZ_JBYFCH010000065.1:0-1255 GCF_057652295.1 Runella sp. R5_40 | reverse complement strand
CGGATTTCTATGGTTTATGCAAGCGTGCGAGTATAATTTTTGTCATATTTTTGCTGGTGATGCACCACCGAGCAGATGCGATGAATGAGTTTGTTGCGAACGGCATTCAAAACTGACATTTTGTTCTTGCCTTCGGCGACCTTTCTCAAATAATAGTCTTGAATTTCGCCTTTGACTCGAATGGCGGACATAGCTCCTAAATGAAAAAGGCTTTTTAACCGTTTTCGGGCATGATGGTTAACCTTGGTTTTTCCTCTAATGCTACTGCCAGATTGGTATTCAAAAGGAGCAACCCCTGCATGACAGGCTAATTTTTTGGGATCAGTAATGTTAGTAAATTCGTTAGTAGCGATAAGTACCTCAGAAGCAGTAGCGGAACCTACTCCCGGTACAGAAGTAATTAGTTCAAAAAGTTCTTTTAAATGTGGGTCTTTGTCTATCAAATTTTTAACTTGTTTTTCAATCTTCTCAATATCAAGATTGATGGCTTTTAGTGATGCCTGACAGGTTTTAGTAAGCTGTTTTTGCAACGAAGGGCTTACGAATTCCTGCTGTTCTTGTAAAGGTTGTTGCAGTTGCTGACGGGCTCCTAACAGTCTGTGGCGAACCGAGCTCAGAGCTGCCAATTGTTGAATAACCTGACGAGGAGGCTGCCATAAGCGAGTTTTATCTTTAAACCGGAAGGCATACTCTGCAATGCGAACGGCATCAATGGTGTCGGATTTGCCACGCTGTAAACCTCCCGCCCGTTTAATCTGCAAGCTATTTTCTAACCAAATGGGAAAATGAAGTTGATACAAATAAGTCAACAAATGTGCATTGTAAATACCTGTGTGTTCCATGCAGCATACTGACTTTGAGCGCTCAAAGCTTGGTAATGATTCAATGATTTTGAGAATAGCTTTGATTGCGGCTTGTGAATTTGCCGATTGAGTTTGATAAATAATACCTTTTTGAGTTGAGTAAACAGCCCAATCTAATGTTGCTTTAGAAATGTCAATGCCAATAAAATGTTGAGTCTCCATGAGCATTAATTTATTAAGAGTTGCACTAAAAACTTACCTTTTGCCTCAAACCCTTACTAATGAGCCATGATGCCCTAATTTCTATTGGAGGTTTGGTAAGCAATACAGAGTGGGTCCTGAATCCGTGCATAGAGTAAAAAAGCTCTGCGACCCCATAGGGAAGCCCACTCTGGTACTGTTTGTTAAAAATACTCAATCTTGAAATTTTACCATAGTACAAACCTAAAGGG
>NZ_JBYFCH010000064.1:0-1267 GCF_057652295.1 Runella sp. R5_40 | reverse complement strand
TGGAGTGGTCCTATTTAGACGGACAGTCGAAAAGCGTAACTTTACAAAGTTATGTCATCAAAAACAACCAAGCAACCATGGCGTAAATATGACGCCAGCTTTAAGGCTCAAGTCTTAAACAAGGTTCAAAACGGACAAAGCGTACCTGAAGTAGCCAAAGAATTAGGCATTAGTGAAGGTATTATCTACCACTGGAAAAGTAAATCCACTACCAACCGAAGCATGAAAGATGATAGTCGTGTCTCCGAGTTAGAACGGGAAGTAACCCAACTTAAACAACAACTTCGTCAGGCAGAGACAGAACGAGATATTTTAAAAAAAGCTGCGCTGATTTTTGCCAAGCCGACCTGAAAGCTAAGTATGATTTTGTAAGTAAAGAAAGATGCCATTTTTCCGTTCCTGTTTTGTGTAACACTTTGAATATCAGCAGAAGTAGTTACTATGAGTATGTGAAGGGAACGACCCATCAACCTACTATTGAAACAGGTTTAGCTGATGAGCTACGAATAGTTTTTCAAACGCACCGCAGACGCTATGGAAGTCGGCGAATAGGGGCAGAACTAAAAGAAAGAGGCTATAAAGCTGGTCGTCACAAGATTCGGAAATTACTAAAGGAGCAAGGCTTACAAGCCATACAGCCGCGTAGTTTCGTACCAAAAACGACACAAAGCCGCCATGGTTTAACGGCAAGCCCCAATTTGTTAGAAGACAAGTTTGAGTCTCTTAGGCCGAATCAAGTATGGGTGAGTGATATTACTTACATCCCTATGGAAAATGGCAAATGGGCTTATTTAGCGGCTTGTATGGATCGATACAGTCGTAAAATTGTAGGTTGGAATCTGGATGTCCATATGCGTGAAGAGTTGGTATTGAAAGCTTTACAAAATGCGATAGACCGTTATAAGCCTTCTCATGGATTAATTGTACATTCCGATAGAGGGGGGCAATATTTTGGAAACAGGTTCAGAAAATTACTTGATAAGTGCCTTTTTCGGCAAAGTATGGCAGGGAAGAAATCAGTTTATGAGAATGCACATGCAGAATCTCTTTGGGCGACGATTAAACGGGAAATGTTAGAAAAAGGCAGTTTTGATAGTTTGGAAGATGCTCAAACAGAACTGTTTGACTATATTGAAGTCTATTATAATCGTATTCGCCGACATTCGGCTTTGGGCTATGAAAGTCCCGAAAAATTTGAACAAATTTACAACCAAAATGAATTATTAATCCTGCAAAGTAAACTGTCCGTCTAAAATGGACCACCTCA
>NZ_JBYFCH010000063.1:0-1284 GCF_057652295.1 Runella sp. R5_40 | reverse complement strand
TCTAACCTATTTTGAGTTGATGCGTGTGGAGAAAATGGCTGATGTGCTCCATGTTTATTTGGAAGAGAAAAATTACGCGGCCTCCTCTGAGCATAAAAAGGAATTACTATCGAAAGGTTTTCTACCCGAAATTACGATTCGAGACTTTCCGATTCGCGATAAAAAAGTCTTCTTACATATCAAGCGCCGTCGTTGGCTGAACACTAAAACGGGTAAAGTTGAGCAACGCGATTGGCAAGCGGTATCTTCAGGGACACGAATGACAGCAGATTTTGCTGCTTTTTTAAAAGGAATCAGTTGATAATCATGCCCATAGTGTATGGAGTGTGGGCCGAATGTATGGGGTTAACGGCAAACAACTTCTGCGTCATTATCGGGAGCATTTGAGCGATTTTACAAGGTGGAATCAAAGAAGCCATGCTACAAAATGGCTTTTATACCCTCAAAATTTGGGTAGTCATTTATCAATTGATGAGACAAGTCTTTCCAATGGAGAGCTTTATACGATTTTGACCAATAAAGCGGCTAAAGGTGGAAAAGGAAGTATAGTAGCCATTGTGGCAGGTACTAAAGCCGAAGAAGTCATCAAAGTTCTGCGAAAAATCCCTGAAAGTAAACGTAAAAAAGTAAAAGAAGTCACCTTGGATATGGCAGGGAGTATGGGACAAATTGTAAAGCGATGCTTTGCAAAAGCGGTCAGAGTCATCGACCGCTTTCATGTGCAGAGGTTGGCTATGGATGCTTTGCAGGAACTTCGTATTCAACATCGATGGCAGGCTATAGAAGTCGAAAATGAGGCTTTAGAGCAAGCCAAAGTCACCCAAATTGAGTATGAGCCGGAAGTGCTTGCCAATGGCGACACAATTAAGCAACTGCTTGCACGCAGCCGCTATGTGCTCTATAAAAAGGCCAAAGATTGGACAGAAAGTCAGAAGCAAAGGGCAGAGTTGCTTTTTGAGCGCTATGCTGACTTGAAAAAAGCCTATGAGTTAACCATGGATTTGAGTCATATTTTTGAGAATACGACCGATAAACTCTACGGATTAGCCCGACTGGCCAAATGGCATGAAAAAGTGCGACAATCAGGATTTAAAGCCTTCAACACCGTGGCGCGTTCCATCCAAAATCATTACGAAACGATTTTAAACTATTTTGATAATAGAAGTACCAATGCTTCGGCCGAGTCTTTTAACTCCAAAATCAAAGCCTTTAGAAGTCAGTTCCGAGGGGTAAGGAATGTGGAATTTTTCCTTTATCGGCTAACGCAGTTATATGCTTAATCCA
>NZ_JBYFCH010000062.1:0-1317 GCF_057652295.1 Runella sp. R5_40 | reverse complement strand
CTTGTCAGCCCGATAAAAAACTGGACACAAGTTAAGGGAAAACCTAACTTGTAGTCAATATGAGCAAACATCGTAAAAGTTGGAGTGAGACTGAGATAGAAAATATCCTCCAACACTATCAACAACATGGTATCACAGCTACGGTGCGCCACTTTAACATCGCATCTTCGATGATTTATAGGTGGCAATCCATGAGAGGTGAACCTAAAACAGAGTTACAAAGTGGTATCAGCCGAGCAGAATACCATCATCTTCTACGCGAGAACCAGCTTTTGAAAGAACTGGTCGCCGAGAAAGAACTCGAAATTCGAGTCAAAGATGCTCTCTTAAAAAAAACTGTCTATCAAAACAAGAGCGGTTAACGGTAGCTCAGGAATTTATTAATTTATCCTTTCCCAAGTACAAGGTATTGGCTTGGTGTTCTGTGGCTCGGAGTAGCTTTTACTATTACCCCAGCATTGGTTTGAGAGGACGTAAACCTTATGCTGTTGTCAAAGATAAAGGTGGAGAAGTTGTTGATAATGAGTTTGTTGTGAAAATTATAGAACAACTCTTTGAACATCCTTTTGTAGATTACGGGTATTACAAAACCTATATCTATTTGAGAAAGAAACAACATTTGCAGATTAGTAAACACTTGGTTTATAGGCTGATGAAGAAGAATCAATTGCTTAGAAATCAGTACTGTAGAAGCTCCAAAAAGATGAAACGCAATTGGGTCAAGGACTTGTTGCCACAGGTAGAAGCACCTTTTACTTATCTTGAATTTGATATAAAGTTCGTCTGGGTTGCTGGTATGAATCGCAACCTACAAGTCTTGACGATTTTAGATGTCTTTTCTCGATGGAATGTAAGCCATTTAATAGCTTACTCTATTAAATATCAAGATGTTATCAAACTATTTGAACGTGCTTTTGAGCATCTAACTATTCCTGAGAAATTTTATGTTCGATGTGACAATGGTTCGCAGTTTATAGCAGATATGGTACAGAAGTATTTTAAAGATAAAAAGGTCATTCAAGAGTTTACTAAACCTGCTACACCACAACAAAATAGCCATATTGAATCTTATCATTCTATCATGGAAAATGCTGTTTGTCAGAGGTTTCAATTCAAAGACTTAAAAGATACAAAGCAAATAATGAATCAATTTAGAGAATTCTATAATTTTGACAGGATTCACGGAGGTATTGGCTTTCAAAGCCCATCCGAACTCTTGCAGTCAAAGGGTTTGGATATGAAAAATAACCCCATTAATCAAATCCCTATTCCCTAAAATAAGGGAAACCCAGTGTCCAGTATTTAGCGGTCAGCACA
>NZ_JBYFCH010000061.1:0-1401 GCF_057652295.1 Runella sp. R5_40 | reverse complement strand
GTTTTTTCTTTCGATTTCAAATGCTTTTTTGTTTTGTTATTTGTCTAGTCAAGGGCGGCTGAGGAACGAGGCCGTTTATCTACCCTTGACTAGACAAATAACAAACTATTTTTGCGTTTTATAATTGGAGGTAAAAATTACAGATCTATTGGCATCCTATCTCCAAATTTAATATGTAATTGTTGTGCTGTAAGTGCCCAGTTTTGTAAAGGAGATGTCCATTTGCGGCTTATATTTTCAACGGCCAAGTATATCAATTTAAGTAAAGCCATGTCATTGGGGAAAGCACCCTTTGTTTTAGTGATTTTACGAACTTGCCTGTGAAACCCTTCCACAGCATTGGTGGTATAGATTAACTTTCTAATGTGCTCATCATAAGCAAAATAGGTAGACAATTTATGCCAATTCTTCTGCCATGATTTGAGCACAACTGGATATTTTACCCCCCATTTTGCTTCGAGTTTTTCCAGTTCTAATTCAGCTTTGTCTTTGGTGGGAGCCTGATAGACCATTTTTAAATCCTGCATAAAAGCCTTTTGGTCTTTGGAGGCCACATATTTAAGCGAGTTGCGTATCTGGTGAATGATGCAAGTCTGAACCTCAGCTTGAGGGAAACAAGCCAATATTGCCTCCGAGAAGCCAGTGAGGTTATCCGTACAGGCTATCAAAATATCTTTTACCCCTCTAGATTTTAAATCTGTAAGCACCGATAACCAAAAATTGGCACCTTCGCTTTCGGAGACATACATACCAATCAAATCTTTGTAGCCATGTCGATTAACTCCCAATACATTATAAACAGCACGAGTAACAACTCGACCACCTTCCCTTACCTTATAGTGCATGGCATCCAACCAAACAATGGTGTAAAGACTTTCCAGAGGCCTACTCTGCCACTCTTTGACCTGTGGAATTACTCGTTCAGTAATCTCAGAAAGAGTAGCATGAGATATTTCCACATCATACATTTGTTGGATATGATCGGATATATCTCGAAAACTCATCCCCTTACTATAGAGGCCGATGATTTGAGGGGCTAGGTTATCAGCTAGTACTGTTTCGCGTTTCTTGACGATTTGAGGAGTAAAGCTGCTCTGTCGGTCTTGAGGTGTACTTAAAATAATCTCACCCGAGGTTGTTTTTAGACGCTTGCTGCCTTTGCCATTGCGCTTGTTGCCTAATTCTCGCTGTTTTTCATCAAGATGTGCGTTCATTTCTGACTCTAGAGCACTTTCTAAAAATTGTTGGAGTAAGGGAGCGAACACTCCATCTTTACCCGTTAACGATTGTCCATTCATCAACTGGGTTAGCGCTTTATCGCGCATCTGTTCAAATTCTGTCTTTTCCATTGTTCTGTCGTAAAGTTAAAAAACCTTTAGACAGAGTTTAATTTACAGTCTC
>NZ_JBYFCH010000060.1:0-1468 GCF_057652295.1 Runella sp. R5_40 | reverse complement strand
AACCTATGGTAACCCCATAACTTGTTGATTTGGGGTGGTATTTTTGAGGGCGAATCCCTCAACGATAGCCTTGAATCTAACTAAACCATGAATCATGGTAATTGGTCCAGCAGGCTTGTTAACATGAGGACTCCACCCTCCTAATCGTGCCACCACCCATGCGACAAATGCCAATGAATTGGGGGGATGCTGATTTTTTTGTTTATCGGTCTTTCCCTCCAAAGTTGGATTGAGCCACAGGCTACATTCAATTTCTTGTTGATTGAGTATGATTTGGGCATCAATAGGTTGTTTTGGCTCTCTAGCCATGACTAAAGCCATCACTTGGGCGGCAGCCATTATGCTCACTACGGCTAAGTTAGCTAATCCGTGGGTTGTTTCTAGTTGGGCCTGTTCGATGTTAAGCCCTTGGGTCTTTTCTGTACGATAGAGTTGCTCAATATTCCACCTTTCACAATACCATTCAATGAGTTGGGCAGCTTCTTGGTCAGTGGTCACTGCATGAGAACTGACCAAGACCCAATGAATAGGTGTTTCATCTGCCAGCACGCTAGTATCATCCTCTCGTATGTCAATAACATACATACATAGGGTGTCGGGTAAAGATTTGGTAGGGTTTTTACTACTTTTAATCATGGTTATTGGACTAAACTTTACCCTCAAAAGTGCCTGATGGCTCGTTCGATTTTGGCTGGTACTTACCTGAGTTTGATAAGAAAAACTGACAGGTATTTCCTGCAAAAATTGCGAAAGAAGCATCGTACTCCCATTACTATGACGTACCCGTCGATAATCAGTGGCTCGAATCAGCCAATCCCATTGGCGCTCTTTGTACAGACTAAAAAGCTCATAAATGTCCGCTTCTTGGTCGGCAATAACTGTGTATCGGCTTGCCCCTGCACAGTTTGTCGTACTTTGATCAATGGTACTATACCAACGATAAGTCTCTTTTTGGGAAAACGACACGTGGCGCAAGATTCGTTTGCGTTGCTTGTTGTGTTCAACGCTATTGAACTCATTACTATGGACTTGGGCGCCCCCAATACCATAACAAGCCCTACTTTGTGCATCCACTAAAAGTGAGTTATGTAATTCAAAGCCCCCATGAACTTCCCCCTTACCAACATATCCTAAGTCTGTGCGTGGCTTAGTATTCTTGAAACTCAACACACTACTGTCTTGGTATAGAAGTAAGTGCTTGCCTGACCATGATACGTTGCGATCCTGCCAATACTGTTGAATAAGCCTACTGGGAGTCACTGAGGGGTGATTGATAAAGCTCCCAAACGACTTCTCCTGTGCATGATTCTTACTCAAGCGTCTAAGTATGACACTCAATTGCGTACTCATTGACCAGATCAGTGAACGAAAGGGTACTAACAAACGGGCATCCCCAAAAAAATGTGTCTTCTTGCGCATTTACAATATTAAAAATAAATTACGTACACTTATGGGGTTAAGGTAGGTT
>NZ_JBYFCH010000059.1:0-1681 GCF_057652295.1 Runella sp. R5_40 | reverse complement strand
TCACCAGCAAAAATATGACAAAAATTATACTCGCACGCTTGCATAAACCATAGAAATCCGTGCGGCACATTTTGCATGATGCTTGAAATTACAGCTTCGATATTTTCTTTGAAAATCTTGTCGTATTGTGCGGATTGTTTTTTGTGGGGATTCATGTAGCAAAGCTACACAGAAGCAGGTTTTATTAAAAGCTAAAGCAAAGGGATTCTGAAGACCTACGACAGCGCGGGCGTATCGCTCGTGCTCACTATTCCGAGGCTTCTAGCCTTGGAAAGGAAAAATGCAAGGCTGGAAGCCTGATAATAAAAGACACGAACGAGACGTTCGCGCCATCGGGAAAAATGCTCAATTAACCAAATCACCCGCCATTGTGTCAAAACTACGATAGCGCGGGCGTATCGCTCGTGCTCACTATTCCGAGGCTTCTAGCCTTGGAAGGGAAAAATGCAAGGCTGGAAGCCTGATAATAAAAGACACGAACGAGACGTTCGCGCCATCGGGAAAAAAGTTCAATGAACCACATCACCTGCCATTGTGTCAAAACCTACGATAGCGCGGGCGTATCGCTCGTGCTCACTATTCCGAGGCTTCTAGCCTTGGAAGGGAAAATGCAAGGCTGGAAGCCTGATAATCAAAGACACGAACGAGACGTTCGCGCCATCGGGTTTGGTGAGCACTCACCGCCAGGCTGGCCGCCCGCCCGAGTTTCGCTCAATCCCGAACGCTTTCGGAAGTTTCATGGCTTGGCTTTTGGCCACCATGAAAGCTTAGGGATTGGGTGCTGCTTTTATTTGTCGAGCAAGTTTCAGTGATTTATCTTATGTGTTTACTTGCAACCCAGTTATGTCTTGTAAAGTAATATTATAGGGTCTAAAAATATTGTCTAAGTATGTCATATATCGTAGATTTGCACTAATACTCCCTTCGTCAGTCTTTTTTGCACGAGCCTGCAAAACTCTGTTCAAATATCTGCTCAATTCCAAAAATTTTTTGTTCCTAAGTAAGTATTCAAATAAAACTTGCTCATTTCTTGTCCCCATCTCCAAGATGAATGAAATTGCATCGTCTAATGATTTATTCCTTTCAAAATAGGGAAAAATAGTCAATTGTATTTCTTTAATTATGAAATCACTTAGTTTGCCAATATCAGTATTTTCTTTTATTGAAAAAAAACCTCTGTAAGTGTCTTGAAATTCTGCATTAGGCAAAATATTGTACGAATTGTCACACTCCCAAATAGTTTTTAACTGCTCATTGTTTTTTCTAAGTTCTGGAATGAAAAAGCCGTAATGAATATAAAACATATTTTCTTCCCAGCTACAACCATGACTTTTTTGAAAGTTAATTATGAATGAAACCTCGTTGCCGAAATCTAAATAATTTAAATTTTTCTTTTTAAAACCGTGTGTTTTTAAAAATAGACTAATATGATTTTTGATTAGGTCATCGAAGCGAATCGCTGTGTTTATCATAATTATCTCCTTTGTCTTGTTTCTTTAAAGTAGCCGCCAACGTTTCGGGGCTTTGCGTTCGGGCGGGTTTCGAAGCACAAAACTGTCAACCAGCACTACACTTGATACGAAGCACAAAGCTCCAAGTTTGCACGTCACCCCGCCTGACGCAAAACCGATGTTGAACAAAACCTTCGGTAGCTATATCTCGACAAAAGGGTTAATTTTAA
>NZ_JBYFCH010000058.1:0-1818 GCF_057652295.1 Runella sp. R5_40 | reverse complement strand
CGTCACCCCGCCTGACGCAAAACCGATGTTGAACAAAACCTTCGGTAGCTATATCTCGACAAAAGGGTTAATTTTAAGGCTAATTTAAACTTAAAATTAATCATGACAAAAAAAGAATTCTGATGAGCTACGGGAAAATACGCTCATCAATCGCGCCATTAGAGAAGTGCCTGGTTTTCAGGAATTAATCCGCCGTTTTGAGCGTAGTATTTCGATACTTGGCCGCAGCCCGAGCACATTTAAGAACTATTCGATGCACGTAGCAGCCATTGCGCTACATTATGGCAAAATCCCCACTGAACTCGATCAAGAGCAGGTACATCGCAGCGGCGCACCGTGAGTACCTATTTATGCTTCAACAACGGAGCATAACCCCCTCCCAAACCTAGACAAGGTGTCCCCCGTTTAAACACACCGTTTATGGTCTTCGATTTCTTTTAAAGAGCGAAGGGCTTCCTTATAGCTATCTTCATTTACCCGAGATAAAAAAGTCGTCTAAACTACCCGTTGTTTTGAGCAAGCAGGAGGTATGGGCTATGCTCAAATCGGACCGCCGAAGCGGCTTGCAGTTTACTCAAACATAAGGTGCTAATGGGTCTTCTTTACGGTTGCGGACTGCGCTGTTTGGAAGTTCGGAGTGTACGTTTGGCCGATTTAGACTTTGACCGTAGGCAACTAAAAGTAGTGCAGGGCAAAGGGAAGAAAGATCGTTATGTGCCACTGTCAGAGCATCTTATTCGTGGTCTGAGGAGTTACATTTCGGCAGAGCAACCGCAAGAATATTTGTTTGGCGGCATTGCAATTTTTGACCGCGCTGGCGGTGATTTCGATTCTCGTTACAGCCAGAAATCGGACCGCCGAAGCGGGGGTACAGTGGGCAGTAAAGGAGGCGGCCAAACGAGCGGGTATATTGAAGGACGTACACCGCGTCGGCGGTCCGAGTGCATACGCTCAGACATACCTGTGCGACTCATTTGTTGGAAGATGGGCTGGATATAATCAGTGTGAAGAATTTTCTGGGACATGAAAGTATTGAAACCACGATGTTGTACCTGCATGTGGCGCAGTTGCAGAGCAAAGCTGTTTTCAGCCCTCTTGATACGCTGTTTTCGGAGTGCAGCCCAAGTACGAAGTAGCCGATGTGTTGACGGGGCTGGGCGATGATATTGAAGACTTGGGGTTAAACGGTTGGCAACTGCGCGCTTTACGAGCCATACATTATTGTCGGACATCGGTGATGGGCGGCCATGTGGACGCTTGTGACGCCTGTGGTCATATCAGCATTAGCTACAACTCATGCCGCAATCGCCATTGTCCCAAGTGTCAAGGCCACAAGCGAGAAGAGTGGATACTGGCACGGGAGGCCGATTTACTGCCTGTGCCCTATTTCCACGTCGTCTTCACTTTACCCTCCGAGCTCAATGAACTGGCTTTGCATAGACCCAAGCAGGTGTATGATTCCCTTTTTAGGGCTGCTTGGCAGACTTTGTCAACCTTCGGCAGTAATAAGGGCTTGCAAATGGGCATGATTGCGATACTCCATACATGGGGTCAAAACTTATCACTTCATCCACACCTACACTGTATCATTCCAGGCGGAGGTGTGGATGCCAAGGGTAATTGGCAAAACTTGCGGGCAGATGGTAAGTTTTTGTTTGCAGTAAAAGCCATGGGCAAGGTGTTTAGAGCCAAGTATGTAGCAGAGCTGCGCAAAAAATTGGAGATTGACAAAGCCCTTAGAGAGGAGCTGTTTGCCAGAAATTGGATTGTCTATGCCAAGCGACCATTTGGTTCTGCGAAGTCAGTGGTGGAATATTT
>NZ_JBYFCH010000057.1:0-2238 GCF_057652295.1 Runella sp. R5_40 | reverse complement strand
CCCGAAACCAACACCCACCAAGAGGAGTTTGGGGTGAGTGCCTTACCGACGGGGATGTATTTCTTGAAGGTTTCGACTTCGGAAAAACAAGCGACGCTGAAGGTGGTGAAGATGGAGTAGAGTAAGAGAATGAATTATATACCAAAAGTCCTGAGAGTATACCTCTTTAGGACTTTTTTGTGAATAAATCATGCCAAGTTCTTATATTTGTAAATCAGCAATACGATTTGGGCAACCATGAAAAAATTCGTGTACTTTTTGCTTTTTCTTTCATTCAAGGGCTTCGGACAGTCGGAATACAGGCATTTATTACACAAAACCTACGCCCAGCGATTCCCAACCATTTATAAACTTAACAACGAAGAATCGCCCAGTTTTTCTATCGAAAAACACAAGGCAAAAATTGAGCGTATCAAATGTCTATTATATGACTATGGGTGAATACGAGCTCTATCACAACCGCTTTGCCCAAGCCCTGAAAAAGTTCGGTTTGCCCATCACCTCACCTGTTCGGTAAATAGTTCGTTACATTTTCCTTTTTGAAGTAATACGGAACAATAGACTAAGTAATTGGACGAATAGACTAACAACATTTTTTGAATTACCTTTACTTTTACCCTAACACATAACTAACGACGAAGGCGTCACCATTTTTTCTATCCTTTTTACTCGAATGATGAAAACTTTTTTTACTCCCTTACGAACCTTTGGCCATTCTCCATTTTTTGGTTTATTGGCACTCCTGATTTGGCTGAGTAGTGCAAAGGCATTTGCCCAAGCCGTCATTACAACGGGGGCCATTAGTCCCACCCAATACTGCGCAGGTGCTTCTATTTCTGTCCCATTTACGGTAGATATCACGAATGGAACATTTGGCAATACACCTGGACCAGATGACATTACCTACCGCGCTGAGTTGAGTAATCCTGCTGGTGGCTTTGACTCTGGTGTAAGGAATTTGGCTGCGATAGTGACTACCGTGGGTTCGCAGGGGTCAGCAGTTGTCGCGCTGAATATCAACACTACTGTTCCTGCGGGCTTACCCTTCAGTAACCAGTATCGCATTAGGGAGCAAAAGACTGCCCCAGGAGCAGAAGTTCCTGGTTCGTTAAATGCCAATGGCAATCTCACCTGCGAGGTGTTGATTACGGCTACCTATCCCAACCCTCTCGGGCCTTATTGTGTAGGAGAGCCGATTACGGTGCCTTATGTGGTCAATTGTCCTGCTTCTGCTGGGAACACGTTCACCCTACAATTGAGTGATGCTTCGGGAAGTTTTGCTTCTCCTACCACTATTGCTTCTGTGAATGCCACTACAAGTGGATCCATTAATGGCAATTTTCCCGACGTCCCTACTGGGAACGGCTACCGAATGCGCATTGTCTCCAGTGCTCCTGGCGAGACTAGCAACCAATCTTTACCATTCCGCCTTAGCAACGGTACTTTAGCGACGATGAAGGCCAATGGCTCGATTTATTGTCAAGGAGAGCCCATTAGTTTGGCATATAAATTCAACGATCTTGACCCAATCAATGCTGGTAATGTTTATAGCGTTCTACTCAGTAATAATAACTTTGCTAGTAGTACGACCATAGGCAGCTTGTCTTCGGCTGCCAAGTCGGGTAGTATTCCTGTGGTAATCCCCATAGAAGCAAGTGGGAGCAATTATAAAATAATGCTTGTAGCGAGCAATGGTCCGCTAAATGGATGCGAATACGGACGCTATACTATCTCGGCTGCACCAGCAGCCTCTGCCAGCGGCAATGGTTCTGTGTGTGCGGGAAGCAATGCAACTTTCACCGTCAGTGGTACGGCAGGAGCTACCCTGACCTATACGCTAACGGGAGTAGGGGGCAATCAAACCCTGCCCTTGGTTGGTCCTAACCAAACAATTACGGCCATCAATGCCACTGCTAATGTTACTCTTACCTTAAAGAGTGTTTCTAATAGCAATTGCTCCATTCCTCTATCGAATACTGTAATGGTAACGGTGAATCCTGTGGCAACTATCCAAGCCCCTACGGTCACCCAACCTACTTGCGCCAACCCCAAAGGCACGATTGTTGTCAACGCCACAGGAACGGGCACAATAGAATACAGTATAAACAATGGGGATACTTGGAGTACCGATGCCACTTTCAGTAACCTAGCTGCGGGAAATTATAACATCAAAGCACGTATTCAAGGCAGCAACCCTACCTGTGCGACGACTTACGGAAGCAACCCCGTCGTACTTAC
>NZ_JBYFCH010000056.1:0-2390 GCF_057652295.1 Runella sp. R5_40 | reverse complement strand
AATGGTCCTTTGACAGGTAGCGGTATAGCTAATGTACAAGGAGTTAATGCCGTGTTTAACAACAATGCAGGTGGAGAAATTAGTATCAAACAAACGGCAGTAGATGGGGTACAAAATGAGGCTGGTTCAATCTTTAACAATAATGCTTGTGCCAAGCTTACCATTTTTGATAATCTCAACAATGCGGGTACATTTACCAACACAGGACTGTTTACTGTTAATACTGCGCAAACGCACACCAATTCGGCATTGACCAATGATGGCGTCATTGAGTATCCACAAGGTAATTCAATACCAAACGTCACCAACAATGATATGATTGTAGCTCCAATGGCGGTTTGTGGGACAATAGGCACTTCTGCCCTTCAAATCGGAGGTGCCAATAACTTTACGGCGGGTAGTACGTGGTACAGCGACGCCCTGCTCACTACCCAAGCGGGCACGTATGACCAAGCATCCAATACCTTCACATTGACTAATTTGGCACTGTCGGGTACTCAAACGATGTATTTCTCAGTCAACGATGGGAGTAACCCTTGCCCTAATACGGTTTCGATTCAAGTGACGATGAAAGCACTGCCAACGGCGACTATTACAGGTGGGGGTGTTGCTTGCAAAGATGGAGCTTCCCCTACGGTTATTTTTACGGGTAATGGAGGAACAACACCTTACAAATTTACTTATAAAATCAACGATGGTGCTCCGCAAACGGTGACAACCACAAGTGGCAACAGCGCCACTGTAACAGCTCCGACGGGTGTATCTGGTTTGTTTACGTATAGTCTATTGAGTGTAGAAGAAAGTTCTACGCCTGCCTGTAGTCAAACTCAAACTGGTAGCGCGGAGGTGAAAATTCAAGGCAAACCCACGATTACGCTCAATACTTTACAACAAACCTTAAACGAAGGCAACGCTCAAACTTTCTGCGACACGGATGCGAATCCAGTTAATAGTTTGCAGTTTACGGTTTCGGGTTCTTGTGTTTCGGGGTCGCCTGTTTGGCGGGTGCAAGTGGGAAGCAATGCGTGGAGTGACTGGTCACCCAATGCCCCCGTTTCCCAATTGTCCAATAACCAACCCCACCGCTACCAAGCAGCCTGTGATGCGAGTTGTGCTGTGACATATACCTCACCGATTGAATTGACGATTAATTACCGCGCTTCGACGCCACAAAACGTGTCGCTAGTTGCCGATGGTGTAAGTGTGAATGTAGGAGAAACCAAAGAGGTTTGTAACATTGAAGGCAATTCAATTACATTTAATGCAACATGTGCGGCAGGAGAAATGCTACTTTACTCGGTAGATGGCGGCGAATATAGCAGTGCTGTACCGACGCAGTTGGCAGATAATCAGTACCATAATTACCGCGTACGTTGTCGCAAATCAGACGGAACCGTTTCGTGCGTGGAGTCAGAATCGGGGGTGATGCGTTTTCGGATTACGAGCTCTTTGGCGGCTCCCGTGGCGAGCTTGAACGTGACGAGTGGTTGTGGGAGTCCAGTTTTGTTCAGTGGTACAGCCACTTGCGGAACGATGGCGACAATTTGGTACAATGCGGCGACAAATGTAGCGTTGTCGTCTTTACCCAATCAAACACCTACGGAGACGAGTTCATATTACGCCCGTTGTCAAGCGGGAGGCGGCTGTTTGAGTGAAAAGAGTAACGTGGTGACTTACACAGTGATACCTATAAGCCAAGCACCTGCGGTGGCGGTTTCGCAAGACATCGTCTGCACGGGCACAACGGTAAGAATTTCAGCGAACTGTCCTGCAGGTAGTCAAACGTTCTGGAACACGGGGGTAACTGCGTCAAGTTTTGAAGTGTCGTTCAGCAACGTGACGAAGCAGAGTTACTGGGCAAAGTGTCTTTTTGAAGGCGGCTGTCAGAGCGCCGAAAGCGTTCACAAGGATGTGTACTGGAATGCGTTTGTGGTGACGATGATTAACATTGGTGAAAGCAAATCATTGGTGAAGACCAACGACCCCAGTGTTTGGCGGAGTCAGTTCATCACGCGCGACGGCGGCCCCGAATTGGAACAAAGCACGCAGGTGAATCCAACTTTGTATTTTGTAGAAAATACCAATAAACAAGCCCCCCGCTACTGGACGATTAACGTGGATGCGTGTGCGTTGGGGACAAACGGTTCATTGACGTTCGACATGTTGGCGACGCCAGAAATGGGTGTGCTTCGTTCCTTCAACACGCATGAGAACAACGCGCCTTACTTTATGTATGCCAACCGTGAAGGCTGGACGGAGTTGTACGCCCAAAACCACCCTGCTTACGGCTTTTACCAAGATAATGGCGCAGGTGGTAACGTTTACGATGCAGGGTTACCAAAAGGTTTGTATAAACTAGGCATTCGTTATTGGGATCAAAAAGGTTGGGG
>NZ_JBYFCH010000055.1:0-3548 GCF_057652295.1 Runella sp. R5_40 | reverse complement strand
TGGAATTTTTCCTTTATCGGCTAACGCAGTTATATGCTTAATCCAAGTTGCTCCACAAATTTTGGTTTTGATCCCTAAACTTATGGAAGACATTCCAAATAAAGTTAGGGATGTACTCGGTATTGTTGTAGATGTAAATATGCTTGAAGAAAATGGGTTATCTTTTCTTGAAATAACCGTTGAGCCTTACCCATACCCTGTCAATTATAAAGGCCAATATCATTACCGTAGCGGAAGCACTAAACAAGAATTGAAAGGCACCGCCCTCAACAAGTTTATCCTTCAAAAAACTGGGCGCCATTGGGATAGTGTTCCCGTTCTAAACGTTAATATCAACGACTTAGACAGCCGAGCATTTGAAAATTTCAGAAAAAGGGCTTCTCGTTCCAAACGTGTCGAAGAATCGGTCTTGGAAGCAAGCAACGAAGCATTGTTGGAACATTTAAGGTTATTTGAAAACCAGCACCTCAAACGGGCAGCTGTATTGCTTTTCCATCCTGACCCTGAAAAGTACATCACGGGGGCTTATATCAAAATCGGCTTTTTTGAAAATGAAGTTGATTTGCTGTATCAGGATGAAATTCACGGAACGCTTTTTGAGCAAGTCGAAAAAACAATGGACTTGCTATTGACTAAGTATATGCGGGCCATTGTGAGCTATGAAGGCATTGGGCGTATTGAAACTTACCCTTTTCCCGAAGCCGCTTTGCGCGAAGCCCTGCTCAATGCCGTGGCACACAAAGATTACAGCAGCGGCAATCCGATTCAAATCAAGGTCTATGACCATCAGCTTTCGCTATGGAATACAGGACATATTCCCGAAGGATGGAGCGTGGAAAAATTCTTAAATATTCACTCTTCAAGCCCTACTAATCCAGATATTGCCAATACGTTTTTTAGAACAGGGATGATTGAATCTTGGGGAAGGGGGATTTATAAAATTCTCAACGAATGTGCAAAAGCAAATGTACCAGTTCCTACCTATGAATTTTACTGGGGAGGGATTGAAGTGCATTTTACGTCGGAGAAAACGTCGGTGAAAACGTCGGTGAAAACGTCGGTGAAAATCTTGGCATTAATGAGGGAAACCCCTGAAATAACAATTCCTGCATTGGCTAAAGAAACAGGAGTTGCCATTCGTTCAGTAGAACGTGCCATTGAGAAACTTAAAAAAGAAAATAAAATCGAACGGATTGGCCCCGATAATGGCGGTTACTGGAAGGTTTTATAATCTCTTGTCAGCTTTTCCACACCATGCGACTATTGTTATTCCTTTTGTTTTTTAGCTTCTCTTCCCTCCTACTTTGGTCGCAAGAAAGCCCTTCTCACCCAGTTAATATCAAAGCCAAGTACGATAGTGCTCGGGTTGATTTTACACAATTTGAGAAAAAACACGGCGGGTTCGTGCATACCAAAAACGTAAAAATGCACTACCTCGAATGGGGAAATCCGCGACATACCCCCTTCATTTGGGTGCATGGTAGCTTCACTAATGCCTACGAATTTGCTGACCTTGCAAAAGAATTGGTTCAAAAAGGGTATTACGTCTTTGCGATTGATTATTACGGTCACGGCCAAACTCCCATTCCCACTCACGACGTCTCGCTTTATCACGTCGCCGACGATATTAACACCCTGATGTCGGTCAAAAAACTGCCCAAAGCGGTCATTGGAGGCTGGTCAAGGGGAGGTTTCATTGCTACGGCATTTTATGACGCTTATCCCGAAAAGGTACTAGGCTTGGTCCTCGAAGACGGCGGGTCGGTAGCCACCAACACCCACTACCATCAACTACCTGATAGCTCGTTGAATGCTCAAGTAAAAAGTATATTTACGGATAGATTTGCCTCTGCTACTTTTGACACAGAATTTGAGGCATACAAAGCCTATTACGATTATTCGTCGTCGGGCACTCAGTTTGAGCTGTTGGCTTGGCTAGGAAAGGATTCGGAGGGTAAATGGACGATTGGGGCGGGTGTCGAGAAGCTATTTCACATGCGCAACGAGGTTGAGTTTAAAGAAACCATTTTACGTCCTACCAAAGCATCTTTGTTTGGAAAATCAATGTCACTGATTGAACCAAAAATTATTTATCGAAACCTGCACGTTCCTCTTCTTATCATCGATCCAACGTCCCCCAACGACCTTTTTCCCTTCGAGAAGGATAACGCTGCCTTACAACAGCAACATTCAAAATTCATCACACACAAAATTTATCCAAATACAGGACACAATGTCCACTACGAGAAACCCAAAGAGTTTTTAGAGGATATTACAGCGTTTTTGAAAAGGGTTTCAGGGCATTAAAAGACCTTCCAAATTTGAATATAAAAGGACAATTTCGACTATTAATTACTTAAATTTAAAAAAACAACTATTCTTTTGAAAATACAGATTTAAATTTTGCTTTATGATATACATTTCTAGACTATTTCTCTATTAGTAAAAACATCCCTTTGAACACCATTTTCAGTTTTTGAAGTTACTCTACATCTTTTATTTGCTGGGTTTTCAACTATAGATACTTCTTCTAGCATATCAATCTTATTTATAATTTCAACGCATATTTTACCCATATAAGCATAACCTTTTATATGATCGCAATTCTGATATGATTGATAGCAGATAGAACATTCAGTCGTTTTAACAATAGCACCATAGCTCGAAAATAAAACCTCAGGAAATAGCAGTTTTTCGTAAAGATTAAATTTGTAAGCTAATTTAGTAAGATGTTCTCCTCCAAATGGATGATTTCTTATGGAAGCAGCGATAGCCTCTTGGCTACTTATTAAATATTCCCAAGCCTCATTTATCTTATACTAATTCAGAAATGGAAAGGCGTATATTTGCCTTATGAATTACGACTCAAAGATACACGAAAGTATAGATTACCTGTTAGAACAAGAGCGCAAGAGCTCCTTGTCTTTGATTAGAGATCGAGTGCGTTTTATTCGCTTGTTGAAAAGCGGCGAAGCAAAAACACAATCTGGTGCTGGTCAATTGATTGGTTTATGTGAACGTCAGTCCCAACGGCTTTGGCGCATTTACCAGCAAGAAGGACTTGCAGGCTTGCAAAAAAAGCCATCTTGGGGATATTGGGGTAAGTTAAGTAGTGTTCAGCTAACCCAACTTCGTCAATTTTTACTAGATGACCAAGCCGAAACATTAGCCGACATACAAGCCTATTTAAAAAACAATTTGGGCGTAAGTTATACTATTGGTGGAGTAAGCGACTTATGTAAACGCCTAAAAATCAAACTAAAAACGGGCCGCCCAGTCAATGTTCGTCAGCAAGCTGGGGCCATAGAAGAATTTAAAAAAAATTCAAAGATCTAAGGCAAAGCTATGCTGATGAGCTCATATTTTTCCATGATGAACTTAGGGCGGGTACACGCACAGAATTGAGTCGTAAATGGGCTCCGATAGGCCACAGGCCTATTGCTCCTGTGAAGATAGGCTATGAAAACACCTATCGCACGGATTTCTATGGTTTATGCAAGCGTGCGAGTATAATTTTTGTCATATTTTTGCTGGTGATGCACCACCGA
>NZ_JBYFCH010000054.1:0-3974 GCF_057652295.1 Runella sp. R5_40 | reverse complement strand
TCCCATGCAAAAATAATTCCCTGTTCCAGCTTTGTAAAGGTCAAGCCCTTCGGGTTTTGGCTAAAAAATCTCCACCCTCCGGGTAGTATTTTTTAGCCAAAAACCTTGACAAACCTTCCACAGGGAATTATTGAAAAGCAGGGGAAAAAGGAAAAAATATTTAGAGGTTTATTATGGCCTTTTCACTTCTCTTAAAGAATTATCCTTAAAATGTCTATATTTTACCATTACGAATTCTCCTGATATTAGATACTTATTATCTAAACCATCAATATATCCCTTAAATCTTAGAACTAATTCAGGAAAGTCAAATGTAGCCTTTGAATGGAATCCGTCAAAATTACTTAAAGAAAATTCGACAGTAACATATCCAAGTTTTACTGGGTTCATATACTCTGAATAACTTTTAATGTTTTTATGCCAAAAAGTAGATTTGAGGATAGGTGAATAACAAAGGTTAACAAACTTCATAGAATCCTCTGTTATATCGATGGTTATTAAATTATTTGGTATCGCTTTGTATAAATAATCTAAAATTATGTTACAACCTATATTATTTTCATTAAGCATTGATTTATAAATATTTACAGAATCACTTTTTGTTAATTTTGGTTCTATAAACAGAGTATCCAGACTATAAATTCCTCTTACAAAGAAAGGAAACTTATCATTTCTGAATAATTCTTTGTTATTCTCATACAATATACCTTTGTGATTTTTATATATACTTTGACAATAACAACATTTAGTACAAAATAATATACCAATAAAAAATACAAAAAAAGATAATTTAAAATTCATGATATTTTACAAAATATAGTTAACTTACACGTGTTTTTTAAAAATGGTCAAACAATTAACAATTTTAAAACTATGAAAATTTACAATCTTTACAGAGTTACATTATTAATGTTTCTGATTTCGTTCCTAACCTCTTGTCAAGTAAATAATGAAGAAGTTCTTATTTCTCCAAATCCTTCTTCGCAAAGAATTCTTAACTCAATAAAAGGTATGAGTCAATATAATAATTACTTGGAAACTGACCAAAAGATACAAGAACTAATGCCGCAAATCATAAGTAATACAACAAAAGAACAGAAATTTGTTTATAATAACATTATAAACAAATATACAAACAAGTTTGATATGTTCAAAACCAAAGATTTGGAATTAGTTTCTTCTATTTTAGATATTACAAAACCAGTAGAAGATTTAAGAAATACTAGGCTTAGTATTATTAAGTCTATTCATTCTAATTTATTAAAGATTTATCCCTCATTAACATTTAATGAAGTGGCTTTAATTCTTAATAAAGATGCAAAAGCAAATGCCCGAATTTCCTCTTGTTCAAGTGATGCTTATGCTGCATCTTGGAATGCTTTTGAGTACGCTCTTCAAGTTTATGGAGATCCTCATTTTGCATATATATTTGCTGATTGGGTATATAGTAAAACATATATGAGTTGCTTAGATCCTATAGGTAGAGGAGAGGGTATGGCGATGGCTTAATTGTTTAAAAAAAATCTAAGAATTTTCTGTTCTTAGATTTTTTTTAAACAGCGTAGTTATAGCTCACTATAACTACGCTGTAGTTGAGTTCGGCAAGGACACCCTGCACCCGTTTAAAAAAGTTGTATAATCATATGGGAAAGAGCAGCATACACATTGTACCAGTGAAAGGTGGTAGTGAATCACACAATCAGCGACTAAAAGCTTTATCCTACGTCCGAAGTGATTTAAGCTATTTGAATAGTAGTTTCCACCTAAAAAGCATTCAAGAAGCCAAAAATTTTGCAGAACGAAACTGTAAGGAGAAAACGGGTCGAAAGATGCAAGATAAAGCTACACCTATCCGAGAAGGCGTACTTTTAATCAACAAGCATCATACAGCAGAGGACTTAAAACGGCTAAGTAGAGTACTAGAGCAACGCTTTGGAATAAAAACAATTCAAGGTTACTGTCACAAAGACGAAGGTCACTATGACAAGATAACAAATGAATGGCGACCTAACTACCATGCTCACATGGTATTCGACTGGACGAATCATCAGACGGGAAAAAGCATCAAGCTCAATCGAGAAGATATGAGCGAATTCCAAAGTATTGTCGCTGGAGAACTGAATTTAGAGCGTGGCCACAATAGCAGCATTAAGCACTTAAATGCAGTTCAGTTCAAAACTCAACAGGAGATAAGAAACTTACAAAATTTACATCAGCTCAAAAATGGGCTCACAGAGGCTCAAAAAGTAATTGAACAAGCTATTCCCCTCAAAAAGGAGATTGATGGTCTCAAAAGCGAAAAAAAACGCCTTGAAGAGGAAAATACGTTGCTACGAGCGAACAAAAATCATCTGGAAAAGAAAATTGAGGTAGGAAGGAGCGAATTAAAGCAGCTTGAAGAACAAAAAACAAATAGGGGATTCAAACTATAATCCGATGGAAATTCTAAATGATTTGATTGAAAAACAAGAAAAGCTAGAACAACGCTTTGTGGAGATTGAAGAATTACTCAAGAAAAATTTGAACCGTCCTTTACCACCAGTCAAGGTAGAGACAAAGCTTATTGGCCAGGAGCTGAAGACTTACCTAGGAGACACATCACAGAAATTCAAAGAGCTTGAGAGCAGCATCGAGCAGCATATTGAAAAAATTCCATTAAGGATTCAAACAGGGGGAAGTTTGATTGGCTTCAGTTCTGGAATTTCAGCGATTATCTTTTTGAGCGTATTGGGAATTTTGTCCTGGATCTTGGGGGGTGTGTGCTACCACCATTACCATCAAGCCCAGGAACAGCGGCGTTTGGTTGCGAGTTATGAATCAGATTTTCAAAAAGTGTCTAGGCGAAACCCAAAGTTAGCTTTGCGTTATCGTCGAGCGACACAAGAAGAATAATTCCACAACTTGGCACGGCTCATGCCTAAAAAAAATCCCGGGGGTGTGGGGGCTGGCCCCCAATCACTAACACACAAAAGTCCTTTCTACCTACCAAAAAAAAGTCCCTTTTTTATCAGTTATTAGATACAGAAGAAAAAAAATGTATAACTATCTAGTTATGAGGTATTTATATTGAAGCTATGTTGCACACTCTGCAACAATAGTGTTGCACAAGCTATGCAACATAGTTTCAACATAATGATGCAAAAAAACTTCATTTTATTTCTTTCTTGCATCATTATGTTGCATAAAAATTTTATATTTGTGCAGCAATGACGCAACAATGTTTCACTATATGCAACATAATTTTATGTCACACGAAAAGGAAATTATTAATTATCATACAGGAGAATTAGAGTTAGTTAATGATAAATTTGTTCAACTTTATTTAGATAAGTTAGATTTGATAATTGAAATGACTGGAGAAAATCCTACTGCGGTTAAAATGTTCGTATGGTTATTACAACATATGGATAGGCGTAACGCATTAGTTATTAGTCAAGAAGCATTAGCAGAGGCTATGAACTTACATAGAACGACAATTTTTAGATCTACTTTGTATTTAAAGGAAAAGAAGGCTATTGATGTCCTAAAATCGGGAAATACGAATATATATGCTGTTAATGCCCAAGTAGCATGGAAATCAGATGCTAAAGGAAAAAAGTATGCAATGTTTGATGCTAAGGTATATATTGCAGAGTGTGAACAAAAAGATGATAAACCCTTATTTAATACAAGTTTATTAGGTCATGCAGTTAAAAAACCTATAAAGCGGGTAAGAAAAAATCAGCATCAATCTATAAAAGACTTTGAGAATAAAGATATTAGCTGAAACAAACAGAGGCTCTGCAGGGATGCAACCCGAGAAGGGATAAGCTAAGCCGTACACAAGTGTGTAAGGTAAGTCGTTTGTAAACATTTTACAAACGACTTTTTTATGCTCTTACCTCGCCTTTTCCTTTTTCCCATGCAAAAATAATTCCCTGTTCCAGCTTTGTAAAGGTCAAGCCCTTCGGGTTTTGGCTAAAAAATCTCCACCC
>NZ_JBYFCH010000053.1:0-2951 GCF_057652295.1 Runella sp. R5_40 | reverse complement strand
TCCGAATGGGGCAACCCACCCTAAGAGATTAGGGTATCCGAAAGGAGGCAAACGGGGGGAACTGAAACATCTAAGTACCCCTAGGAAGAGAAAACAACAGTGATTCCGTAAGTAGTGGCGAGCGAACGCGGACAAGCCCAAACCGATGACGTTACGGCGTTATAGGGGTTATAGGACTGATTTTTAAGAACTACATGAAGATGAATTGTCTGGGAAGGCAAACCGGAGCGGGTGAGAGTCCCTTAATTGTAAGGTGTAGAACTGTATCAGGATCCTGAGTAGGTGGGGACAGGAGGAATCCCCTCTGAATTCGGCGGCACCATCCGCCAAGGCTAAATACGACTGAGAGACCGATAGTGAACGAGTACCGTGAGGGAAAGGTGAAAAGAACCGGGAGTACCGGGGTGAAATAGAACCTGAAACCATGCGCTTACAAGCGGAGGGAGCCTATGGGTGACCTCGTGCCTTTTGCATAATGAGCCTACGAGTTGTTCTTACTAGCGAGGTTAATGTTTTAAGGACAGGAGCCGAAGCGAAAGCGAGTCTGAAAAGGGCGTTTAGTTAGTGAGAGCAGACGCGAAACTTGGTGATCTATCCGTGGTCAGGTTGAAGTGTGGGTAACACTGCATGGAGGACCGAACCAGTTAACGTTGAAAAGTTTTTGGATGAACTGCGGATAGGGGTGAAAGGCCAATCAAACTGAGAAATAGCTCGTACTCCCCGAAATGTTTTTAGGAACAGCGTTGTGGGGCGTTTATGTCAGGTAGAGCTACTGATAGGATGCGGGGGAGTCAAATCCTACCAAATTCTGACAAACTCCGAATGGGCATAAACAGACACAGCAGTGAGGGCCGGGGTGCTAAGGTCACGGTCCGAGAGGGGAACAACCCAGAGCAACCGCTAAGGTCCCTAAGTATATACTAAGTTGAACAAAGGAAGTCTGACTGCCGAGACAGCCAGGATGTTAGCTTGGAAGCAGCTATACATTTAAAGAGTGCGTAACAGCTCACTGGTCGAGCGGGGCGGGCGTCGATAATAAACGGGCATCAAGTATATCACCGAAGCGATGCGATTAGTAATAATCGGTAGGGGAGCATTCTAACGTCAGTGAAGTTGTAGCGTGAGCTATGGTGGAGATTTTAGAAAAGCAAATGTAGGCATAAGTAACGACAATGTATGTGAGAACCATACACACCGTAAAGCTAAGGATTCCTCAGCTATGTCAATCAACTGAGGGTTAGTCGGGGCCTAAGGGGAAGGCGAAGGCCGCACCTGACGGACAGCAGGTTAATATTCCTGCACCTGATACAAGTGTGAAGCGTACGGGGTAGGGGAGAGAGTACGAAGTGACGGAAGTCTTCGTTGAGCGGCGTTTACGGACAAAGCGAACTTTTGAACTGGCCTCCAAGAAAAAGCGCTGAAACATCAGCTTGTATTAGCCCGTACCGTAAACCGACACAGGTAGCTGGGTAGAATATACCAAGGTGCTCAAGTGAATCACGGTTAAGGAACTCGGCAAATTAGTCCTGTAACTTCGGGAGAAGGGACACTCTGGCGCGAGCTAGAGTCGCAGAGAAATGGCCCAGGCGACTGTTTAACAAAAACACAGGGCAACGCAAAGTGGAGACACGACGTATGTTGCCTGACACCTGCCCGGTGCTGGAAGGTTAAGAGGGGAGCTTAGCGCAAGCGAAGGTTTGAATCGAAGCCCCAGTAAACGGCGGCCGTAACTATAACGGTCCTAAGGTAGCGAAATTCCTTGTCGGGTAAGTTCCGACCTGCACGAATGGTGTAACGATCTGGGCACTGTCTCAACCGTGAGCTTGGTGAAATTGTAGTAGCGGTGAAGATGCCGCTTACCCGTCACGGGACGGAAAGACCCCGTGCACCTTTACTACAACTTTGCGTTGGATATGGGATATGAATGTGTAGGATAGGTGGGAGGCTACGAAGTGGATTCGTCAGGATTCATGGAGCCAACGTTGAAATACCACCCTTTTGTATTCTGTGTTCTAACTTATTATTGAGGACCGCGCATGGTGGGTAGTTTGACTGGGGTGGTCGCCTCCAAAAGAGTAACGGAGGCTTCCAAAGGTTAGCTCATGACGGACGGTAATCGTCAGGGGAGTGCAAAAGCACAAGCTAGCTTGACTGTGAGACCGACGGGTCGATCAGGTGGGAAACCAGGGTTTAGTGATCCGGTGGTTGCGCATGGGTGTGCCATCGCTCAAAGGATAAAAGGTACGCCGGGGATAACAGGCTGATCATCCCCAAGAGCTCACATCGACGGGATGGTTTGGCACCTCGATGTCGGCTCGTCACATCCTGGGGCTGGAGAAGGTCCCAAGGGTTCGGCTGTTCGCCGATTAAAGTGGCACGCGAGCTGGGTTCAGAACGTCGTGAGACAGTTCGGTCCCTATCTGTGATGGGCGTAGGAAGTTTGACGGGGGCTGACCTTAGTACGAGAGGACCGGGTTGGACTCACCTCTGGTGAATCGGTTGTTACGCCAGTAGCATGGCCGAGTAGCTACGTGGGCAACAGATAAGCGCTGAAAGCATCTAAGTGCGAAACTGGCCTGAAGATGAGACTTCCACATAAGGGACGTTGTAGACGACGACGTTGATAGGCTGCAAGTGTAAAGGTGGTGACATCAAAGCTGAGCAGTACTAATTGCCCAATAGCTTCTTTGTAAATACAATTTTTATGAATAATTCTCTGCCAATGTCAATTGCTTATTGAAAGACGAATTAGCTAATAACCTTGATGGTGATTACAGAGTGGGTTCGGAGTCGCGTACGACTTCACCTATTGTGAATCCGAATCAGAAGACCTTGATGGTGGTTACAGGGTGGGTGTTCACCTCTTCCCATTCCGAACAGAGAAGTTAAGCCCCACTCCGCCGATGATACTGCAATAAAATGTGGGAAAGTAGGTAGCCGCCACAATATTA
>NZ_JBYFCH010000052.1:0-5950 GCF_057652295.1 Runella sp. R5_40 | reverse complement strand
CCACAATTGTATTACTGGCGCGACAGCAATCAAAACGAAGTAGATTTGCTGATGCAAGATGGGCTAAAACTTCACGCGGTTGAAATTAAAGCGGGCAAAACAATTAATGGCGAGTTTTTTAAAGGATTAACCTACTTCAAAAAGATAGCACCCGATGCCCAACTACACTTGGTGTATGGTGGTGACGACTATCAAAAGCGTAGCGAAGCCACAGTACTGGGCGTAAACTATCTGGAGCAATTGTTTTAACCATAAGTGCAAAACTTGCACTTATGGTTAAAACAAAGATTATCAAGTAGTTATAAATTTTTTTAATTCTTTTACTTTTTGCACTAATTGAGAATAATCAGATTTTGAACTCAGGTTAGCAGCAAGACGAGCAATTTCTTTCTTGCGTTGACTAAACTCTTCAAGATAAGGAGAAAGAGTATCCTCGATGGTATCACTACCTAATTGTGCAACGGATACTAAGCTGCCTTCTGAAATATCATCACGTTTTCCTATGTCCTGAATAACCGTGCGATTAAATGGTGTGTTTCCAGCCAAAACTTGTTGCTGTAACTCTGGAACTAACTTAGCAACTCCCTTGGCGAAGTTACCGTCATTTTTGATGGTTCGTTGACTCACGTTAAATTCCTCCGCCAATGCTTTTGAAATATCTACACTTCCCTCTTCACGGTCGTATTTCCCTTTCCCGCCTTTTTCTCTGTTATATCTTAATCCTCTAAAAAATGAAAGCTGTTCAGGAGTGAGGTTTCTGCGCCCAAGCTGATAGTCAATCATGAAATCTTTTACTTTCTCAATACCTTCAAACTTCAAAATGGTAATTTTAAAGTCGATGTTGTACTTTGTACAAATGGTGTATCGGTTGTGACCATCCACCAAGACATGTACAATTTCGTCAGAATCGCCGATTCCAGCCTCTCTGTGCGACGTTTCCCATATTGCCAATGGATCTTTACATCCTTGGGCTTTTATGTTGTTCTCGAGTATTTGTAGCTCTTCTGCGGTGAGTGGAGTAATAAAATGCCTTAGTTCATCTATTACAACAATCTGTTTTTTTATCTTTTCAACTTCGGAGAATGTAGAAGTGGGAATTTGAGCGGTAGCTTTTTTAATTCCCGACATAAAATCTTTTGCCATGATTAAGTTAAGGTTAAACAGCGACCATTTCTTGGGCTAGGGCTAAATATTGATTTGCTGAGTTCGATTTAGGTGAATAATCGAACAAGTCACTTTTGGCTACTTGTGATTGTTTGATGACCGTTGAAGTCTCTATTTGGGTAGAAAAAATAGTAAAATGACCATAGACATCCCGAATATGTTCAATCATGTTTTTGTGCACACTCTGATTTTTGTGTACCATGGTAAAAAAAATGCCTCGCACTTGGAGGGTATAGTTCAGGTGTTCACGTATTTCGGAAATGCGGTTAAATAGATTTTCGACACCATGATAAGCCGATGCTTCGGGTTGGATTGGAATCATACACTCGTGAGAGGCAACCAATGAGCAAGTTGTCAGTACATTCAATGAAGGTGGGCAATCAATGAGAACATAATCGTATTCGGATAAGAGAGGGGCTAGTTTATTGGCTAAACGTTTCTCACTACCAATGGAATTGACGAGCTCAAGTTCGCGGTAAGCCATCTGTATGTCGGAAGGAGCAAGGTGTAATTTAGGCTCAATCTCAATAATCGGTAGGCTTTTTTTATCAAGTAAGGCATCTATGATTTGGGTTTCTGGCTGATGAATCCCAAAACACTGAGAAAGATTGCCTTGAGAGTCCATGTCTAACATCAGGACTCGATTGCCAAGAATACTAAGGGCTTTCCCGAGGTTGATGGTTGAGGTAGTTTTTCCTACACCGCCTTTATGGTTAACGATTGAAATAACCCTGGCTTTACTAAATAACTCTTCCGAAAACCCGTAGCTTCTCAGAATAGGGATTAATTTAGCTAGGTGTTTTTCATTTAGATTGATATGCCCGCCTAAAGCACGATAGAGTGTTTTAGAAGGTAAACCTGCTTCTTTTTCAATCTGAGAATGATTTAGTGCAGGTTTTGCTCTGAAAAAGCGAAAAACGATGTCTTGGGTTAGCATAAACAATAATTAACATGAGTATGCAAATATGATAAAATTTTATCATACATAGCGAATAAAAAATAAAAAAGGTGATAATATACTTAGGGTAATAAAAATATACGTTTGAACTACGACAAAATCCTCGTGAACTACGACAAAATCCTCGTGACGAGCCCCGCCGCCCGCCCGCCAAAAATTCAAAGTTTGTTTTTGTTTTTTGTCTTTTTTTTGATTTTCTATTTTATCAATCCTCCATAAATGGAGCCTAAAAGGGTGAGTTATCCACATTTTTTACCCTAGAAGAAAATACATCACAAATTTGTGAATTTATTATTATTTATTATTATTTGATATTTGAGTGGCTTGTAACTCTTTGACTTTCATTATGTTATGAACACTAACTACGACAAAATCCTCGTGAATTACGACAAAATCCTCGTGTAACTACGACAAAATCCTCGTGTAACTACGACAAAATCCTCGTGAATTACGACAAAATCCTCGTGCAACTACGACAAAATCCTCGTGAATTACGACATCGAAAAAAGACAGTCGTTTTTTCTTGTCGTAGTTGTGGAAAACTCGTACTTTTGGGTAATAAATATAACAAATGGAAGAGAGTAATACCTTAAAAACCCTTATTCAAGATAATGCTATCACGAGTGCTCGCTATGAAATGTCTGCACTTGAAAAAAATATTATTTACATCATGATGGCACAACTCAAAAAAGAAGACACCTCAGACGTGAATTATTACGTTTCTGTGCGAGAATTAATGGAACGAACAGGTACCCGAAATTCGTACGAAGATTTAAAGCGAGCCACAGAGACATTGATAGGGCGTGTGCTACAAATCAAGCGCCCCAACGGTAACTTACTTCAAGTGTCGATGATTTCATCAGCAGAGTACATGCACGGGCAGGGAATCATTGAAATAGGACTAGACCCTAAAATTAGACCGTTCTTTTTCGATTTGAAACAAAACTTTACGACGTTTCAGTTGCACATGGCTTTAAGCCTAGACAGTAAGTATGCAAAACGTATTTATGAGATGCTATCGCAATACAAGGACATAGGCGTCTTCAAAATAGAGCTTCTTGAGTTGAAGCGACGGTTATTACTATACGATGATAAGACAGGGGAGGAGCAGTACAAAAATTGGTCTGATTTTGAAAAACGTATTTTACTTACGGCGAAGAAAGAAATCAATGAAAAAACTGATTTGACGATTAGTTACAACGCGAAGAAAGTTGGCCGCAGATATTCAGATATTGAATTTACCATCACTAGAATTCGTGGAGCACAAACAAAAATTGATTTTCAGGACGAATCAGCGGTCGTTTTTGGGCGTCTGATTAACGAATTTCGTTTACGTAAAGATCAAGCAATTCAAATTGTTGAAAAGTTTTCGCAATCAGAAATTCACAAAACTCTGTATGATATTAAGTTGAAAGTGGTTAGTAACGAGGTTAAAAATATCGGTGCCTATACGGCGAAGGTGTTTGGGTTAGGGTAAAATATGCCTGATGGCTCACGACCGCCAATAATAGTCAGACGTATATAGTGTAGAGTTATAGAAGATTAGCGGAGATAAAAGGAGATTATGGGAGATTAAAAAGAAAGCGAAGCGTTAGCAAGCCATGACTTTGTCAGGACAAAATCTAACGCAAGCTATTGGCGGGGAATTGGTACTCCTTTTATTTCGGTATAACTTTCCAATAGCCACCTCTGTCTCCCCCCATCCTTTCGATTTTCTTCTCCTCTTTGAGCGTTTTTAAGGCTCTTTCGATGGTTTTTGTACTCACTCTGAGTTCTTTTGCCAAAATTGCTGTTGTGATAGTAAAATTTGTTCTAATCAACTCCAGTACTTTCTCCGACATTTTCTCCGACATTTCTCCGACATCTTTAGCAGGAAACGCGTTGTTTTGTGTCCCTTTCTCGATTTTTTGTTTTATTTCAAGCATTACACTAGCAAAATCATAATCGAACACAGGGGCAGGTAAACCGTAACGAATACACTCGTTGATAATTCGAATAGTACCTCTTCCCCATTGCTCAATGTAGCCAGTTCGGAAAAGGGCGGTTGAGATACTAGGGTTAAAAGGCCGTGAGGCATGTTTTTGTTTTAAGTTTTCGACTGTCCAGTTTTCGGGTAATGTACCTTCGTTCCAAAAGATAATTTTATCGGCATATACACTGATTTGAATGGGAATTCCGCTACTGTAATCTTTGTGGGCAATGGCGTTGAGCAATGCCTCCCTCAGGGCTGCTTCTGGAAACGGGAGTTCTTCGATGCGTTGAATACCTTCATAACTGATAAGTGCTTTTAGGTATTTGGTACGAAGCAAATCAAGTACTTTTTCGATTTGCTCGAATAAATGCCCGTGGATTTCGTCCTGAAACAACAAGTCATCATCCGTACGGAAATAGCCAATTTTAACAAAAGCTCCAGTGACGTATTTTTCAGGATCTGGGTGAAAAAGTAAAATCGCTGCTCTTTTCAAGAATTTACCTTCGGTCAAATGAAGCTTTTCGAGCAAAATGTCGTTACTTTCCTGGACAATTTCTTCCGTCAGTCGATTAGATTTAATGGCTTTTGTTCGGAAAAAATCAAAGGCCGATAGACTCAAATCATTTGCTGAAACATGGGGAATTGGCACTGCATCCCAGCGTCTTCCTTGTTTGTTGAGCAAGAACTTATCCAAAGCAGCTCCTTTAAGTTCCTGTTTGGTACTACCACTGCGGTAATGATACTGTCCTTTGTAACTAACTGGGTAAGGATAAGCTTCTACGGTAATTTCTAAATAATTTCCTTGAAGACTCGTTTTTAAATCCACATCCACGACAATTCCCAAAATATCCCGCACCTTATTTGGAATATCTTCCAACAATTTTTTTGCATCAGTAAGCCCCGTCACTTCCCCTTTGTCATTGATCCCAATGAAAAGTTTTCCGCCAGAGGCATTCGCAAAACCACCAATCCACTTGATATATTCATCACGCCAAGTTTCTTTCCATTCTATATTTTGACTTTCTTCCATTCTATAAGCTGTGTAATTCTTGCAAGCTTGAGCTTTCCAAGGTTCTTTTTAGTGCTATCAAATATACTCTATTTTTGGCATAACCGCGCTTTCTCATTAGCCCAAGAAACTAAAAAATACAAACTAGATGCGAAGGAACCTACGTAAAGTCTATTCAATTTTATTGGCTTTTTTAATACTATTTCAAATTATTATCGTTATTATTCCGTTATAAAATCAAATTATAAATCTAATGCCTACAGTTATAACGAGGCTATTGAGCCGCTTTTCCCAGTAACTGTTTTCTCAATTCGTCATTTTCGGTCACATACCTTTGAAGCTGTCCTTTCAAATAGGCATTTTCAGAAAGCAACGCCGAAATCATTTTTTCGGTCTCATCGTAAGGAATTGCTTCCTCAGATTGTTTGGCTTGATTGGCGTATCCCCTACAGGTCCCACAGCAGTACTTGGCTGTGGAGCGACTAGCAAAAAAGGGCGTCCCACACCAAAGGCATGTTTTTTCAAAAACCTTGGCGTTGTACTTAAAGTTGGAACGGTCTAATTGTGGCATATTGAATACGTGATTAGCGTATAAATATAACCTCAATTTTTTATACACTCAAAAATATACTGTTATAATTTCGCTATAAAAGATTTTTTAACACAACCCACAGTAGATGAATACAGTCCATTCTACTATTTAAACTGTCCTTTTATAGTTAGCAGTAGCCCAAACCAAAAGAGAATTCTTTTCTTTTGGTAAATTGAGCTTTTGGATAATATTTGCACGGTGATGCTCTACTGTTTTTTCGGCAATAAATAGCAGTTCAGCAATTTGCTTGGAGGT
>NZ_JBYFCH010000051.1:0-6066 GCF_057652295.1 Runella sp. R5_40 | reverse complement strand
TCTGTTCAAATTCTGTCTTTTCCATTGTTCTGTCGTAAAGTTAAAAAACCTTTAGACAGAGTTTAATTTACAGTCTCACATTTTTTGGATTAAAACAACCTTCTCGAAAGCTTTAAAGCTTTCGAGAAGGTGAGGAATTTCTTACAGCATTTCCACTTTCATCACATTATCATCCGAAATGCGGTCGATGAGTTTGTTGTAGGGGTCGATGCCGCCTTTGAGGGGCTTGCCTTTTACCACCAACTCAATCGTGTGCTTGCCTGGGCTGAGTTTGTGTTTTTGGAGGTAAAGCGGCACTTTTTGCTTCATGCCTAGCTTGTTTTTAGACTCCTCAGTAAACACCCCAATGTCGATGTAGTTCGGCGTTTTTCCCTGCGCAATTTCCTTGCCCGTTTTGTCAAAATACAGCTTTTTGGTTTCTATGGTCAGCTTTATTTTGTACTGGTCGCCTTTCAGCGGCGTCGCTTCTACGGCCGTTACTTTGTTTTCGTACAAGGTGATTTTCTTGATACAATCCTCCACAAAATACTTGAGCGAATCAGGCGTTTGGGTGTAAATACTGTTGTACCATTCGTCGGTCGTCGTAAAAGGCGCTTTCTGGCGGAAGGCCGTCCGTTCGGCGTAGTCTTTCAGCCACGTGTTGAGGCGCTGCTCACCCACCATATCTTGCAGGGCATAAAACGTCAGCGTGCCTTTTCCGTACCAAATGTACGCCCCGTTTTCGTTGTCCATCAGCGGCTGTTCGCCTTTGTTTTCCGTACCACGACCGCGTAAATACTGGTCGAGGGCGTATTTGAGGCGCTCCTGCATCACGTCGCGGCCGTAAGTGTGGTGTAGCACCATGTGCGAGCTGTATTCGGCCAATGCCTCGGCGATGTTGTTGGCACCCCGCGTGAAACTCGGCATAACTTGGTGTCCCCACCATTGGTGCGCCACTTCGTGCGCCGTTACGTAATACGCATAATCGGTTTTGTTGGGGTCTGAGAAATCGGCCAAAAACCCGAAGTTTTCCGAGTACATAATGGTATTAGGAAACGACTGCGCAAAGGTCTGATAACGAGGAAATTCCAAAATACGCATCTGTCGGAACTGGTACGGACGGAAATTGGACGAGCAGTACCGCAAGGCGTCTTTCAGTCCGTTCATAAAGTGGGTAATGTTTTGGTTGTGCGTAGGATGATGAAAAATCTCCACTTTAATATCCTGTCCATCAGAGTTTTTTACCGTTTCGCGGTGGACGGCATAACGCGCCGACGCGACATTGAAGAACAAATCCATGAACTCGTTTTGTTGGTAATGGAAGTACTTGCGACCGTTTTGCGTCCATTCTTTTTGTAGATACCCAGGCATAATCGCAATTTGGTCGGGTTCGGTACTGACCGTGCCTTCAAACGTTATCCAGTCGCCTTCTTGGGTAAACAAGAAATTCTGTAATCCCGTGGAGTCAGTGCGTTTGGGCATGTCAAATTCCCGAATCGGCAGTTTGTACTTTTTCCGATACCGCTCCGACGAAAGTTCGGCTTGCTGACTGTACCCAATGCTCGGGAACAAATCGCCTTGGTTCACAAAAGTACCATTGTCCGTAATCGTAAATTGCTCTTCTCCCCCATTGCGAAAGCCTCTAAACTCACCATGCGACGCGATTTCAAGCACCGCCGAGTCGTTGGGCATCAGCTTTTTAGGCAATTGATAAATATAAAACCGTTGAATCGTATCATTCAACAATTTCTTAGGCTCCACTCCGTCGATTTTTAGACTCATTCGGTAATGCGGGAAACCGCCTCCCACGTTCAAAATCAGCGAATCCAACGGGCGATTGTGCTTATTTTTTATCACAAATCGACCACGGGCATCTATCATTCGTTTTTTAGGAAACAAATCTACCTCTACCTTCACCGACGTTACTTTAGGCTGGGGTTTAAGGTAAAATTTGCGGTATTTTTCTTCGTACTCCGCGCTCCGTTTGCGGCCTTCTTCGGCGGTACGGTACTTGTTCAATACACTTTGGTTGTAATAAATAAAGCCCGCTGAACCTAGCCACACAAGGGTAAAAACCGACAGCAACGCCCCCGTAGCAGGGGTAAAACGCTGCATGGCCAACCGCCAACGATTTTTGAAATTGGTTTCCGTTCCGCGCGACCAAAACAGGTTGCCAATCACCAAAAAGACTGCCGCCAATCCGCCCCAGCACAACAAATACCACATCGTATTTTCGGTGAACCCAAACCCGTTCATGTCTGAATACGTCGAAGTAGGAACGGCGTTGAAATACAGCAACATGTATTTGTATTCAGAAAAAGCCCGCGTGCCGTACAGCACCGCCCAAAAAGCAATGTTGACCACGTGCCCCGTCATTTTGTTATTGACCAACGTATGAATCAAAAACGTAATCATGGTCAGGAACGTCCACTGCAAAATAGGCACTACGTAGCCTTGCAGGTACAGCGCAAAGTTGTAATCGAAGTATCCTTTGATGGTCTGCCAGATAACGCCGCACAAAATCCCCACGACAGGAATGAACAGCATCACCCCAATCATGGCCAAAAACTTGGAGCCATACACCAACCAGTTGGGCAAAGGCAACGCATCGCCAATAAGGTGAAAATTGACCGTTCGGTCGCGGTGAACGACTTCGCCCGTAATGAAAATAATCAGGATAATCACCACAAAATAAAATGTACTATCTTTCGACTCTAACATCAAATAAGTAGTTGGCAATGAATCGGTTCCGTACATCATTCCTGCGTATTGATTATCTAAAAACAAGAACAATGCCGCCGCCAACAAAATAGCAATAAAGAAGGGGTCTCGAACGATGTTCCGAAACTCGACTTTGGCCATACTGAGCATTTGCCTCAAATAACGACCCGTGGTGTAGGCTTTTGCGGCCACGGGCAAATCAGCCAATGAGCGAGGAGCAGCTACTTTTTCGGTTTTCTTTTTGGAAATTTTTTGAGATTTCGGTGCAATGAAGCGTTGAAAATCAAAACGGAACAACAGATACAACAATGGCAACAGCCCTACACCTATCCACAACAAACGGTTCCACAAGAAATTACCTTCCAGTGGAAAAAAGCGGGTATTTTGTTCCGTAACTGTCCAGTAACGCGTCAAATCGTCGAGCGCTCCCAACGCAAAAGGGTCGAGAATAGCGGCCAGCGACTTGTTGTCTAAATCGGTCATCAACGAAGAGGCGACCAAGTAAGTCACCAACAAAACCACCCCACCCGCATAGGTAACAAACACGCGTTTTGTCAAGGCCACCAAGCTAAAAAAGAGGCTTCCCGCAAAAAACAAATTGGGAACGCCTACGACCAAATAAGGCCACAGGTAGTTGAGTAAATTGTAAGGGCCAATGCGTTCGACATTATCGCCAACGTCAAAGGTTTGGCCGATAATACAACCAAACAAATGCCCCACTATCATTCCTGAACCAATAAATAACAGCGTCAAAAATGACCCAACGAAACGACCCATCAAGTAGCCTTTTTCGGAAATGGGGTAGCTGAAATAATAATTTTGGGTTTTGTGCTCAATATCACGATAGACGGGCACGCCCATCACCGCCGTCGCAAGCATGATACCAAATACACTCATCACGGCAATGAAAACCCCCGCAATCGCAGGGCCGTTGATGAATACTTTTTCGGACGAACCTCCGCTGATACTCACCGAACCAAACAGTGCCAGCACCAACGAAAATAGAAACATCACCGCCCAGTAGCCCCAAGTGGCGGGTCGCTTAAAGCGGTATTTTAATTCAAAAGAAAGTATGGTTGAAAACATAAATTTAGCTGTGTTTGACTTCGCTCTTTAATTAAAAATGACCCAAAAGACTACACTGCCAGCCCTTGGCGAACTGTGATTTCGGAGAAATACACATCTTCTAAATCGGGCGTAGCCGCTTCAAAGCCTTCGAGTGACTCGTCGGTGATGACCCTGATTTGGGTTTTACCCATCTTCAGCGAAGTCGAAATAACTTGGTAATTTTCGCGATAGTCGTTCAGCTCGTGTTTTTCAATACTTTTCTTAAACACCTTACCTTTAAGGCTTTTGACCAATTCATTCGGATTCCCTTTGGCCACTACTTCACCCAAACAAATGATGGCCATGTGCGAGCAAAGGTTGGTAACATCTTCCACGATGTGCGTTGAAAGAATCACAATCGTATTCTCACCAATTTCGGAAAGTAAATTGTGAAAGCGGTTACGTTCGGCAGGGTCGAGACCCGCCGTTGGTTCATCGACAATGATAAGTTTGGGATTGCCAATAAGCGCCTGAGCGATGCCAAAGCGCTGTTTCATCCCTCCCGAGTACGTCCCCAAGTTTTTCTTACGGGCTTCGTAGAGATTTACTTTTTGAAGAAGCGCCGTTACAATATCCTTACGCTCGCCACGGTTTGCAATCCCTTTTAGGTCAGCAATGTGGTCGAGCATGGTTTCTGCACTTACGCGCGGATATACGCCAAATTCTTGCGGCAAGTATCCTAAAATTTTACGTACGTCTTCCTTTTGGCGTAGCACGTCCAAGTCATCGAGCGAAATGCTGCCACTATCGGCCTCTTGAAGGGTAGCAATGGTACGCATCAAGGAGCTTTTACCCGCACCGTTGGGACCCAAAAGCCCAAACATCCCCTGCGGAATGGTAAGTGTTACATCTTTAAGAGCCTGTACTCCATTGGAATACGTTTTGGAAAGGTTGGTAATGGTTAGCTGCATGAGAAAAAATGGATTTTAGGTTTTAAGGTTTGTGCGAAAATAGAAAAAAACACACGCCGTCTGTCATTTTTAGGATTAATGGCGATATAGGCAGATGAATGTTAGGCAATAGCAAATGAGTTTATTGTTTTGTAGATTTGTAAAAAAAGAAACTTATGACATCTCTTCAATACATAACTGATAAGAGGGGGCGTAAAAAAGCCGTCATTATTCCAATTAAAGAATGGGAGAAGTACCAAAAAGCACTCGATTTGCTGGAAGAGAAACAAGAACTAGAGGCACCCATCTTTACTAAAGATGAAATAATAACGAATATTACAGAAGCAGTGGAAGAAGTAAAGCTATATCGTCAGGGGAAAATTGAGCTTCAGACAGCAGAAGATTTCTTGGCGGAGCTTAAACAAGAAGGTTATCTATGAAAATCATCGTTAGTAGAACATTCAACCGTGATTTTAAAAAATTGGCTAGAAAGTACAGTTCACTTGGTACCGACATTGCCGCCCTCTTTGAACTTCTCCGAAACAACCCAAAATTGGGAACATCGCTTGGCCATAATTGCTACAAAATTAGAGTTGCTATTGCCTCAAAAAAACAAGGCAAAAGTGGAGGTGCAAGGCTGATTACGTGTGTAAAAATGATTGACAATCAGCTTTTTTTGCTTACTATTTACGACAAATCAGAGAAAGAAAATATAACCTCTCAAGAACTTTCTTCGTTATTGAAAGAAATTGAGTTTTCTGATTAATTATGAAACCTTCCTACCATTTACGCCGCTGGCAGAAAGGAGATGAGCGTTCGCTAGTTCGCTATGCCAACAATTACCAGATTTGGCGCAACGTGCGCGACGCTTTCCCGCATCCTTATACAAGTGATGATGCCTTTCATTGGATACACCTGTGCACATCCGAAAAAATACCCACGGTGTTTGCCATTGAGGTCGATGGAGAAGCAGTAGGTTGTGTAGGAATTGTTTTACAAAAAGATATTTTCTGTAAAAATGCCGAAATTGGCTACTGGCTTGGAGAGCCTTTTTGGGGAAAAGGAATCATTACTGAAGCAGTACTAGAAGTCACAGACTATGCCTTTCGTACCTTCAATTTGCAGCGCCTTTATGCAGGGGTGATGGCCCATAATCCTGCCTCTATGAAGGTGTTGGAAAAAGCAGGGTATCACTTGGAAGCCATTCTGAAGAAGTCTATTTATAAAGAAAATACCTTCATTGACGAGCACCTCTACGTCCGATTTCGCGAAGAATAAAGGAAAAACGGGGAGGTTACTCATTGTAGATTTACCTTTGCGAAATAATATTTGGTAATGAAGGAGTCAAACCGATTACTCAATGGTAACT
>NZ_JBYFCH010000050.1:0-6800 GCF_057652295.1 Runella sp. R5_40 | reverse complement strand
TTCTGTCTTTATCGGTTTTATCATGGTTGAGACTTTCGTTTAAATTCAATTTTTTTTGCATCAATTCTATCATAGGCAGCGTGCGTTCCTACCCACAGTATGAATACGATTCCAAAGACGTAATCAATATGAGTAATAAGTCGGTAATCGTTACCTTTGATATTGAAAATAACGCGATTTTTATCAATGATACTCGCATTTCCAAATGTTGATTTTACCTCATTGGGAGTGGGCTATGCTGCACTTGTAACAACATCATGCCATTCTAATAATGAATTTTCTGAGTCAGGATTTAATTCCTAAAACTCTTTGAGCATTCGTTTGGCGATAATTCTCATGGTAATTCAAAAATAGGGCTTTGATAATCTTAGGGATCAGACGAAGTGTCAGACGTTAAGATAAATAATCAATCGACATTCTGCACTCGACACTTGTAAGGGCAAAAATTAGTGATTTTCGGCACCGTGGCCTTGATGACCTGCCTTTTTATGGTGGGCTATTTCTGCAAACGAACCATGAAGAGTAGAAAGTGCAATTTTAACCTCCTCGTCTGAAGCATTTTTGGCTACTAAGTCGGCTAATGCCTGCGAGTTTTGGGTGATTTTTTGGAATTTGTCTTCCATACTTTTTTTGGCAAAAGGACGCGGCTTCTCGCCTTTTTCAAGGTTTTGCGCTAATATCAACATTGCCGCCGCGTTTTTGCGGGCAGGTGTCAAATCGTTGTTCTTCATAAGCGGTGGGAAAGTCTGTTTCATCAAGGCTTTCATTTCTGAAAGAGCTACCCAATCTTTACCTTTTTGAGCCAAAGCAAAGGTACTTGTCGCCAATAAAATGACGAGAGCAACAAAGATATTTTTCATTTTTTAGCGTGTTGTTTAAAGGTTATTTGCAGGCATTAAATGCAGGCAAGTGATTATTTAAAGAAGCTTTTCGGTTGTTTTCAAAAACGTTGCGAACGTCGGAAGGTAAATCAAGTTTTAAAAATTTATCGTACAATTCTATATTTTCAACTTCAGCAATAGCTCCTGCCGCACAGGCATCTTTAACGGTGCTAAAAGTTGGCATATCTGCGACATTAAAGGTGTTGTTAGGAACAGGTAAATCGTAGGTATTGAGAAGATTAGCTATGGCATCGGCGTGTTTCACTTCGGCACTTAGGATGTTACTAAATGGCTTCGTTTGACTTCCAAAGTCACTCAATATTCGCTGATACGTAATTTGAGCTTTATATTCATCCTCAATCGTAGCATTGAGTGCTTTTTGTATCTCGGGAGATAGCCCTGGATTAAGAGTTGAACGGTTATCATTACATCCTGCAAAGATGGTAATACCTAGGATAAATAAGATTTTCTGTGTTAGACTGTTCATAATAGTAATAGTTTGTTATTGATGTAAAACAACAACAAACTATTACTAGAGGAAGTGAGAAATGTCACAGAGAGCAACGTTTCACTAAAACTCAATCACAAAACCCAGCGCAGGGGTAAAGTTAGCGTCTTCGTTGGCTAGAATGAGCGGAACTCCATTGCTGCCGTCGCTTCGTAACGCTAATCCATCCGTAGTTCTAAATCCAGAATTATCAGCTAACCGCTCAAAGGTGTATTGTGGCAAAGCGGGATTGGTAGTAAGCAGCGCGTTTTGCAAGTCAAAAAACAAGTCAATAGAGGTTTTTTTGTAATTCCATTTTTTGTCAATGCGGAAGTCCACGCGACTAAATGACTTCAACCGCAGGCTATTGAGTCGAGTGTAATCTTCGGTACCTACGCCCGTGGTGAGGTAGTTACGCTGCGAAGCGGCCAAGTCGTAAGGTGTGTAAGGTGCGCCCCCTTGATAGAGCCATTTAAGCCCCAACTCCCAGCCTTTTTTAAACTTATACCCCAATTGTGTTGAAATTAGGTTACGCGTATCCCACGCAGAAGCCACGTACTTCCCATCTTTTCCCGAAAACTCCGAACGGAAGAGTGTGTAGCTAAAGACCCCAAAGAAGTTTTTGGCCAACTTTTGTTGGAAGAAAAACTCAAGTCCACGGCTACGTCCTTGGCCCGTGCTGATGACTGCTTCGTTACCAATGGCACCGAAATTACCGCCTTGGTTGGCCAACGAAATGCCATCACGTACCGAAACGGGGTAATTGTCGTATTGCTTCACAAAACCTTCGAGCGTAATACGCGTAGTAGGTGTTGGGATAAATTCTAAGCCTGCTACCAAATGGTCGGAACGGATGTATTTGCTTGATTTATTGACAAAATTGCCGTCTTGCTTATACCCCAAAACCGTATAAATCGGTGTTTTGAAATACCGCCCCACCGACGCGTTTAAACGCCATTTGTCGCTCAACTGATAACTCGCCGAAACGCGCGGACTAAGGGTCTCAATCGGATTGTTACCATCCGACGTAAACGAATTCATATCGGTACGCAAGCCCGCCGAAAGATTCAAGCGGTCGTCCAATAGCTTGCGGTTTACTTGGGCAAAAGCTCCGAATTTGAAGAAATCAATGGCCGTGTTGAACGCAATGTTCACGGCAGGTTGAATCACTTGCCCTTGGGTATTTTTGACTTCGCGACGCAGTACGTTGAAGAAGTCGTTGTTGTACTTAACATACTGAAGCATGGCGCCGTAGCTATATTCCCACTTACCCACAAACTTATTCACATCGAGGCGGAGTTTGTTCTCAATTTCTTGAGATACGCTTTTGAGCGCGCGGTAATTTTCGTCCCCTTGACGATTGTCCTCAAAGCGGTCGAGGCGGTTGTTGAACATATTTCGGCTGAGTGAAACGTTGAGGTAGCCGTTTTCCAACAACCGTTTGAGCGAAAACCCTGTCGTATAATTCCACTGATTGATGGTGGGGTTAGAACGAAGCACATACTCTTTTTCGGGGGAAGATTCTTTGGGAACCGCAAACGAAAATTCGTCGATGGCTCCCACTCCAATGGCTGTTAATGTAGTTTTTTTGTTGAGTTTGTGCGTGACTTTGTATTGAAAATCCCAGTAATTGGGACGAATAGGGAGGTCAATGGCTTTGAATAAAAATTGCAAATACGAGCGGCGTACCGATGCCAAAAAAGTGGTTTTGGGCGAAAGCGGCCCTTCAAATGTGCCTGCTACTTCGGTGGAGCTGACTCGAAAGTTGCCTTGGAGGCGTTCGGGGTTTCCTTCGCGCTGACGGAATTGCAATACTGACGACAGTGCATTGTCGTAACGGGCATTGAAGCTACTCGAACTCAACGTGGCGTCTTCAATAAACGATACGTTAAGAATCCCCGTAGGACCACCCGAACTCCCCTGAGTGGCAAAGTGGTTGATAACGGGTATTTCGATGCCATCTAGGTAAAAAACGTTTTCGTTGGGGCCACCGCCACGGATGATGAGGTCGTTACGAAAACCTCCTACCGAACCTGCCGTTCCTCCTACACCTGGAAGTACCTGAATCACGCGCGAAATATCAAAGTTCCCGCCTGGGTTGTTTTTGATTTCTTCGGTAGTCAGTTTTTGAATGGAATTGGGCGTTTCGACCGAAGCTACCGAAATAGAACGGTTATAGACAACCTTGGCTTCGGTCAATTGTACCGCTTCTTCTTCGAGGTCAAACGTAATTTGTTGGGCATTTCCCGACGTGAGTACGACGTTGAATTTACTAGCGGTTTTGTAGCCTACAAAAGATGCTTTGAGGTTGTAGCTTCCTACGGGTAGAGTGAGTTTAAACTTTCCATCCACGTCAGTGGTGGTGCCTTGGGTCGTGCCTTCAATCTGTACCGTCACCCCAATAAGCGTTTCTTGGGTACGTTTGTCGCGCACAGACCCCAAAATGGTTCCTGTGTTTTGGGCAAACGCATTGGTGACACTAACGATGAGTAGTAGAGCGAATAGGTGTGTTTTCATGCGAATTTTAAAATGAGCAGTAAAAAACATTTATGATTTGATTTGTGTTAATTACTACGATAACATTCCAAATGAATTATTGTTTGTACGAAAACAAAATATTTTTCAATTTTTAGAATGTTTTCACTACTAAAAAAATGAACTACGCACTATTACAAGAGTTGATTGGGCACTTGGCCAACTACGAAGCGCAGCGCTCGCCGCTTCAACGGAAGGACATGGAGGGGTTTGTGGCGTACCTCAATCAACAAGTTTTCGCAAAATCGTCGGACCCCGAATTAAAATTTGAAAATGGAGAAACGGTAGAAGTACTGTTGTCGCAGTTGGTGGCATTTTTGTATCGCTATGCCAAAGGGTACATCAAAAAAGCACTGGACTCTGCTCACCTGATTACGATTGATGATTTTTCGTATTTGGCGGGCATTTGGCAGACGGGCGGCTGTACCAAAACGGAGATTATTGACATGAACATCCACGAAAAAACAACGGGGATGGAAGTCATCAAGCGGTTATTGAACAATGGCCTCATCGAACAAACCGATGACCCAAAAGACCGCCGAAGCAAACGCTTATTGATTACAGGAAAAGGAATGGGGGTACTTTTCGGGACGTTTGAAGAAATGCGAAAAGCAAGCTTGATTATTGCAGGAACGCTCAATGAAGCGGAAAAAATGCAGTTGTTGCACTTACTTCAAAAACTACACTTTTTTCATAAACCCTTGTTCCTCAATGAGCGAGAAACGGGCTTGGATGGATTGTTGGCAATGGTAGAAGCGGCAAAATAAAAAAAGCCATAGTGGTGAACTATGGCTTTTTGAAAGCTTTTATGCGTATTTTTCTCGAATTTGGAATAATAACCACCCTCCAAGCAGAAACGAAAAAGCAAGACTAATAAGGTTGCTAAACAAACCTCCAATTCCCGCTAGGTTGACAACTCCGCTAACGAGGCTCAACAAGAAAATATAGTACATATAATCCCAGCCTTTCTTTTGGCGTTTCATCAGTGGCGAAATAGCCAGACCTTCTAAAAGTACCATAACGGCTAAAATTGCCATCGAAATCCAATAAACTCCCATATTTCCAAAAGAAGCTAGGCCGATGGCCGTAGCACCAGCGCCAATGCCTAAGACCGCAAGTAGCCCTAATGCTCCAAAAATGACCCCAACGATGCAGAGGAACGGAGAGATTTTAACCAGAATTTCTTTGACGTTGTCAGGCAATTGCGGAAATTTTGCAAATACGCCTGCAATTTCGTTTTCGAGGGGAAGTGATTGTGCCATGTGATTGAAAAGGATGAGGTGATAGATTTTAGGTATAGGGAAAAATTTATCTAACCTAATCCTTTTCAACCAAAGTGTCAAGGAGTTACAGCGATTTTTATTAGCTTTCGGTATATTCTCCTTCAAGTTTTGAAATAACTGCCGTTGCCACGGCATTTCCAGCTACCGAAGTGGCCGAACGCCCCATGTCTAAGAAGGGATCAATACCGAGTAGCAGTGCCAGCCCTTCGACGGGTAGGTTAAATTGCGCCAACGTTCCCGCAATTACCACCAACGAGGCACGTGGTACACCCGCGATTCCTTTGGAAGTGATCATCAGGGTAAGGAGCATGGCTATTTGTTGCTGAATGGTGAGCGGAATGCCGTAAGCTTGGGCAATAAAACCCGTTGCAAAAGTCATGTACATCATCGAGCCATCAAGGTTGAAAGAATAACCCAATGGCAACACAAACCCAATGATACGCTGACTACAACCAAATTTTTCCAAAGCAGTGATTTGTTGCGGCAAAGAAGCCTCTGAGCTAGCTGTACTGAACGTCAGAATCATCGAATCTTTGACGTGCGCCAACAGTTTGAGATACGGAATTTTCATGACAAGGCAAATAGCCCACAATACCCCGAAAATAAAGAAAAGTAGTCCTCCGAAAAAACATACCATTAGGTAGGCATACGAAATCAAAATGCCAAGTCCCTTCATGGCCACTACGCCTGTCATTGCCCCTAAGACGGCAAAAGGAGCCAACTCCATCACGTACCCAACAATTTTAAATACTACCTCCGAAAGGCTTTCAATGGCTTTGATGAGTTTTTTGCCGTGTTCTCCTACAGCGCCCAAAGCAATCCCAAAAAACAACGAAAACACCACAATTTGGAGGATTTCGTTTTCGGAAAGGGCTTTAAAGAAGCTATCAGGGAAGATGTGTAAAATAAAATCTTCGACGGTTTTCATCGACTTGCCCGTCACTCCCGTGTCGGTACCCGCAGCAGGGCGAGGCCATTGTTGTACTTCGCCAGGACGAGTTACATTCACAACCAATAGACCTACAAGCAGGGATAAGATGGTAGCAAAGTAAAAATAAAGCAAGGTTTTGATACCAATACGACCCACGACTTTAAAATCGCCGAGTTTGGCTACCCCCACTGCAAGTGTACAAAACACCAGCGGCCCCACGATCATTTTGATGAGTTTGAGGAAGACTTTGCTCAGAATCTGGAATTTTTTTGATATTTCGGCAGCCTGCTCGGCGTCCATCGTGCTGTGCAAAATTTGCCCGATAACGACCCCTAGAATAAAGCCAATGACGATTTTGGTAGTAATGTTTAGTTTCATGAAGTGTTGGTTTTGATGAAAGTTAGGTTTTGCGGATATGATGATTTAGAGATTTTCAAAGGGAGTAAAACACTCAAAGTGCCTACTACGGATGTAGTATTTTAGGAATAGGAAACATAAGGATTTCAGGTTTAGGGCAAAAGAAGCCTGTTTGTGGCACAAATTAGGAAAAAAACGAGACAGAAGGGTACAACAACTTAAAAAATCCCTATTTTCGTTGTGAATCTTTCTTGTCAGCCCGATAAAAAACTGGACACAAGTTAAGGGAAAACCTAACTTGTAGTCAATATGAGCAAACATCGTAA
>NZ_JBYFCH010000049.1:0-7331 GCF_057652295.1 Runella sp. R5_40 | reverse complement strand
AAACGGCCTCGTTCCTCAGCCGCCCTTGACTAGACAAATAACAAAACAAAAAAGCATTTGAAATCGAAAGAAAAAACTAAATTTGGCCAAAAATGATCATTAGACAGAGTTTGTATTACACTCCCGACTAGGAGAATTAAAAGGTATCGAGAAAAAAAACCTTGATTTTGTTCAAAACCTACTTACAAAAACTGACTTTGATAATGCCAAAATCGCCGAGTTGGCAGGGGTAAAGGTTTCGTTTGTGCAAAAAGAGCGCCTTAAACTTCAAAAATCTTAGTGTTTTCTCTTCTCAAAAACCATAGCCCGCATCATGTCCATCAAAATCTGAATGAGATGATTCGTGGCTGAAAGTTGAAAAATCTTCGTGGGTTTCGTGGAGATGGGGCGTGACCTCAAACATAGCTTGCTGATAAGCATCTGAATTATTTAAATCACTTGCTTGTAGCAAATCTCAATTTTGTCAAATTTTCATTCACATACCATTGAGGTATTCTTTCTTGCTCTAACCTGTTGCTTTTTTGGGGCAATGTTTTTAATCTTTGAAACATAGCAATTTCGTCGTCTGTTAGATTTGGTGGTAGCTTTTTCACTGAATCTTTTCCCTCCACGAGTCCTTCCTTTGAAAATAAATCAAAGCATTCAAAATCCATCATAAGCGATTGAGCATTAGCTTTAAACTTGCGTAGATTAGAAAGTATCTCAAACCCTTCTACATCCAAATCTCCCCAGTAATAAACTTGTTTTTCTTGTAACCATTCCAGTTTTTCAAGATTGCTTACAGCCTTTCCACTTCCAAAAATAATGATAGACTTACCCATTTCTGGGAATGTGAGAATGCACATCTTATTTTCTGCTATGAAAATTCGCTCTAAACTACTATTGATATATAAATCTTGAAGTTGTGATAATGGCAGCGAAATATCAGATAAGTTGTTGACAAAAAGGCTGTTATCTAAAATTCGAAATCGTATTATTGGTTCCGACTCCTTTAACCCAAAACGTTTTTCAAAATCTGTAGTTTCGGCATTTATGGAGGTTGACGGCAAAAGAAAATTCAGCAAAGAGGTGATAATAGGTTTATTATTCTCAATAAATTTAGTGTGTAGGTTTTCAATAGGTAGTTGCCTGATGTATAGATGTGGCATAGGATTTTGAAGAAAATATTGGCTGATTTTTAGTAGATTAGGCCAACAATCACTTTGGTTTATTACTTGTAGAGGATTTTCCAAAACCCAGTCCAAAAGCCTCGGCAGCTGTGTTTTGATAAGCTTGACAGAATATTTAAACTCATCAAATTTTTCTTCTTTATCTATTAATTTGACAAAATCTGTTTCTGTTTCGATACTTATTTTTGTAATAAAACCGCTGTTTCCAATACTCTTATTGTTGATTTGTTTCCAAAAAAGCTGATATCCAAACCCTCTTCCTACTTTTGAGTACTCTTTTAAAATCTGTTGTTCTTGATATATTTTTTCAAAATTCTGCCCAACTTCAGAAGGCTTTACCACACCGATTTGAGGGATTTCTTTTGGAAAAAAACTTTCATTTCTTAACCAAGCGATTAAAAAACTACCATCATTCCACCACTTCTCGGCTTTTTTTTCAATTTCTCTGGGACTCAGCATATTTCTCTTTGTTTTCTAAGTATTCTTGTTTGCTCAAATTAGTAATGGTTGAATACTGCCCATTTGAATTGGCCACGAAGTGTACGGCATTGATATAATCTTCTATAATGTTGATTTTTTGTAAAGGGGTAACTATCAATAGTTGTAAGTTCATTTTTTTGAAGAGTTCTAAACCATACCTTGTGCTATCATCTGAACCACGCCCAAATGCTTCATCAATCACCACTAAGCGGAAGGTTTTAGGTTTTCCATCCCAACTCAACCCAAATTGATAGGTAATCGCGGAGGCTAATATTGTATAAGCCAATTTTTCCTTTTGCCCACCTGATTTTCCAGAAGAGTCGCTAAAATAATCTCTTAGGCTATCATCTTCTCGATACAATTCTTCTGCACCAAACAAGAACCATTCTCTTACGTCGGTTACTTTTTCTGTCCATTTTTTATCTTCGTCGGTCGATTTTTGAAACCTAACTAACAGTTTTTTTACTGCTTCAAACTGTTTTTCGATATTTAGTTCATTTTCGCCAAGTGTATTACTGAGACAGTTTTTTAGGTCATTTTTGAAATCAATTATATCGGATGTTTCGACCTTAGACTTATCAATTTTAATATAAGTCCCCTCTGTTTTACTGTAGTCTATCTCCTTAAGGTTTTCATTTATGGTGCTTATTTTTTTCTCTATATCGTTTTCTTGGCGTTCTAAGTTATTTTTAAAGAGAGAAATATAGCCAATCGTTTTATTATTCAATTCATCTTTAAATCGCTTTTCGTGTTTAGGTAAGTCTTCTTCTCTAATTTTAGAATGTAGCTCCATGTAGTCTTTTGCGGCTTTGGGTTCGGGGCTTGTGTCAAACTCATGGGTTTCAGCGGGAAATTCCTCTTTGAATTTTCCCATTTTTTTGTTGATACTACTGCTTATTTTGTACTTTTCTTCATTTTTTTTGTCTTTTAAACCTGTTCTACTGGCATTGATTTTGTCTTTTGCACGACTTTCTAGGTCGCTTATATTATTGGGTTTTATCTCTCGATTTTCCAAAAGTTGTTCTTTGATAAATATCTCATTCTCAGATGAAACTTTGTCGTTTTCGATGTGTAGTTTTTCTAATGTATCTAGCCACTTTGGTAGCTTATCCATAATAGGCTGGTCTTCATCAAAGAATGACTCGAACACACGGTTGTCTTTGTCAAGAATACCAAGTAGGTTAAGAGCATTATAAAGGTCATTGGAATCTCTCAAAACATCACTTTCAATATTACCAATAACCTTATTTTGCTTGTCTCTTTTCTCCGAAGTAGAAATGATTTCTTGGCTAATTTTTACCAATCTTGCATTTAGAATGTCTAATTCGCTTGATGTAGCTTTTAAATCAGATGCTTCTCTTTCTAATTCTAAAATTTGGGTAGCTATCTCTTGCCAATTCAACTGGGAATAATCCGTAACTTGATTGAGCAGAAGTATAGCTTCATTTTGTTGTTTCAGCGTATTTCCTTCGTCCTTTAAGCTCCTATTCTGATTTTCTAATTCATTAAATTTTTGATTTACATCCTTCAGGTCCTTCTCTAACAAACTGATTTTGTTTGCATTAGACCAGCCTAAAATGTAGTTACGGCGGTCATGAACATTGCGACGGTCATCTTTTTCATGACGACTTTTACCCAACTTTATAGAACCTTCTTTGGTTATGGCATAAGGCATTCTGCGAAATTCCTCGATGGTATCGCAACAAATCAAATTATGGTCATTGATGAGTCTTTGTTCAATCCAGGTATAAAAGTCGGAGTCTTTAATGTCTATTTTTTTTACTAATGATTGATTTGATACTTGTTGAAAGCCACGTTTTTCTTCATCAATTATTTTAAAATAGACTAACCGCTCGCCTTCAAAAGAATTTGAGTTGATAAAGTGGCTCACTTGGTTGTATAATTCATCAGCTACAATAAGACTCTGACCAAATCCATTCAAACGTCTTTCTATAGCCCCTTCCCAAGCTGCCTCGGTGTCTTTCACTTTAATCAATTCACCCACAAAAGGTAAGTCGGTTTCGTCCAAGCCAAAATGGTCTAAAATCCTTCTACGAACTTTTAATTGCCTGTCAGGGATTTGGGTTTTTCTTGCTCTGAGCGATGATAGTTCTATTTCAATATCAGCTTTTGTTTTTCGTAAAGAGTCTATTTGGAGCAAGTTAGCATTTTGTCGTTCTCTCAGTTTCTCTTGTTTTTGCTCAACTTCGACCGTTATTTTCCCTAATTTCTTTTTGTTCTCATAGAACTCGTTTTCATCCAAAACGACAGTTAGTCCTATTTTTTCTGCCAGTAACTTGTACTCTCTCTCTTTGTCTTGTTTAGCCTTTCTTTCCTTCGCCAATTTCTGTACTTCTTCCTCAATTTGAGTTAAACGTTTCCCTTTCTCATTATTTTGGATGAGTTCTTTGATTTTATCAGCTTGCTTGCTTAACCTTTCTAAGTCCAATTTTGCATTTTCTAAAATACCATCGGCTCGTTCGTATTCAATTTGGGCATCACCAAGCAGTTCCTGTAAGATTTGGGCTTTGTGGTAAGCGAAATAATAAGGTATTTGAGCTAATATTTCTTCTAACTTTGCTATTTCAAGACAAACCTCATTATATCTACCTATTTCTTCCACAATAGGGTTTAATAGTTCAAGTTGACGTTTGGCTTTTAAAATGGCTTTATGTGCAGCATCCAAATGCTCAAAACGACTCAAAAGTTCGTCTATTTTTTCCCCCACATCAGTTTTGCTTAACATGTGGGTACGGACAAAATCAGTAAGATTTGTAACTTGTTTCATCGAAACAGTTTGATTAAACAAATCAACCGCTTCGTCGGATTTGATACCTACAATTTGTCTAAAACGAGTAGTATACTCCTTAAAAGTATCGAAAATATCAATGCTTTTTAACTCTTTCAATCGCTTTTTTAATTCTCTCATTTCTGTAAAATTCTGGAAATGTTGAGAAATAGATAGAGCATTTTCGGCTACTATAAACAACTTTTCAGCGACTTCACCCTCGTTTTTTATCCAAAGAACTTGAGCTATGGTACAATAACTTTTATAATAGTCGTTATAAAAACAAGCAAGCAAGACGCTATAAGTACCGTCTTCTATTTTGCGAAGCGTAATGGGCTTACTTTTATTCGAGAAGTCCGTTTTTTCACCCTTAAAAGCCCCAAAAATATAACTTTTCAGCCCTCTTTCGCGGCTTTCTGCTCCAGCCGCTTTGTTATAAGTAATTTTCTGAGAAGGGACTATTAATGTAGTCAGTCCGTCAATAAGCGTAGATTTCCCCGAGCCTATATCGCCAGTAATCAAAGCATTAAATCCATTTGGATTAATTTTCCAGATTTTTTTATCGAAAGTCCCCCAATTCAGCACCTCAAAACGGTGCAATCTATAACCCGCAGTATTTTCAGGAGTATTATTCATCGTCGTCTTTGCTTTGGCTTGGTGCGTAACTTCTCATTTTTTGTTCAAACTCCTTGATAAAATCAATATTAATATACGAAATCAAAATCCGCCTGATTTCGTATTCATCTTCATCATTTTTTAATTTTCTCAAAAAACCATATTCTGATAACCGATTCACGGCCTCATCAATTTTTTTTATTGATTTACTATCATCATTTTTATTGATTTGTAAAAAGCCTTGCATCAAGTCATTGATTTCCTGTTTGGTGATTCGGACTTGAGTTTCGCTTGATGTTTGGATATGTTCTGCCATTTTCTTGCGCAAGAGCACGCAAAGGAGACTTGTAATATAATTTAACTGGCGTTTTTCGATAAGTTTCGGAAAGTCGGCTTGTTCTTCATGTAGTTCAAAATCAACTATATGCGCATATCCTTCGGCTTCATCAATATAAACACCTAACCCCGCTTGCTCAAAATGCTTTCGGATTTCAGTTTGGTGTTTGATGAGAAGATACCATATTTTTTCATTTTCTTGATAAATAACCCCTTTATATAGATATACTAAGGCAGGATTATAGTCGGGTAGCTTGCGTGGTTCCATTAATTGCTAAAAATAATTTTTGGTAAACTGATTTCTTGCCAAGCTCCTGCTTGAATGTAGGTTAACTTTTCTTCGTTGGTTTCATCAATCATTGCCTTTTGTATTTGCTCTGCTTCTTTGGCCAGACTGATATAACATACTATCTCTGCTAACCCCTTTTGAATAGGAAATGTGTTGATAACTTGTGTCAAACTAACCACTTCTCGATTTCGCAGCATAAATCGAATATTAGTTTTTAATTCTTCTGGGTTGATAAAAAGTTGTCGAAATAGCACTTCAAAATCGCCCTCATTATCAGCCTCTTCCATTATCTGAATTTTGATTTTTGTGGTATTTGGGGGTTCAAATAATTTTCGACTCATCACAAAACTATATTCAGGCTTCCCATCTATTTCGATAAAATCTTTTTGAGTTGGTATTTTATGTTTGAATGTCATGGCTAATTCCAAAACAGATTCAATTTTATTAATGATGTGTCTGTTTTGAGCAAAAAAACTGGATTCAATAAACCGCCTCAAACTACGAATGATAGAATCGTTGATATTGTGAATGTTTTGGCTGTAATCAATCAGGTCATATTTTAACTCAGAAAGATTGTAATTTGATTGAATTGTCTGGACATCGGGCAGTTTTAAGACTGAACTGGTCAGTTTATCTAACTCTTCTTGGCGATTTAGATTTGTCAATAAATCAAAAAATGCCTTAAAACTTTTGCCTTGGTCTTTTTCCCAAATTTGTTTATCGATTGTCTGAAAAAGATTGTCTAAGAATTTCCCCTTTGACAATGAAGTAGAAATTATATCCTCTCGAAGTTTTCCATCAATCTGCCTAAAATTCTCCTCTACTTGCCTAAAATCAGAGGTTAGGCGATTGATTTTTTCTTCTAATAGTTGGTAGGTTTCTTTAATTTTTGTTGAATCCCACACTTCTATTTCGCCAGCCTCAATTTTCTTGATTTCTAATTTCTTATCAGCTATTTCTTTTTCTAATTGTTCAATTCGAGTGTATTTATCTTCACTACTTCTCGTAACCATCTCACGTAGCGTATTGAAGATATCTAAAAGTCGTGATTCTGTTCCAACAAATTCCGATTTGTTCAACTCTTGTAGCCATCTGAGGGTATTTTCAGTATCAGAGGTAATATCATAAAAATATTCATCAGAATTAGAAGGATTAATAAACCTACGATAAAACCCCTGATTGACCCAATCTTCAATGTAGTCACGGGCAGATTTAACATCTTCAATTTCTTTGTCGTAGAAAAAATTTGACAAAGCGTCTAATAAATCTGATTGCTGATAACGAGAAACATTTTTGACTTTAAAAGCCCAATGGCTGAATGAAAGGAGCAAGGCCGCCGTATCTCTACTTCGGGTAAGGATTTTTATGGAGGGGTTCGTATCAATAAGATGACGTACTTGATGAAAATCGGTATAGTCAATAGCCATAAATATACATTGAGTAAATAGCACACGGAGCCATGCAAACAAACAGCACAATCACTTAATTTTGCACATATTGCAAAAGCTAGGTACTATATTATAATACATAACGCCGCTAAACAAAAATCTAGTAGTAAGCACTACCAGTAGAAATAAAGTGTGCTGACCGCTAAATACTGGACACTGGGTTTCCCTTATTTTAGGGAATAGGGATTTGATTAATGGGGTTATTT
>NZ_JBYFCH010000048.1:0-7393 GCF_057652295.1 Runella sp. R5_40 | reverse complement strand
TCAGTATCTAGTTACCATTGAGTAATCGGTTTGACTCCTTCATTACCAAATATTATTTCGCAAAGGTAAATCTACAAGGAGTAACCCCTGTTTCGGTTTTGAGAAACCGAAAGCACGCTTGGTGAGCAAGCGAAAGCACACTTTGTAAGCAACCGAAAGCACACTTAGTCGTTTGCCCTTTGCCTTTTTTGCCCCTTTTCAAACTGATTTATGATTTATTCTTCGATGGGTACATTTCGTTTGAAGGCTGCCCCAAAATCAATCAGCGATTCGGTTTTGAGAACGCCAGGGATATGGTCTATTTTTTCGTATAAAACTTTGCGCATGTGCTCATTGCTGCGAGCCACGATGCGAATATAAAGCGTATATTTTCCTGTAATATAATAACACTCAGTGACTTCGGGGATTTGCTTGAGTGCGTCAATAATTTTCTCAGAATCAGAGTCTTCTTTGAGTGTAATGCCCGTAAAAGCGCCCCATTCGTAGCCTAATTTTCGTTCGTTTAAGACAATCGTGCTTCCTTTTAGGATACCAATCCGTTTCAATTTTCCTACCCGTTGATGCACCATTGTGTTGGAAATCTGTAAATCATCGGCGATGGCCGAATAAGCTTTGCGGGCGTCTCGTTCGAGTTGCTGCAAAATGAGTCGGTCAAATTCGTCAAGTGGTTCTTCCATAAGTTTTGATACAAAGAGGATAGTGAATGTAGTAAAAGTGCGTCGGGTTTTGACCCGACGCACAAGGTCTTCGTCAGACTATTTAGGGTCTAACGCCTTCTTAATGCGGAAAACGCAATCTTGAAGGTGGTATTTCGTCATTTTGTCGGTAATGGTTGGAAGTGCCGCTTGAATTTCGCCTTGCAAAGAAGTCAAGTGCGCCCGTACCATCGACTGCACGTCGTTTTTGCGGATGTCCACCGAAGGAGCAACCACCGCGCCAAACATCTTCATCGGAGTGGTAGAAGGAAAACCAACTGCCGCAGGTGCGTTTAGCGTTGCAATCATGCGCTCTACATAGATTTTTTGGAGGTTACGACGGTGAGCATCGGCTGCTTTGCGCGTTTTCAATTCTCCCCAAACTCCTCCTTTTACATCGGCAAATAACTCATCCATTGAGTAGGCATCGGCCGTTTTTTCGGTCATCTCAATCATGCGTTGAAGGCGGTCGCTGGCAAAAAGGCTACTAAGGGTAGTTTCCTGAATTTTGGAAATAAAATCAACCCCCATGTCAGGACGAATACGGCGCAAGATGTTATCGTCTAGTATCCACTTAGGCGTGTTGAACAGTTGCTGATTTAAGAACGCAACCGCATCTTTTTGCATTTTTTTAGGCGTTGGCTCATATACAGCCCCTTCTTGGTCCATTGATTTAGGTGTTTCGTAAATACCGCCCACGTTTTTGGTTACGTGACCCATATAGCGACGGAACTGCGTCACCACTTCGTTGTAACCTTCTTCCAACATATCATAATCTTCGCCTTCTTGTTTGGTCCATTCGATGAGGTTTGGCACAATGCGTTGGAGGTTTTTGATACCGTAACCGCTGGCAAGCATGGCGTTGTCACCGATGTCTTCGTTTTGTGAACGAGGGTCGTATGGGTTGGTTTCGGTCAAGAACCACAAACGGCGGTTGGGAAGGGCTTTCTCTTTGTACCATTTGTTCAAAATAAGCTTGTCTTCTTCGGCGGTTTTGGTGTCATAAATGGGTTTGTACGCCCACTCAATCGCCCAAATGTCGTAGTCGCCAATGCGAGGAAAAAAGTCAGTCACACCGTCTTCGGGTTGGGCTACGTAGTTGAAACGAGCGTAGTCCATGATAGACGAAGTGTGTCCATTTTTGGTAATAAATTCTTTGTCGCGGAGTTTCTCAACGGGCGTTGCTGTCGAGGCACCGTAGTTGTGACGAAGGCCAAGCGTGTGCCCTACTTCGTGCGATGATACAAAGCGAATCAGTTGTCCCATCAATTCATCGTCAAACTTATTCTTGCGAGCGCGTGGGTCAGCGGCAGCGGCTTGGGTCATGTACCATTTTTTGAGGAGTTTCATCACGTTGTGGTACCAACCGATGTGACTTTCCAAAATCTCTCCCGTACGAGGGTCGTGGACGTTGGGGCCGTACGCATTTTCAATGTCGGAAGCAAAATAACGAATCGCCGAGTAGCGTGCGTCTTCCATGCTGATGGTCGTGTCGTTGTCGGCCAAAATTTCGCCGCGAATGGCGTTTTTCCACCCTGCTTTTTCAAAGGCTACGTTCCAGTCGTCAACCCCCATTTTAAGAAACTTCCGCCATTGTTTTGGCGTAGCAGGGTCGATGTAGAAAACGATGGGTTTTTTAGGCTCAATCAACTCACCACGGCGCTGACGCTCTTCGTCGGCTTTGTTTTTAGGTTCCAAACGCCAACGAACCACAAACGTTTTGTCTTCGGTACGTTGTGAGTTTTCACCATAAACGGTATAACCATTGGCAAAATACCCGACCCGTAAGTCAAACAAACGCTGTTTCATTGGCACGGCTGGTAAGGCGATAAACGAAGTGTTCAGCTCCATTGTCACGGCACCTGCAATCGAAGCAGCGGGTAGATTTACCGAAGGAATAGGGCTCGTAGAAGGGCCAAAGCTTGGCATTGGCGGCGTAACACCGTAGGTTTTTACCACCTTTATTTCCGTGTTGATTGGGAACGACTTGATGCTCTGAATGTAGGTACGGTCGTTTTGAAGCATCGTCAGTTTGTATGCCTGACGAACGATGGGAGACATCGAAATCACGGTGTTGTCGCTTTTGAAGAAGTCGGTCACTTCAATCACTACCGAGGTGTCTTTGCGCACGGCTTTCACGTCAAAGGCCATGGCGATTGGGTCAAGGTTAGAGTTACGAACGGCCTTGTAAATCGGAGCATTGGCATCGTCACTCACGTTGATAAAGGCGACCGAACGCATAAAAATCTTGTTGTCAGGGCCTTTTTCAAAACGAACTACTTGGCGGTTAAGTAATTCTCCACCGTAAGCAGGCAAACCGACCGACCCAGGCGTGGTGCTTGACTGTGAAAGACGCGTGATGGCCATCATTTCGCGACCGAGTAGCGAATCGGGGAGTTCAAAGTAGTATTTTTCATCTAGTTTGTGAACGATGAATAAGCCCTTGGTCGTCTTACTTTTGTCGGTAATGACTTCTTTGTAGGACTTAGGACCCGCCTTAGGGGCAGCAGCGGCTGGTGCGGCGGGTGCCGTTGCCGCTGGGGTGCCACTGGCTGCAGGTGGCGTGGTGGGGCGACGGTCTTGCGCGATGGCCGAAAAGCTAAGTGCTGTGGCCAAAATAAGGAGTTGTTTAAACATGTTAACGAAAGTTAGATTTGGTTTTATAGCGTGTTTGAAATTAAAAAACTGTTTGAAATTTAAGTGTTTGAAAGAAATTTGACTTGTTAAAAATTGAAAATAAGTTAAAATGTAACTTTACAAAAGTAATAAAAATTGTTGGCCCAAACTTCTAAAACCACCATGACAACCGAACTTACTCAAACCGACTACCTCATTGGCCTCGAAAAGCGCTACGGAGCGCATAATTATAAGCCCGTGCCAGTGGTTATTGAGCGGGGCGAAGGGGTTTTTGTGTGGGACCTGGAAGGCAAACGCTATTACGATTTTTTGTCGGCGTACAGTGCCGTGAATCAGGGACATTGCCACCCACGAATTGTGAGTGCCTTGACAACGCAAGCGCAAAAACTGACGCTGACGTCGCGGGCGTTTCATAACTCCGTATTGGGCGAATGCGAGAAATTCTTGTGCGATTACTTTGGCTACGACAAGGTTTTGATGATGAATTCGGGGGTAGAGGGCGGAGAAACGGCGCTCAAACTGACCCGTAAATGGGGCTATTTGGTGAAAGGGATTCCCCAAAACCAAGCCAAAACGGTGTATGCGGCAGGAAACTTTTGGGGGCGTACGCTCGCGGCTATCTCGGCTTCTACGGATCCCGAAAGCACCGATGATTATGGCCCTTTTTTGCCAGGTTACATTATTGTGCCTTACAACGATTTAGAAACACTCGAACAAACCTTCCAAGCCGACCCCGACATCGCGGGCTTTATGGTGGAACCCATTCAGGGCGAAGCGGGGGTTGTGGTGCCCGACGAAGGCTACTTGCGGGGAGTACGAGAATTATGTATCAAATACAACGTCTTGTTTATTGCGGATGAAGTTCAAACGGGGCTTGGGCGTACGGGCAAGCGTCTTGCTTGCGACCACGAAGGCGTGAAACCCGATATTTTGGTATTAGGAAAAGCCCTTTCGGGCGGCGTTTATCCTGTGTCTTGCGTCTTGGCTAGTGATGAAATCATGCTCACCATTAAACCTGGCCAGCACGGGTCAACCTACGGAGGAAATCCGTTGGCGGCAGCGGTGACGGTAGCGGCGTTATCGGTGTTGGAAGATGAAAAATTAGCCGAAAATGCGGAGCGTCTTGGGAAAATATTCCGAGAAAGAATGCGGGCAATCCAGCAAAAAACGACCCTGATTGAAACGGTACGGGGGAAAGGACTGTTAAACGCCATCGTGATTGCGACCGACGAAGAAAGCCCCTTGGCGTGGCAAATTTGCCTCCAACTCAAAGAAAAAGGACTACTTTGCAAACAAACCCACGGCAATAAAATTCGCTTTGCCCCGCCGTTGGTGATTACAGAAACGCAAATCCACGAAGCGTGTGATTTGATTGAAGAAGTGATTTTGAGGGTGACTACGGCTGTTTAGCCTGCTTTGTTTGTTTGGATTGCGTAGAATGAAAGCCTTAAAAACACCTGTTTCTGAGGCTTTTTATTTATGTCTCTTTAACCCAACTAAATTGGCTACATTGATTAGTGAGACGACAATAAAAGACACTTTTTTACTATTTCAGGGGAATTTTTCTGTAACAAATTCTGTCTTACAAAACGCCCGTTTTTTGAGACGGATAGATTTTAGAACAAGATATTTTCAATACTACTGGTTTACTTCAACAACGCTCTTATTTCATCTTCTACCTTGCCCGAGGAGGGGTATGAAGCATCAGCGCTGACAATTTTTCCTTCTTGGTTAATGAGGATATACCGAGGAATCCCGCCGATTTTGTACGATTTGTAAATTGATTCCGGAAGGTCAGGGTTGGATTGATTAATATGGTAGCCTTTAGGTGTTCTTTTGTCGGTAAGGAGTTTCTTCCATTGTTGCCTGTTCTTATCAACTGATACATTAAGAAAGACTACCTTTTCATTTCCTTCAAATTGCTTTTGTAACTCTAAAGCCTTGGGAAATTCAGCTCGGCATGGGCCGCACCAAGTCGCCCACACATCTACATAAATTACCTTCCCCTTAAACGCATTTGTTGACAGCATTTTGTCGTCAGAAGTCAAACCTGCAATTTCTGGTGCAGGTTTTCCTTTAGCCAATGGAGACCATTGATTGTATCGTTCTTCAAGTGTTGTCAGATAAGGCGAAGTACTGTATTCCTGTTTGAATTCCTGATAAAGTGCCTCTGTGATGGGTGTGATTCCCAAAATTCGTAAACCATCATTAATTGTCTTTGCAATCAAAAGCTCTTTAAACTCTTTTGGATAACTCTCAGATTTAATTTTGGAGACAGTCAATTTCGGATAAATAGTTGAGAAGTTATTCAGGTCTTTATTTTCCTTATAAACAATGCTTAATTTGTTTAACCAATAAAAAGCCAAGACAGCGGAGTATGCTTCATCCCGCGCACTTAAAAGAGCTGCATCAAACGGAATAGAATCGTTGATGTTTTGTAAAACAAGAGGTATTTCTTTCTTTTTGGCTTGGAGATTATGTTCTTTGATTTGTTTGGAATAAAGGTCAAACATTCTGTAACTATTTATCAATAAAACATTTACATTATTGGGTAACGTGTTTTTGTGTAAGTTGTGAACTTTTGCCAGTTCAGTTTGAAGCGTATCTAATTTATTTAGATAGGCTTGAGTATCTAACTCGTCGGTTGATACCCCCATTATTTTTACAAGAGTCCGTCCGGCATCGTATAAATGCCGGGCAATTGGCGCTCCATCACCTTGAAATTCAAGCGGTGCAGTCGGATTTTTAAAATCAACCCCTATGGTCAAATTGTCATTCGGAGTCAGATAAAGTTTACAATATTTATCTCCTATCATAACTGCCACAAATTGGGAATTAGCGAGGTTGAAATTCAGGTGGGCGACCCCTGAAGAATCAAACTTTGATTCCAAAAGCAGTACTGGTACATCTCTAACCATGTCGGTAGCAGTCATCTGAATTTTTTCTGGTTTGCTGCCGTTGGCTTTAATCGTGATTTTAACGTTTTTGACTTGAGCAAGGCTCTTAATAACGAAGAATACAAGTAGAAAAGAGAAAAGATTTTTCATCAGGAAGGCGTTCAGGTGTTTGAACTTAAACGCAGATACTAATTTTCGTGGTATAAAAGCTTTTCGATTTTCCTGAAAATTAGACTTTAACTATCATCTACTTATGATAAATCCTATTATAAAACGGCTCACCCCCTACAATCCTCAAAACAAAATAGGAACCGAAAGCGTATCTGTTTCCACTACATTGCTCACGTTGAAGGCGCGGTCGCGTACCCGTATCTGAAATTTTACGGTGGTTAGTTTTGCATTCCGAGAGTAAGGGAAATAAACGGCGTAATCTAATTTTCCTTCAATAGGGCCTCTTTTACGAACTGGTTTTAATACAGGGAAAAATGACGGCCAAAATTACTTCCTGATACTGATTCCCAGTCACTTTTCTAAACGCAAGAAGAGATAAACGCAGCCCTTAAAGGCTAATCTTTCAGACAAAACGGCTGAAAATTCATATATTTGAGTTTGTGCAAGCGCCACTTACATAACTGCATAGTGATTAAGCACTATATTTGAAGACTCACGAAGCTTTACAACACGTGTAGAACTATGTATAATACAAGAATGTTATAGAGAAGCTAAAATTGCTCTTACACGTATAAAATAAGGTAGGATAATGCAACATACATATCAATTAAATACCGAAAACCTCAATTTGAGCTTCATTGAGGCTGTCAAAGCAATGTTTGGCAAAAAGGAAGTTAAGATTGTTATTGAAGATGTCCAATCGGAAGATGAGAAGGAAAAACTCTTTTATAGTCTGTTTGGAAGTTGGCAAGGTGAAGAAACTGGCGACGAGCTGGTAAAACAAATTTATTCTGCCCGTGTCAGTAGCTCCCGAGATATAGAATTATGAGTAAATTTTTATTAGACACAAATATTTGTGTTCATTTCATCAAGGGTGAATTTAATTTAAGAAACAAAATACTTCAAGTTGGTTTCCGCTGGAGTGGTCCTATTTAGACGGACAGTCGAAAAGCGTAACTTTACAAAGTTATGTCATCAAAAACAACCAAGCAA
>NZ_JBYFCH010000047.1:0-10175 GCF_057652295.1 Runella sp. R5_40 | reverse complement strand
AGACGGTATTTTGGAGACAAACTCTTTGACAGACTAGTAATTGCGAATATAACAGGTGCATAAACGGATAATCAGAAAAATCTATATGAACATTATAATTTAAAACCATATGTCATAAGTTATATTGACACAATGTTATTTGCAGATAAACTTGGGATGCCTAAAAAAATAAAAGATTTAGCAGAGAGTTTGGACTTAGAAGTAACAAATCATCACGACCCAGAATTCGATGCAAAACTTTGTGCTTTAATATTTGGCGAATTGACTGACAAGTATCCAAGTTATCAAGAACTAATAAGAAAAATTGATGACCAGCCTAAAACAAATAATAATTATTTCAATCAACCAAGTGAAGATGTTTTAGAAGAAAATGAAGAGCATTTATCAAATTATCAAATAACTCAAAACGAACTTGAAAACATTGATTTAATAGGAAAAGGAATAGTTATTACGGGCAACTTTTCAATAGAAAGAGAAGAAATAAAAACTTTTCTAATGAAAATTGGTGGACAAATAAAATCAGGAATAACAGGTAAAGTAGATTTTGTTTTTGCAGGTGAAGATTGTGGTTGGTCAAAAATCCAAAAAATAAACGACTTAAACCAATCAAAAAAAGCAAACATTAGAATTTTAAACGAAGCTGACTTAAATTATCTTATCAAAAAATACGGCATATAACATCGCATTGGCAAAATGGCGGGTTAAGTGCCAAACTCAACTTTTGTGCATTTTATTCCGCCGAATGTGTTCCACATTCAGCTTTTTTTAATAATTTAGCTTCTGTGGAAACACATCGGCTACGTCACTGCTAAATTGAACTTTTTGTCCAATTTATCCGCCACTTCGCCAATGCGTTTCCCGTTAGTGGCAACAAAAACAAACGATAATTAGACAATAAATGAAAAATATTTTATTTGTAGTTTTTATTTCAATGATATTTTTATTTGTTTGCTGTAACACAACAACGAATAAAAACATAATTGAAACAGAAATTTCTGATTTTGACAAAATTTTAGATAGTTTTCAAGTAAATGGTTCAATTCTAATTTATGATAACGACAAGAATACTTTTTACTCAAATGACTTTGATTGGGCTAAAAACGGAAAATTACCTGCATCAACATTCAAAATTCCAAATTCTATAATTGCTGTTGAATTAGGCATTATTGAAAATGATACAACTATTTTAAAATGGAATGGCGAGCAGAGAAAAATGGATATTTGGGAAAAAGATTTATCATTTAAAGATGCTTTTAGAATTTCCTGTGTTCCTTGCTATCAGGAAATTGCAAGGAAAATCGGAACAATTAAAATGAAAGAATATTTAGAAAAATTTGAGTATAAAAATATGATTTTTGACAGTTTAACGATTGACAATTTTTGGCTTGAAGGAAATTCAAAAATATCTCAAAAACAACAAATCGACTTTTTAAGGAAATTCTATTTTTCAAAATTTCCAATTTCTGATAGGACAATAAAGATTGTCAAAAATATTATGGAAATTGAGCGAACTGAAAATTACATTTTAAGCGGTAAGACTGGATTAAGTTCGATAGAAGAAAAATATAATGGTTGGTTTGTTGGTTATGTTGAAACAAAATCTAATGTTTATTTTTTTGCAACAAATGTAATTCCGACAGACGGATTGAATGTTGATGATTTTATTTCATCGAGAATTAATGTAACAAAAAATGCGTTAAAGCAAATGAATATAATGAAATGATAAATGCCACTAACATATGGTAGCCGATAATTGCCGGCTTTCGTGCCAACTTGATACTTTGGTGCTTTTAACGAACCGAAGTGCTAAATTGATACGAAAGTGCTGTAAATCCGGCAACTACGGCTACCATTTTTCGTTATGCGGCAGCTTAAAAGACGACACCAAACCAGAAAAATCATCTTGACAACCACCCGACTTTGAACTACGAAGGATGAAATTTTTCAGGGACAACTTCCAGCATTTCCAAAAAACAGTTTACCCATTGACTTGGAGACAAACAAACAATTTGAGCATTAAGGTTTAAACCGAATTTTTCCGAAATTGACCTGACCTGACTTTTCCTGAAAATCGACTTTAAAGCTGTTTTTACAGATAAATCAGGTTTCTCTAACAGACAGGAAATAAATGCTAAGTATTTGGCTTTAAACTTAAAATCAAAAAATAACTGTTTTCTTTTAATGTTTAACAGGGCTGATTTGACAGTTGGCGGTGGAAAGAAACTTTCAGGACCTACCTCATAGACAAGTTTCAAATCAAAAAAAGTATGATAGAAAACGGTATATGGATTGTAAAGCTTCCTCGAAAATAACTTTTGTGTAGGTTCTAACTGAAGGACAATGGAACCTCCCAGAAAATTTCCAAGACTCTCAAACATCAGGATTTTGAAAATATCGGAAGTAATGCCATAAGGAATATTTGACACCACTTTGAAAGGAAATTTCGGAACTGCAAAATTCCTAAAATCACAACCGACAACTTGAACATTTCGGGCATCAGAAAATAATTTTCGTAAATGTTCAACCAAAGCTGTGTCGTTTTCAATAGCAACAACATTGTTGGCGATTTTTAATAAATGAACAGTAAGAAACCCCTTGCCTGCCCCAATATCTAAAACCGTATCCTGATTACTTATATTTGCTTGTCTTATTGCATCTTTTATTAGCACTTTATCAATAGTAAAGTGCTGACCCGTAAAACGAACGGGCAATTTCTTTTTTGTCATTAGTAACTTCTTACAGGTGAATACTTGAATTCAAATCGTGGAGAAGTGAATAGACAGTATTACCCGACAGAGCAACTATGACAACGTAACGCCTTTACAAAAAAGTCGGTACACGAAACCCATAGACTAATTGTCTTGACCTAAAAGAGATTGGAATTTTCAGGACTGCCTATCACTTAGATAGAAGTCCAAGGTCTGCTGAAATACATAATTCAAAAATTGAAATTGCTTGACTGCAAATTTAGTAACTTTGCTTGACAAATTAACGAGAAAGAAGAGAAAATGAAAACCGACCGCATAACATCACCTATACGCAAGCAGGGGTTTCGTGCTTCGTAGGACAGTTAAGTGGTAAATTTAAAGTTCAGTTCTTCGTAGGAAGTTCAGTGGTTAAAATCCCTGCCTGCGTATAGCTGAGAACCGTTGTACGACATAGTAAAACCGAACCAAACAAAATGAAAGTCAGAGAAGAAAAGTTAAGAACAATTATAGAATGGTCGGAGAAAAACGAAGATGTAAGAGTTCTTCTTCTGACAAGTTCACTTGTAAATCCTTTAGCACTTGTTGACGAATTTAGTGATTTAGACATTGAATTTGTTTTTGAGGATAATACAAATTACATTTCAGACAAAAGCTGGACGCTTAAATTCGGAAATCCAATTGCTATGATTGAAGAAGACGAAAGTTGTTTTAACCATAAACACGCAATGAAAATGCTACTTTATGAAGACGGTGTGAAAGTAGATTTTAAACTTTACAGCAAATCAAAATTTATAAAGGAAACGCAAGAGAAAGAATTACCAGAAGATTGGGATATTGGTTATAAAATTTTAATTGATAAAGATGGTATTACAAAGCAAATGCTGAAACCAACTTATCAAATTTCCATTATCAAAAAACCGTCTGAAAAAGAGTTTCAAAATCTAATAAACGATTTTTGGTGGGACACAACTTACGTGGCAAAGTGTCTTGTGAGAGATGAAATATTCTATGCGAAATTTATGTCGGAAACCGTTATTCGCACAGAATATTTAATTCCTTTAATTGAATGGCACATTGCAAGTGAACACAATTGGAACATAACGACCAATAAATATGGACGGCTTTTCAAAAAGTATCTTAACCAGGAAATGTGGGCTAAAACAGAACAAACATTTTCAGGGAGCGATATAAAGGAAAATTGGACTGCTCTATTTTCAATGACTGATTTAGTTTCAGAAATAGGAACTGAATTGTCAAAAAAATTAGAGTACAAATACCCGGATAAATTAGAAAATGACATACGAAAATATTTAGCTGGACTAAAACCCAAAACATAACTACGTCGTACAACATCGTATTGGCAATAGGCGGGCTGAACGGCTTCGTATCAACGGAAGTGCAAAATTCAACTTCTGTTCTTCGATTAAAGTTCAGTGCTAAAAATCCCGCCCATCGCCAATACGCGGCACGTTATGTGAAAGAATAAAACGGCACCTCCAAAAAGAAAGTGCCGTTTCGAAATTAAATTTATAAATTCTCAATCCACTACTTCTGAAACAGTTGATTTTTCTATTAGAAAAATTCCGTCAAAAGCTTCTTCTATTTCAGTTTTTAGGCACATCGAATCAAATCGAATCTTATTACAATTTTTTAATTCCGTACTTCTGTTCATTAGTAAACAGCATTCTTTTCCTCCAAATTCTTGCATAATAAATTCAACAGAATCCGACTCTGGAAAATCAAGTGGAAATTTATCAACCCTAAAGCCAAATTGATAATCATTATCAGGATACAATGCCGCAGTTTCTCCACGTAGATTAGTTATTGCAAATGCTTTATATTTTTCTCCAAAAGTCATCGAAAGTCTTTGCCCCATTGGATAACAACTAATAAATCCATCAAAATCTACCGGAGTTTTTTGAATGTGAGCATTGTGGGCAACCAAAATAATCTTTTTACCAAGTGAATTTTTCAAAAACCAATCAATGCTTTCTGCCATATACTGGTCTTTTGCTCCCATATCTCCTTCAATTCCCCTTTCAGTAATGAAACTTTCCATAGCATCAGCATTATAATTCATATAAATCAAGCCTTTAACTTGATGAACTATCGATTGAAATTCTAAACTTTCTAATTTTGGTTGAAGAGTAATCAAACGAATGTAAACTTTTAATAGCAATGCTTTTAATTCATTATGTTCAGCTTCATCAAAAAGCGATAAATTTAACGCAAGCTGAGAAGTCGAATAGAAATCAAATTTCTCAGCAAGATTTAAAATCTTCTGTAAGACATCAGAAGAAACGATTGAAAGTCTTTGCAAATAATCAGATACAATACGAAAGTTTGGAAAATAAGAACCTCCATTTTTAGGAATATCCACACCTAAAAAGGTAATTTGATTATTATTGTCTTGATTATACCGACGAAGCCATAGCAAAGTATCTTTAAACTCATTTGGATAATAAAAGTGTGACAGTAACTTATCCAAATCGTCGAATGGAATTTGTGATTTTATCCACTTATCAACTTCTAATCCTTCAGAAAAACCAAACTCAAATGCCAAGGTGTCAAAATCACATTCAGTTACTAAAAACTCAATAACTTGATGCCTGAATGTAAAAAACTCTTTTATGAAATGTGCGTTTTCGCCTAAACCAACAATTGTAGAAGAATCAAAATATTCTCGAAATCGAAAAAGACTTTGTTTTATGGATGTATTATTTTCCGAATTAAACGGAAAAGTTAAGGGTTTTATATTTTTCATTATTACCTTATTTTAAATTAAAAATTAACGTACCAAATAGCAACCGTCTCAAAAAGACGATTTAATAATTTACTTTAATTTTTAATTACCAAGGCTTGCTGAAATACATAAAATGTGAATTATTTGAATACAAAGATACTAAAAATTCCTTCACATAATAACTAAGCATTCGTGGTGGCCGTAGGCCAAGCCATGAAGGCGATGTTGAACGAAAGCTTCGGTAGCGGTAAGTGCTCACCAAACCTTTTTCTTTTATTATGGAGTTATCGTTAGACGTACAACTACTCTGAGAGCAGGTTTTGGCCTGCTTTTCTGCTTTTAGAGCACTTATAGGTCATTTTCGCGGTTTTTCTTTGAAGTCAGGACATATCTTCCCTTACCCATCCTTTAGCCCACAGAATGAGGAGTCAAGTTTTGGCAAACGCCCATGTATTCAACAGGTGGGCCACGTCCATCGAAAGTAGCTATGGTGACCAAATTCCCTTCGCCACAACAATGACACTTTCTGAGCAATGTTTTTGGTTCAGATGCCTCTGCCGGCTTTAGTTTAAAACACTCCCGTAACCGCTTGAATTTGATACGTTTCCATGTGCTGCTCAAAAACCCGTAATGTCGTATTCTAACGAAGCGTTTGGGTAGTATATGTTGAGCAAAACGACGGATAAACTCCTGATGGCTCAAACTCATGGACTTTTTGAGACCATTTTGACGGTAATCTTTGTAGGAAAACCTAACACATTCGTCATCCACCTGCTGTATTCGATGGTTGCTAATGGCCACTTTGTGCGTGTAACGCCCAAGATACTCCACCACTGATTTGGGACATCCAAATCGTCGCTTGGCATAGACAATCCAGTTTTTCTTAAAAAGGTCTTCTCTGGTTGCTTTATCAATCTCCAGTTTTTTGCTCAACTCAACTACATACTTGGCTCTGAAAACCTTACTCATGGCTTTTACTGCAAACAAAAACTTACCATCCGCTCGCAGGTTGTGCCAACTGCCCTTGGCATCTACACCACCGCCCGGAACGATGCAATGCAGGTGTGGGTGTAAGCTCAAGTTCTGGCCCCATGTATGCAGCACCGCAATCATGCCCATCTGCAAACCCTTATTCCTGCCAAACGTTTCCAAGGTTTGCCAAGCAGCCCCAAACAACGAATCATAAACCGCTTTGGGCTGATGAAGTGCCAATGCATTCAACTCCGAGGGTAATGTAAATACAACATGGAAGTACGGTACCGGCAATAAATCAGCCTCCCGTGCCTGTATCCATTCTTCTCGTTTGTGGCCTTGGCACTTGGGGCAGTGTCTATTGCGGCATGAATTGTAGCTAATGCTGATGTTACCACAAGCATCACAGGCATCCATATGACCGCCCATCACCGATGTCCGACAATGCTGTATCGCTCGCAGGGTGCGAAATTGCCACCCATTTAACCCCAATTCTTCAATGCCATCGCCCAAACCACACAGCACATGGGCTACTTCCCAGGCAGGCTGCACTGTGAAAATAGCGTATCAAGCGGACTGAAAACGGGCTTGGTCTGCAACTGAGCCACATGCAAGTACAACATTGTGGTTTCGATATTCTCATGTCCCAGAAAGTTTTTGACACTGATTATATCCATGCCATCTTCCAACAAATGGGTCGCGCAGGTGTGACGTAGCGTGTGTACATGGACGTCCTTGATAATACCGGCTCGTTTGGCGGCTTCTTTCACAGCCCATTGTACCCCTTTTTGGCTGTAACGAGAATCAAAGTCCCCCCCTGCACGGTCAAAGATAGCAATGCCTCCAAACAAATAATCTTGCGGCCTTTCCGCTGAAATATAACTTTTTAGTCCTCGGATAAGATGCTCAGATAGTGGTACATAGCGGTCTTTTTTACCTTTACCCTGCACTACTTTTAGTTGCCTGCGGTCAAAATCTAAATCCGCCAAGCGTACACTTCGCACCTCCAAACAGCGAAGCCCGCATCCATACAACAGACCGATTAAGACCTTATGTTTCAGCAAGGTACACCCTTTGAGCATCGCCCAAACCTCCTGTTTGCTCAATACAACCGGCAGTTTGTTTACCTTTTGTATAGCAGGCAAATGCAGGTAACTATAGGGCAAGCCTTCAGCTTTGAGCAAGAAACGAAGCCCATAAACGGTATGTTTGAAATAGGTCTGGGATGGTGTGATGCTCCGCTGTTGGAGCATAAAGAGATACTCATGGACCTGTTCGCGGTCGAGTTCGGTGGGGATTTTGCCATAATGCAGCGCGATGGCCGCAATATGCATGGAATAGTTTTTGAAAGTACTTGGGCTGCGGCCAAGTATCGAAATACTACGCTCAAAACGGTGGATTAATTCTTGAAAGCCAGGCACTTCTCTACCGGCGCGATTGATGAGCGTATTCTCCCTTAGCTCATCAGCATTCTTTTTTTGTCATGCTAAATTTTAAGTTTAAATTGGCCTTAAAATTAACCCTTTTGAAGAAATATAGCTACCGAAGGTTTTGTTCAACATCGCATTGGCAAAATGGCAGGTTAAGTGCTAAATTGAAAGTTTCTGCATTTTATTCCGCCGAATGTGTTCCACATTCGCTTTTTATTTGTAAGTTAGCTCTGTGGAAACACATCGGCTACGTTCTCGCTAAATTGAACTTTTTGTCCAATTTATCCGCCACTTCGCCAATGCGTTTCCCGTTATGTGCCATTTTTGAATGACAATGCGAATAGATACAGACAAACAAATGAATTTACTTAGTGATAAGAACGTTGCAATAATTGGTGGTGGACCCGTTGGACTGACTATGGCAAAATTATTACAGCAAAACGGCATAGACGTTTCAGTTTACGAAAGAGACAACGACCGAGAGGCAAGAATTTTTGGTGGAACCCTTGACCTACACAAAGGTTCAGGTCAGGAAGCAATGAAAAAAGCGGGATTGTTACAAACTTATTATGACTTAGCCTTACCAATGGGTGTAAATATTGCTGATGAAAAAGGCAATATTTTATCCACAAAAAATGTAAAGCCCGAAAATCGATTTGACAATCCTGAAATAAACAGAAATGACTTAAGGGCTATCTTGTTGAATAGTTTAGAAAACGACACGGTTATTTGGGATAGAAAACTTGTTATGCTTGAACCTGGTAAGAAGAAGTGGACACTAACTTTTGAGAATAAACCGAGTGAAACAGCAGATTTGGTTATTCTTGCCAATGGCGGGATGTCCAAGGTAAGAAAATTTGTTACCGACACGGAAGTTGAAGAAACAGGTACTTTCAATATACAAGCCGATATTCATCAACCAGAGATAAACTGTCCTGGATTTTTTCAGCTATGCAATGGAAACCGGCTAATGGCATCTCACCAAGGTAATTTATTATTTGCTAACCCCAATAATAATGGTGCATTGCATTTTGGAATAAGTTTTAAAACACCTGATGAATGGAAAAACCAAACGCAGGTAGATTTTCAAAACAGAAATAGTGTCGTTGATTTTCTTCTGAAAGAATTTTCCGATTGGGACGAACGCTACAAAGAATTGATTCATACGACGTTGTCATTTGTAGGATTGGCTACACGGATATTTCCTTTAGAAAAGCCTTGGAAAAGCAAGCGCCCATTACCCATAACAATGATTGGGGATGCCGCACATTTGATGCCGCCTTTTGCAGGGCAGGGAGTAAATAGTGGGTTGGTGGATGCCTTGATATTGTCTGATAATCTAGCCGATGGAAAATTTAATAGCATTGAAGAGGCTGTTAAAAATTATGAACAGCAAATGTTTATCTATGGCAAAGAAGCACAAGAAGAATCAACTCAAAACGAAATTGAAATGTTTAAACCCGACTTTACGTTTCAGCAATTGTTAAATGTATAAAATGGAATAAAACGGCACATAACAAACAAATTGGCAATAGAGCCGGTGAAGTACTTCTATTGAACTTTTGTGCAATGTTGAAGATTAGTAATTCTATTCAACATTTGTGCTAAAAGTCGGCTCCATCGCCAATTTGCCAAACGTTATATGCCATATTACACCAAAACTCGTCTGAATTATACAAAATGAACTATGTTTAACTTTTTTAAACCTAAACCAAAAAATCAAATTGAAATGGAAGTTTCGGGAATAAATCCTGAAACAAACAATGAATTTCTATTCTATAATTTTATCGAAAATACACCAAACTATATTCTTGAACCTTGGCTAAAAAAAGCAAAACAAGTTGGTTATAAAGTAAAACCTCAATACGAACAAGCGATTTTGCAAAAATTGAAATTCAATCAATTTAAAAATCCTCATACATTCCCTGAGTACTTTGAAAATAAATTTGATTTTATTGCTATTGACTTTGAGACAGCAAATAACAGTAGATTAAGTGCTTGTGCAATCGGATTATGCTTCGTGAAAAATGACACAATAGTTTATTCGACAAAACACTATATAAATCCACCAAAATCAGAAAAGTTTTTAAAAACTCATACTTCAATACACGGAATTTCATATGAAGATGTAGAATTTTCCCTTAATTTTCAAGAATTATGGGAAGACGAACTTTCTAAATATCTTTCATCTAATTTATTAATTTTTCATAATGCGAGTATGGACTTGAGTGTTTTGAAAAATCTATCTGATTCTCCGCAAACACACCTAATATTTTTAGTATATTAGCGCTCAAAAAGCAGGGATTATGAACATATTCAGTT
>NZ_JBYFCH010000046.1:0-14831 GCF_057652295.1 Runella sp. R5_40 | reverse complement strand
GTGATTTCGATGTTTCGGGGGGAGCTCCGTTACGTGGATGGCCACACGCGCACGCTGAACCTGAACTGCTGCCTGCATTTCAACGCCCAAAAACGCATTGACCGATGGTATTGTTACTACGAGCACCATCCGATGATTCCTACTTTGACAACACTTGAAACAATTACTCTTTAAACTTATGAATACTCGAAGATTACCCTACTCACTATTTCGCCTTGGACTTGTATGTTTTTGGTTGACTGTTTTGCTATTTCGGCAAACTACCTTTGCTAAAACGTATACAGCACCTTGCAACAGTATTTTCTACGTCAAGGCCAATGCTACGGGCGCCAACAATGGTAGCTCATGGGCGGATGCTTATACCTCGTTGCAAGATGCGTTGGCGGTGACCTGTTCAGGCGCCCAAATTTGGGTAGCGGCGGGGACGTATAAACCTACCGCTGACCCTTCTGGTAATACATCGCCAGCCGACCCTCGTACCAAGACCTTTGTAATGAAAAATGGGGTGGCGATTTATGGAGGTTTTCCCAATTCGGGTACGCCTGTAATGGCAAATAGAAACGTACTGGCCAATCCTACGATTTTGAGTGGGGATATTGGCAACTTAGGCGTGGATACCGACAATAGCTACCGAGTAATCAATAATACGTTTACGTCGGGTTCGCCATTGGATAATACCGCCATTTTGGATGGAGTTATTGTTGAAAAAGGCTATGCCGATGGCAATTTTCCATTGTCTCTCGGCGGTGGAATGTGGAATACTTATGCTTCACCCAAGATTCAAAATTGCGTGTTTCGTAACAACTACGCAGCGGCAGGTGGAGGAATGTTCAATGATAATTCTTCATCAATGGTGGCGGGTTGTTTATTTTTTAATAACACAGGTACAGTGGCAGGGGCAGGTATTTCTAATGGCGGGGGGACAGCACTGGTTAAGATACTAAACTGCACTTTTTACGGTAATACAGGTTCGGTGACTATTGCCAACGGGCCAGAGACTTCCATTATTAACAGTATTATTTGGGGGAATAGCGGAGGAATTTCTAATGGATTAGTGAGCTACTCAATTGTGCAGGGCGGTTTCTTTGGTATGAATAATACCAATGTTGATCCGCGTTTTGTGAATGCAGCAGGAGGTGATTTTCGTTTGCAACAATACTCGCCAGCCATAGATGCTGGAATTGACACAGATGCCCCAACCACAGATTTGGCGGGTAACGTTCGGCCTTTTAATGCCACGGGAATAAGTAAACCCGATATTGGGGCGTATGAATATAATCAATCAACGTATGATTTTTGTGCAACTTATACCAACGTGACGGGCGAAGTGTTTAGCTTATCTACCCCTGTTCATAACCGATATGCTAATGGGGCGGTTTGGAGGGCATGCGGACTGTCTAAAGTGAGGATTACGGCAAAAGGGGCGAGAGGGGGGAATAATGGAAGTAGCGGTGCGGTAATGATAGGCGACTTTATTATAATGTCTGGCCAGGTATTAGAGTCGATGGCGGGTGCTCTAGGGGGGGATGGTACGAAAGGCGGTGGGGGCGGCGGATCTGGTACACGTATTCAAGGCGGGTTGCCTCTGATTATTGCAGGTGGTGGTGGTGGCGATAATTATGGGGGGATAGGCGTTGTAACAACGGGCAATGGCGGTGGTGGTAATTGGTTGATTTATGGCGGCGGCGGTGGCGGTGGTCTTTATGGGAATGGCTTTGGTGGGATATTGGGCGGTGGTGCAGGCTTTAATGCAATTGGGGGTTATGCTTACGACGGGTATGGCGCTGGTGGTGGTGGGTATGGCGCTGGTGGTAGTGGTAGTGGCCTTGAAGATAAAGATTACAGTGGTGGTGGCGGAGGACAGACGGGGGGGGATGCCTACGATTCAGGACGACGTGGTGGATCATCGTATAACCTCGGTTCTAATCAGAACAACACCGCAGGTGCTAATAACGCTAGTGGCCAAGTTATTATTGAGTACCTCGGAACAGCCACGGTATCAGCTACCGTTACGCCGACCGAACTCACGTGTACGTCGCCCACGCAGGGTAGCATAAGCATAGACCTCACGGGGGATTTGAATGGTAATACCTCAGGTGGGGTAGAGTACGCCATCGTATCTGGCAATAGCTTTACTGGGACGCCCACTTTTGCCGCCATTACAGCCGACCCATTCAATGTGACTTCTGGGACGGGTACCATGACGGGCACATATACGGTACGGATTCGTTTGAAATACAATCCTGATATTTTTGTAGATAGAAATTATAGCATCGGCCCCCGCCCTTGCAATTGTACCTTCTACGTTAAAGAAAACGCATCGGGTGCCAACAATGGTAGCTCATGGGCGGATGCTTATACTTCGTTGCAAGATGCGTTGGCGGTGGCCTGTTCAGGTGCCCAAATTTGGGTAGCGGCGGGGACGTATAAACCCGACCAAGGTATAGGTTATACACCGGGTAACCGCAGCCATTCTTTTTCGATGAAGAGTGGAGTGTCCATTTACGGAGGTTTCAGTGGTACAGAGACGCAGTTTTCACAACGCAATTGGCTGACGAACGTGACAACGCTGAGCGGCGATATTGGAATGTCGGGGAGTAATGGAGACAACAGTTATAGTGTAATCAGTAATGATGGAACCAATTCTGTCGTAATTGATGGGTTTACGGTAACGCAGGCAAATGCTACTCCTCCGACGGGAAATGGCCTAGGTGGAGGTATTTATAATTCTAGTTCATCTCCCATCATTAGAAATTGCATTTTTTCCAATAACACTGGGAATTATATAAATGCAGGGATATTTAATTATGATGGTGGGACTCCAACGATTATCAATTGCCTTTTTATCAACAATGTCGGGAATGTATATTCCTCTGGCGTGACTAATTTGGAGGGTAGTGTGAATATAACAAATTGTACGTTTTATGGCAATCATACTGCTATTATAAATCAGGGAGGGGAGCTATTATCAGTTAGAAATTGCATTCTCTGGGGGAATAATAACTCATTTAATATAATAAGTGCTGCTACTACCTCAACTGTTGCTAATTCTATCATCCAGGGAGGCTGGGTTGGTACGGGCAATCTTAACACGGCCCCCCTCTTCGTCAACGCCGCGAGCGGCGACTTCCGTCTCCAGCCTTGCTCACCCGCCATCAATGCGGGCGATCCTTCCACTACCTCGGCAACGGTGGGAAATGTGGATTTGGGAGGAAATTCACGATTTTATAACAACGAAAGGATAGACATGGGTGCGTACGAGTACCAATCTACCCCACCTGCGGCAATTACTCCGACAGTGAGCAGTTCTAATCCTACCACTTGCGGAGGTGTTGAAGGTAGCATTACGTTGAGCGGCTTTTTGGCCAATACCATTTATTCGGTTACGTACAAAAAGAACAATGTGGCGATTTCGGCGGCTAATTTTACTTCCAACGGCAGTGGAGTGATTACCTTGACGGGCTTAGGGGCGGGAAATTATACGGATATTGTGGCTACGTACGGAGTTTGCGTTAGCAATGCGGTGACGGCAACCCTTGAAGACCCTGCCAAACCAAGCCTGACGTTAGGAACCATTCCTGCTATCTGCGCTGGCGCCACGACTTTTTCGATTCCATACAACAATCCCACGGATTCACCCAATAAATATACCATTACGGGAATGGGCATCACCACGGTGAGCGACGGTGATTTGACGAATCCTATCACGGTGCAGTTGGGCGGCTCTGCTTCGGGGAGTTTGATTTCATTTACGCTTACGGTGAAAAATTCAACGACTACGTGTGTGTCAAACAGTATTCAAGGCAGTGTGACAGTTGACCCCGTGAGCGCAGGCGGCAGCATTGCTGGCTCGGCCACGGTCTGTTCGGGGACAAATAGCACCACATTGACTTTATCGGGTCAGGTGGGTGCAATCCAAAAATGGCAATCGTCGTTGAGTTCAGATTTTAGCGGAGCGGTAGATATTGCTAATACGACGACGGAGTTGACAGCGAGCAACTTAACGCAAACGACCTATTACCGCGCTATTGTAAAAAACGGGGTTTGTTCGGAAGCGATTTCATCTTCGGCGACGGTAACGGTTGACCCTGTGAGCGCAGGCGGCAGCATTGCTGGCTCGGCCACGGTCTGTTCGGGGACAAATAGCACCACATTGACTTTATCGGGCCAAGTAGGTACAATCCAAAAATGGCAGTCGTCGTTGAGTTCAGATTTCAGCGGCGCGGTGGATATTACCAATACGACGACGGAGTTGACAGCAAGCAACTTAACGCAAACGACCTATTACCGCGCCGTGATAAAAAGTGGGGTATGTTCGCAAGCGAATTCAACTTCGGCGACGGTAACGGTTGACCCCGTGAGCGTGGGTGGCAGCATTTCAGGTTCAGCGACGGTGTGTTCGGGGGTAAATAGTACGGTGTTGACTTTATCGGGTCACGTGGGTACAATCCAAAAATGGCAATCGTCGTTGAGTTCAGATTTTAGCGGGGCGGTGGATATTGCCAACACGACGACGGAATTGATAGCGAGCAACTTAACGCAAACGACCTATTACCGAGCGGTGCTCAAGAGCGGGGTATGTTCGCAAACGAACTCAACTTCGGCGACGGTAACGGTTGACCCCGTGAGCGTGGGCGGCAGCATTGCTGGTTCGGCGACGGTGTGTTCTGGGACGAATAGCACGGTGTTGACTTTATCAGGCCAGGTAGGTACAATCCAAAAATGGCAATCGTCGTTGAGTTCAGATTTTAGCGGCGCGGTGGATATTGCCAATACAACGACGGAATTGATAGCGAGCAATTTAACGCAAACGACCTATTACCGAGCTATTGTAAAAAGTGGGGTATGTTCGCAAGCCATTTCGATGACGGCGAGGATACAAGTTCAAATGAAACCAACCATCACATTAACAACTTTACAACAAACGCTCAGCGAAGGCAACGCTCAAACCTTCTGCGACACGGATGCGAATCCAGTGAACGGGTTACAGTTTACGGTTTCGGGTTTGTGTGTGGTGGGCAATCCCGTTTGGCGGGTACAAGTGGGAAGTGGAGCGTGGAGCGAGTGGATGACCAATGCCCCAGTTTCCCAATTGTCTAATAACCAATCCCACCGCTACCAAGCGGCTTGTGATGCGAGTTGTGCTGTGACGTACACGAGTCCGATTGAGTTGACGATTAATTACCGCGCATCGACGCCACAAAATGTATCGTTGGTTGCCGACGGGGCGAGTGTCAATGCGGGAGAAACCAAAGAAGTATGTAATATCGAAGGCAATGCGCTAACGTTCAACGCGACTTGTGGAGCTGGAGAAATGCTACTTTATTCAGTCGATGGGGGTGAATATAGCAGCACCCTTCCAACGCAGTTGGTGGATGGCCAGTACCATAATTACCGCGTACGTTGCCGCAAGTCGGACGGTACGGTGTCGTGCGTAGAATCGGAATCGGGGGTGATGCGTTTGCGAATCGTGAGCAGTTCATTGGCGGCACCCGTGGCGAGTTTGAATGTGACAAGTGGTTGCGGCAGCCCCGTGTCGTTTAGTGGCACGGCCAATTGCGGAGCGCTGACAACGGTTTGGTACAATGCCGTTACGAATTTGGCTTTGCCAAGTTTGCCGAATCAAACGCCTACGGAGACGAGTTCATATTACGCCCGATGCCAAGCGGGAGGGGGTTGTTTGAGCGAAAAGAGTAACGTGGTGACTTATACAGTGATACCTCTTGGGGTCGCGCCTGCGGTGACCGTTTCGCAAGAGATAGTATGTACGGGCACGACGGTGAGAATCTCGGCCAACTGCCCCGCAGGCAGTCAAACGTTCTGGAACACTGGGGTAACGGCCTCAAGTTTTGAGGTATCGTTCAGCAACGTGACCAAGCAGAGTTACTGGGCAAAGTGTCTTTTTGAGGGCGGTTGTCAAAGTGCGGAAAGCGTTCGCAAAGATGTTTACTGGAACGCGTTTGTGGTGACGTTAATCAACATTGGTGAATCTAAATCGGCAGTGAAGGTAAACAACCGTTCGGCATGGACAAGCCAATTCATCACCCGTGATGGCGGCCCCGAATTGGAACAAAGTACGCAAATAAACCCAACTTTGTATTACGTAGAAAATACCAACAAAATGGCACCTCGTTACTGGACCATCAACGTGGATGCCTGTGCGTTGGGGACAAACGGCTCATTGACGTTTGACATGTTGGCGACGCCCGAAATGGGTGTGCTTCGTTCGTTCAACACGCACGAGAACAACGCGCCTTACTTTATGTACGCCAACCGCGAAGGCTGGACAGAATTGTACGCGCAAAACCACCCCGCCTACGGTTTTTACCAAGACAACGGCGCAGGCGCTAACGTATATGACGCAGGTTTACCGAAGGGTTTGTATAAACTAGGGATTCGTTACTGGGATCAAAAAGGTTGGGGCAGCATTTATCCTTCGACGCGGAAAGCACAAGGCAACGTGTTGGCCTATCAAGAGTATTGGTTCAGAATCCAGTCGAAAGACGGGGTAGGTGTGGGAGCAGCGAGAGAAGGGGCAAATGGCAAGGAGCAAGAGGCAAAAAGCAAGTGGCAAGGAGCAAATGGGCAAGGGTCGGATAACGGACAACCGATAACTGAGAACGGCGCCTTCGCCATGGTTCTCCCCAACCCCGTCACGCATACGCTTCGCTTGAAAGTGCAAGATAGCAAGGGGCAACTAGTGCAGACTACCTTGAGCGATGCCGCAGGGCGTGACGTTTTAAGTCGCCAATTTGTGCCCGAGACCAACACCCACCAAGAAGAGTTTGGGGTGAGTGCGTTACCGACGGGGATGTATTTCTTGAAGGTCAGTACGGCCGAGAAACAAGCGACGTTGAAGGTGGTGAAGGTAGAGTAGAAGTCAAAAATAGCTAAAAAAAGTAGCGAACAGTAATTTGTAATATGAAAAACATCGTCTTGATTTTTGTAATTTGGGTTAGTATAATAAATGTTTGCCGTGCGACTACTTTTACGGTAAGCAATACCAACGACACTGGAGTAGGCTCTTTGCGGCAGGCCATCTTTGATGCCAATGCGGACGGAAGCGCAACGGCGGCGAGCCCCCACCAGATTAATTTTACCGTGCCTAATGGCTCAACCATTACGGTAATTAGCCCATTTTTGGTGATTACCAACCATGTTAGTATCAATGGTTTAGGGGTGAATAATCTGACAATTAGTGGCGGGGGTATTTCTCGCATTTTTTGGATACAAAATGGAACGATAACGATTCAAAATCTGACGCTGGCGAACGGCTATGCCAAAGGTGGCAATGGTGATGGTGGTGGAATGGGGGCAGGTGGTGCCATTTTTATGCACGAGGGAAGAGAAGGAGGGAGTGGAAGTATTAATTTGAGGTTGATCAATGTTAACCTTATCAACAATAAGGCTCAGGGGGGGGATTACGCAGATCTGCTTGGTGGCGGCGGTATGGGAGGGAATGGTGGAAGAAACATGACCAATATTAATGGTGGTGGCGGTGGTGTACTTGGTAATGGTAGTATAGCGGGTGGCAGTGTAACAGACGCGAGTGGGAGTACGCCTGGTTCGAACGGGGGAGTGCCTATTTTTGGCAATGGTGGTCGGGTTATTACATTGGGTATTGCTGGTTTTGGTGGCGGAGGAGGTAGTGGTGTTGACAATGTTGCTGGTTTTGGTGGCGGAGGAGGTAGTGGTGTTGACAATGTTGCTGGTTTTGGTGGTGGTGGTGGTAATGGTGTTAACAATGTTGCTGGTTTTGGTGGTGGTGGTGGTGCTCTGGCTCTTGCTGGCTTTGGTGGTGGTAATAATAACGGAGGTGGAATGGGGGCAGGTGGAGCTATTTTTGTAACCAGTGGTCGGTTGAATCTAATGAGCGTTAGTTTTAATAATAATGCCGCTACCCGAGGTAACAATGGTGCTAAGGGGTATGGCGGAGCACTTTTTGTTTTCAACAAAGCAGATAACGGGGGGAATGCTGCTCCAGGTTCAACCAATGATCCATTCGTTAGTATGTGCAATGTGACTTTTAGTGGCAACTCTGCGGATGATGATAATGGGAGCAGGAACATAAACGATGACAACATTTACGCAAGTAATATGGCCAGTTTGAGCCTAGGACTTAACGGAACTGGAACTATTACCAGTAACGTAACGACCGTCTGTGCAGGAGAAAGCATTCAGCTTAGTTTTACGTCTTCTTCGGGTATTGCTCCTTTTGATATTGTGGTCAATGGCGTTACTTACAATGATGTTCCAAGCGGTAGTGTATTTGCTACCTTGACCGAAGGTACTGATTTTACGGGCACGACTAGCTTTAACCTCACCCAAATCACGGATGCTACTGGTTGTGTCATTAGCGGTTTGGCTCAAACTACCACAGTGAATGTCAATACGGTAGATGCAGGTAGTGTCGGAGGAAGTCAAGAGGTTTGTGTTGGAGTAGATCCACAAGCGTTTACCTCCGTAACCGCAGGAACTGGAACGGGCACCATTACCTACCGTTGGGAGCAAAGCACCACTAATTGTAACGGTGTTTTTACTCCAATACCGAACACCAATAGCGTAACGTACGATCCTGCTAGTCCCACCCAAACGACTCACTACCGTCGGGTGACAATTTCCACCTTAAATGGGGTTGTGTGTGAAAAGAGTAGCAATTGTGTGGATGTTACACCCGACATCGTGCCGCCGAGCGTCACCTGTCCTGCTACTCAAACGCTGGCACTAGGGACGAACTGCTCAGCCATTTTACCAGCCTACACAAGTTTGGCAGTTGCTTCGGACAATTGTGGGATAAAAAGTGTGATACAATCACCACCAGTAGGAACTGTTATCTCGGGGGCTAGTACTGTGATAATTAGGGTAACAGACAATAGGAACAATAGTGCTTCTTGTTCTTTTACAGTGGTGGTAGTGGACAATACGCCTCCCAACGTTACTTGTCCAAGTACTCAAACATTGTCATTGGATGCCAACTGCTCCGCTACTTTACCTGATTATAGTAGTTTGGTAACTCGCTCTGACAATTGTGGGATAAAAAGTGTGACACAATCGCCAGCAGCAGGAACAATAGTATCTGGTGCGGGCAACATGACTGTTACCATCACAGTAACAGATAACAGCGATAATGTGAGTACCTGTACTTTTACGGTAAATACAACGGATGTTACCCCGCCAAGTCTTAGCTGTCCAGCTACCCAAACGCTAGGGTTGGGGGCAAACTGTTCAGCTATTCTGCCAGACTACAGGAATTTGGCGACAGCCTCCGACTTTTGTGGGATGCAAGGGGTGGTTCAAAGCCCGTCGGCGGGAACAACTGTTTCGGGTGTTGGCACAATGACCGTCACAATCAGGGCCACTGATATTAATGGTAACTTTACTGACTGCACTTTTACGGTGAATGTAGTAGATAATACCGCCCCAACGATTACATGTCCCGCCAATATTACGGTGAATAACACAATGGGTCAGTGCGGGGCGGCAGTAACGTACATGGCTCCAGTAGGCAGTGACAATTGTTCAGGAGCGATGACTACGCAAATCGCAGGTTTAGCTTCGGGGGCGACGTTCCCTTTGGGAGTAACGACAAACACGTTTCGAGTGACGGATGCCAATAACCAAACGGCGGAGTGCTCGTTTACGGTGACAGTGGTTGATGCCGAAGCGCCCAAGATTACGTGTCCCGCCAATATTACGGTGAATAACACAACAGGTCAGTGCGGGGCAGTAGTGACCTATACGGCTCCATTGGGCAGTGACAATTGTTCAGGCGCTGTGACGACTCAGATTGCAGGCTTGGCTTCGGGTGCTACCTTCCCTGTGGGAGTAACGACAAATACGTTTCGAGTAACGGATGGGAATAACCAAACGGCAGAGTGTTCGTTTACGGTGACGGTGGTTGATGCGGAAGCGCCTAAAATTACATGTCCCGCTAATATTTCGGTGAATAACACCGCAGGCCAGTGCGGGGCAGTAGTGACCTATACGGCTCCATTGGGCAGTGACAATTGTTCAGGCGCTGTGACGACTCAGATATCAGGCTTAGCTTCGGGGGCTACCTTCCCCGTGGGAGTAACGACAAATACGTTTCGAGTAACGGATGCCAATAACCAAACGGCGGAGTGCTCGTTTACGGTGACGGTGGTCGATGCCGAAGCGCCTAAGATTACGTGTCCCGCCAATATTACGGTGAATAACACAACGGGTCAGTGCGGGGCGGTAGTAACGTACATGGCTCCAGTAGGCAGTGACAATTGTTCAGGCGCTGTGACGACTCAGATTGCAGGTTTAGCTTCGGGGGCGACGTTCCCCGTGGGAGTAACGACAAATACGTTTCGAGTAACGGATGCCAATAACCAAACGGCGGAGTGCTCGTTTACGGTGACAGTGGTTGATGCCGAAGCGCCCAAGATTACGTGTCCCGCCAATATTGTAGTTTATGAGGGTACGCTTGTGACGTACGTTGCCCCCGTTGGCACAGATAATTGTGCAGGTGCTGTAACGACCCAGACGTCAGGTTTGGGAACTGGTGTGCAGTATCCCGTAGGAGTGACGACGAATACCTTCAAAGTGACAGCGGCGAATGGTCAGACGACGGAGTGTTCGTTTACGGTGACAGTGATAAGCAAACCCACGATTACGTTGACGACGTTGCAACAAACGTTTTCCGAAGGCAACTCTCAAGTTTTATGCGATACGGATGCAAATCCAGTGAACAGTTTACAATTCAACATTACGAGCGGATGCGTAGTAAGTACGCCCGTATGGCGGGTACAAGTGGGCAGTGGTTTGTGGAGTGACTGGTCATCCAATGCTCCCGTTTCCCAGTTGTCCAACAACCAACCCCACCGTTACCAAGCGGCTTGTGATGCGAACCGTCCTGTGACGTACACGAGTCCGATTGAGTTGACGATAAATTACCGCGCCTCGATGCCACAAAATGTATCGTTGGTTGCAGACGGGGTGAGTGTCAATGCGGGAGAGACGAAAGAGGTATGTAATATCGAAGGCAATGCGCTAACGTTCAACGCGACTTGTGGAGCGGGAGAAATGTTACTTTATTCAGTTGATGGTGGCGAGTACAGTAGTGTTGTGCCAACGCAGTTGGTGGATGGTCAGTACCATAATTACCGCGTACGCTGCCGCAAGTCGGACGGTACGGTTTCGTGCGTGGAAACGGAATCAGGGGTGATGCGTTTGCGAATCGTGAGCAGTTCGTTGGCGGCACCCGTGGCGAGTTTGAACGTGACGAGTGGTTGCGGTAGCCCCGCGCCGTTTAGTGGCACGGCCAACTGCGGAACGCTGACGACGGTTTGGTACAATGCCGTTACGAATTTGGCTTTGCCAAGTTTGCCCAATCAAACGCCTACGGAGACGACTTCATATTATGCCCGATGCCAAGCGGGAGGGGGTTGTTTGAGTGAAAAGAGTAACGTAGTGACTTATACAGTGATACCCGTTGGGGTAGCTCCTGCGGTGACCGTTTCGCAAGACATTGTCTGTACAGGCACAACGGTGAGAATTTCGGCGAATTGCCCCGCAGGAAGTCAAACGTTTTGGAATACGGGGGTAACTGCACCAAGTTTTGAGGTAGCTTTCAGCAATGTGACGAAGCAGAGTTACTGGGCAAAGTGCCTTTTTGAAGGTGGTTGCCAAAGTGCGGAAAGTGTTCGCAAGGATGTGTATTGGAATGCGTTTGTGGTGACGTTGATCAACATTGGTGAATCTAAATCGGCAGTGAAGGTAAACGACCGTTCGGCGTGGTCGAGTCAATTCATCACGCGCGACGGCGGCCCTGAATTGGAACAAAGCACGCAAGTAAACCCAACATTATATTATGTAGAAAATGCCAATAAAATGGCACCTCGTTACTGGACTATCAACGTAGAAGCGTGTGGATTAAATACCGACGGTTCACTGACGTTTGACATGTTGGCGACGCCTGAAATGGGCGTGCTTCGCTCGTTCAACACGCACGAGAACAACGCGCCGTATTTCATGTACGCCAACCGCGAAGGCTGGACGGAGTTGTATGCCCAAAACCATCCCGCTTACGGCTTTTACCAAGACAACGGTGCAGGCGGTAACGTTTACGATGCAGGTTTACCGAAGGGTTTGTATAAACTAGGGATTCGCTACTGGGATCAAAAAGGTTGGGGCAGCATTTATCCTTCGACGCGGAAAGCACAAGGAAACGTGTTGGCCTACCAAGAATATTGGTTCAGAATCCAGTCGAAAGACGGGGTTGGCGTGGGAGCAGAGAGAGAAGGGGCAAATGGCAAGGAGCAAGTGGCAAAGGGCAAGTGGCAATGGGCGGATAACAGACAACAGCTAACCGATAACGGCGCCTTCGCCACGGTTCTCCCCAACCCTGTTACGCATACGCTTAGCTTGAACGTGCAAGATAGCAAAGGGCAAGTGGTGGAAACTTCGTTGAGCGATGCGGCAGGCCGTGAAATTTTGCGCCGCCTGTTTGTGCCTGAAACCAACACCCACCAAGAAGAGTTTGGGGTGAGTGCGTTACCGACGGGGATGTATTTCTTGAAGGTTTCGACGGCTGACCAGCAAGCGACGCTGAAGGTGGTAAAGGTAGAGTAGAATTAGAGAATTATATACCAAAAGTCCTGCGAGCGTAAAGCTTCAGGACTTTTTTTGTTTGTTTTTTGTCTCTAAATTTACCCTCTCAATGAAACTGACTAAACTCCTACTCTAACTTCAAGTACAAATCCACGTTGGTAAATGTACCTAATAAAATGTATGATTTGGTGTAAACACAAACAGTACTTTTTTACCGCTTTTTTGCTGCTTTTTTTACTCATTAATGAGTGCATTGGGCAAGATTTACATCATCCCGAAGCGTACAGTTCTAGCTACGACATCGCCTATCAATACCCTTATCCTAAGCGTTGGACGATGATTGATTCCATTCGTTCAAATTTATTTACCCACTTAAAAAGCAAAGAAGGGTATTTGTTTAGGGTGGCTGTAGCGGAGTTAGCGGCCAAACGGCACAAGGATGACAAAGCGCTGCTGATTGCGGAGTTGGCCAAAATGGATTACCTCCAACGAAGTAGCAAAGTGGATTTACGAACGTTTGAAGACTGGTACAAAAGTAGCCTAGAAGAGGCGGATAAATTGGATTTTTCGGAAATCAAATCAGCCTTTACTTTTTTGTACGCAGTTAATTTGAGCCTTAATTACCAACAAGATGTGCAATCATTGTATTTTCTCAACAAGGCGGTTGACTACAGCAGTGCATTGGGAGAAGGGATGTCCACCCAAAAAGGGCTGTTATTGAGTGGAGTAACGCGGATATTTTATCAATTTGATGATTTTGCCAGTGCCGTTAAGTATGGTAAAGAAGTAGAAAAATACGACATCAACCAAGTGGAGAAGTTTTTGACCTTGGACATTGTGGGAGTGTCGTACTTAAAACTTAAAAACTACGACTCTGCGCAGATTTACGTGGATAAATCGCTGCAAATGTTCCATCGGGACTTTGTCAACAAAGACGATAAAAAAGTGTGGTATGGAATATTGATGGGGAATAAGGCGCATGTGCTGAAAGGGCTAGGAAATTTGACAAGTGCCATCCAACATTATAAAATTGGAATCGAAGAAACTAGTAAGCACAACTTGTTGGATAATACCTGTCGGTTTGCGATTGGCCTGGCGGACTTGTATCTATCCCAAAACAACATGGCAGAGGCTGGTAAACTCCTTCCACTAGCCCAAAAAGCTACCTACAGCCAAGGCAACGAGTCGGATCATCTGCAATTACACCAGTTACTAAGCAAGTATTACAAGGTGGTTGGGGATATGTCGTTGGTAGTGCTTCACAAAGACTCAATTAACTATTGGACGGAGGTGTTGGAAAAACGCAGGGGGAAAAATGTGCAAATTCAGGCCGATTTGAAGCTAGAAACGGAGCGCAGACAGCATGCCGAAATGACGCTTGATGAAAATATCCGCCAGCAAAAACTCAACCGAATCATTACGATTGTGATTATTCTGTTGGTAACGGGCATAGCTTTTGTCGGGATACATCGACAACGCTTGTTGATGAAGGTGAGGGAAAAAGAGTTGAAAATTCAGCAACAAGAGGCAGAAAAACAACTGATGCTTGAACAAGAAAAAGCCAAACGCGAGCAGATGTTGGCGCAGCTAAAGCTGGAAGAGTTTACGAACATCATCGTGGCGAAAAACAAGCAAATCGAAATGTTGGAGGCCGAAAACGAACGGGGAAGTAATGACGCAAGTATTCGGCAATTGCAAAGTAATTCGCTACTTACCGATGAGCAATGGAGTAGTTTTAAGCTGCTTTTTGAAGAAGTGCACACGGGTTATTTGTCACGTTTGAAAGAAAAAGTCCCGAGCATCTCACCCGCCGAAATCCGCTTTATGGCCTTGGCCAAACTAAAACTGGATTCCAAGGAAATGGCCTCATCGCTGGGCGTGTCTCCGAATGCGGTTCGTAACGTATGGTTTAGGCTTAGGAAGAAAATAGACCTGCCCGAAGAGGTGACGTGGAATGATTTTTCGGATACTATTTAGGGTTAAAATGAGCTTGCTCTATCGTTGAAAGTACCTCCTTATTTCTACAAGCAAAAATGCCTTCAAGTCACTTGAAGGCATTTTTGCTTGTAGAAATAGTCTGATTATTAGGAGCTTGTAATTTGTGATGTTTTTGTGATGCGACAATTTTGGTAAACAGGGTAGTGTTCGCTAATCTTACCAATAAAAAATACCCTACTCATTTTTCAACCCATTTACCAAGTAAGTTATGAAACAAACTCTTCAACTTTTTTTATTGATGTTGTGCGGGGTGCTTT
>NZ_JBYFCH010000045.1:0-19223 GCF_057652295.1 Runella sp. R5_40 | reverse complement strand
ATCTGCTCGGTGGTGCATCACCAGCAAAAATATGACAAAAATTATACTCGCACGCTTGCATAAACCATAGAAATCCGAGCGATGTCGAATGTGTGGAGAATTGCTCTCGTGGGGAGGGTTGCTCACAACCCGACGAGCGCTGCGAATATCGAGTGTAGAAGGTCGAATGTGAGAAGGGCGCTAACGTGGGGAGGGTTGCCAACGTGAAGAGGGTTGCTCACAACCCGACGAGAAAGCCAGTAAATTACCGCACGAGCGGCTCCGTCGTGCCTCAGAATAACAAAAAAACTAGAAAAAGTAACTATAAATATGGGAAATCGTCGTTTGCGAATGGGACAATACAACCGCTTGAAAGTCATTAAGCAGTTGGATTTTGGGATTTATCTCGATGGATTTGAAGATGAGATTTTGGTCCCCAAACAGTACGTTCCAGCCGATATACAAATCGGGGATTTTTTGGACGTTTTTATCTACCGCGACTCCGAAGACCGTGCCATTGGTACCACACTTGAGCCCTACGGAACGGTGGGCGAGTTTGTGTATTTGACGGTCACGATGGTCACTTCCTTGGGCGTTTTTATGGATTGGGGACTCCCTAAAGACCTTTTTATTCCGTTCAAACAACAGCGGGATAACATGCTCTTGGGTAAAAGCTTCTTGATTTTTATCCACCTCGATACCAAAACCGACCGTATTGTGGGTTCGGCCAAAATTGAACGCTTTTTGGAGGAAGATATTTCGGAACTTTCGGAAGGGATGCAAGTCGATATTTTGCCCTACGAATACACCGACATGGGTATCAAAGCCCTTATCAATCAGCGGCATTTGGGGGTTTTGTACCGCGACGAGGTTTTCAAAAACATCGAATTAGGAAAGCCTACGGTGGGGTATATCAAGAAAATCAGGGAAGACCAGAAGATTGATTTGGCACTGGTAGAGCAGTCGTACAACCGCATCGAAGGCAGTAAAAGTGACCTCTACACCCAACTCCAAGAAGCTCAAGGATTTTTACCTTTTACGGACAAATCAGCTCCCGAATTGATTTATAAAACCTTCGGAATGTCAAAAAAAGACTTCAAAAAAGCCGTGGGCGGATTGCTCAAAGAGCGTAAAATTGAGCTAAAAGACGACGGAATGTACTTGTTGTAAAGCAAAAAGAGCGTGGCCATAGGTCACGCTCTTTTTCACTAATTTCTATTGTTTACCCCAATAGATGTCTTTATATTCAAACGGGAATGTCAGCGTTAATAGGTAGCTACCACCCTAAAGACGCACCTACTGAGGAAAAGGTTGGAATCGTTTTCAATTATTTTTCACTTTCTTTCATTTTTTTCAAATCTTCCTTCTGATCATCACGTAGCGTCGGGTATTTGATGCCCAATTGCTCCAAATACGTTTTGTATTTTGTGGGGTCATAATAATACTTCGACAACTCAGGTTTGAACTTCTCCATGATGTTGCGATTCAAATACACTGCAGGGACTTCTTTGGGCGAAATAAGTGGTTCGTACTTCTGCTCTTTGGTTTGGTCGTTGCGGTAATACTCCCACGCTTCTTTGATGATTTCTGGCTTCAACAGCATGTCTATCAGCGTCATAGCCTCCGCTTTTGCACCATACACAACGCCTTTGTGCGCGATAGGAGTCGCCATTGAAATGGCATTGGCCCAGTGGTGACCTGGCAAGCCAGGTATATTGGAAGGATACCGCAGCACGATGGTGGGCAACGACCACGAAATATCCGCAATGTCGTCAGACCCTCCTCCAATCGACATCATTTGCCCGCCCATCATACGAGTAGGCGCCGAAGCCACTGGCAAGCTAATGGTATCTAGTTTGGTCGCTAACCCCGAAATTTTAGGCGCTTGCAATTCTTTTTGCGAAGCTTTGGCCAGCATTTGATCTTCTTCTGACCACATAGGTAATCCTACTTTTTTGATGTTTTGGTACATGGTCTCGGCAATCGGCTTGTTGAAGTGCCCAGGCCAAGCTGATCCCAAAATTTCGTAGGTAAATTTAGTATCGGTCATCAAGGCCGCACCTTCCGCAACTTTCACCCCGATGTCGAACAATTTTTTGATTTTAGGATAGGTACGTTCGCGGAAATAATACCAAACCGCCGCTTTGGAAGGCACCACGTTGGGTTGGTCGCCTCCGTCCGAAATCACGTAGTGCGAACGCTGCGTTACCTCTAAGTGTTCGCGTCGAAAATTCCAGCCGACGTTCATCAATTCGACCGCATCCAACGCACTCCGACCGCGCCACGGGGCTCCCGCCGCGTGCGCCGCCGCGCCTTCAAAATTGAAACGAACCGAAACAAGGCCGTTGTTTCCTGCATCGCCGTAGCCAACGCCTAAATTATCGCCCACGTGCGTAAAAATACACGCATCCACGTCCTTGAAATAACCATCGCGAATGTAAAATGCCTTCGCTCCTACCAATTCTTCGGCTACGCCTGGCCACAACACCAACGTGCCTGGGATTTTTTCCCGCTCCATGATGTCTTTGACCGCCAACGCCGAAATGATATTGAGGGCTTGTCCCGAGTTGTGCCCTTCACCGTGGCCAGGTGCGCCCGTCACGATGGGGTCTTGATAGGCTACCCCAGGTTTTTGGGACGCTTTAGGAATACAGTCCACGTCGGAGCCAATGGCGATGATGGGCTTACCACTACCCCATTTGGCGAGCCATGCGGTGGGCATGTTGGCAATACCACGTTCGATGGTGAAGCCATTTTTTTGTAGCAATTCAGTCAGATAACGCGAACTTTCAAATTCTTGGAAACCAAGTTCCGAAAAACTGAAGAGCATATCGTTGATTTGCTGTCCCAACTCTGCGCGTTTCTCAACGCCAGCCACGGCCTCTTGTTTGAGTTTTTCGAGGCGGGCTTGTTCGGGGGTAAGTTTGGGCGCTTTTTTGGATTGGGCAAAACTAACCATGCCTAATCCCACCAAAAGCACTGCGGTGTAGAGCGTTTTTTTCATAGTTTGGGTTAAGAAAAAGTGTAACTTACCCAAATGTAGGAAAAAACGCTCATTTTGGCCTATTTTGCCATTAAGTAATAAAGCAAAAGTTTTAGAGTAATTCAAAGCCGCCTCGGTAGAGGCGCAACATTTGTAGTAGCAACAGGTAATTTTTTAATTTTGCTTCGGACAGGGCCGCCTGTGCGGAAGCATAACTTGATGCTTTGTTATGCTTCTCCGAAGCAAAAGGGTTGCATGGATGCCCCTCTACTACTACAAAGGTTGCGCTTCTCCGAAGCAATGTAAACTACTAAAACCCGAAAACTTATGCCCAACTACTTAAAAGTAATTTTTAGCGGGTCGTTTTTAGCGCAATTCCCCCGTCGTATCCGTCAATAAGTGCAGCGTATTGTTCTTCAAATTTGGATTTACAGTCACTTTTTTTCCACGAAACTGCTGAGTAAAACTTACCATCGTAACGATTAATCTCTTCCTCTTGTACGGGTTTTCCATCCAACATGTAAATCAGCTTAGCATTTTTTTCAAAACCCGAAAAAAATGGTTGATCATACACAAAACCTCGCACGACAATCATCATCACCTCATTGCCCTCATTGTTTTTAAGAAAACGCTTACTCAATCGTTTATTCGTCGTATTCAGCATTTTCCTCATGTTTTCTACAGCTAACATTCGTTCTTGTTCCGTTTTGAAAAAGCAATCATCAATCGTTTTTATATCCACCACGCCGTCCACTGCCCGAATTCCGTATTTTAAAATGGCTTTAGAGTCATTTGGCTTTGCTATGTAAGTCATCCCAAATTTACTTGGATCAACGCGCGTCAGGACACTTGCTGGAAATTCTTCTCCATTGATAAAAACTAACGGATTTTCGCCCAATTCATTTGCTGGTAGAAAAGTACGTATGGTATCCACAGGCCCTGAGCGAAGCGATAGTTTCCGATCAAGCTTGGGAGCTGGGACTTTTTTGAAATCAAACGCCTTTCTTTCCATCCACACAATTTTTTCATTTTTCACATCTAACTTGTGTTTCTTTACAAAAGCAGGGTATCGATTGTACTCAGGTTCGAGTATATCCACTTTTTTTATGTAAGATGGCTTTAGCGACTTCACAACTTCCTCTTGCACCTTCATACCATCCAAATAATAAATCGGGGATTTGCCCATCCCAATAACCAAACCCGTTGCGGCAGTCCCCTCGCCCCCACGGGCAAAAATCAACATCTGTTTTATCCCGTCTGTTTTTGATGTAATCTCAACTCGTTTGAAGAAAATATCCTTTGAGCGCATCTCCTGCACAATCTTATTGAATTCTGTATATGAATTTTCATCAGGAAGGCGTTCGTCTTGAGCCGTTTTTTGAGGTTCAAAAGGTTCTAAACGCCCATGCTTTTTCATAGACTCAGTCCAGTCTGAACCAATCTCAATTTTTGCTTTTCCTGTAATCTTATTTATCCTAAGTATCAGCGCTTCATCAAATCTGTCTTTTTCCCCCTTCCCATTATTCCAAGAAACGAAATGTCGAAGGTCATCCAATACGATTGTGTAATTGCCGATTCCTCCATTTTCGTTGTAAAGGTCTAACGTCAGCGAAGCCAGTTCTCCCTCTTTTGTATATTTTTCATCTCTAATTTTCAATTCAAACCCTTCTTCCTTGAAATACCTTTGTACTTTTTGAAGAGTTGGAATAGAAATTTTGTCAGGATAGACCGTGTATTTAATTTGGTCTTGGCTAAGTTTTAACATTGACATCTCCCCAACTACTCCACCCGCCTCATGCTCCTTAGCATTCTTAGTACATTGGCTGATTTTGAGAGATTTGTCACCATAAATCAACGCTATCTGTGGTTTCCAATATGGATTTCTTATACTAATCTCCAAATAACCACCTTGTTTACCCAATTCTCTGGCTTTGACCATATCAATCGCTTCAGGCTTGGTAGATTGGTTGGTTTTTAGATTTTTAACGGCTAAACTAATTTTATCTAGTTTACCATTCGAATCAAAAGAATGTTCTAGCACTTCAACTTTTACCTTCCACCGATTACCAATCAACCGATTGACTTCAGCAATATCTTTGAGATTCATGGAATTAGGATTCACAACGTAATATACCCCGCCTGATTCCAGCATACACAAGTCATTCAATGTCAGATTACTTTCACCGAAAGCCTCCATTGATTCCATATTTTGTTGCTTAAAATACCACCAAACATGTTTATCATGAACTCTCAAAGGATACGTTTTCGCGGGTACTTCTTTGGGGGTAGTCGTTGCTGATAGTTCGTTATATATAAGCACTTCTTTACGCGGCGCAAAGGCCAAAACTCCCGCTACTCCCAGCGGTAATCCAAAAGCATACAATAGTTTTTTCATGGCAGAAGTTGGTTTTTGAAATAAAAAATGAATACGGTTTGTGACGGGATGTTTTCCAAAAGAATGGACCAGAGAATGTGACGATTGGGTCGCCAATTTCAAAATCAAATAAGCGTAGGTTTTGGCATCAAAGCGAGCCGCTAGCTGCGCATCTACCTCATATTCATGGATTTCGGCAAGCGATTTTTTATAGAAATATATGGCGGGATTAAACCATAAAATCACTTTACATAGCTCAATCAGCAGCACATCTACGGAATGAAACAGCCGAGCGTGCATTTGCTCGTGCAACAACACTTGCTGTGTTTCTTCTTCGGTGAGCGCCTGTGAATTCATAAAGACAACCCCAAAAAACGAGGCAGCAGTAAAAGGTTCCGATACTTCTACCCAGTCTTTGTTGGCGTCGTTTTGGCATTTTTTGCTCAAAAGTGCAATTTTCGATAGTCGTCGGGTCAACACAACCAAAGACACCAAAAGACCCATAACGTACCCCACTATACTCCCTTGTTCCCACGTCAGCGTTGCTAACCAATGCTTCTTTTCAGGGAGAGGCTCATTTTTATTTAATTCACTACTAATCAAGTCACTAGACTTCACATCCAACGATTGGGCACTTTGCTCAACCACCTCACGTTGTGGCTCAGCGACAGGTTCTTGCGCTACGGGAACGACGTCCACAATTCGCTTTTGCTCTATTTCTACCCACGGAATCATAAAACTCAACCCTAAAGTCAGCAGCAGGTAAATTCGATTGAGACGATGAAAGGTAAATCGTCGAAATACGAAATAGTACAACCCATAAAATAGCCCCAAACAGGCCGACACTTTGAGCAAATAGAGCAAGAGCAGCATCTTACTGGTTGTTTATAAATTGGCGAAGTCGTTCTATTTCAGCCGCGTCCAACGTTTTGTCATTGACCATAAACGACAATAAACTAGCGGGTGAATTATCAAAATAATTGGCCAATACCTTGTGAAAGGTTTGTTTTCCGTACGACTCTTTGGGGATGATAGGAAAGTATTCGTACGTCTTTCCGTAGGCTTTAAACCCAACAAACCCTTTTTTCTCCAAAATACGAACGACCGAAGAAATCGTGTTGTAAGGTGGCTTAGGCTCGTCGTCGAGTCGCTCAATAATGTCTTTGACAAAGCATCGTTCCAAATCCCAAATGATTTGCATGATGCGCTCTTCTGTGCGTGTTAGTTCTTCCATGCCTCAAACTTACACCTGATTTTTCAGTTATACAACTGTTTTATCAGTTTTATTTAAAAAAGTTTTCAATAACCTGAAATACGTATATTTGTCTATTGCCCTTCTAACTTCACTTCAAACCATTTACTTACTCGTATGAGTCAACTTTTTCTTGCCTTTTTTATGGGCGTGACCCTGTGCCTTCATGCCCAAAACGGTTACTTTTTCCCCAACAAAAAATTTAATCCTTCGATACCCACCCCCGAACAGTTTTTGGGGCACGCGATTGGCGATTACCAAACCCGCTACGACCGCTTGGTGGCTTACCTGTACGAACTCGACCGCCTGTCGGAGCGCGTGCAGGTGAAAGTCATTGGAGAAACCTACGAAAAGCGCCCACATTTGGTTGTATTTTTTTCGTCGCCCGCCAACATGGCCAAGTTGCCCGAATTACAAAACGAGCACTTAAAACTCACCGACCCCAACGCGGCCATGCCCGACGTAGCCAAAATGCCCGTTTTTGTTCAGCTCGGGGCCAACGTTCACGGCAATGAGACGTCGGGAGGAGAAGCCATGATTTTGGCGGCGTATTATTTTGCTGCCAGTGAAGACGAAGACGCCAAAAAGATGTTGGACGAATCGGTGGTGTTGATTGAACCCGTGCTCAACCCCGACGGGCGCGACCGTTTTGTGAGTTGGGTCAACCAACACCGTGGCACTCCTCTGGTATCCGACAACAACGACCGCGAACACCTCGAAGTATGGCCTGGCGGCCGCACAAACCACTACTGGTTTGACCTCAACCGCGACTGGTACTTAGCTGTCCACGTCGAAAGCCAGAACCGCTTGAAGTTTTACCACCAATGGCTCCCCAACGTCGTCACCGACCACCACGAAATGGGCACTAACGCCACTTTTTTCTTTGAACCCACCAAAGAAAACGCCGAAAACCCACTCGTGCCGCAGTACGTTTATAAAACCCTCAACGGGAAATTTGCCAAATACTACGAAAAAGCCTTGAACTCCATTGGGTCGTTTTATTATACCAAAGAGTCGTTTGATAACTTGTACCCAGGCTACGGCTCCAGCTACCCCGACATGGAAGGTGGACTGGGGTTGTTGTTTGAACAGGCAAGCTCGCGGGGTTTTGTACAAGACAGCCCCAACGGCCCCGTTACCTTCGCGTTTACGATACGCAACCAACTCGTTTGCGCCTTGGCGACCTGCCAAGCTGCCGTGGACGAGCGCCCAAATTTGCTCAAATTCCAACGTGAGTTCTTTGCTTCGGCCATTTCGGAAGGGAACAAAAACGCCATCAAAGGCTACGTAGTAGGTGAAAATGTGGACGCAACGCGCCTACGCCGTTTTACGCAAACGCTGTTGCACCACCACATCGAATGTTACCAATTGACCGACAACCTCACCATCGACGGAAAGGTATATGAAAAAGGGAAAGCCCTCTTTGTTCCCACTGCTCAGCCCCAGTACCGCCTCGTGCAAAGTGTGTTTGAGAAACCTACCAAATTTGCCGATAGCCTTTTTTATGACGCTTCAGCGTGGAACTTACCGTTAGCGTTTGGATTAGCCCAAGGCGAGGTTCGTACACCAATTACAAAGGGAGCGCGCATTGGCCAAGAGTTTGTGCAATCGACGGTAACTATTCCTACCAAATCACCCTACGCTTACTTGCTCGACTACTCCGATTTTATGGCGACCAAAGCGCTATATCGTTTGGTAAGTCAAGGTATTTTGGTCAAAGTTGCCACCAAATCATTTAAGATTGGGGACAAATCGTACAGCCACGGGGCGTTGATGGTGCCCGTTGAAACCCAAAACCTTTCGCCCGATGCTCTTTACGAAGCCATCAAAGCGGCTGGCCAGGAAGCAGGCGTTTCGTTTGTAGGTGTACCGACGGGTTATAGCCAAATGGGGGTCGATTTGGGAAGTAACACTTTCCAAAAAGTAACCAAACCCGAAGCGCTCATTGCGGTGGGTCAGGGGGTAAATGGCAACGAAGTAGGCGAAGTGTGGTATTGGCTCGATACGCACGTAGGAATGCCTATTACTAAAGTCGATGTCGGGATGCTTCCACGGCTCAACCTCAGCAAGTACAACGTCATTGTGCTGGTTTCGGGACAATACGACCGTGCGCTCGCGCCTAAAATCAAGCAATGGGTAGCCAACGGCGGTACGCTCGTAACCCTTAAAACGGCTTCCGAATGGGCGATTCGCAGCGACATTGTCAAAGAGAAATTACGGACAAACACCAAGGCCGATTCGGCAGCACTGGCCAAACGCGGGCGTATTAACTACGAAGATGCCGTCGCTTCGGAAGGCTCAAAAAATACAGGAGGAGCCATTTTTGAGGCTGATTTGGACATTACGCACCCCATTGGCTTCGGCTACAAAAACCGCAAAATTGCCCTTTATCGCAACAATAATACCTTTTTAGAACCCTCAGCGAGTCCTTATAACACGGTGGTTCAATATTCCGACAAGCCCTATTTGACGGGCTATGTACATCCTCAATCGTTGAAAAAAATCAGCAGTTCCGCCGCCGTTGTTATAGCTCCAGAAGGAAGCGGGCGCGTCATTCTTTTCTCCGACAACCCCAGTTTCCGTGGAATTTGGTACGGGACCGAAAAGATGTTTTTCAACGCGTTGTTTTTCGGTGCCAACATCACTACGCCTAACCCATTGGGCGGGGAATAAGCTCACTGTGTGTCAGGGTACTCATACCCTGACCATTCGACGCAAAAGGCGGGTTGGGAGCAACCCGCTTCACGGTGTGTCAGGGTACTCATACCCTGACCATTCAGCACAAAAGGCGGGTTGAGAGCAACCCGCTTCACAGTGCGTCAGGGTACTCATACCCTGACCATTCAGCACAAAAGGCGGGTTGGGAGCAACCCGCTTCACAGTGCGTCAGGGTACTCATACCCTGACCTTTCGACGCAATAGGCGGGTTGGGAGTAACCCGCTTCACGGTGCAGTAGAAATGTTCCCGTTTTGGTTTCTACTATTTTATAAACGCTGCTTTTAACGACAGTAAACAATGCTTACCAAGGAAGAAATTGAGTTTTTGGACACCAACGGTTACCTTAACTTAGGGCAGTTACTTACCCCCGAACAAGTAAAACAAGTCAACGACCGACTTGCGGAGTTGATGAACAACGAAGGTGAAAATGCGGGGTCGGAATTGGCCGATTCCAAATACATTCGTCACCCCAAAGAAGAAGGGGCCGACCGCTTGGCCGATTTGGTCAACAAAGGCTCCGATTTTGACATTTTTTACACGCATCCACGGGTATTAGCAGGAATTGAAGCCGTTTTGGGGCACGAATTTAAGTTGTCGTCGCTCAATTACCGTGCCGCCAAGCCTGGGAAAGGCCATCAAAAACTCCACGTCGATTGGCGCAATGCCGTCGCCGACGGTTCTTTTAAGGTGTGCAACAGCATTTGGTTGTTAGACGATTTTACGGAACAAAACGGCTCCACCCGCATCGTTCCCAAAACCCACAAGGGCAGCGCCCTGCCCGACGAAGCTATGGCCGACCCCAACGACAAACATCCCGACGAAATTCGCATCATTGCGCCTGCGGGTTCGGTATTTATTTTTAATTCGCACGTTTGGCATGGGGGCACGACCAACTTCACCGACCGCGACCGTCGCAGCATACACAGTTATTTTTGTACCCGCGACCAACCTCAGCAAATTGACCAAAAGCGCTACATTACCCAAGAAACAAGTGAACGTATTGGGGAAGTAGGTCGCCATATTTTAGACGTGTAACTAACTGAAAAAGAAGACTTATGTCAACTCCCAAACTCCTTACCATTCCTGCGGATAAAATGCACAAAACGCTCAAACGGATTCTTTTGCAACATCAATTCCCCAAAAAAAGAGCCGAAGAATGTGCCATGACTTTTACGCAGAATAGTGTTGACGGAATCTATACCCACGGCATCAACCGTTTCCCTCGCTTCATCCAATACGTTCGCAACGGTTATGTGATTCCCGACGCCAAACCGACGATAGTTCACCGTTTTGGGGGCATTGAGCAGTGGGATGGAAATTTGGGAGCGGGGCCTTCCAACGCCATTTTCGCTACTGAACGTGCCATGAAATTGGCCCAAAAACACGGGATCGGATGCGTAGCGTTGGCCAATACTAACCACTGGATGCGCGGTGGGGCGTACGGCTGGCAAGCAGCGAAAGCGGGTTTTGCGTTCATCGGCTGGACCAATACCACCGCCAACATGCCTGCATGGGGAGCCACCAATCCCAAACTAGGCAACAATCCGTTGGTATTTGCCGCTCCCTACGGCGACGAAGCCATCGTGCTCGACATGGCCATGTCGCAGTATTCGTTTGGAGCAATGGAATTGGCCGTTATGAAAAATGAAAAGCTGTCGGTCGTAGGAGGTTACGACAAAGACGGGAACCTCACCGACGAGCCTGACAAAATTTTGGAGTCGTGGCGGTCGTTGCCCGTTGGTTTTTGGAAAGGCGCTGGACTTTCGTTTTTGTTGGATGTCTTGGCCGCTACTTTAGCCAATGGATTAGCCACGCACGAAATCACGCAAAAGCCCGCCGAAATGGCTTCTTCTCAGATTTTTATTGCGCTCGATTTGTCGAAACTAAGCAACTTTTCAAGCATTTCTTCAACCATTGACGCCATTATTGAAGATTATAAAACCTCCGTTCCCATCAAAGAGCAAGGCCACGTAAGCTACCCAAGCGAGCGAGTACTAGCCACCCGACTCAAAAACAGTCAACAGGGAATTCCTGTACTGGAAAACGTCTGGAAAGAGGTGACGGGATTTTTATAAGTGCTAAAGCACAAGTTAACAGTTAATCGTTACCCGTTCAAAGTCAACGAATTGCACAAAAGAAAATACCCCGAAGCTATTGCTCTGCAACTTAAAAGGCAAGTTTACAATTGGCAAGGGCAAATTGCAAGCTTGCCTCATTTGCCCACTTGCTCCTTGCCTTATTTGCTCATTTGCCCCTTACCTCTACGCCCACACCTGCGTTCCTTCGGTGCAATTTTTACACATTTCAATTTCAGAACGGGAGCGAATCAGAGCTTGACGAAAATCGGTGTAGGCTTTACTTTGCCAAAGGGTTTGAAAAGAAGTTTCAGACACGTCGCCAAGACGATAATGAGCGTCTTTATCGAAGCAGCAAGGCACTACTTTCCCATCCCACGTAATGACACACGAATGCCACATTTTCCAACAATGTCCGTCGAGGCTATTCTTGATTCGGTAGGTGCCGTCGGTATTTTGGGCATAGCGAGAGTACTTATCAATCGTCGGGATAAGCGGGTCGCCTTGCTCGTATTCGTAAATTTGAGCGGTTTTAAAGCCTATTTCATCCACCCCAATTTCTTTTGCGAGGCGTTTGGCATCTTCAATTTGGTGTTCGTTGGGACGCACGACCAAAAACTGAAAAACAACGTGTGGCGTTTTCGAGCGGAGTTGCTTCTTCCATTTTAAGATGGTACGCGTTCCTTCCAACACTTTTTCTAACTTCCCTCCTACTCGGTACTGCTGATACACCTCCTGCGTTGTGCCGTCGATGGACACAATCAAACGGTCGAGGCCGCTTTCCACCGTGCGACGGGCCGCTGCATCGGTTAAGTAATGTGCATTGGTGGAAGTAGCGGTATAAATCCCTTTTTTGGAGGCATAACTGACCAATTCCAAAAACTTAGGATGCAAGTAAGGTTCCCCTTGAAAATAAAAAATGAGGTACAAAAGAGTATCAGCAAGTTCGTCGATGGTGCGTTTGAACAAATCACCGTCCAACATTCCCGTAGGCCGCGTAAACGACCGCAAACCGCTGGGGCATTCGGGACAGCGCAAATTGCACGAAGTGGTAGGTTCAAACGAAATACTCATCGGAAGTCCACGATGCAAGGCTTTGCCCGTGGACTTCGATTCGTAGAAGCTATAAATAACTTTGAGGGCGTTCCAAACCCGCTTGCGCGTGAGTTTGGATAAAAAATTCAGCCCATCTTGTAGGTTGCGATTCATGGAGTGGTTGTTAAAAATCAGCGGGGTTTCGACGCTTGAGCCTATACCCTTGTTGTTCATCAAAGCAATCGACCGCCGTATTTGGAAATGCTTCTATAAGCGCTTTTACTACTGTGGGTACTTCCGAAAAAACTTCGTACCAAACCATAAAAAAGCCTTTTGAAATAGCTGCCGTTTGAAGTAGTTTCAAAAACGCAGGAGTAGTTTGTCCCCAACTATCCCATTCATTTCGCCAGTACTTAGCCATTTGTAGGGCTTCAAAACGATATTTCCACCGCAAATCCGTTGCCCGAGGGGTCACTACCACTTTATCTAGCTGGCAGAGATTAACGGTATTTTGACCTTTAATCACTTGAGCAGGCATCAAACCCGATTTGACCGTAATAATACAGGCATTTTTATTACGATAAGAAACATTTCTTGTTTCGAATGCCAATATTGTATTGTGAAAATCGGGTAGATAATGGGTATTCGTTCCACACGGATTATTACTTTTGGCTCTATTACACGGCCCACACGCTAGCACCATGTTATCCCACGCCAGCAAAGAACCTTGGGGCTGATTAGGCCGGGAATTTTTAGGTACTACGTGCTCCACTTGAGGACTATCGTTTAGTACCATGTCGCAGTACGAGCAATAGTTCCCAATTCGTTCCACCAAGTCCATTCGCCAATCCTTGTAGTCACTCACTACTTTCACCTGCCCGTTTTCGTCGATAGGCACTGGCCCACGAAAAATAGGTCTCATAGTGGTTGTTCAGGATTAAGTTGCTTTTTAAGCTTCTTCATTTGAAGCAGTGCCCTCATTGCGGGGTCGGCTATTTGGGCTTCTATTTCATTCAATGTATCTCGCGTGGTGGATTCAGCTAATGTACCCGTTTCTAATGTCTCAAAATACGTTTTACTTAGCTGTTCTTGCTGAGTGTTTTCAATACTGTAAGCACTTTCTACGCCCATTATTTCTTGAGCCACTTCCTCGACGGTCAATTCTTTGGGCGACACATCCGAAACAGCATCCAAATTGATTAACTCATTGCTATTCAGTGACTGTACAATAAAAGGCGAATGGGTCGTAGCGACAAATTGTATATTCGGGAAAGCCGTTTTTAAGTCATTGACTACGTGCCGTTGCCAATTGGGGTGTAAGTGCATATCCAATTCGTCAATCAGCACAATACCTTTACTTTGCCTTACAGCCTCTTCTCCTAAATGGCTATTGAGTATGACACAACGGTAGGCAATCTCAGCGACAAGTCCCGCCATGGTACGCAAACCGTCGCTGAGGTAATACAGTGGCATCTTGCTCGATTGCCCATCGGGCGTAAGAAGTGTTCCGAACAAATCATCGGTATCTTCATCCCACTCCTCCGCTGTCCAGTTGGGAATACACGTACTTATTGCCTCCAAAACAGCCTTCAAAAGCCCTTGCGAGTCGATTCCCTTGAGCTGTTTATAGTAGTTACTTTTTATCCACTCCATCGGAGTGATACGGTCGGAGCGTTGGTCAAGGCAGCGAGCATAGCCGTCTTTCAAACGAGACCCTTTCGTTTTCAGCTTAAACGTCTGTTTTGATTCTGCCCATAGTCGTGCTGTACTAAAAAATCCAAGCACAGGGAGATTTACTTTTTCTTCCAAATTTTCATTCACCCGTTGTTCTATCACTTGCGCAAAGCCAATTAGTTCATTAGCATCGGCAGAAGTGGTACGTCCGTCGAGCGTATTTTTGCTTCGTTTCCAAGCCACAGGTTGTCCATAAAAATCCCCCTTTACCATGAACTCACAGGGGAATTGGGGCACAAATCGTGTATTCAAATCAACCCTACGAATATCTTCTGAAAGAATATGAATCCTTTCGGCCTCCTTCAACCCCAGCAAAAAAGTCCCCGCTGCCACCTTTAGTGATTGCAACAGCGTGGACTTTCCCTTTCCATTTTCCCCAATGACTACAGTAAAAAGGCTAGGGAACTGAACGGTCTGCTCTTGAAAATTACGAAAATTTCGTAGCGTGATTTCTTCGATTCTCATGGAAATGTTTTTTGGATTAACCCAAAAACTGGCGCAAATAGTTTCGGCTGGTCAAAATCGCGGACTTCACATCTTCGATGCTGCCTTCATACGCCTTGTCTTCTACCTCAATACACACAGGACCACGGTAGCGCACGTCGGTCAGGGCCGCAAAGAATTTTCGCCAATTGACATCACCCAAGCCTGGGAGTTTGGGGCTATGGTATTCGAGCGGATTGGCCATAATTCCTACGCGGTCGAGCTTATCTTTATACACTTTTGCGTCTTTGAGGTGGATATGGTGCAAGCGGTCTTTATAATCATAAATTGGCTTGGCTTCGTCCATCATCTGCCAAATCATGTGCGACGGATCGTAGTTCAGTCCTAAAATAGGACTTGGAATAATTTCAAACATTCGGTCCCAAATCGCGGGCGTCGTAGCCAAATTTTTGCCTCCAGGCCACTCGTCGTTGGTAAAAAACATGGGGCAATTTTCGATACCAATCTTCACGTTATGTTCCTCGGCAAGCTTGATAATTTCGGGCCACACTTGGCCAAAAGTCTTGAGGTTTTCGGTCACATTTTTGGACGGGTCACGCCCAACAAACGTATTGACATTCTGCAAACCTAGCTTTGCCGCCGCCTTAATGAGGGTTTTGATGTGCTCACGGAAATAAGCTGCCTTTTCGGCATCGGGGTCCATGGGGTTGGGATAATAGCCCAAGCCCGAAATCGTAATTCCTTTTTCTTTGGCATAATACACCAAATTTTGGGCGTAGGCGCTGTCGGTCAGCACCCGCTCGGCGTTGATGTGCGCCACCCCCGCATAGCGGCGCGCATCGGCATTATCGGAGGGCCAGCACATCATTTCTACACACGAAAAGCCGTGGTTGGCGGCAAAATCAATCACGTGTTCGTACCCAAAATCGGCCAAGATGGCACTCACAAATCCAAGTTTAAGCATGTTTTGAAATGGTTAATCTGTTTTTGTTGCAACTTACAAAAAAGGGAGAGATTGGCCATAATTACCCAGCTATCTAGCAGGAGTAACAACTTTTACTATTTTTGTTGAAAGAATCAATGAATCCCATGCATACACCTGAGGACTTTCCCTATATTACCCATATCCACGTAAACGATTGCTATACATATCAAAACTTTGACATTCTCCTTAACGACGATAAGCCGTTCTCGCATTTGGTTCTGACGGGGAGAAATGGCTCAGGAAAAAGTACAATTTTAAGTTCTTTGGATAGCCACTTGTTTCAATATTACTCTAGTACGGGTCCAGGTGAACATATCCGCCAACTTGAAGGACTCGCAAAAGCAAACCCCAAAACACCAAAAATTTCTAGGTGGAAGGTAGAAATACAACAAATCAAAAACATCGATATAGGTTTTAATAACGAGCCGTCCTTATTGAATTCAAAGTATATCACCTATTCCTTCCTAAAGTCTAGCCGCCAAAGCAAACCCGAAAAAGTAACTACGGTCACGCAAGAAATAGAGTTTTTGGAACAACTGAACCAAGAAAATTCGTCTGAATTCTTTGTAAAACAATTCAAGCAGTACCTCGTCAACAAGAAGGTCAATCAAGCCTTTGATATTTTAGACAATAACAAAGAGAAAATTGCCGAAACGGAACGTTTTTTCCAGTTGATAACAAATAGTTTACAGCGGATTTTGGAGGATTCTGCTCTTGAATTGGTGTTTATGAAAGAGAATTTCGACTTTGAGATTCAGCTTTCAAGTGGCCAACGAATTACGTTCGACCATCTTTCTGACGGATTTTCTGCGTTGGTAAGCATTCTTATGGATTTATTTATGCGCGTCGATATTATCCGTAAGGAAGTAAAAGACTTTAGCTACAATCCATGTGGAATTGTTTTAATTGACGAGCCCGAAACGCATTTGCATCTAAAACTGCAATACGAGGTAATGCCTTTGCTTACCAGCTTATTCCCCAATATTCAATTTGTAGTCGCCACCCACTCTCCTGCGGTTGTTTCAAGCCTGGAGAAGGCAACCATTTTTGACCTTACGACCAAAACTACTGAATCTGAACGAGTTGTGGGAAGCAGCTTTTCTGAGCTTATGGTTTCGCATTTTGGACTTGATAATGAATACTCAAATATTGCCGATGATATTTTTGAACAAATCAACCATATCGTTAAAACGGAGGCTAATCCACAAAAACGTAAAGAAAGATTACAAGAAGTATTGACAGAAAATGAAGCTTACTTATCACCTGCTATGCAGTTGGAGTTAGAATCTATGATTTTAGAAATACAATAGACCACCATCGCGATGATTAATATCCGACGTGGTGCGGCACCTGCATCACTGCAAACAATCCAAATTAAAAATTACCTTGATGAGTTGATTGCGTACAAAAACCATCCAGAGGATGAACGCAAAAAACTAAGCAAACCTGAATGTAACGTTGATTACCGTAGCGAAGATTTATTTGAGGCTTTCGACCGCGATTTTTTTGCTAAATGCTACCTAACCGAGAAACGTTACGAAAATTCATGGGCAATGGATGTGGAACATTTCAAAGCAAAGGCATTTGCACAACACCCTGAGCTCAAATACGAGTGGACTAACCTCTACCCTGCCGACCATGACGCGAATATGCTAAAACCTCGTAAAGATCCAGAAGGAGGGTATTTAGACCCTTGTGCTGACGAGGATGATGTAGAAAAAGAGATTTTATACACAACTTTATTTGGAGGAGAAACCGCTTTTAAAGCACGGGACAGCAATAATCTAAAAGCAGTAAATACCGCACAGCTTTTAGATAAAATTCATAATGGAGGCGATGAAGCATCCAAGAAGAAAACCGCTCATCTACGTCATTTAATTGCAAAAAAGCGAGATGAAATTTTAACTACAATCATCCAATGGCAAGGAGCTCAGATAAATTCGAACGAACAAGATAAATTTGAAGCTGAAACTAAACTCAAAAAACTCCTCTCTCGAAGGTCATCTTTTACGATGCTCATGCGTTCATTAAGTGCCTTACGAATACATATTCCCCCACATTTTTGGGAGTGTAATACAAACTCTGTCTAATGATTATTTTTGGCCAAATTTAGTTTTTTCGTAACTATTTAGGTACGCTATTTGCATAGGTGAAATTATGGAAGAGTTGGTCAAAGAAATATCAGAGTTGAAGGCGTCAGTAAACCGCTTACTGCTTCGTATTGAGGAGTTAGAGGCGGAAAATGCGGACTTGCGTCGTCAACTTGGTCAAAACTCTTCCAACTTACACAAACCACCTTCCAGCGAAGGTTATTCCAAGAAGCCTCTGATTAAAGCAGCGCTTGCAAAATCGTCAGGCAAAAAGCCAGGGGGCCAGCATGGTCATGCAGGCAAAACCCTTCAATTGGTAGAGCATCCTGACGAGATTCATATTCATAGTGCTACCCACTGTGGCAACTGTGGCCTTGCTTTACAAGGTGATGGACAAGTGGTTTGCCGCCGTCAGGTGTTTGATTTACCAGCTACTCATTTGTGGGTAAGCGAACACCAAGTGGTGGCTCACCGTTGTTCATGTGGCCACAAGCAAGTTGGTGAGTTTCCTTCGGATGTAGTGGCGCCAGTTCAATATGGTGCTCGCATTCATGCCCAAAGCATTGTGCTCAATGTTGATTATCGTTTACCCTTCTCAAAAATAAGCCAATTATGGGCTGATTTGACGGGTTATGCCTATAATCCTGCTACCCTAAGCAATGCTCAAGCCAAGCTTTATCAACAGTTAGCTCCGATTGAATTTCAAATTAAAGAGCAGCTTAAAGCAGCCCCTGTCTGCCACTTTGATGAAACGGGGCTACGCATTGAAGGGGGCCTAAAATGGCTTCATTTAGCTAGTAACCATCTACAAACATACTTTTTTGTTCACGACAAACGAGGTCAACAAGCCCTTTTGTCTGAGGACAGTATTTTTTCCGAATGTGTGAATTGGACGGTTCATGACTGTTGGGCTTCTTATTTTACAGTGGGCAAAGGGCGGCACAGCCTCTGTGGAGCGCATTTATTACGAGAACTGCAAGCCCTCATTGACCAAGACCGCCAGTGGGCTAAAGCTATGCACGAGTACTTAATGGATGCCTATCGAATAACTCGACATGGCCCGATTCCTGCTGACCAACAGCCACATTGGCGAAGCCGCTACCAGCAAATTTGCCAACAGGCTGACCAAGAGGAACATCCCCCTATCTGCTTTATCAAATCGAATGGCCGCTTGGGCAGAGCCAAAAGGACGACTGGGCGTAACTTATTACAGCGCTTGATGCTGCATCAAGAGGCCGTGCTTGCATTTGCATTCGAGTCAGGGGTACCCTTCACCAATAATCAGGCCGAGCGTGACCTAAGAGCCGCCAAGGTAAAACAGAAAATCAGTAATTGCTTCCGAAGTATCGGTGGGGCTAATGTCTACGCCCGTATCGCTGGTTTCATTTCTACAATCCGAAAAAGGAACCAAAACATCATTCGTAAGATCGAAACTGTTCTACAAGGTACTTTTGAATGGGCTACCTAAACAGTTACGTTTTTTCTTTCGATTTCAAATGCTTTTTTGTTTTGTTATTTGTCTAGTCAAGGGCGGCTGAGGAACGAGGCCGTTT
>NZ_JBYFCH010000044.1:0-21878 GCF_057652295.1 Runella sp. R5_40 | reverse complement strand
AGACGGTATTTTGGAGACAAACTCTTTGACAGACTAGTAATTGCGAATATAACAGGTGCATAAACGGATAATCAGAACGGATTTTGTTCAAAATACACTACTGTTCGTGGAATTTCGGCAAAAAGTCCTGCTTCTGTTTCAAGCTTGAATAGTACTTCTTGCAAACCGTCCGACTGAGGAAGGGCAGAAAACTGACGGAGCAGCGCCAATGATTCGTTGAGTAAGGCCGCATCGTCTTGATTGAGGGCTTCAAAAAGCGTAAACTCTTTTTCGTAGTAGTAATGAGGTTTCCACTTGGGGATGGGGGCTTTAAACGTTTCCTGCAACAAACGAATATCTGCTTTTAATGTTCTTTCCGCAGGGCGTTCTCGTACTAAATCAGAAAGCTCACAAGCATTTGCTAACTGCTCCCAGTTGAATTTTCGTCCCGTAGCAAGCTTTCCGTGAATAACCAAAAGTCGTCCTAATTGATTTTTATTTACTGGCATGGTTTTAGGCTTTTATTCAACTCAAAATACACTTTTCAGTTTGATTATCAGGTAGATGCACATAGGGGGCATCTTATCTTTGCTTACTATTTTGAGGGTTTATTTCCCCTCTATACTTTTGCACCGTCGTTTTACAACGCCTCTTCGTTGGCAGAAAAGCCTACCGCTGTGTCGGTCATCTACAAAAGCAAAAAAACGTTGAAATCTACACAGTTTTCGACGCAATCAGTATCACCTTTAAACTTTTACGGCTATGACAAACTTCACTACTTCCGACAACACCACTATGTTTGAACCTGCTACTTCTACTACTCCTGAACCGCAGGCTGTGGCTACTCCCACCCATCCGCACCTCTCGGCACAGGTAAAGTACGTGGAAGACCCCGAAGCGTTTGGCTACCAAGAATCGGGCAGGAACTTGGGAGATCCTACTACCTTCGAGAACTTTTTAAACCGTTTTGAGTCGGGGGCGATTATTGACGCAAGTCAAGACGAAGAGGCCAACCAGGCACGTCGCCAGAAAATCGAGGCCGAACGCGACGAAGTACTGTCGAAACGGTTGGAGGTGGAAGCCCAAAAGAACCAACATTTGGAGGTGTACGTTCCTGCGCAAGAGCAACTGATTACCGATAAAAAAGCGGAGATTGAGCAACTGACCTTAGAGCACGAGCGGGGTAAAATGCGTTCGGAGTTTAAGCCTGTCAAAGTAGGTTTGCTCACGTTTTTGTTTGTTTGTAACCTCACGTACTTGCTATTGTTCTATGCCAATTTGTTGTTTACCATCTTTTTTAAGAACTACGACGCCGTCATCAAAAGTGGACAAGCCGATTTGAATACGCTGTTGGGCACTGTTTTTGACCCCAGCGGAATTTTCACTTGGCACCCCGTGCTGATTTTCTGCTACCTTGCTCCTACGCTTTTTTTGACGTTGGGATTAGCCCCGCACTTGTTTTTAAACGTGATTGGTCAGGCACACCATCAGAAGTGGGTAAAGCTCGGTTTTTATGTCTTGGCTTTTATTTTCGATGCACTATTGGCTTATCAGTTGGAAAGCAAGGCCCATCAGCTACGCAAATTGATGGGAATGGAAGAACCTTTTATTTGGTACGCTTCGTCTATGTTTTGGATTGTGTTAGGGTTTGGCTTTTTGGCCTACGTGGTGTGTGGTTTCTTGGCGGTAGTAGTGGAAAAGGAGTTTGAAAAACGCGATAACTCCCGCCTTTTTGAGACTAAACTCGGTTTTTTGAAAAGCCATATTGCCGAAGCGCAAGCAAAAATCGTCGAACTCCAAGGAAAAATTGGGGAGTTAAATGCTCAGCTTGGACAAATTGACTTGCAATTGGACGCTTTCAAACGTCGTCTTGAGGCCATTTCGTTGAAGGTAGGCTCATTACAAAATACGTTGCAGGCGTTCTATTCGGGTTGGTTGCGTTACCTCAACAATGGCAATCACTACCAAAAAAGGGCCGAATGTGAGGAACGGTTTCAAGCGTTTTTAGCCAAAAATGCCGCCCCTGTTGTTCCAACTGAGACCGAAGAAGTCGTCCCCAACGGTGCCAGCGAATTTAAAAAGAGTGTTTTCAACCGCGTGTTCAATTCCTTTTTATTGGGGATGTTGTTGTGCTTTGGTCTGTCGTGGAGCGTCATGGCGCAGAAGCAATGGGTAGTGGCGCTTGATTTGTCTGATCGGTTGGTAACTACTCCTCATTGTGCTGCCAACGACCAAAAGGTCATTATGCAAGCTTTTGCAGAGTTCGAGGCGGCGGTTCGTCGTTCGTTGATTGTCAACTCAAAAGATGTGTTTATGGTGCGCATTTTACCCCAAAAAAACAGCCCTTTTGATGGCCACCATTACGAGCAGCGCTTGTCGCTTTCAATGCCTGCTACTTCCATTGCGGAGCGCGCTAAAAGGCTGCAATCACTCAAAAAAGAGCTTCCGACGCTCTTGCGTGAATTGTACCAAAAGGCAACGTTTAGCAATCAGCCGAACAAGTACTACGGCGTGGACATTTGGCTGTTTTTCAACGATGTACTGCCTTATCTGACGCCCAAGGGTTATCAAACTGAGCTGGTATTACTCAGCGATGGCCACTTTGATTTTGAATCGTACGAACATACCGTAGAACACCGTTCGCAATACACCCACACCAAATTTATTCGCGATTTTAAAGGCCCCGATTGGAAAAGTATCGCCGAAAGGCAAGGCGCAGGTATTTTACCCATTAGTCGAAAAATCGGCGGAGTATCGGTGCGGGTAAAAGGGTTAAAAGCCAAAACGAGCGACATTTTTGAACTGGACAAATTGCGTTTCTTTTGGGGCAAGTGGCTCCAAGCCTGTGGCATTCAGCATTTTGATGTCTCCCAATAAAAAAATCAACAATGCGGAAACACTGCATTTCTGGTTGCGAACTTTGTCCCATCATTTCACCAAAACCCCTTCAACACCTTCACAACACCAACGCTCTCGCTCGGAAAAAACCTTACGGCCTCCAACGAGGCACTTCAGCCTGTTTCGCTCGCTGAAGTTGTTTCAATGATTAAGGGAGATACACTTTTGCAAAAGGATACCGAGCGTCTGCGCAAGCTTTCACTGCTCGACAAAGCAGCCTATCGTACGGCCAAAACCCGACTTCCTTACGTGGTAGGTAGCATTTTCAGGGACGGAGTGCGACGTATAGACAATTTCGTTCAAGCTCACTGCTTGATTGTCGATGTGGACCATTTACCCAATTTTGATGGTGTCGTACCTGCCTCCATTACGGAAGACCGCGCCGTTGCGTTGGCATTTGTCTCTCCAAGTGGTCAAGGGTTTAAGATAGTTTTTACGTTGGAACAGCCCTGTAACGATGCCAAACTTTTTCAGGCGTTTTATAAATCGTTTGTCAGTCAGTTTGCCGAACGAACAGGCTTGGTGGGTAGCGTAGATTTGCGCACTTCGGATGCGTCGCGGGCGTGCTTTTTGGCCTACGATGCAAACGCCTATTTCAACCCTAATGCGGAGCCGCTGATGCTAGAAACCATGACGTTGGAAGAAGACTTGTTTTCAAAGCAAACTCTTATCGAAAAAAAGGAGGCGACGAAAACCGAAACAAAGCCCATTTTCAACGAAACGGCCTACCGTGAGGTGCTTCGTGAGGTTTCTCCTACGGCTCCCACACGCACCGTTAAGCAGGCATTTGTTCCCCAAGAACTGCTTGATTTTATGCCCGAAATAGACGTTTTATGCCAAAAAGCGGGGCTAGAAGTTTTTGAAAAAATGCCTATTCAGTACGGTATTAAGGTGTTGGTAAAACAGGGCTACCGCAAGGCAGAAGTCAACGTGTTTTTTGGCAAAAGAGGGTTTTCGGTGGTCAAATCGCCCAAAACAGGCACCGATGCCGCTTTGATGGATTTGCTGTACGGTATTCTCTACGCGCATTTGTTTCCTGCACCCGTTAGTGAGAATGTGCCCTTAGTGAGTTATCTCTCTGCTAATTAACCCCACTTAGCTGTTTTTTTATGCCAAAGAAGAAACCCTACGTTCGAAAAACGTTGCCTGAGCTCGAACGGCTTTGGCAAGAAACGGCCTTGATTCGGCCAAAGGAGGGACCACTTGGGGAGTCAGGGGAAATACCCCAGCGACTTCAGAATTTCATGTTGTATTTACAGCGTCAGCAGCCACTCAAACGCCCAGAAGACATGTATTGCTTTATTATGTACGACATTGAAAATAACAAAGTTCGGCGGCTTATGGCGAAGTACTTGCTGCAAAAAGGCTGCGTACGGGTCCAAAAATCGGTGTTTTTTGGCAGGTTTCACCGAAAGCTCCAACGTGAAGTGCTGGATGTACTGCGCAAGATGCAGGAATGTTACGAAAATGAAGACACGATTTTGGTGTTGCCCGTTGGCGAAGATATGCTCAACAGCCTCACCTGCATCGGTAAATTATTTGAACTGGAATTGATGACGGCCCACAAACACACGCTATTTTTTTGACACTATGACACAACTTATCTTAAATAAACGAGGCACTAGCTTGAGCGTAAAAAGTGGTCGCTACTGCGTACGCACACCCGAACGGGAGAGTTTTATTCCTGTCCATGAAATCAAAAGTATTCATTTGCACTCGGCGACTAAGCTCACGTACGAGGTGGTACAAACGGCGATTCAGTACAACACCGATTTGCTGTTTATTGACCGATACGGCAAACCCATTGGGCGGGTTTGGAGCAATCAGTTTGGCTCCATTTCTACCATTCGTAAAAACCAATTGACGTTTTCGCAAACTACGATGGGGGCTGAATGGATGCGTGGGCTATTGGTACAAAAAATCGAAAACCAAGTACTTGTAGTGGAGATGCTTCAATTATTGACGCAAAAAGAATGCCCCGAGGCGTTGCAAAACTTGGCTTTTTACGGGCAAAAATTCAAGCAGTACGTCATCAAAGAGCTGCCCGAAACTTTTGCGACATTTAGGGGCTACGAAGGCAACCTCAGTAAAGCCTATTTTTCGGCGCTGCGTGAACTACTTCCGAGTCAATATTTTTTTGCCAAACGCTCTCAGCATCCTGCTTTGGATATGTTTAATTGTTTGCTCAATTATGCCTACGGAATGCTCTACAGTAATTGCGAATCAGCGCTGATTCGGGCAGGTATCGACCCTGCCGTGGGGGTCATGCACCGCGACGAATACAATCGTCCCGTTTTGGTGTATGATTTTATTGAGACTTACCGCCATTATGCCGACTACGTAGTGTGTCATCTTTGTCTGCAAGAAGTGATTTTTGAGGAGTTTTTTGACGTAGAAAATGGTCAGTTTTGGCTTAATACCGACGGGAAACGTTTGCTCATTCAGTGTATGAACGATTATCTCAACGAAGTAGTCAACTTGCAAGGGCTGAGTCGAAGCCGACTTACTCACCTCGAACTGGACGCCCAACGTTTGGCGACTCAGCTCAAAAAAATTGGTTAATGCAAAAAGACTGCATCTTTAACTCAGACATTTGTCTTCATGTTTCACCGCCCACTGGGCACAACTTCTTTTACTGCTTTCATGAATCCAACCACCGCTACCCACACCCTTTTGTTTGCAAACATCGGCAATCGCAATATTAGCTTCCAAGGCAAGACTTTTGACAGGCTTTCGGACGACCAAAAGCTGCTTTTTGGTGGCTCGTTTAAGGCATTTAGTCAGACCTTATTGAGTGATTTTGACGCATTTGCCCCCGATTTGTCGGTGACGATTGTTAATCAGATTTTGGAGGTTTTGGGGAGTGCCTATTTTGACCAAGTCATTCTTTTTGGGTCAGACCAACTGGTCGATAACCACGCCAAAACCGACCAAGATACCTACTGGGCGGGGTTAATTATGGCCAAATTGCTCGTTCGACAGGGGTATCTCAGCGAGAGTCAGGTCAAGGTGTTACCCGTTCGATGTGATATTTCGGACAACGACGGGTTGTTGCGCTATTACCGTAATCAGCTCAAGCGGTTTAACATTGATTATATGTACCCCAACGTGTGTATCTGCGACGCGGGAGGAAGCCCTCAGCAAAAAGTAGCGCTAAAGCTCATGGCCGAGTTTATGGTTGACAGCCAAAAGCTGGAGGTTTTGTACGTAAATGCCAAAACCAAAACCTTGGAAAAGGTAAGCCAAATTGAATACCGAAATATCATTACGGCCGAGCAAGTGAGAAGCCTGACCGCCAAAGGGCAGTACAAAGCGGCTTTGTCGCTGCGGCAAGTGGACGACCTCACAAGCCTGTGCACCACCAGGGTACTGGCCAATCGTTTGCTGGGGATGGGGTATTTTTTGAGCATCGGCAATGTTGAAATGTACCAGAAATTACGGCGAAATATGAAACAAAAAGAGCGAGATCAGTATGCGTTTTTGGTGGAGAGTCCTAGTCCATTGACCAACACCCTTGCTAAAGCTCAATTTATGAACCGAGCGGGGCAGTTTGACGCGGCGATCCTAAGTTTTGCGGTGTTTTACGAAAAATACCTTGCTCAACTTATTCACGCTCATTTTGGGTACGATTTGGTCAATGAGTATTACTCTGAAAGCCGTCGGCTACGGCAGGAGGCATTGGAACGCTTTCCTCATTTGGCTTCCGAAAATAACCTTGAAAGTATAGCCGAGATGGTTTTTCAAGTTAAAGTAGCTCAGTGTATTCAGGAAGAACCGCACGCTACGTTTGTCAATACGTTGTCAAATTTTATCGGTGGCAAATCAACGGAAAACCACAAGCTGCTGTTTATTAACGTGGTTCGTAACAAAATTGCCCACGAAGGGCTCATTCCCGATGATTCAATGATGGGCAAAGACTTGCCCTATTTTGCGGAGTTAATCGGTGCCGCAGGGCAACTGATGCAGCTTCCTTCCGAAAATATTTTTGAAAAACTAAACGAAGCTATTGCACTGGAGGTGTAGGGGCGAAGGGCAGAGGGCAAGGGGCAAAAAGGCAAGGGCAGAGGGACGTAATCACTTTTTAAACTTTCATATCACTTCGATACTTTCACTACTACTACTCTACAAAATGCGCAGGAGGTGAGCCGTTTGCGCAAAAATGGTCAGCTAACCGAGGCATGTGAACTTGCAGAACAACTGCTTGTGGACAAGCCTAATGACCTTTTTAACCGAAGAGCAGCGGCATGGGTGTATATCGACATTCTTAAACTTAATGGGGTATTTAAAGGAGAAACACTCTCTAAGCTGGAGAAGCTGTGTGCGCTGGGATTTGATGCTGGTGAAAAGATTCTGTGGGAACAACTTTACTGGATTGTTGCAAAAGAAGTGTTTAAACTAACTGACGAGACTCCATCGACGTTGCTATACCGTTTTGAAACTTGCTGTCAAACTTTTGCGGCGGTTCCTGGACAAGCCTACAGCGTCATGCTCAAAGCACTTGTCAAACAAGCATTGAAGTGGAAACAATTTCCTGCCATGGTGGCTTGTTGGGGATTAGAACACTTTCAAACGAGTGATTTTGAGGGCGAAACCCTCCAAAATGGCAAAGCTATCCCCTCGTTGGTGGAGCGCACCTATTTGGCTGTTTCCAAAGCTTATTTGATGCAGCCTTATGCTGATGCCAGCATGACTGATTTTTTACATCAGCTCAATACCGTATCGGAGGCACATCCTGAAATGCTGTATTTGATTTATTATCGGGCGTTGTTATACCAAAAAATGGGTCAATTAGACACTGCTTTGGGTTTATTCCGTCCCTTCGCTCAGAAAAAGAAGCGCGATTTTTGGGTGTGGGATTTGTTGGCCCAACTACATCCACATGACCATTCCCTGCAAATGGCTTGCTTGGCCAAAGCCCTCATGTGTACTACCCCTCCCGAGTTTTTGGTAAAAATTCGGCAACGATTTGCAGAGTTATTGGTACAACAAGAGCGCTGGGACGAGGCTCGGGTCGAGATTGAGGCATTGATTCAAGTCAGGGAAGCGAACCATTGGCGAATTCCTAGCTGTGTATATGAGTGGGTGAAAACGCCAAAATATCAACTTGCAAGCAAGGGTAAGTCTAACCATAACCTATATACGCAATTCACCAAAACGGCTGAGGCGTTACTTTTTTCGGCCTCGAATGCGCATATTGGCATTATTTGGCACCTCAATACAGAGAAACAAACCGCCCAATTTTTCGTGGATGAGGCTATCAACGGTGGATTTTGTTATGCCAAACTCGGGGTAAATGCGCCACAAGTTGGTCAGGCTTTTACATTTTGGTTACAAGAAGTAGCCCATAAAGACGGGAAATACTGGAAAGTAGAGAAAGTGGCAAATTATGAAGGACAAATTGAATCCAGCCAAATGAAATCATTTAACGGACGGCTTCAGGTGAAAGGCCGAATTGGGTTTGTGGGCGACGTATTTATTGACATCCCTGCGATTGATGCAAGCCTTTCACATGCTCAACTGGTATCAGGTACTGCTGTCAGAACGTACAATCTCAAAAATAAGGAATGGGGTTGGAAGGCAAACAAAATAAAAAGTGTAAATTTGGCTTAGAAAGTTAAAGTAAACCCTTAAAACCACTGTACATTTGAATGATTCAATATAAATATTTTTATTTTTCAAACTATAATTCATTGATTTTCAGCTCAAAACTTTTGGTTGCGGCAACAACCTCATTTCCAGTAGAATAAGGATTAAGACATTGTTTTAGGCGTTTAGTTTAGTGAGACAAAGTAAACGCAACAACCTCATTTCCAGTAGAATAAGGATTAAGACACCTCCGAAAGAGGTCATAAGCGATGAAAAAAACTGCGCAACAACCTCATTTCCAGTAGAATAAGGATTAAGACCGACGGCTTGCCGTACTTTGTGAAAACTGCATATCTTGCAACAACCTCATTTCCAGTAGAATAAGGATTAAGACATCTTGAAAAATAAGCCCTACAATCTTAGATGTAACTGGCAACAACCTCATTTCCAGTAGAATAAGGATTAAGACAATAATAATCAAAATGAGTAAGTTAAAAATCCATTTGCAACAACCTCATTTCCAGTAGAATAAGGATTAAGACAATCTACTAAAGTATCGTGAATATAAGGAAATTTATTGCAACAACCTCATTTCCAGTAGAATAAGGATTAAGACTTTTGTAAAAAATCAATTATAAATTGAATTGCCTTTTCTGCAACAACCTCATTTCCAGTAGAATAAGGATTAAGACTTTATTTAGTTTCTCCTCTTCATCTTGATCATTATCGCAACAACCTCATTTCCAGTAGAATAAGGATTAAGACATATTTTTTTGCCGAAGGGTGAGCCGTCTAGGAAGGTGCAACAACCTCATTTCCAGTAGAATAAGGATTAAGACTATGGTATATTTTATCGCATCTTGTTCTTGCAGTGGAAGCAACAACCTCATTTCCAGTAGAATAAGGATTAAGACTGTGTACACAAGTTTCTTTTTCATTGTTTTTTCATTGCTTGCAACAACCTCATTTCCAGTAGAATAAGGATTAAGACACTGGAGGAACAGAAGCAGGTGAAGCTGGTGGAACAATGCAACAACCTCATTTCCAGTAGAATAAGGATTAAGACTCATTACGGTGTACGCTGTTATTTCAGAAAATGGGGCAACAACCTCATTTCCAGTAGAATAAGGATTAAGACAAACACATAGATTTCAATTCAAAAAAGTACAACAAGCAACAACCTCATTTCCAGTAGAATAAGGATTAAGACGAGTAAAGACCCTGATTGTTAAGGCGTTCTACAATTAAGCAACAACCTCATTTCCAGTAGAATAAGGATTAAGACCCTGATTGTTAAGGCGTTCTACAATTAACTGCCGAAATGCAACAACCTCATTTCCAGTAGAATAAGGATTAAGACAGAAGAAATCCAAGCAGGGTGGTAATCTTGTTGATACAGCAACAACCTCATTTCCAGTAGAATAAGGATTAAGACTCGATTTCCTTTTCGCGGTTACTTTCCGCCAAAGACATGCAACAACCTCATTTCCAGTAGAATAAGGATTAAGACCCTTTATAATATATTTCTTTTGTTTCTCTTTCAGTACTTAGTGCAACAACCTCATTTCCAGTAGAATAAGGATTAAGACATTGTTGTATACTTATATGAGGGTTTTCGATTCGGGCAACAACCTCATTTCCAGTAGAATAAGGATTAAGACTATTTATTCACTTTTCTTTAAGACTTTATAAATCTCGCAACAACCTCATTTCCAGTAGAATAAGGATTAAGACTTTATCTTCTAAAACACTTAAAGTCAAAGTGTCTATAAAAGCAACAACCTCATTTCCAGTAGAATAAGGATTAAGACAAGATTTTCTATTTCTTGATAGTTTATTTCTCTTTTAGCAACAACCTCATTTCCAGTAGAATAAGGATTAAGACACAACACCAAACTTTTCTACTTCTTCTTTAGTATATTGCAACAACCTCATTTCCAGTAGAATAAGGATTAAGACCGTCAATTGTATTTAAAGTTTCCATTCTATAAAAGCAACAACCTCATTTCCAGTAGAATAAGGATTAAGACTAGGAGATTTGAATCCTTTTCCCCATTGTGCAACAATGCAACAACCTCATTTCCAGTAGAATAAGGATTAAGACAATTGAGTGTTCAACTCCTAACAAATTTAATAATTGTGCAACAACCTCATTTCCAGTAGAATAAGGATTAAGACTATAGCTAACCACGTCGGTAGCCTGTTTTACAGATAGCAACAACCTCATTTCCAGTAGAATAAGGATTAAGACGAACAAAGTGTTTACTACTGGAACCACCGACAAAATGCAACAACCTCATTTCCAGTAGAATAAGGATTAAGACCTTATCAAGAACCAATGCTTCGGTATCGTTCAACACGCAACAACCTCATTTCCAGTAGAATAAGGATTAAGACCTCGTAATTTGGGAACAAGGACGCGACATAATCAGTTGCAACAACCTCATTTCCAGTAGAATAAGGATTAAGACTTATGTTTTTCTTCAACAGTTGTCATAGTAAAAATGGTGCAACAACCTCATTTCCAGTAGAATAAGGATTAAGACGTTTTTTTATTCTATGGCAACAAATCCTAATCGGAATTGCAACAACCTCATTTCCAGTAGAATAAGGATTAAGACAATATGGTTCAACAGTTATTTTCAAATCAGAAATTTTTGCAACAACCTCATTTCCAGTAGAATAAGGATTAAGACTTTGCCAAGATGGATTTCTTGTCGAGCTGGAACTCGCAACAACCTCATTTCCAGTAGAATAAGGATTAAGACACATCTCCTTTAGAAAGGTACATACCTTGTTCCCCACTGCAACAACCTCATTTCCAGTAGAATAAGGATTAAGACACTTTTCCCATTCTCAATAAGCACTTTGTCAACAAAGCAACAACCTCATTTCCAGTAGAATAAGGATTAAGACAATTTCTTCACGTAACAATACCATTCTTTGAAATACCAGCAACAACCTCATTTCCAGTAGAATAAGGATTAAGACTCTTGTTTTCGGATTAGGATTGTGACCTTTTACATGAAGCAACAACCTCATTTCCAGTAGAATAAGGATTAAGACTGAATTACAAGAGATATAAATCTCTTTGTTTTCAACAGCAACAACCTCATTTCCAGTAGAATAAGGATTAAGACCCAATTCCGTATGATGTTAGCATTCGTCCCCCTCTCTGCAACAACCTCATTTCCAGTAGAATAAGGATTAAGACCTTCGCGTTGTCTTTCAGCATTAAATTCCTCAATTTGGCAACAACCTCATTTCCAGTAGAATAAGGATTAAGACTATGTGTGTGCCCTGCCCTGCGTGTTTGTCAACATAGGCAACAACCTCATTTCCAGTAGAATAAGGATTAAGACCCTATAACGAATGTCATAGATAACATAGCAAGCAAAGCAACAACCTCATTTCCAGTAGAATAAGGATTAAGACCGACATTGGCTTATATTTTACTCTTTTTTTCATTACTCGCAACAACCTCATTTCCAGTAGAATAAGGATTAAGACATCCCAAGCAGCGCCAATCCTACAACTCCCAGCCGCAACAACCTCATTTCCAGTAGAATAAGGATTAAGACTAGGTCAAAGATTCCGCATTCGCCAGACTCAATTAGACGCAACAACCTCATTTCCAGTAGAATAAGGATTAAGACAACTCGTACAAGTTTAGATTGATGTTTTTCATATATCTGCAACAACCTCATTTCCAGTAGAATAAGGATTAAGACTCAATAAAACTTTGACCTTCGTACTCTTGGCCACCTGCAACAACCTCATTTCCAGTAGAATAAGGATTAAGACAATTCAATTTTAGGGATTTGCCCTCCTAAAAGAGCGCAACAACCTCATTTCCAGTAGAATAAGGATTAAGACTCAAATAATTCAGTTACATCATGTCCACATTGACATGTGCAACAACCTCATTTCCAGTAGAATAAGGATTAAGACTACTGAGCTACCAACTCTTTTGCTGCTGTGTGCAGCGCAACAACCTCATTTCCAGTAGAATAAGGATTAAGACAAGACCAAGCGAACGGATAGTCCCCTACAAATCTAAGCAACAACCTCATTTCCAGTAGAATAAGGATTAAGACGTTGTTTTCTCACAATAGAGAAACATTTGGGGCAACAACCTCATTTCCAGTAGAATAAGGATTAAGACATCATTTCACCTTTATCATCGTATTTCATTTTTTGTTGCAACAACCTCATTTCCAGTAGAATAAGGATTAAGACAGATTGAGGCTAAGATGGTTAAACAATAGATTGAAGCGCAACAACCTCATTTCCAGTAGAATAAGGATTAAGACCGTTTTCTTCTCCGTCGTATGATGACAGACTATGGCCGCAACAACCTCATTTCCAGTAGAATAAGGATTAAGACCTAGTACCATATTTGTATGCAGTTTTTTTCGTTTAAAGCAACAACCTCATTTCCAGTAGAATAAGGATTAAGACCATGATTGATGTATTTTCAAAATCTCTAAAGTAGATGCAACAACCTCATTTCCAGTAGAATAAGGATTAAGACACAATCTAATAACGTTCTTAAAATAAATGTATCAATGCAACAACCTCATTTCCAGTAGAATAAGGATTAAGACAAAATGACTTTTTCGTTGTTGTAACGTCTTATGTTAAGCAACAACCTCATTTCCAGTAGAATAAGGATTAAGACAATGTTTCTTCTTTTCTTGGACGTCCTCTTTTCATTTGCAACAACCTCATTTCCAGTAGAATAAGGATTAAGACTATAAAAAACATATCCTTTTATGTTTTCTTTATATGAATGCAACAACCTCATTTCCAGTAGAATAAGGATTAAGACATTTGTACCATGACTCTGTATGTTCCGTCTCTGCGATAGCAACAACCTCATTTCCAGTAGAATAAGGATTAAGACGAGACTCCATTAATCTCTTTGTTGTTTCTAAGTAAAGGCAACAACCTCATTTCCAGTAGAATAAGGATTAAGACAATATATCAATTATTTCTTGAGTTTTATTAATATAATAGCAACAACCTCATTTCCAGTAGAATAAGGATTAAGACTAACGCAGTAGAACAGCATCGTATGGAATTTTTTTGCAACAACCTCATTTCCAGTAGAATAAGGATTAAGACATACTAAGCTTCTACTTTATTGTTGTAAATCTCATGCAACAACCTCATTTCCAGTAGAATAAGGATTAAGACCAAATAACTCTTTTAACAGAGCTATTTGCTCAGGTGTGCAACAACCTCATTTCCAGTAGAATAAGGATTAAGACAGTTAGACTTACCAGTCTAACTCTTCTGCCAACTGCAACAACCTCATTTCCAGTAGAATAAGGATTAAGACATTGAACTCCAATGTGTTATTAGCACAAAGGAGTGTGAGCAACAACCTCATTTCCAGTAGAATAAGGATTAAGACCATTGCCAGTTTTGTAGTAAACGCCTTGATTCAACTCTGCAACAACCTCATTTCCAGTAGAATAAGGATTAAGACACTACCTTTTCTGCCTCTTTTGTTGACATTTCGGGTAATGCAACAACCTCATTTCCAGTAGAATAAGGATTAAGACCAAAGTCTTCGTTGCTTTTTATTTTTCCATGAATTTGATGCAACAACCTCATTTCCAGTAGAATAAGGATTAAGACGTAATTACCTTCTGTTTTTCCTTCAAAAATATACGGCAACAACCTCATTTCCAGTAGAATAAGGATTAAGACTCTTTCGAGAATATGGCAAAAGCCGCACGTGTGATAGCAACAACCTCATTTCCAGTAGAATAAGGATTAAGACGCACATCGCAATAAGCAACAGTGCAGATAAAAACAGGGCAACAACCTCATTTCCAGTAGAATAAGGATTAAGACGCTACCGTTTTCTTAGAATGTGTCATCGATGTTGGCAACAACCTCATTTCCAGTAGAATAAGGATTAAGACTGTAACTCATGAAGAGCAAGGTTTTCTAAATTTAACAGCAACAACCTCATTTCCAGTAGAATAAGGATTAAGACTCTTTTCTGGGATGCGAGTACATCCTTCAAGATTCAAAGCAACAACCTCATTTCCAGTAGAATAAGGATTAAGACGCAGTTTTTATATTCATATTAGAAATTTGTTAAATCTGCAACAACCTCATTTCCAGTAGAATAAGGATTAAGACCATCGTATGGAATTTTATTTTTAGACAGAAAATCCAACAAGCAACAACCTCATTTCCAGTAGAATAAGGATTAAGACCCAATTGCGCCGCCTGAGAAAAACCAACTTTTATCCGCAACAACCTCATTTCCAGTAGAATAAGGATTAAGACCCCTTATTATTCCACCTTTGAGAGAATAGGTCATTGCAACAACCTCATTTCCAGTAGAATAAGGATTAAGACGCGGAATGAGGGTGATTTTACCATCCTTGGCCATGAATGCAACAACCTCATTTCCAGTAGAATAAGGATTAAGACAACTCATCAGAGTTATTATAAGCACAAAGATATAAAAGCAACAACCTCATTTCCAGTAGAATAAGGATTAAGACATTTTTACTATTTCTCTGGTTGTCATTTTACCTTGAGTGCAACAACCTCATTTCCAGTAGAATAAGGATTAAGACTCATTAGTGTATGTTTTAATTAAAAATTCAAGTAATGGCAACAACCTCATTTCCAGTAGAATAAGGATTAAGACTGTATTCTTTTGTTACTGTGAAGTCCCTGTCATAATTTGCAACAACCTCATTTCCAGTAGAATAAGGATTAAGACACTGATTTGCGCTCTACTTTGCGCTCACCTGTTTCCTTGCAACAACCTCATTTCCAGTAGAATAAGGATTAAGACCTTTTGCTAGGTGCTCGTTGCCCGAAATCTTGGTGCAACAACCTCATTTCCAGTAGAATAAGGATTAAGACTTAGAAAAGAAAATCACCACAGCTACAACTAATACGAGCAACAACCTCATTTCCAGTAGAATAAGGATTAAGACGATAACTGGCCCAGAATAAGGAAGTGAAGACCTAAGGCAACAACCTCATTTCCAGTAGAATAAGGATTAAGACGCTTATAAGTGCATCACGCTGAGACTGGTTGAGCGTAGCAACAACCTCATTTCCAGTAGAATAAGGATTAAGACCGCTCTGACCAACTGAGCTAAGGGTGCTTTGAAAAATTAAGCAACAACCTCATTTCCAGTAGAATAAGGATTAAGACAGTATGCTTTCCGTTGGTTATATACCAACCTATGCCAGCAACAACCTCATTTCCAGTAGAATAAGGATTAAGACTTATTAAAGAGTTATGTGATAATTCCACTTATTCCCGCAACAACCTCATTTCCAGTAGAATAAGGATTAAGACTGCAATTGTTCTGATTTGTGCATTTAATTCAATGTTTGGCAACAACCTCATTTCCAGTAGAATAAGGATTAAGACATTTTGTTTCTTGTGTTGTTTGAGTAGTTTCCATTTTTGCAACAACCTCATTTCCAGTAGAATAAGGATTAAGACGAACACTTCCACCTCCGTTGGCAACAGTATGTTGCTGAAGCAACAACCTCATTTCCAGTAGAATAAGGATTAAGACTTTCTTTTCCATAAACAAGAGCGTTTAGTTTTTTACATAGGGCAACAACCTCATTTCCAGTAGAATAAGGATTAAGACCATCTACTTCCTTTGTCGAGGACATGAACACAGTTATGCAACAACCTCATTTCCAGTAGAATAAGGATTAAGACCAGGATTTGCTTCGGCAATCTGCTTTGCAACTTTCGCAACAACCTCATTTCCAGTAGAATAAGGATTAAGACAAGTACTTTTCTGCTGGACGGTAATACACATTCCATAGCAACAACCTCATTTCCAGTAGAATAAGGATTAAGACATTTAACATACTAATCGTCATTACAGCTTTTTTACTTCGCAACAACCTCATTTCCAGTAGAATAAGGATTAAGACAAATTATTCAAAATCCGTAGTCATTACTTTTAAAGCAGCAACAACCTCATTTCCAGTAGAATAAGGATTAAGACATTTGACCGCGCCCGTGCTAGAACCAAGATTTGTAACAGCAACAACCTCATTTCCAGTAGAATAAGGATTAAGACCCATTCTCCAAATTTCTTATCGTCATTTGGAATTTCGCAACAACCTCATTTCCAGTAGAATAAGGATTAAGACCGATATAATCGTCTGCTCGTTCCTCTGCCAAATCATGCAACAACCTCATTTCCAGTAGAATAAGGATTAAGACATCTCCCATACAAATAGGAGGTTCAAAGAATGGTATATGCAACAACCTCATTTCCAGTAGAATAAGGATTAAGACTCCATTGCTCGCGTAGTTTAAGCCAGATTGTTCTGGCAACAACCTCATTTCCAGTAGAATAAGGATTAAGACAAACAATGCAACAAACTGTCCGTAGTAATTAACTACGAGCAACAACCTCATTTCCAGTAGAATAAGGATTAAGACCAATACTATTTAAGTAATCTTGATACATAAAAAACCCATGCAACAACCTCATTTCCAGTAGAATAAGGATTAAGACGCCTTTTGAAGGGCTATAGTTGGGTCTAAAGAGTTGATGCAACAACCTCATTTCCAGTAGAATAAGGATTAAGACAACTGTTTCGTCCACTCCTTGGGCAGCAAGGTGCGCGCAACAACCTCATTTCCAGTAGAATAAGGATTAAGACAATGCTGCTGCTCTCCGTTCTTCCATTTCTTTCAATCTGCAACAACCTCATTTCCAGTAGAATAAGGATTAAGACCCAATCCACTCGTACCCAAAAGGTTATACACTTGGATTGCAACAACCTCATTTCCAGTAGAATAAGGATTAAGACACACCATTCCAGTATCATCAAAAGTTAATTCAGCCATGCAACAACCTCATTTCCAGTAGAATAAGGATTAAGACTCTTTTTGATTTTCAACAATAATGCTGTTTACCATTTGGCAACAACCTCATTTCCAGTAGAATAAGGATTAAGACTCTTGGAGGGGAAACTCCTTTGCGCTGTATCCAGTGTCACAGCAACAACCTCATTTCCAGTAGAATAAGGATTAAGACCAATATAACAACAACTCTAGGTTAGGTTCTACTGAAAGCAACAACCTCATTTCCAGTAGAATAAGGATTAAGACTCCTTTAAAGAGAGTTGTTTAGTGGCATCATAAAGACTGCAACAACCTCATTTCCAGTAGAATAAGGATTAAGACTGTTGGCGGTTGTGGTATAAACCAATCCTATAACAAGGCAACAACCTCATTTCCAGTAGAATAAGGATTAAGACACTTAAAAGTTATACACAATTAACAATTCAACTTTCCTGCAACAACCTCATTTCCAGTAGAATAAGGATTAAGACTTCTACTACATTAGTGGAATTATTCCACTTAACTGCAACAACCTCATTTCCAGTAGAATAAGGATTAAGACCCATAGTAAATAAGCTTCTTCGCCTGCTTCAAAACCAAGCAACAACCTCATTTCCAGTAGAATAAGGATTAAGACTTCCGTTAGCGTTCTTTCTAGTTTTAACCTTTGCCAGCAACAACCTCATTTCCAGTAGAATAAGGATTAAGACTCTCTAAAAGCCGTATTCAATGAGATGATTTATTTTAGCAACAACCTCATTTCCAGTAGAATAAGGATTAAGACTATGAATATCATTTTCGTTAATTGAAAATTTGCTTGAAGCAACAACCTCATTTCCAGTAGAATAAGGATTAAGACCCATCGGGAATAACTCTTCTTCGAGACACTCCCATTTCGCAACAACCTCATTTCCAGTAGAATAAGGATTAAGACCGACTCTTTGTCGGTGATTAAGTTGAGGAAGTGAATAGCAACAACCTCATTTCCAGTAGAATAAGGATTAAGACCAGATTCTTTCTTGTGATAACAAGACAGCTTTGTCTTGCAACAACCTCATTTCCAGTAGAATAAGGATTAAGACTATGAGGGTCAAGCACTTTATAACCTTGTTCGTTAGCAACAACCTCATTTCCAGTAGAATAAGGATTAAGACTGCTTTATGTTAATGATTAAAAAAAATAAAAAGAAGTTGCAACAACCTCATTTCCAGTAGAATAAGGATTAAGACCTGTTCCATTGTGAAATTAAATGGAATATAACATATTGGCAACAACCTCATTTCCAGTAGAATAAGGATTAAGACCTTTTATAGCAATCCAATAATTTCTTTAACAAAAATGCAACAACCTCATTTCCAGTAGAATAAGGATTAAGACTTTTGATTCCCTGAAAGTAGTGATTTTTTAAGTAATGTGCAACAACCTCATTTCCAGTAGAATAAGGATTAAGACTTCTAAGTTTATCCAGCTTTCCATTTTTATGAATGAAATGCAACAACCTCATTTCCAGTAGAATAAGGATTAAGACTGACGTTCACTTGTTGGATCAATTTTACGACCTTTATTGCAACAACCTCATTTCCAGTAGAATAAGGATTAAGACTCAGATGGGGTCTGACTCGCTGGGTTATACAGCGACACGCAACAACCTCATTTCCAGTAGAATAAGGATTAAGACAAGCATAATATTTTTCTCTCCATATACTTCACGAAAGGGCAACAACCTCATTTCCAGTAGAATAAGGATTAAGACTCTTCATATATTTTACCTCTTAAACGTGCTGGAACCGCGCAACAACCTCATTTCCAGTAGAATAAGGATTAAGACCCGCCGATTTTTTGCCCTTTTCAATTGAGCGTTTGAGCAACAACCTCATTTCCAGTAGAATAAGGATTAAGACGTTGCGAATGCGGAGGCTAACAAGATGTTTACGTTGTGCAACAACCTCATTTCCAGTAGAATAAGGATTAAGACTTGCTTTTTTATTTTCTGGTAGATAACAAGAACAACGCAACAACCTCATTTCCAGTAGAATAAGGATTAAGACGACTCACGAAGCCATTGATAGGCTTCTTTATTGGTTGCAACAACCTCATTTCCAGTAGAATAAGGATTAAGACAGATTCAGGGTTCTCTCTTTTCATGTCCTTCAGCCAAAGCAACAACCTCATTTCCAGTAGAATAAGGATTAAGACTCGTACAGGCTTAATTTTTTAATCCAATTGCCCACATGGCAACAACCTCATTTCCAGTAGAATAAGGATTAAGACGGTTTTTGTTACCCCATTAAATCCCTGAAAGTTGTGGCAACAACCTCATTTCCAGTAGAATAAGGATTAAGACATACCCTTGGGAATCAATAAGACCTCCTGAGGACGCAACAACCTCATTTCCAGTAGAATAAGGATTAAGACGCGTTTGTTAGGCACTCTTGCGTAATTTCGAGCGAGCAACAACCTCATTTCCAGTAGAATAAGGATTAAGACTATCCTCTTCTTTTGATGTAAAGATGAACGCCAACGGGCAACAACCTCATTTCCAGTAGAATAAGGATTAAGACAGAATCCAAGTGGATTCCAGAACACAAGACCTATGGCCAGGCAACAACCTCATTTCCAGTAGAATAAGGATTAAGACATATAATTTTTGTGTAGTTCCCACCAAGGTTCGCTTGCAACAACCTCATTTCCAGTAGAATAAGGATTAAGACAATTTATCGGCAAGTATTTCGCCTCTATATTGCAACAACCTCATTTCCAGTAGAATAAGGATTAAGACTTTCCCATTCAAAATCGCTTGCACCATTGGCGTTGAAAACAGCAACAACCTCATTTCCAGTAGAATAAGGATTAAGACTTTCCAGTTCCTCGTCGTATCCAAATTCAATTACTGGCAACAACCTCATTTCCAGTAGAATAAGGATTAAGACTCGACGAACGGAACTGCTGCATTTTCCCGCCTTTGTGTTTGCAACAACCTCATTTCCAGTAGAATAAGGATTAAGACCACTGTTTGTTGTTGTGATTCCATGCCAGCCCATGTAGCAACAACCTCATTTCCAGTAGAATAAGGATTAAGACTGTACGTTCCACGTCTTGAAAACCTGCCCGCTGTAGAGCAACAACCTCATTTCCAGTAGAATAAGGATTAAGACTTTCTCGGCATTGTGCCAGTAGTCCGACACAACAGTAAGCAACAACCTCATTTCCAGTAGAATAAGGATTAAGACTACATTCTCTGCTTTATTATCAGCAGTAAGGAATGTGCAACAACCTCATTTCCAGTAGAATAAGGATTAAGACTACATTCTCTGCTTTATTATCAGCAGTAAGGAATGTGCAACAACCTCATTTCCAGTAGAATAAGGATTAAGACCAATTTCTTTTTTTACATAATGTATTCTTATTTTCCAGCAACAACCTCATTTCCAGTAGAATAAGGATTAAGACGGTTCTGAGTTACACCATGTTAGATTCCAAAAGATAGGGCAACAACCTCATTTCCAGTAGAATAAGGATTAAGACAGTTATCAAAGTAGCCCCCAACGTTGGGAGATACCAAAAGCAACAACCTCATTTCCAGTAGAATAAGGATTAAGACTGCGAACGAATTTCTGCGATTGATACTTGAGCTTGAGCAACAACCTCATTTCCAGTAGAATAAGGATTAAGACGGAGACTTTGGGGCAGGGATACCTCTTTTGATTGTAAGCAACAACCTCATTTCCAGTAGAATAAGGATTAAGACACCATATTACATCGGCACGTACGGCAACCTCCGTGCCTTGCAACAACCTCATTTCCAGTAGAATAAGGATTAAGACAAAGTAATTCTTAGTCATATAGTAAAAGTTTAAGTGGCAACAACCTCATTTCCAGTAGAATAAGGATTAAGACTGTAGGCTTTGCTGGTTTCTTGCTCTACTTTGTCTATGGCAACAACCTCATTTCCAGTAGAATAAGGATTAAGACTCTCGTACTTTTTTGCCGTTTCGCGTAAAAAAAACTTGCAAGGACTTGAAACAACCTCACAGGTACACTAGTCCAATTCCATCAGAATAAAAATCGAGCGTTAAAACATTGATTATTTGAACTTTATAACATTTTATGTAAATTTACAATTGTATTTTAAAATTACATAAATGATTCCAAGAGCACTGACCGATAAAGCACAATTGCTACTGACTAAGTTTCCGATGGTATCTATCTCAGGGCCGAGACAGTCGGGTAAAACCACGTTTTCTAAATTGTTTGCTTCTGATTATCAGTATGTCAACCTGGAGCTACTTGACAATAGAGCCTTGGCTCAAAATGACCCGCATAGTTTCTTAGAGCGGTACCAAAACCGCGTTATCTTGGATGAAGTACAGAATGTCCCCGATTTGTTCTCGTACTTACAAGTGTTCACTGATGAGCGCAACCGAACAGGAGAGTATGTTTTGACGGGCTCACAGAACTTTTTGCTCATGCAAAAAATCACGCAGTCGTTGGCGGGAAGAGTTGCCTTATTAACCCTTTTGCCATTTTCTTATTTTGAGCTACTTGA
>NZ_JBYFCH010000043.1:0-24154 GCF_057652295.1 Runella sp. R5_40 | reverse complement strand
TGGTACTGTTTGTTAAAAATACTCAATCTTGAAATTTTACCATAGTACAAACCTAAAGGGCGACCCCGTCTGCACTCGACCCTCGACACTCCCTATTACAGTTCTTCGATTTTCAAAATATGATTAGGATTGGGACAAAGTTGCAAAAACTTTTCCCGTTCTGCCAATGAACACACACCAGGGAAGTCGCCTTTGAGGCCAAGCATAGCTGTCATCAGCTGAAAATGAAGGTGAGGCGGCCAATCGCCGTTGATAGGGTAATTGCCAAAACTCGCAAAACGTTCCCCTTCTTCGATGACCTTGCCTTCGTACAATCCCCGCAAGGACTCTTCGCTGAGGTGGCCGTACAACGAATAAAAGGTCGTTCCTTCAAGTTGATGTTCCAAAATAATCGTTGGACCGTAGTCGCCAAAGTTAGCATTATTAGCAAAACTATGCACCTTGCCGTCGAGTGGGGCAAAGACGGGTGTACCCGCCGACGCCCAAATGTCAATGCCCAAATGAATACAACGCGGCTCGTCGGTTTGTTGGAAATGCGCACTGCGGCGGTAAATCGTGCGGTGTTCGTTATAGCCACCTACGCCTACCACCACTTTGGCTTGTTGCAGCTTTCCAAAAACATAGTCCGAAAAAGCTTCACTGTTTTGCAAATCGACGGTGGCTAGGTCGGGATTGTTGTCCGTAAAATCAAGCACAAGGTAGTTGCCTTTTGACCACTGAAAAGGAACCACAGGCGCAAAGTCATGACGAAGAAGTAGTTGCTCAATCAAAACACGTTAAAATTACGATGGTTGACAAAAAGAATTGACACAACAAAAGTAGTAATAACCCCTCGACATCCTTATACAGTTTTAAACCTTTATATCCATAACAAAGATGAAAAAAACGGTTAGTCTTGTCGCACTACTCTTTTTGGCGACGGCTGGGTTTGCCCAAAAAGCAAAAACAGGAAAATGGATTTCACTTTTTGACGGAAAATCGTTGGCAGGCTGGAAAGTAGGCGAAAATGCGAGTTCGTTCAAAGTCGAAGACGGCGCTATTGTGGTCAATGGCCCGCGCGGTCACTTGTTTTACGACGGCGAAATCAACGGCCACGACTTCAAAAATTTTGAATACAAAGCCCAAGTAATGACCTTCCCAAGTGCCAATTCTGGTATGTACATTCATACTAAGTACCAAGAAAAAGGCTGGCCTTCCAAAGGATACGAAATTCAAGTAAATAACTCACATACCGACTGGCGCCGTACAGGAAGTGTTTATGGCGTGCAAGATTTGAAAGATGTGTTTGTCAACGACAACGAATGGTACACCGAGCACATCATCGTGGAAGGCAAGCGTATTCGGGTCAAAATCAATGACAAAACGGTGATTGACTATACCGAACCTGAGGAAGTAGGACAGAAAATTACGGAAGGCCGTAAAATCAGCAACGGTACTTTTGCCCTCCAAGCCCACGACCCCAAAAGCAAAGTGATGTACAAAGACATCATGGTAAAGATACTGCCAGATTAATTTTTGATTGGTTAAATTTTCTTAAATCCTTTTTGAAAACGCATTGAGCAGAAACTTATGCTAACTTTGCGGTGTGAAAAAGTGGTTATTCATCATCGTTTGTAGCATTTGGTCGGCAGTAAGCTACGGCCAAATTCGTATGCCAGGAAACGGGTCGTTTGGCGGCGGCGGGGGAGGTGGCTTAGGTCAAGGTGGACAAGTCAAACTCGACGATTCGACCAAAATGATTTATGGGCCGCATACGTCGCGCTTTTTTTTGGAAGAAGATGTCTTCAACAACCGCAAGACGCTCTATGCCATAGACACGTCTTACGACGGTTTTCATCGCTATAATTTCGTCCAGCGGGCTGATTTTCAGCTGGTCGATTTGGGAAATTTGGGAACGGCTTCTCGTTCCCTCTTCTACCGCCCTATTGAGCAGATTGGAACGCAGTTTGGGTACGATGCGTACACGCCCTACGCTTATGCTGTTCAGGATGTTAAGTATTTTGATACGAAGTCTCCCTACACCAATCTGTATTTAGCATTGGGTGGTTTAGGGCAAAACATTGCCCGTTTTGACCACAGCCAAAACATCACGCCTCGCCTCAATTTGGGTATCAACGCCCAGCGTTTTACAACCAACAAGTACTTCGGCACGAGCGGTACCAGCGATTCCCAAAACAATCTGACGCAAAACTGGGCTTTTGTATTTCACGGAAATTATCGTTCCAAAGACGAGAAATACCTGCTAATGGGTCAGTTTAACCACCTGAATCACAGTGCATACGAGCAAGGCGGGATGTCGTCGGATACACTGAATTTTCGGTCAGATGGGACGATAGAATACAACAACCCGTCGGCAATTCTAAAAACGGCTCAATCGTGGGAACGTCGTAACAATTGGCATATTTACCAGCAATACGTATTGGCGCAGGGTTTTCAGGTGTATCATGTGTTTGATTATAAAAGAACCATTGATATTTATTCTGACAGCGATTTATCGCAGGGGAGTCGATACGGTTTTTACAATAATTACTACTATGATTCTACCTACCAGATACCAACTTTACAAAAAATAAATACCCTCCAGTCTAGGTCTTATATTTACAATTCGGCAAGTACCCGTCAGCAAGTTGCATTTAGGCTGGTTGAAAACAAATTTGGGATAAAAGGCCGTTACCTTGGCTTCAATTACCGCGCCCATTACCGAGTGCGTTTGATGAACATGGTAGAAAAGCATAATCAAATACCTCGCAGCATTGTGTTAGATTCTCTTTTGTCGGCAAATACAGATGGAAGTAGCAAACACAGGAGATTTGAAAACTTTGTGGGTCTTTGGTTGGCTTATTATTTGAAAGATAGCACCCAGCGCGCTACTGCCGAATTTGAATATCTTCTAGGAAAAGACTTTAAAATAAAAGGCGATATCGTAAGTAGATGGTTTTCTGTGGGTTATCTCACGTCTTTGTCGTCGCCTACTTTCCTTCAACAGTATTATAATAGTAATCACCTTCGTTGGGATAATCAATTTCGATTGGTCAACTCCAACACTATTTACGGGCAGATTAACCTCAATACCAAAAAAGTCCATTTCAGCCCACGCCTTGATTATCATTTGATTAGCAATTATATTTATTATGATACGGCAGCGGTGGTACGACAATTTACGTCGCCTTTTAGTGTAATAAAAGTGGGGGCATTGGCGCAATGGAAACCTGGGAAATTTCAGTTTTTGAGCCAGACCTACTACACACTTGTGTCGAACGACAACGTACTGCGGATTCCTCGCTTCATGGCCAACTTTAGAGCTACTTTTGACTTCGTTTATTATAAAGTATTATTCTTGCAGTTAGGGGCAGAAATCCACTATAAATCAACGTATTATGCGGATGCATATATGCCTTTGACCCAGCAATTTCATCTTCAAAATTCGATTAAAACCGAAGGCGTGGTTTATACGGAGTTTTTTATCAATGCCCGTATCAACCGTGTGCGGTTATTTATCAAAATGGCCAACGCGGGTCAAGGTTTTCAAGGGCCTTTTAACCGTGGCTATTTCTCTACTCCCCTTTATCCCGTTGTGGGACGCTCTTTGGGCTTTGGCATCAATTGGCCGCTATTTGACTAATAGTTCGTCTATAATTTACCCCCATTTAGTCGTCCAGACCTTGCATTTGGTCGTTTTTCTCTGAATACTAACAGAGAGTCAGCAACATTTGTACTTGAATTATTGTCTAAGAGATAGACAGACTTTTTATAAATACAACAATGAAGAGAATATTTTACATTCTAACAGCCGTTTTAGGTATGAATTACGCCGCTTCTGCTCAGTTCCCAGGAGGAGGAGGCTTTGGTGGTGGTGGTATGGGAAGAGGAGGGGATCGCAACGGTTCAATGGGAGGAATGAATCAACAACAGAAAGCGTTGCCTGATCTTCCTAAAGGGAACGGTCGTATCTCAGGAATTGTGGTTGACTCAGTATCAGGCAAGCCAGTGGAGTATGCTACTGTGGCCATTTTTGATGTAAAGTCAGGAAAGCCTGTCGATGGAACAGTGACGGATGTGAAAGGTGCATTTTTGTTAAAGAGTGTGCCCGATGGTGATTTTAAATTTGTGGTAAGTTTTATCGGTTACAAAAACACCGAAGTTGCTAAATTGACCATTGGTAAAGGACAAAAAGAGCAAAACTTAGGCAATGTGAGCCTTCCACCAGATGTACTTACGCTGACTGAAGTAACGGTAAAAGGTGAAAAAGCCCTTATCGAAGACAAAGTGGACCGCTTGGTGTACAACGCCGAAAAAGATATTTCTAACGCAGGTGGTGACGCTGGAGACGTACTTCGTAAAGTGCCGATGCTTTCGGTGGATTTGGACGGAAACGTGTCGATGCGTGGAAGCCAAAACATTCGCGTGCTTATCAATGGCAAGCCTTCGACCATCGTTGCCAACAGCGTAGCCGATGCGTTGAAAATGATTCCTTCTGACCAAATCAAAACGATTGAAGTAATCACGTCGCCTTCAGCAAAATACGATGCGGAAGGTTCGGCAGGGATTATCAACATCATTACCAAGAAAAACAACCTTCAAGGAATCACAGGGTCGGTTGACATTGCGGGCGGTAATCGTTCGAGTAACTTGTTTGGAAACGTCAACTTGCGTACCAAGAAATTGGGGGTTGGCCTCAATGCAGGTGGTCGTATGATGTACCCGCCAACGGGTGGTTATATCGACATCAGCCGCCAACTTGCCAACGGTGAAACTTTGCGTACACGTCAAGAAAATGATGGTCAGCAGTTGGGTGGTTTTGGAAACGTTCAGTTGAGCTTAGACTACTCGATTGATGCTAAAAATAGCCTTACGTTTAGTGCCCGCAATAGCCGTCGTGCTTTTAACCTCGAAAATAATCAGCAGTCGTATAGCTTCATTAATAGCGTAAAAACGCCAACGTTTGGTAATGAAATTATCACCAAAAACTTGGGGAATAACTTAGACCTCAACTTGGACTATACCCGCAAATATGAGAAAGAAGGAAAAGAATTTAGTGTGTTAGCGCAGTTTAGCCAAAATGCAGGTGACAACAGCTACACGCGTGATTTGTATCAAGGATTGTCAGTAGGCGAAATCACTTACCGTGAAAGTAACCCCAACAAGAGCAAGACGCAAGAACGCACAGTACAAATTGACTACCAAGACCCGTTGAGCCAATACGTACAAATCGAAACAGGGGCTAAAATGATTTTGCGCCACATCGAAAGTGATTTCCGTTTCAATTACGACAGCACAGGAACAGGTATATTGAAAGCCAATCCACTTCGTACCAACGTATTTAGCTACGACCAAAACGTGTATGCGGGTTACCTATCTTTCTTGTTCCAAACCAAAAACAAGTGGGGTTTCAAACCAGGTCTTCGTTACGAATACACGCAGTTAGCTGCTAAGTACCAAGATGCGCCAGAAACAAACTTACCTGATTTTGGCTCATTGATTCCAAGTTTGACGGTATCGAAAAGCTTGCGAGGCGGAAAAACAATCCGTTTCAGCTACAACCGTCGTATTCAGCGTCCTTCGATTCAGTTCTTGAATCCTAACGTTTCACAAAGTGATCCTTTCAATATCTCGTTTGGTAACCCGAACTTGAATCCTGAATACACCAACAACTTTGAAGTAAACTTGAGTACGTTCTTCAAAACAACGACCTTGAACTTCTCAGCTTATACCCGTATGACCGACAACTCGATTGAGACGGTTCGTTATCGTGGTGGCCAAGAATTGTTTAACCAATTGACTTTGGCACAAGGTGTAAGTACTGGAACGGTAGTTGTGAATAACAATTCTCTGTTAACAACTTTCCAAAACATTGGAAGCAACCGTGCGTACGGACTTAACGTGTTTGCGATGGTAAAACCAGCCCGTGGATTGACCATCAATGGTAACTTCGATGTGCGTTATATCATGTTGAACAGCCCTGCGTTGGGAATCAGCAACCAAAACTGGACATTTAACCTTTTTGGACAAGTACAGTACCAATTAGGGAAAGACTGGAGCGCGCAGTTGTTCGGATTTGGACGTGCTCGTGAAATTCAGTTGCAAGGAACGCAAGGTGGATTTATGGGCTATAGCTTCAACATTTTGAAAGAATTCAAAAAGAAACAAGCAAGCCTTGGCTTTGGAGCTGAGAACTTCTTGCAAAATGCCTTCAAACAGCGTACTAATTTAAGCAGCAGCACACCGGGTAACGTATTTACTCAGGAGCAAGTTAACTACATGTACAACCGTGGTTTCCGTATTACGTTCCGCAAGCGTTTTGGTAAGATGTCGTTTGATGGCAACTTCTTCCAACGTAAGAAAAGCGTGAACAACGACGACTCGAAACAAGGCGGTGATAACTCCAACGATGGCGGTGGCCAAGGTGGTGGAGGCGGCATGGGTGGACGCCGTGGTGGTTAGGACAGCTTTTTGATTATATCCATATCGTTAGAAAAAAGCCCCTACCGAGCAATCGGAGGGGCTTTTGCTTTGGATGCCAAAACCATTTGCTGGTATTGAGGAGGTTGCTTACTCGTGTGTGGGAGGTTGCTCACAACCTCCCGTGACAGGGGTTGCTTACAACCCCGCTTTTTTTGTGTGAAGGAGGTTGCTCACAACCTCCCGAGACAAAGGTTGCTTACAACCCTGCTTTTTTGAGATTTACTTCAATTTTTTGTTAAACAACGCAATCGTTCGTTCCCAAGCTTGTTTAGCCACAGCTTCGTTGTAGCGGGTAGGTGCGGTATCGTTGTTGAAAGCGTGTTGGGCACCTTCGTACACAAAAATCTGGTAATCAGTACCTGCTTTTTTGAGGGCTTCTTCATAGGCAGGGATACCCGCATTTACGCGCTCGTCGAGACCCCCGTAGTGGAGCATCAACGACGCCTTGATTTTAGGGACATCGGCTGCGTCGGCTTGGCGTCCGTAGTAAGCGACGGCAGCGTTGAGCGAGGGCACGTTTACGGCAAGCTGATTGGCCATTGCACCGCCCCAACAGAATCCAACGCAGCCAGTTTTGCCCGTACAATCGGCACGGCCTTTTAAGTAATCAAAAGCTTTGATGAAATTACTGAGGTTCTTTTTGGCGTCGAGTTGTCCAAAGTAAGAGCGTGCTTTTTCGTCGTCTCCGTTGGGTGTTCCTCCAAAGGGCGAGAGGGCGTCGGGAGCAAGGGCAATAAAGCCCGCCAAAGCCACGCGGCGAGCAACGTCTTCGATGTGCGGGTTAAGTCCACGGTTTTCGTGAATGACCACCACCGCAGGGTATTTGCCAGTTCCTGCTGGGCGAGCTAAGTAACCCTTCATTTGGGTTTCTTCTCCTGGATAAGTAACATACTCGGTCGTAAGACGCTCATCGTTGCGTTTGACCGTCATTGCATTGGCATAATTGACTTCCAAAAGCGGTAAAACGGCCATGGCAGCGGCGGTGCTGCCCGTGAGCGAAGTAAGGCGTTGAAAAAAATCTTCGCGCTTGAGGGGTTTGTGGGTGTACTCGTCGAAGAGGTTAATAATGCGTTGATCCATGATGGTAAGTAGTTTAGCAATGGGTATTGATTCTGAGTAAGTTAATAACACAATTTTGGTTAAAAACTACTTGTTTTTTGGGCGATTTCAAAGCTTTCTATCCTAAAAAATTTACATAAAAAAGGGCGGTTATGAATAACCGCCCGCACTTTCAAAAAATAGCTTAAATTGAGATTGCCAAGTCCTAGCTACCTGCTAGTTTTAGGCAATCTTCCAACGTAAGAGACGCTGGATCGGTATCTTTTGGTATTTTGATGTTGCGTTTTCCAACGGCAATATAAGGGCCGTAAGGGCCACGGAGTACCTTGACCGTTGTGTTTTCGGGAAATTCTTTGATGACTTTGTTGCTTTCTGCTTCCCGCTTTTTCTGGATGATTTCCAGTGCTTCTTCGCGGGTAAGGCGTTGTAAACTAGCGCCTTTAGGCAACGAATAGTATTTGTCATCGTGCTTGATAAACGGCCCGTATCGCCCAGTGCCAGTGGTCATTGGCTTTCCTTCCAACTCGCCGAGTCCTTCACCTTCGTTGGCAAGGTCGCCGCGTTTGAGCTTAATGGCCAGTACACACGCCTCTTCGCCTACGGTATAAGGGTCGTCGTTGCGGTCGAGCGAATAAAACTTATCGTCGTGTTTTACGTAAGGCCCGTATTTCCCAACCCCCACAATCATCGGTTTGTCTTCAAAGAACCCAACTTCGCGCGGTAGGGCAAAGAGTTCGAGTGCTTCTTCGAGCGAAATAGTTTCTACCAACTGCCCTTTTTTGAGGTTGGCGTATTGTGGTTTGGGTTCCCCTTCGATGTTTTCGCCAATCTGAACGTATGGGCCAAATTTGCCGATACGTGCCGAAACGGGCTTCCCACTTTTAGGGTCGATGCCTAGGTCGTGAACCGTATTTTTCTTAACGATGTTTGAGCCTTCGACATCCCCGATTTTTTGGTGAAAACCTTGGTAGAAACCATCAATCATTTGTTGCCATGACAGTTTACCTTCGGCAATTTCGTCAAATTCTTTTTCGACATTAGCCGTAAAAGAAAAATCAACGACGTCAGGGAATAAGTCCACCAAAAAGTCATTCACCACCATGCCTGTGTTGGTGGGAAAAAGTTTTGATTTTTCGGCCCCAAACGTCTCTTTACCTTTGGTTTCGGTAAGCTGGTCGTTGCGGAGCGAAAGCTCATTGTATTCGCGTTCTTGTCCTTTTTTGTCTTGCTTTACCACGTATTCGCGGCGAATGATGGTCGAAAGCGTAGGCGCATAGGTTGATGGTCGCCCAATGCCCATTTCTTCCAGTTGTTTCACCAAACTCGCTTCTGTATAGCGTGGTTTTGGACGTGAAAATTTCTCCGTTGCTTTAAGAATATTTAAGGCCAACACCTGCCCAATGTTGAGCGGAGGAAGCATTCCTTTGGTATCTTCTTCCTCGTCGTCTTTCGATTCCAGATATACCTTTAAGAAACCGTCAAATTTAATGACTTCTCCCTGAGCTACGAGTTCTTCCGCAGTAGTCGAAATCCCAATGGTAGCAATCGTACGTTCCAGCTGCGCATCAGACATTTGCGATGCAATGGCACGTTTCCAAATCAACTCATACAAGCGTTGCTCGTTGCGGTCGCTACTGGCTTTAAGTTCTCCAAAATTGGTCGGACGAATGGCTTCGTGGGCTTCCTGTGCCGATTCTGATTTGGTCTTGAAAACCCGCTGTTGGTGGTATTTGTCGCCGTATTCCGTCGTAATTTGGTCTTTTGCTTTTTGAAGTGCCTCTTCCGATAAGTTGGTAGAGTCCGTACGCATGTACGAGATTTTACCCGCTTCGTAGAGTTTTTGAGCTACCGTCATGGTTTGGGCCACCGAAAAACTCAGCTTACGCGAAGCCTCTTGTTGTAAGGTAGAGGTAGTAAATGGCGGAGCGGGTGATTTTTTGGCAGGTTTAACTTCCAAGTTACGGATGCTAAACGTGGCTCCTTTACATTTTTCCAAAAAAGCGCGTGCTTGGGCTTCGGTTTCAAAATTTTTAGGAAGTTCGGCTTCCAATACTTTGCCCCCTGCCAAATCGAAACGTGCCGTTACTTTATAGGTGGATTTCGACTCGTGGGCATCTACTTCTCGCTCGCGTTCTACGATGAGGCGTACCGCCACCGATTGCACCCGCCCTGCTGAGAGCGCGCTGTTGTTGCCGATTTTGATTTTACGCCACAAGACAGGCGAAAGCTCATAGCCTACAAGGCGGTCGAGAATACGACGGGCCTGTTGGGCATTGACCAAATCCATGTCTATCGAACGTGGACTTTGAATCGCTTTTTGTAGGGCGGTTTTGGTAATTTCTCGAAAAACAATCCGCTTGGTGCCATCAGACAAGCCTAATGCTTCTTTGAGGTGCCACGAAATGGCTTCTCCTTCACGGTCGTCGTCGGTAGCGAGCCATACTTCTTCGGAAGACTTGGCAAGCTTTTTCAACTCGTTGATAACTTTGGTTTTATCAGGCGATACTTCGTAGAGGGGTTGGAAACCATTTTTGACATCTACCCCTAAATCTTTATCGGGTAAGTCACGCACGTGCCCAAAACTGGACTTGACGGTGAAGTCTTTCCCGAGGTATCCTTCAATGGTTTTGGCCTTAGCCGGCGACTCTACTATTACTAAGTTTTTTGACATGGAGGGTGTGTTTGGTCCCAATTCTGCCTTCAAATATAGGAGGGTTTTGTGTAAAAAATATCAAATCCTTATTTTGGGCAGACGATTTAAGGGGTTAAACAGGTACTAACTGGTAATAAATAATGCTAGAATAGGGGATTTTTTCGATGAAAAGGCGCACTTTTAATCGCTAAAATTTTGATAAATCGAGTCCATAATCCGAACAAAATGCCCGTAATCTTCCTCGCTGAGCTGTCCCCAGCCTTGCCGACGAATCTCTTTGACGACAGGCAATACCGTTTCAAAGGTCTTTTGGCCTTCGGGTTTTAAATAAATATTAAATTTCCGACGGTCTTCCTCCGACATGCGCCGTTCGACCAAATCTTTTTTAACGAGCAAATCCAGAATACGAGTAACGGTCGGGGCATCTTTGGTGGTAAGCTCGGCAAGGGTATTTTGGCTGATTCCTTCGTTGCGAGCCACGTGGTCGATGAGCACCCATTGGTCCACGGTCAGGTCAAAGCCAGCTTCATTAAAACGCTTTTGTAGGACGTTCCTGATTTTCTTAATGGTGGTGTCGATTTTAAAAAAATAAGCACGGGAATCAGATGGGTGAGTCATTTTTATCGTTTACTATAGACCTAGAAACACAAGTTGGCTTACTAACTATTGATTTGCAAAATAAAACAAGAATATCTGACTATCAAATCGTAAGCCACGATAGACGGTAATTTGCTACTAAAACCGTGCGAAAAAACTGTTTGATGAACAAAAAATAAGCCCGATATTTGGCCTGTATGAAGACGATGTTGCTTTTAGTGGGGGTGTGTGTAGGAGAAGCATGGGGCTCATTTGCTCTCCCAGCCCGTTATTTTACCAAAAAAGAGGAAACCCTTATGGCAGTGACCATTGCTGATACGGTTAAGCCTAAGAAGACCAAAGAAACGGTCGTAAAATCGACGTTGGACAATAGCAAAGGGGAGTTAAAGGTTAAAGACGCCCAGATTGTTGATTCAGAAAAACAGTCGGGATTGATCAAAGTTACCTTCGCGATTCGAGACGTGGAAACAAATGCGCTGCTTACACGGGTTAAATTGAGAACCAAAGATTCAAAAACAGGCCAGGAGTTTGAGCCCAAATTTAACAGCGCTGATAAAAATTTCTCCATCAATGTCTTGCCCAATACCGTCGTTAGCATCTACGTGACGGCCAAAGGATATACCGAGGCTTCGGCCAATATCAACGACATCAAGCACGACCGAGTGTTGGGGTTTGAGCTTCAAAAAATAAAACCATCGGTACTAAAAATTAGGGTGTTAGACAAAGCAACGGATCGACCCATTATCGGCAGTATTCTCAATGTACGTACCAAAAGCAATAATGACGTTGAGTTTATGGCCTTAAAAGATGGTTTTACGGAACTGACTTACGATGCCGAAGAGCAACTGGAAGTGGAGGCATCGGCCAAAGGATTCACTCCTGATACCAAACAAATAACGATAGAAACGGCGCTGACTGGTAAGTCGTACGAACTAACGTACCGATTAGATAAAACGGCTGCTCTCGCTGCTCCTGCACCACCCGCGCCAACCCCTACGCCACCTCCTGCGGTAGCGACCACGCCGCCCCCTGCTGCTCCCAAGGCTACTGCTGCGACCAACGAACCGCCTAGAACGTCGGTATTTTCTAAAGAACCACCGAAAGCTCCTGCACCATCGCCTTTTAGCGAGTTGGTCAAGGGGAAGGTAATTACGCTAAATAATATTTATTTTGACCAAAGTAGCCCCGTGCTACGCCCAGAGTCGGCGCCACAGTTGGATGAGTTGGTGGCGATTTTACAAAAAAATCCAACGGCACGAATCGAAATCCGTGGGCATACCGATAATGCGGGAGATTTTGACTTGAACGTCAAACTTTCGCGGGAGCGTTGCCAAGCAGTGGTCGAATATTTAAAAACAAAGGGCATCAGTGCCGACCGCCTCGAAAGTAGAGGTCGAGGCCCTCTTGACCCTCTTGCTCCCAATACTTCTGAAGAAAACCGCAAAAGAAACCGCCGAGTAGAGTTTGTTGCGCTTTAGATTACCCTTTGCCAACTTGCCTTTTGCCCATTTGTTTTTACTTCCAAAACGGCCAACGAAGCACAAAATGCTGTTTCGGTTGTTGTTGCCGAAAAAATACTAAACCCACGGCAGCTAAGTCGATGGTGGCTGAAACGGATGGGTGGGCTTTGATGTATTCCCACGCTTGTTCCATTTCAGGCGACCAGTGAATGTCGTCAAAAACGAAGAGACTATCGTTGTGCGCTTTGGTTAAGCACGTTTCAAAGTATCTGACTGTAGGTTCGTAGCGATGATTGGCGTCAAAAAAAACAAAATCAAGGCGTTGGGTGTCTTCAACGGCTTTGGGAAGTGTCTCGTCCAAATTTCCTACCACCGTCTGAATGGGTAACGATTGCTGTGGAGACAATGCACGATTGGCCCATGACTTAAAATTTTGCTGGGCAACGCTCGCCGTTTCGGGGCAGCCTTCAAAGGTAGTGATGTGGGCCGAGGGATTGGCTTGCGCCATGTAGAGTGTTGTCAGCCCAAGCGAGGTGCCTAAATCAAAAATAGAATGATACTCAAAACGCTGAATGAGGCGATAGAACAACCGCGCCAACCGCGCCGATTTTTTGGAATGCTGGGCAATGTCTTTTACTTGTCGAGTAGAAGAAGCATTGACCCGAGAACCTGCGCCGTAGTCCGTGATTTGGAGGGTTTCTTGGCTGTGAAGCATCGTTTGGCGAATGGCTTCAATAACCTCAAAAGAAGGGAGTTGGGGGTCTTTTTTTATTGTATTTAGGTACAAATCAAATACAAACGGAGAGTGAAGTCCGTGCTCGTCTTGAGCTTTCAAAAAGTAGTTGAAAAGCGAACGTAATTGCAAAATAGGGTGATTAGGTAAGAAGGTTGTCTTTAATTCAAACGATAGGGCGCAATCATGGTAAATTCAGGAATGGCAACGTTAAACTGCTTTCCATCCACGAGGCGCTCCATGAGATAAGTGCCTACCATTTTGCCAATGCTGGTACGAAGATTACAGCCCGATACGTATTCGTGAATTTCGCCAGGTTCGAGCGTGGGCTGTTGACCCACTACGCCTTCCCCTTCTACTTCCCGAATGGTGCCATTGGAATCAAAAATATGCCAATGCCTGCGTAGAAGCTGAACGGTATGCTCGCTGTGGTTTTCGATGGTAATGCGATACGTAAACACAAAATGAGCTTGCGCCGGGCTCGAATACTCGGGCTGATACTGCGTCATAACGCTAACTCTCACACCTTCTGTTATCGCTGATGTCATGGTTGTTTGATACTTTCCTAACTTTGTAACCAAAATTAGGTCGTTGTAGTTGAAAAACCAATAGTTGACGCAAAAATTAGAAAAATGGACGTTAAAATCGACGCTTCGTGGAAAGCTTATTTGCAATCGGAGTTTGCACAACCGTATTTTGCTGATTTGGTGGCATTTGTACGGGAGGAATACAAAACCCAACAAGTGTATCCGCCTGGAAAACTGATGTTTAATGCTTTTGATAAATGTCCGTTTGACCAAACAAAAGTGGTGATTTTGGGGCAAGACCCTTACCACGGGCGCGGACAAGCCAATGGCTTGTGTTTTTCGGTTAATGACGGTGTTACCAAACCACCATCGCTCATCAATATTTTTAAAGAAATTCAGGAAGACCTCGGGCAGCCGTTTCCAGTATCGGGTAATTTGGAACGTTGGGCTGAGCAAGGTGTATTGCTGCTCAATTCGACGCTGACTGTACGAGAAGCAAGCCCAGGCTCGCACCAAGGGCGTGGCTGGGAGCGTTTTACGGATGCCGTCATCAAGTGTATCAACGACAAAAAAGAAGGAGTTGTGTTTATGCTTTGGGGGCGATATGCGCAAGACAAAGGAAAGATAATCGACCCCAAACGTCATTTTGTATTGAAGGCTAAACACCCTTCGCCGATGTCGGCCAACAGCGGCGGTTGGTTCGGAACCAAACACTTTAGCCAAGCCAATAATTACCTTCGCGGGCGCGGGCTGGAAGAAATTAGTTGGTAGAAAGAGGTTAGGTTGTGAGCCCTTGTGAGTCGGGTTGCTCACAACCCGATTCAAAAACGGGATAAGGTCAGGTTGTAAGCAACCTGACTCACAGACGATACGTTCTTTATAAAAGCAAAAGTTGTGCGAGCAAATAATCGGCAATCAAAACGGCAATACAGCTATTGGTTACGGCTGCGGTAGAGGCTTGGCCTACTTCGAGTGCTCCGCCTTGGGTAAAAAAGCCTTTGAAGGAAGAGATGGACGTAATCAAAAAGGCAAAAAAGACCGATTTGATGAGGGCAAAAGGAATGTTGAACGTACGGAAATCGAAACGTAAACCGCGAATATAGTCTTCAGGGGTAATGACGCCCGTTGCTACGCCTGCAACGTATCCTCCAAAGATTGAAAGAAAACCCGAAAGGATGACCAACATGGGGAACATGACGATGGCCGCTACGATTTTGGGGAGAACCAAGTACGAAATGGAGTTGATTCCCATTACTTCAAGGGCGTCGATTTGCTCCGTAATACGCATGGTACCCAGTCCACCTGCAATGTGAGAGCCTACTTTTCCTGAAAGTACGATACACGTAATAGTGGGGGCAAATTCCAAAATACTACTGTCGCGCACAATGAGCGAAATGATGTAATTGGGAACGAAAGGGCTTACTAAGTTGTCGGCCGTTTGGACGCAAGTTACTGCCCCCAAAAAGGTCGCCACGATTGCCACGATAAAGACGGAATTGATACCAATCTCAATACATTCGTCGAGTACTAACTTTACATAGACCCGAAACTTCTCACGGTTTCGTAGCAAAGACCCTAAAAAAATAAAATACCTTCCTAACGTTTTCATGGTTTTTGAGACAGTCGATAGTCTATAGTCGATAGTCCACAGTCGATGGTAAAATTACTATGGACTATCGACTGTGGATTATCGACCATTGGCTAATCAACAATAAACGGATAATCAGGTTCTACGTACATATCCGTGAAGATTTCAGATGGATCTGGCCACGGAGACTCTTCCGCGAATTTTACAGATTCTTCCACAATTTGTTTGATTTTGGCATCAATCGCAGCAAGATCTTCTTCAGTCGCGATGCCATTTGTCAAAATGCGGTCTTTCGTCATTTCGATTGGATCACGCTTTTTGTACTCTTCTACTTCCTCTTTGGTACGGTATTTTTGAGGGTCAGACATAGAGTGACCACGGTAACGGTACGTTTTGAATTCGAGGAAAGTAGGGCCATCGCCACGGCGAGCGCGCTCAGCAGCACGGCTAACGGCATCGTGTACGGCTTCTACATCCATGCCATCCACGGGCTCTGATGGCATATCGTAACCTTCGCCAATGGTATATAAATCGGTCACGTTAGAAGTACGATTGACTGACGTACCCATGGCGTATCCGTTGTTTTCAACGACGAAAATCACGGGGAGTTTCCACGTCATTGCCATGTTAAACGCTTCGTGTAGTGCACCTTGGCGAACGGCTCCGTCACCAAAAAAGCACATACAAAGGTTTGATGTCTTGTTGTATTTTTCCGCAAAAGCAATACCAGCACCTAGTGGAATTTGCGCTCCTACGATACCATGGCCGCCAATGAAATTATGCTCTTTGTCAAAAATGTGCATGGAGCCGCCTTTTCCTTTGGTCGTACCCGTTGCTTTTCCGTACAACTCGGCCATAATGGCTTTAGGTTCTGTACCTAGCGCCAATGGGAAGCCGTGGTCGCGGTAAGCTGTAATCCACTTGTCGTCTTTGGTAAGGGCACTGACACTTCCTGAAGAGCAGGCTTCCTGACCAATATAAAGGTGACAAAAACCACGTATTTTTTGTTGCCCATAGAGTTGTCCTGCTTTTTCTTCAAACTTACGTTGAAGCAACATCGACTCATACCAATACATGTATCTCTCTTTGGGATGGGTTATTTTAGCTGGGGTTGCTTTGGTTTTGGTTGCCATTTTTTACAATAAATAAGGTTTTCTGGTCAAACAATGAACGGTGAACTGTTGACTGTTCTATCTTTGCCACGCGAAATTAAGCATAAAACCATTCAATGCCACAGCTATACCTAGAAAAACTCCAACTTATGGGATTTAAAAACTACGAAGAGGGACGTTTTGAGTTTAGTCGTTCCCTCAACTGTATCGTGGGGGAAAACGGTAGTGGCAAAACCAATTTGCTCGACGCTATTTATTGGTTGGGGCTGACCAAAAGCGCGTTTCAGGTGCAAGATGCTTTTAGCATTCAGCACGAAGCTGATTTTATGATGGTGGATGGGGTATTCTGGAAAGATCATAAAACTGTCCAAATTACGTGCAGTTTGCAGCGCGGACAACGAAAAGTAATTTTGTCCGACAAAAAGCCGTATGAGCGTATCAGCGACCACATTGGGCTGTACCCTGTGGTGTTGGTAGCGCCCAATGATACTGATTTAGTCCGCGATGGGAGCGAAGAACGACGCCGTTTTTTTGACGGGGTATTGTCGCAGCTTGATCAACATTATCTCCAAAATTTGCTTCAATACAATAAATTATTGGCGCAACGCAACGGCGTTTTGAAGCTATTTTACGACCGCCGCTACGTGGACGATGATTTGCTAGATACGTACGATGAGCCACTTGTTGCGCTCGCTAACCGAATTTTTGAACGTCGTCAGCGCTTTTTGGAAGGTTTTGAGCCTTTGGTGCAGCACTATTATTCGTTTTTGGGAGAGGGGCGAGAGTCCGTAACGATTAAGTACGAATCAGAAGTTGAAAACCTCGATTTTCGTGATCATTTTCGGGCGCATAGGTCGCGCGATTTGAATGCCCAACGGACACTCATGGGCATCCATAAAGATGATTTTGGGTTTGAAATGGATGGGGTAGCGCTACGGAAATTTGGTTCGCAAGGACAACAAAAGTCGTTTGTGTTGGCCTTGAAATTGGCTCAATTTGACCTTATTGCCATTGAAAAAGAAATGAAGCCGTTGTTGTTGCTCGATGATATCTTTGATAAACTCGACGACCGACGTATCCAAAAACTGATACAATTGGTTGAAAATGACACTTTTGGTCAAGTATTTTTGACTGATGCCCGTCCCGAACGAACGCGAGCGTTGTTGAAAGATACGGTGGCAGAAGTACGTTATTTTGTATCAGGAACGACCTAATTGATTGAAATTTTGAAGAAAAAATAACCTTAAAATTGTATGAATAATCCGCAAGCCAATAATCCATTACACGGCATTACCCTCGAAATGATGTTACATCATTTGGTGGCACATTATGGATGGGAAACCATGGCCGAATACGTCAACATCCGCTGTTTTCAATTTGACCCCAGTATCAAATCAAGCCTAGCATTCCTTCGTAAAACTCCGTGGGCGAGGCAAAAAGTAGAAACGCTCTATTTGATGAGTTTGGACGAAAAGTAAGCAAGGTTTGGCGTGTTTTACACCTCTTCGCCTTGCAACTGCTTGTCGTATAGTTCTTTATAAGAGCCGTTTCGTTCGAGAAGCTCGGTGTGTGTACCTTGTTCGATGATTTCTCCGTCGTTTAAAACCACGATGAAATCGGCGAGTTTGGCCGACGACACACGGTGAGAAATAATCACCGAGGTGCGGTCTTGCATGATACGTTGGAGGTTGCTCAAAATCGTGTTTTCGGTTTGCGTATCTACGGCAGAAAGGCAATCGTCCAAAATCAAAATTTTAGGGTCGCGGGCAATGGCGCGCGCAATCGAAAGCCGCTGTTTTTGGCCACCCGACAGCGTGATGCCGCGTTCGCCTACTTTGGTGTCAAATCCTTCGGGGAAATCAATGATATTGGTGTACAAATCAGCGTCTTTGGCTGCTTGTTCAATTTTAGAAAACGGCAAGCCTGTTGTTCCAAACGCTACGTTTTGAGCAATAGAATCTGAAAATAAAAACACGTCTTGAGGCACGTAGCCTGTTTGGCTTCGGAGCGATTGAAGGTTATACTCTTTGAGCGGAACACCATCCACCAAAATCTGCCCTTCGGTAGGGTCGTACAAACGCGTGAGAAGGCTGGCTACGGTACTTTTTCCCGAACCTGTTGTTCCCAAAATAGCGACCGTTTCCCCTGCTTTTACGCTTAGATTAAAATGCTTGATGGCTTTGATGCCCGTGTCGGGATAAACAAACGAAACATTGTCAAAACGGATGGCGCCTTGAATGTCGCGTACTGTATTTTTCTCCGAAACAATGTCGGTTTTGGTGGTCAAAAATTCATTGATACGTACCTGCGACGCCGCCGCTCGTTGGGTTTGGCTGGTTGTCCAACCAAGGGCCATCACGGGCCATGTCAGCATACTTACGTACAAAATAAACTCAGTGATGTTGCCAGGGGTGAGTCGTCCTGCCATGATTTCCTGCCCACCAATATACACGACGAGAATGTTACTCAAGCCTACCAAGACCACAATAAAGGGATAAAACAGCGAATCGACGAGGGTCAATCCAAGCGATTTGTTGCGGTAATCGTTGCTTTGGTTGATAAAATGGCGAAGCTGCTCCCGTTCACGAACGAAAGCTTTGACCACCCGAATGCCTGAAAATGATTCCTGCACAAACGTCGAAACCGATGAAAGCTGCGCTTGCAATGCCTCCGAGCGTTTCATGATGATGTTGTTGACGTAATAAATGCTCAACGACAAGACAGGCAACGGCAGCAAAACGTAAAAAGTCAGTTTGGCGTTGACCGAAACCATGTAACTAATCACCAAAATAAACAGCGTAATGAGGTTGATGCCGTACATAATCGACGGCCCTACGTACATTCGGACCTTGCTGACATCTTCCGAAATCCGCGCCATGAGGTCGCCCGTGTTGTGGCGTCGATAAAAACTCAGCGGCAGGGTTTGGTAGTGGGCATAAATCTCGTTCTTGAGGTCAAATTCGATGTGCCGCGACATCACAATGAGTGTTTGCCGCACCATAAACAAGAAAACCCCTTTCAGCAGCGCCATGGCCAAAATCAACATCCCGTACAATAAGATACTGAAGGCAAAAATGTCGTAAAAACTGGACTGAATTTTGGAGCCTTCAAACAAAAAATAGACGTCGAGGGTATCTTTTACCAAGTCGAGGGCATAGCGAACCAATTGGGCGGGAATGATGCCAAAAAGGTTGGAAATAATGGTAAAAAGTGTTCCAAGAATAAGGTACCACTTGTATTTGACGAGGTATTTGTTGAGGTGGGCAAGTGCTTTCAAAGGCGCGCGAATTGGTTACGTTTGCTGTTTGGTATGATGGTCTAACATTATTTTTACGGAAAACGTTTGCGATAAACGTTGATTCCCTTACAAAACCAATGTCATCTGTAGTTTTCACACAGCCTGTAAAATAGAATTCCTCAAGGTACCGTCTCCAACATCCAATCAAATGGTTTTTTAGCCAAAGGAAATGTTTTATTTTTCCTCTTTAATACTACTTTCAACGAGTCATTTTGCACTTTTCCTTTGAGGATAACCGTGTTGGTGTCGGGTAAAGTGCATTGGAGAATAAACAAATTAGCACTATCGCTGGAGCGCTTTTTAAAAGAAATGGTTTGGTGCAAAGAGTCTAATTTATAACCAAAATACGCCCGTCCGTATCGAATTCTGAACAGCGTGTCGGTGGTCTGAATGCTTCCGCTGTTGTTTTTCTCAAAAATCACGTCCTTCCAGCGGAGGCTATCGGTTGCCATTCGCCCTGAGGTTTCAAACGAAGCTACGTCGAAAATACCCGTCGTCAAGACTTCCTTGGGAGGGGCGTCGTTGAAAGGATGAAGGCTTGATTGGTAGGAAGAGTAAAAAGGAAAAACGATAAATAAACCGATGAAAACAACTTTCAACAAAATACGGGTCGTTTGCATCCATTTTTCGGAAAATGCGTACGCAGGAGGCAGTGGTTCGGTAGGCTGATTGAGAACAAAAAAGCGAAGAAGACGCTGGGCATCAGTCAGCAGTAAAATACAACTAAACACAAACAAGTGCATTGAAAACAGCTTTACAGGGATGTTGTAAGCCAAATTCATCATTGCCACGTTTAGAAAAACGCCCGCAGCCACCAATGCCCCCAAGGTACTTGTGCGTCGGAAAATCAGCAAAGCCCCCGCTACGCATTCCATCACTCCCGAAAATACCTCGTAGGGCTGCGAATACCCAATAAAAAACCAAGCAAGCCGCATTGGTGATAAATCGCCAATGGGAGTGGCGAATTGGCTCAAATTGGGAAAAGGCATTTGTTGAGCATACACTTTGATAATCCCGTACACGAACGAAACCATGCTGACGTAATACCGAAGCCCTACAATAAGCCAATAGTAGGCAGTTTCGTAGCTTGGCCTTCTACGGTCGAGCAGCGACCAAAGTGCCGTTCCGACGAGGGCCATGAGGCTATGAAAGCATAATGCTGCGTAGCCAAACGAGGTGTCGCCGCTACCCGCCACGGGCACTAATACGTCCTTGATATGAAACAAGTACTGGTTGAGCCATTCTATCACTGCTTTTTCAGCGGCGGTATAAATGCCGTACACCGTGTTTATTAAAGGCAGCTGCGCAAAACCAAAGAAATTGATGCAGTAAAAACCAAGGTAAATGGCTGTGAAACGAAAAATGACTTTGCGCCAAAGTGGCCAATCGGAGGGCGATGTTATCATGCAACAAAAGGAAAGAGGTTTGTTATTTTAGGGCTATGTACAAAAAAACAAAAAATAGCTAACTTGTGCTCAATTCTATGAAAAAACTCGCGTTACAGCTGGTATTCGTGCTTCTTGGGCATTGGGCTTGCGCTCAACTACCTATTCACTACCTTGACGAACTCCCAACCATCGACGGCCAATCCAACGAATGGCCTCAGGAGTTTTTTCGGAGGTACCGCCCCCAAAGCCGTTTGGCAAAATCGACTAACGAAATGCGGTATGCGTTGGGCTTTGATGAACTGTATTTGTACGGCATTTTTGAGGTAAAAGATGCCCATTTGACCAATCTTGCCAACGATAAAAGCGGTAGCCCTCGTATTACGTTTAACGATGGGGTGGAGTTCTACATCGATACCCAAAATAACAGTAAGGTACTGATGGAGGACGATGATTATCAGTTGATTATAGATGCCATGGGAAACCTAACTGTGTTTAGAGGAGGAGATAAGTTTTTGATAAAAGTAAACGAATCGAAAGTGCCGAAAGACACCATGACGTCGCATTTTGTGATGGATTATCAGGTGGCTCGTAAGGGAACTGTCAATGATGAAACCGATCAAGACGAGGGGTATCTTATTGAGTTTCGGGTGGCTTGGGCTGCGTTGGGAGTTCGCCCGCAGATGCAAAAACGCTTTAAGGTGGATATTTGCCTCAACGACGCCGACCATTACCTCGATATTCGCCCCTTGGACGAAGAAGCGTCTATTCCTTTTTATGACTACGAAAGCATCAGTGGCGGCAAAGATTTTGGCTTTCCGACTACTTGGCAAGCGGCGGCATTGGTGGGGGAAGCAACTTGGTGGACGGGTTTTCGACGTACATTCACCAAGGGTATAGGAGTAGGTTTAGGCATCGTTTTGATTGTAATCGCTTTCGGAATTTGGCAATGGAAGCGCCGTTTCCCGACCGTTGTAACCATTGAAGAAAAAGTCTATCGAGTGATTGCACCCACAGACGTAGCTGCGGACGATGCGACTCTTGTTGGAAAAGCAGAGCGATTTGTGTTGCAAAACCTTCAGCAAGAACTTTCTCCGTCTGACCTTGCCGAACACCTTAACCTCAGCTTACGCCAGCTTCAGCGCCAACTGCGGGAAGAAGCGGATATGACTCCCACGGATTTTATTCGTAAAATTAAACTAGAAAAAGCAGCGCTCTGGCTGGTGTCTTCTCCAAAAAACGTTGCCGAAATTGCCTATGAATTGGGTTTTTCTGACCCAGCCTATTTTTCCCGAATTTTTAAGAAACACTTTGGCCAAACTCCCTCCGAATTTCAAGAAAATGCCCAAAAATCATAGATTGGCGCGATTGTACCAGTTTTTGTCGTGTTTGTAGGTCTGCATTTTATGGTAAAAAGCGAGCTTTGTTTTCAAAATAGAACACAAAGTTGTATGCAGAAACTATTGTTGAGTATCGTCTCGATTGTAGGTATTTCATGGTCAGTTTTGGCGCAAACCATTCCAGCGTTTCCAGGGGCTGAAGGCTTTGGAGCGGTGGCCACGGGAGGGCGTGGTGGGAACGTTTATTACGTAACCAATCTCAATTGTTCGGGGCCTGGGTCGCTGCAAAACGGTTTGAACCAAGCAGGAGCTAAGTATATTTTGTTCAAAGTGAGTGGGGTGATTCCGTGTGCCGCCGAAGTCTTCAAAGGGGATGTTACCATTGCGGGGCAAACTTCCCCAGGAGGAATCATTGTTCGGGGCATTATTTTGGACGAAATCTATGAGCAAAACACCAACTCACGCAATGTGATTATTCGTCACTTGCGTTCGCGCCCGAAACCTACCCAAACATTGCCCAGCCAAGGGTACGTACTCGACGATGGCTTGCGACTCGATGGCGCTTCAAATGTCATCGTGGATCATTGTTCGTTTGCCAATGCCATTGACGAAAGTGTGCAGATTTCGCATTCACGCAATATTACCATTCAAAACAGTATGCTGTCCGAAACCCTCGGTGAGCACTTTCATTTGGGGGGAATGTTGGTCAATTATTCGCGTGCCGACCACCCGCAAGACAATATTAGCATTCACCACAATGTTTGGAATCGGATCGGGGGGCGTTTCCCTGAATTGTCGTGTGAGTCACCGTTTTGCAGTTCGGCACCGCTGAATATCGAAATCACCTCGAATCTTTTTTGGGATCAGCAAATTCAGACGTGGTACAATGCCTGTACGTCGGGTGGGAGCGATTGTACCAATTTTCGACTGAACCTCAATTTTACCAACAACTATTCGGTGGTTCGTTCTACATACAACGGCCCATTAGCCTCGGCCGATTTCTTGTCCAACGCGTCCAATCGGCTGTTTGTTTCAGGAAATCGTTTGAATAGATATGCGCAATACTCAGATTATCAGTTGTTTTACTGCTGTAATGATTTTAACACAAACGCCCCTAATACCAGTTTAGGCACGGCTCAACGCCTCACAACGCGCCATTCGTTTCCATTAATTACGCTTACAATGGCGGCGGACTTGCCAACCTATGCTGCCAAAAATGTGGGAGCGTTCCCCCGTGACCCGATGGATCGGCGTTTGTTGGCACCAATTGCCTCAAACACGATTGCTTCCCAAGCCATCAACGGTACTGATTATTTCAACGACGCATTTACGTTAGATACCGCCCCACCGCCACCTGTCGATGCTGATAACGATGGAATGCCCAACGACTGGGAAACTGCCAATGGCCTGAATCCCAACGTACAAGACCACAATGGAACGCAACTCTCTAAAAAATTTACGGGGGTTGAAGGGTACACCAATTTGGAATGTTACCTCAACGAACTTTCGGATAAATTGGTAGGCCAAACGAGCGTAGTTGTGATACCTCCAAGCACGACAATTACGGGGATTGAACTCACCCCAAGCGAGCGGATTTCTGCCTCTGTAAGCCCTAATCCAGCCGAATCGGGCATTGTGGTGAAAGTAACGGGGCAAACAGGCAGTCCGTGGCGTTTTGAGTTGCTCGATGCCCTCGGACGGGTGGTTTTGCAAGAAAACAACATTTCGACGCGTGAAAAATCAAGTGCACTACCCCGGTTATTACCCAATGGCAGCTATACGATTCGGATTTATCTTGATAATCAGACGTTTTCGCAGAAGGTTGTGGTGTTGAAGTGAGTAGGGTTCATTTTACCACCATATTAGGTTAAACGCACTTAGCCTAGGAGTTTTAGAAAGAAAGTGTTAGGCAGTATTTTTGTGGATGGACTGGAAAAAGA
>NZ_JBYFCH010000042.1:0-27670 GCF_057652295.1 Runella sp. R5_40 | reverse complement strand
AATTTGAACAAATTTACAACCAAAATGAATTATTAATCCTGCAAAGTAAACTGTCCGTCTAAAATGGACCACCTCACGCTTCTGCTACATATCAGAAATTACGATTGCGGAGCTTTTATATGGCGTTGAAAATAGCTCACCAGAAAGACGATTAATAAACCTTCAACGAGTTCAGGATTTAAGAACTTCATTTTCAGGGCGGGTAATACCTATTAGTGAGTGTCTGGAAGAATACGCCAAACAGAAAGCGCAATTGCGGAAAATAGGCCGTAGAGTTGAGGATTTAGATATTTTTATTGGGGCTACAGCAATCACCAAAGGTTTAATATTGGCTACTCGTAACACTAAAGATTTTGTTAATATGGAAAATATTCAGCTTGAAAACTGGATAGATAGTTAGCAAAAATTATAACTGAGACTTTTTGGAAGTTCCTGAATATTCATAACTGATAGAAGCCCCCTCAAAGTTAATTTTTACCCTTTTTTCAAGATTACTTACTAAACAAAATCGCTTGAATCGTCTTAAAAATAAGACCAAACACAACCTACGGTGGAAATCCGTTGGCGGCGGCGGTGACGGTAGCGGCGTTGTCGGTGTTGGAAGATGAAAAATTAGCCGAAAATGCGGAGCGTCTTGGTGAAATATTCCGTGAACGAATGCGGGCAATCCAGCAAAAAACGACCCTGATTGAAACAGTACGGGGGAAAGGACTGTTAAACGCCATCGTCATTGCGACCAACGAAGAAAGCCCCTTGGCGTGGCAAATTTGCCTCCAACTCAAAGAAAAAGGACTACTTTGCAGACAAACTCACGGCAATAAAATTCGCTTTGCCCCGCCGTTGGTGATTACAGAAACGCAAATCCACGAAGCGTGTGATTTGATTGAAGAGGTGATTTTGGGAATAAAATCATAACGCAAACATAGACTCTAAATAAAAATCCCTGTGATAGACTCATTTCGAGTGTTTTCACAGGGATTTTGTATAAATGTTAAAGCGTATTTTCTACAAAAGTAACGGCACTGAAAGCGTATCGGTTTCAATCACGTTGCTTACATTGAGTGCGCGGTCGCGGATTTTAATTTGGAACTTAACGGTTGTTAGTTTAGAGTTTCGGGAATAGGGAAAATACACGGCATAATCCAATAAACCTTCGATGGGGCCTTTTTTGCCGTCGGGTTTAAGCACAGGAAAAAATAGTTTGGAGTTAGCTGCCAAATTTACTTCTTGGTACTGATTTCCACTCACTCGACGGAAGGTTTTGAGCTCATAATTTCCCCAAGTGTCATACTTCGCATTGGTTCGGTTATCGGTGCTTTCTCCCAAATCACCATCGCCATCTTTGAAATTGATGGTGATGACAACCGAGTCTTGTTTGGCTTGTGAAAAAGGCTCAATCACCTCAAACTTATCAATGCTATTGAAGCCAATTTCGGGAACGGGGCTGTAGTTGGGAGGAGTAAAACAACCAGTTGTCGAAATGGCAAATAGTAAAAGAGTAGCAATAAAACGAACGAAGCCCTTCATCTTTCTTGTTAAGTTTGTTCCAAATATTGGATAAATTTAGTAGTTATTAATGCTTTGTCAATCGGAAATTGAAATTCGACCCTAGTAAAATGTCAACTTTGCCCAATTTACGAAATGCTGTACGAACCTTAACGGCTGATACGTTTGAGGAAGTTGCCTTGCAGGTGTTTCATTATCAGGCGGTTCATGCGCCCATTTACCGTCAGTATCTTTCTCATTTGCGAATTCGCCCCGCTCAAGTTAACCGTTTGTCGTTGGTGCCGTTTTTGCCAATTGGCTTCTTTAAACACCATCAAGTGGTGACGGGTAACCCCAAAATACAAACTGTTTTTGAAAGTAGCGGTACAACTGGAACCCAAACAAGCCGTCATTTGGTGGCGGACTTGGGCTGGTATGACGAAATCAGTACTGAGATTTTTGAAAAAAGCTACGGCTCACTTTCTGACTTTCACCTGCTGGCATTGTTACCTTCGTATCTTGAACGAAATAACTCCTCGTTGGTGTATATGGTTCAACAATTTATTGCAAAAACGGAGTCGCCCATTTCTGGGTTCTTTTTGCATAATGTAGATGAGCTATTAGCAACACTCAAAAAATTGGTACAGCAACCCGACGGTCGGAAAGTAATTTTGTGGGGGGTGACGTTTGCGTTGTTGGATTTGGCGGAATCAAAAAATGACCTTTCGTTTTTGAGGGAATTACCAGAATTAATGGTGATGGAAACGGGTGGAATGAAGGGACGCCGCCGTGAAATGCTGCGTGAAGAAGTACATGCAGAACTAACGGCCGCTTTTGGGGTAAAAAACATTCACTCCGAATACGGAATGACGGAGCTTTTGTCGCAGTCGTATTCTAATGGTGACGGGATTTTTGAGACCTCTCGCACAATGCGAATCTTACTTAGAGATATAAATGACCCTTTTTCCGTAACCGACTCCCCACAGCGTGGAATGAGGTATGGTGGTATCAATGTGGTTGATTTGGGGAATTTAGATTCTTGCTCATTTATCGAAACCCAAGATTTGGGTCGATTTGTTGGTGATACCTCTTACCAATTTGAAGTGATTGGTCGGTTTGATAATTCGGATGTTCGTGGGTGCAATCTGCTGATTTAGTGTGCCTTTGGTTGCTAGAAACCTCGTGCAGGATTGCAGCAGTCGTTTCGGTTTTGAGAAACCGAAAGCACATACGTCGAGAAACCGAAAGCACGGTGCGCGAGTGCCTTTGGTTTCTCAAAACCAAAGCGAGAGGTTGCTTACAACCTCGTTAAGATTGAGTCGAGGTTCTGAGAAACCTCTCGCAGGGATTGTAGCAGTCGTTTCGGTTTTGAGAAACCGAAAGCACGTACGTTGAGACGCCGAAAGCATGGCGCGAGTGCCTTTGGTTTCTCAAAACCAAAGCGAGAGGTTGCTCACAACCTCGTTAAAATTGAGTCGAGGTTTTGAGAAACCTTGAGCAAGATTGCAGCAGTTGTTTCGGTTTTGAGAAACCGAAAGCACGAACGTTGAGAAGCCGAAATCACGGGCGTGAGTGCCCTTGGTTTCTCAAAACCAAAGCGGGAGGTTGCTCACAACCTCGTTTAAAAAACATCTCTGTAATGTAAAAGCTCCGATTGGATGTTAACCTTCCAGTTTTCATAAAATTTAGCACTGGAAAACAGATAATCGCTTGGCTCTGTCACAAGACCCGCTTTTACGGGATTGTTGTGCATATAATCAAGCTTTATTCCGCACATTTTTCTGCTGTAAATTACTACATCATCAAACTCATCATCCCAAATTTTGTAATGCTGACTTCGATATTCATACAGGATTTCAGGTAAAATATGAGGATAAAATTGTGAGAGATGCTCGCGTAGTTGCAGAGAACTATATTTTTTAAAATCTCGAAGGTACTTTGATAAATAGTTTCGGTCTTCGAAAAAGAGCATGAAATGAATATGATTACTCATTAGCACATATCCCAAGAGTCGTGCGGAGTAACGTTTATTGTAGAAACGAAAGTTGTCAAGTACAATATCAAATGCCTGTGTATCTAGTAATAAGAACTTATGTTGATAACAGGAGGTAGTGATGAAGAAACAACGTTCATCCTCTGAGCCAGAAATTCGTTTTGTTCCCATAAACCAAGCTTTTATTTTCTGTAATACTTGTTTTGCTGAAAAAGTCACTTTGGTTTTGAGAAACCTCGTGCAGGGATTGCAGTAGTCGTTTCGGTTTTGAGAAACCGAAATCACGGGGCGCGAGTGCCTTTGGTTTCTCAAAACCAAAGCGGGAGGTTGCTCACAACCTCGTTAAAATTGAGTCGAGGTTTTGAGAAACCTCGTGCAGGATTGCAGCAGTCGTTTCGGTTTTGAGAAACCGAAAGCACATACGCTGAGAAGCCGAAATCACGGTGTGCGAGTGCCTTTGGTTTCTCAAAACCAAAGCGAGAGGTTGCTCACAACCTCGTTAAAATTGAGTGGAGGTTTTGAGAAACCGAAAGCACATACGCTGAGAAGCCGAAATCACGGGGCGCGAGTGCCTTTGGTTTCTCAAAACCAAAGCGGGAGGTTGCTCACAACCTCGTTAAAATTGAGTCGAGGTTTTGAGAAACCTCGTGCAGGATTGCAGCAGTCGTTTCGGTTTTGAGAAACCGAAAGCACGTACGCTGAGAAACTGAAAGCATACACCCAATACCTCAATCACCGCGCTATTTCCAATTCAACTTCGACAAAATCAGCTACGGGGGCATCGCAAAGCGAACATAAATACGACGAAGGTAAGGGAAGTGGCAGTTCCGCAACCGTCTGGCAGTGCGTACACTGCATTACTCTTTGGGTAGGAGCAGGTTTTAGTCCCGACGTTTTACGGGTGATACTTGTCTTTTTATCTGTCGAAAGTTGTTCGTAGTATTTTAGCGTGAGGCGTCGAAGAATTTCTGGGAGATTCTTACGGGCAACATCGCCCGCAAAAACTTCCCACTCCGTATTTCCAATGTAGAAATCAGGAGAATGAACCACTCGAAAACGCTGATAATCCGTCGATAATGGCTCTATGACAATCGTAGAAGTCGTTTCGGCATTACGATGACCAATGCCAAAACTAAGGCTAGATGTTCGAATGCGCAGTCTTTCAAAAGCTTCGACCAGCTCCGTTTTGAGGCGCAATGCCGACGCCTCAGCATCGGGGAGCTGCCAGTTGAGTTCGAGCGACGAATAATGCGTATGTATTCCCCAGATTCCTAAGAGCTTTTCCCATTGATAAATCGTCTCTTTTGGTATATCGCGAACGATGAATGTTTTGAAAGGAGTTGGATACAAACGCCCGATTTTGGTATCGATGCAAAGTTGACAAAGGGCTTCTAAAAAAGTCGTGTCAAACTCGTTCTCGCGCTGGTATAACCCCATCCAATAGCGGTCATCGTAGCGGTAAATACCCTCGTGGTGCGGGTATGGTTTGGGCGTAAGTTTCAGTTCTTTTTGAATGGGTCGTGTTCGTCCCGTAAACGTTTTTGAAACAGCCCCGTACAGTTCTTCAAAAGAAGGGTTAGGCCGTGGATTTTCCAACCATATTTTTTCAATGTGTTGGACCCAGTCCGCAATTTGTTCCCCGTCAACAAGTTTAGGCCAGACATGAATGCCCTCTAATTCGGATAAATTAACCACCAGATACCAAAACGAAGGGGTAGGGGAAGCGATAAAATTAAGCTCCCCTGTCAACGGTCGAATCAACTCCTGCGTGGGGTCGATGAGATTAATTTTGAGACGTGGTCGAAAGGTAAATTCGTCCAAAATATCCAGATAGTCGCCCGACCGAAGCCAAGAGAGCTGGGGAAAAATATTTTGTGCAACCAATGACGAAACGATGTTGGGATGCACTGCCGCGGCTTCTTCTACTCCAAACCCCTCCGACATTAATTGCGACCGAAGCAACGAGCGTTGAGAATCGGTGCAAGGAATGAGCAAATCTTGGCGAAAACCAACTTCAATTTTGCCCAAAGCCCATTTTTTGGCTAACATGGCCAAACGTTGTAGCTCGTCGGGGGTAATGACCCCACCTTGGGTAGCGATGCGGAGGTACGGCATAGTGGTTTGGTTAGGTGGAAATAGCTGCTACGTATTTTTTTACTTCTCTTTCTGCCTCGTTGTTAAGCTGAACGGACGAGTCAAAAAGGACAGTTCGGGTTTGTTCGTAGATAACAATGGCTTTGTTCAAAGAAGTTACCAACGATGTTTTATCTAATAAGGCAACGGTTGCTGACAGTGCCTCAAAATCGGCGTTTGGGAGTTTGGTCTCAACTTTTCGGACACCTCGGGGCTGGTTGCCATTTTGGATGTGCAAAAGAGGCCCTAATACAACCATTCTCAAAAAGGCCAGAAAATCAGCAGCTTCCGTTAACTCTCCTCGGCCAATTTTTAGAGCCCCGTAGTGGATCCACACCCAAAAACGGTCTTCAATCCATTGATAATCAGGATAAGGCCAAGTGGAAGTCGTTTGCTGAATAACTTTTGTCAAAATCTCATCCCTTTCCCACACGACGATGGGGTCTTCTACGCGCTGATAAAATTCGTCGGGTGTCAAAAACTTGATGTCAACGTGTAAAAGCGGATTCCCGTACAAACAAATCAACACGCGCGGCTCTCCGACGTGCTCCCCCGTAAATGCGGAAAGAACGTTGCCGAAGCTTTGTGCGACTGATTTCATTTGGGCAGGGTCGGTTGAGAGCTTCGTTTTGGAAACAAGTACTAAGTCCAAATCCGAGTACGCGTCCATTTCTTGCGTAATCCAAGAACCCGCTACCGCTAGGCCGAGCATGTCGGGAGATTCTTGTAAAACAGCGACAACTTTGTTGATAAATACGTGGAAAATAGTGTCTTGCATAAGCTAGTTCGTTTTAGGCAATTACCGCAAAACCTTCGGCATTGGTGAAAAGTTCATCCTTGCTAAAAAATTATGCTTTGACCAAAACATCCTCCAATAATGCCTTCACTTCCAATTTACAACTGCCACAGCCTGTTCCTGCTCCTGTTTGCTGGCAAAGCGATTGAAAATCATGGCAGCCCGCTACAATCGCCTCTCGAATATTGCCATCGCCGACGTTGTTGCAAGAACATACGACTTTCCCTTTCAAAGCAGGGGCACTTTTGCCACTTCGTAACAGCTTTAGCCGCTTGTCCGAAAGTTCGGTTTGGTGCTGAATCAGTGCTTTGTATTCTGTAAATTCTGATTTGTCGCCAAACAAAATAGCCCCCACCAGTTTATCCCCTTGAATGATGCACTTTTTGTAAAAACGTTTTTGTTTATCTGAAAAAATAACTTCTTCAAAATCGGCTCCTGCACCATTGGCAGGGATTTCGGTCATCCCGAGTGAGCATAAGCCTAACCCTTCCATTTTGAGGATATTCATGGATAGGGTAGGGCGGTAGTAACTTTGAACGTCGCCGTTGAGGTAAGCACAAAGCGCCTCGGCTTGTTCTTCGGCGGCAGCGGTGATGCCAAAAAGTTGCCCTTCAAATTCGGCCACTTCACCAATGGCAAATACGGCTGGGTCGGAGGTTTGAAGGTATGCATTGACCACAATCCCCCGCTGCACGTCGAGGCCCGACTTGCGGGCAATTTCTACATTGGGCGTCGTGCCAATGGTCAGAATGACGGCGTCGCAGGTCAACACGCGCCCTGAGGTAAGGCGAAGACCTTCCACGCGTTGTTGGCCTGTGATGTACTTTACTTCGTCATTGTAAAAAACATCAATGCCTCGGTCTGTGAGTTCTTCGTGCAGAAGCGAACTAGCTGTACCATCCAGTTGGCGATTCATAAGGCGTGACCCTCGGTGAATAACGGTTGATTTGACGCCAATTTCTCCCAATGAGGCGGCTAATTCTAACCCCAATAACCCACCACCTACCACCACGACGTGGCGCGGAGCAGAAGTTGGCACAAGTTCATTCAAATAGTTGGTAAGGCCATCGGCATCTTGGCGCGTTCGCATGGTAAAGACCCCCGCCAACGATGTATCATAGTCGCGAGGAAGTGCCGAACGACTTCCAGTCGCAATAATCAAACGGTCGTAAGAATGGGTATCTCCTTGAGAATCAGTGACTGTTTTTTTTGTACGGTCAATCTGTTCAATGCTGACCCCTTCGTATAGATGCACCAGCGCGCGTTCGTCGTCTTGCATTTTGAGCAATTTATCCCACGACATGGCACCACTGATGTAATCGGGCAACATCACGCGATTGTAGAAAGCAAAGGGTTCTTTGCTGAAGACATGAACTTCGTCAGTAAGGTTGTGCTGACGGTGGGCAGTGACAAATTTGTATGCCGCCGCTCCCGCTCCAATCACAATGATTTTTTCCTTTGGTTTGCTAAATTTTGTGACTTGAACCGCCGCAAATTTAAAATCAGGTTCTTTTGAAAGCGGGTCTATGAGGTCGCTGGTGAGGTTGTTGGCGCGGGCAGCGTTGCTTTGTAAAATTTTTCCCCAGTGCATAGGCAAAAAAATAACCCCTTGCCGAATGTCAGTGGTGATTTTGGCAGGTACCTGAACTTCTCCACGGCCATTTTGGATGACGACGATGTTGCCTTCTTTGATGCCTCGCTCGGTTGCATCCGCAGGGTGTATTTCTAAAAATGCTTTGGGAAGGTGTTGCGTGAGTTTATTGACCCGTCCCGTCTTGGTCATGGTGTGCCACTGGTCGCGAATCCGCCCCGTAGTAAGTACCAGCGGTAGGTCGTCACTAAGCGCTTCCGACTGATTATCGTCGGGAATGGTTTTGATTTGGGCTTTTCGAGACGGGGTAAAAAACTGCCCATCGGTAAAAAGCCGAGGCGTGCCTTCCGACTGAGGCGCAGGGACTGGCCATTGGAGAGTTCCTTGGGTACGTAACCGCTCGTGCGAGAGTCCGCTCATGTCCACGTTTGTGCCTTTGGTGAGGGATACGTGTTCGTCGTAAATATCGGCTGCGCTTGGGTAATCAAATGCCGCTCCAAACCCCATCTTGTGGGCAAATCGTACAATGATTTCGCTGTCGGGAAGGGCTTCGCCAACGGGCTCGTTGAATTTGTTGAGGTACGAAACCCGCCGTTCGGAGTTGGTCATGGTGCCCGTTTTTTCACCCCAAGCAGCCGCAGGAAGCACTAAGTCGGCAAAAGCAAGGGTATCGGAGCGGTTGGAAACATCCTGTACTACCACAAATTTGGCCGCTTTGAGGGCTTCTTCCACGAGTTGAACATTGGGTAAACTCACCAGCGGATTGGTGCACATGATCCAAATCGCTTTCATACGCCCGTCTTTGAGGGCTTGAAACATTTCGGTGGCGGTGTAGCCTGGTTTGGGGTTGAGCGAAGGAACTCCCCAAAAATCGGCGACTTCTTGGCGGTGCTGTGGGTCAGCCAAGTTGCGGTGGGCTGGTAGGAGATTCGATAGCCCACCTACTTCTCTCCCTCCCATCGCATTTGGCTGACCCGTCAACGAAAATGGCCCTGACCCTAGTTTGCCAATGTGCCCCGTGATGAGGTGCAAATTGAGCAGCGCTAGGTTTTTATTGACCCCAATCACACTTTGATTAAAACCCATCGCCCACATCGAAATGAAGCCTTTGGATTTGCCGATGTATTCGACGGCTTGGTGAATATCGTGGAGGCTAATACCGCAGATTTTGGCGGCTTCGCGCATGTCGCGTTCGGCCACTTTTACCCGAAAACTATCAAAGCCTTCGGTATGGTTTTTTATAAAATGTTCATCAATGTATCCCCTAGAAATCAGTCCTTTGGCGATGGCGTTGAGCAACACTACGTCGGTGCCAGGCTTGACCTGTAGGTGCAAGTCAGCCATGCGTGCGGTATCGGTACGGCGTGGGTCAACGACGATGAACTTGACGCGCGGATTGGCGGCCTTGTGGGCTTCCATGCGGCGAAAAACGATGGGGTGGTTCCAGGCAGGATTGGCTCCTGCCACCAAGAAACAATCGGCGAGCTCGATGTCCTCGTAGCTGCACGGAACCGAATCTTCTCCCAAAGCCATTTTATACCCAACCACCGCCGATGACATACACAAGCGCGAGTTGGTGTCTAAGTTGTTGGAGCCAATAAAGCCTTTGATGAGCTTATTTACCACGTAATATTCTTCCGTCAGGCATTGCCCCGATGCGTAAAAACCAACGGAATCGGGGCCGTATTTATCAATAAATGTCTTAAAAACGGCCGCTGCCCGCTCAAGGGCTGTGTCCCACGTCACTCGTTGTAGCGCCGCTTGCCGATTCCAGCGCATTTGTGGATAGAGCAAGCGGTCGCTTGTATCCATGACGGTGTAGTGCAAGTTCATGCCCTTCGAACAAAGCATTCCTTTGCTGGAAGGATGCTCGGGGTCACCTTCTACCGAAATGCGTCCGTCGCGGTTTTTTTTGACCAATACCCCGCAGCCTACCCCGCAGTAACAACAAGTGGTTTTGTGGATTTCTACCATTTGAAAATTTGGGTTAAACGGCTATATTTGTTAAAAATGTGTTCAATATGTCAGTTCTAGAATTAAAAAATGAATTACATCGGCTGGTAGTCAATACCGAAGATGAAGTCATCTTAGAAAATGTACGTGCTTACTTTCTTCGCCTTACGGTTCAGGAAGACTGGTGGGATGCTTTATCGTAAACGCAAAAGCAGTTGGTTGATAAAAGCCTTCAGCAACTTGATAGTGGAGCTACTTCGTCTCACGAAGCAGTTCGTAAACGAATTTCCCAACTTCTTCGCCCATGATGAACGATAGTTTTGAAATTGTTGCCTTCGTTGATAATCGTTCTGGTCATGACTTTTGAATAAAATTGATTTTAAGACACCAACGAACCATATCCTACGCCGTTTGTAATTCTGCTTCAGGCTGCTCGATGGTGATGGTTTTGCCAAAATTGACTAGGAAAAGCAGCAAGCCCACGGTAGCCACTAGGCCGCCAATGTACATAAATGCTTGTCCGTAGGTAATCGACTGGGACTTAAATAAAAAGCCCATCAACATTCCACCAACGTTGCCTCCTGCCCCTACCACGCCCGAAATGACGCCTACTGCTTTGGGATTGACGAAGGGGACAATCGCATAAGTGCCGCCGTTAGCCATTTTCAAAAACATGGCAAAGCCGAGCATCGATACAACCGCCATGGTCAGGTTGCCTGCTTGAGCAAACAATAAAATTCCCAGTCCTTCTAAAAGAAGCATGGAGGCTAAAAGAACACCTTTACCGCGCATCCCGTATTTTTGACCGACTTTATCTGCTACAATGCCTCCAACGGCACGGGCAAAAATGTTCATAAACCCAAACAACATCGCCCAAAAACCTGCTTCCGTTTCTTCCATCTTGAAATTATCAAAGAAATAGAGCGCTGCTACGCCGTCGAACGTGATTTCCATGCCAAAGCAACACGCATAGGCCAGCGCCAAAGCCCAAACGCGAACATCGGAACAGGCTTTCCAAAAACTCACCTCCGATTTGGTAGTGGTAGTGCGGTTGATTTCGTCGTAGTTGCCCGCAGGCGTGTCTTTGGTATATTTGCAGTAAATAAAAGCCATAAAAAGCATCAGTACGCCAGGGACAATCATTGCTAAGCGCCAAGCATCGGCTTTGACAAAACCAAACCCAACGATGGTCGCCATGATGAGGGGCATGGCCAATTGGGTGATTCCGCCGCCAAGGTTTCCCCAGCCGCCTGCTACGGCATTGGCCGTGCCTTTGATGTTGGGGGCAAACATGGCCGAAGTGTGAAATTGCGTAATGACAAACGAAGCGCCAATAACTCCAATGGCCAAACGAAACAACAAAAACGTGGTGTAGTCGTGGGCTAAGCCTACCAACATCACGGGCAAAGCACCAATGAGGAGGAGGGTCGTGTAGGTTTTGCGAGGCCCCCAACTATCGCAAAGTTTTCCGATGATAAGTCGGGCAAAGATAGTGGCCGATACGGCCGCAATGATGGTGTTTCCGACTTGGGGTTTGCTCAAACCTAAGTCTGCCCGAATGGCAGGCATGAGCGGTGCTAAACCGAACCAGCCGAAGAAACAGACAAAAAAGGTAAGCCAAGTAATGTGAAAGGTACGCATTTGTACCCCTTTGGTACTGAAAATGTGGAGTTTGGAAAGAGGCTGATTGGAAATAAGCTGGCTCATTGCGCTTTGTTGGTTAAAAGTAGAACATGAAACCAGCGTAAGGCCTGAAGCGATGCAATAGGGTACATCCAATAACGACTCCTCGTTCAACGAGTTTCGTTAAAGATTGTGCTACCTGCATCGGTTGAGCGCCGCCACGCTGCACCGATTTGGTACATCAAACATACAAAATAAGTAATTATGCTCAAAGTTAAAAATAGGTAATTTTCATAAAATACTCAATATTCTTTAAAATATTATACTAAATTTCTGTAAAATAACAAAATTTGATATTAAAAATGAGTAATTTTAAACTTAAATATGGGTATTTGTTATTTTTGACTTTTGCTCAGTTGGACACCCAACTGAGCAAAAATGCAACCACTTATTCATCTTCAATTGAAAACTTGTCGAAGAGCAAACTCATTAATTTGTCATGGGTTTCCATGTAAATTGGGTCGTGGACAATCTCCTTTTTGTTGCGCGGGCGCGGTAAGGGAATCTCCACAATTTCTTTGATGGTGGCTTCGGGGCCGTTGTTCATCACCACCACGCGGTCAGACAAGAAAATAGCTTCTTCGATGTCGTGCGTTACCATTACAATCGTTTTGTTGCGATTGTCCAAGTTCCAAAGTTTCAAAAGTTCGATGTGCATCGACCCTTTGGTGAGAGCATCCAACGCCCCAAAGGGCTCGTCAAGTAATAGAATACTAGGATTAATGGCAAAGGCACGTGCGATGGCTACGCGTTGTTTCATTCCTCCCGATAGCTGTCCTGGGAGTTTGTCTTTGTGCGCCCAAAGGTTGACCATTTTGAGGTTTTCCTCAACGATTTCGCGCTTCTCGGCGGCTGTTTTGTCTTTAAAAACGGAGTCCACAGCTTCGTAAATGTTTTTATAAACCGTCAGCCAAGGAAGAAGTGAGTAGTTTTGAAAGACAATACCACGGTCGGGGCCTGGGCCTTTGACCACTGCGCCGTTGGCGATAACCTGCCCGCTGGTAGGGGCTGTCATGCCCGAAATGGTTCCCATTAAGGTAGATTTTCCGCAGCCAGAGTGGCCAATCAGCGCCACGATTTCGCCTTTTTTGATGGTGAGGTCAATGTTCTTGATGGCCGTGAAAATACCTTTGGGGGTTTTGAACGAAACGGTTATGTCCTTTACTTCAATGGAAGCAGGGCGCGACTGAATTTTATGAAACTCACTCGCCGAATCTATGGGGGCAATGGTTGGGTTGGAAGTCATGTTGGTAGTAGTTTCTGAACTTAACTTGGGTTGGACTAGGAAAAAGCGAAGCGTTTTTGGAGCCAATCGAATCCTTTGTCGAGCAATAACCCGACGGTGCCAATGATAAGAATCGCCGACAAGATTTTCTCAAGGCTGAGGGCGTTCCAGCTATCCCAAACAAAAAAGCCAATGCCAACGCCCCCCGAGAGCATTTCGCCTGCCACAATCACCATCCAAGCTACCCCAATGCTGAGGCGTAAACCCGTGATAATGTGGGGTAAAGCGTAGGGGGTGATGACTTTGACGATGTACTTCCAACGAGAAAATCCGAACGCTTTTGCCACGTTTTTATGGTCTTGGGGGATGGAGGCCACGCCAAAGGCCGTATTGATTAAAGTGGGCCAAAGGCTTGTTACAAAAATGATGAAAACGGTGGCTCCCTCGGCAGCTTTGAAGGCCAATAGCCCCAACGGAAACCAAGCCAAGGGCGAAACAGGACGGAGGATTTGAACAATGGGATTGATGAGACGAAAAGCCGTTTTGCTCGAACCAATCAGCAGCCCAAGTGGAATAGCCAACAGACTCCCTGCACCAAAACCGCTAAATACGCGAATGAGAGAGCTGAAAAGCTGATTTCCAATGCCTTTGTCGTTGGGGCCGTAATCGTAAAAAGGCGTAGCGAGCATTTCGCTGAAAACCGTCCAAGTGGACAATGGATTTGGGATTTCGTTGTTGGTCAGTAATGATACCGTCCACCAAGCACCCACTAAAAGCACTGTGCTACCTAGGCCGAACAGTAGCGGCAAGTAGGTTTGAAAATTGAGTAGTTTTTTCATGGGGGAACTATTTTTTCGTTGAAGCTAAATACGCACCGACATTGCTTGGGTCAAACGACACATCGTAGGTGGTTTTGAAAGGTTTCATATCGTCGGTCATGATGGGTACTTTGGCTTCGCGAGCAACTTCTGCAAACAGGTCGTCGAGGATGAGTTTTTCTGCAATTCCTTTAAAATCAGGGTTAGATTTGAGGTACCCAAACCGCACATACTGCGCCATAAACCACATGCCGTGCGATTTGCGCGGGGTGTTTACGTAGCCTTTGTTGTAAAAAGTCATGTAATCTTCTTTGTATTTGGCAACCCCTAAGTCGCAACCTAAATCGCTCGAACCGAGCAGGCGCGCTTCAATAACAGGCAGAGCTGCGTTTACATAATAGGGTTTTGAGAGCCAACCCGCTGCTTTTTTGCGGTTGCCTATGTTGTCGAGCCATTGACAGGCTTCGAGAATCGCCTTCATGACGTTTTTGAGGTTTTCGCGTTCTTGGGCCGCAAATGCTTTGTTGACAACCAGTGCTTTTTCGGGATGGTGTTTCCAAATATCTTGCGACGCTATTTGGGTAAAACCGATGTTTTGGGATGCTGCCACGCCGTTCCAAGGTTCGCCCACGCAGTAGCCTTCCATGTTATCGACGCGCATATTGGCGACCATTTGTGGCGGCGGTATCGTGATGATACCTACACTCTTTTGGTTAATACCCGCCGCCGCCATCCAGTTGCGAAGCCAAATGTCGTGCGTCCCTCCTGGGAAAGTCATGGCAAAAGTCACTTCTTTACGGCCTTGCACTTGCTTCACGGCAGCGTTTACTTTGCCCACTTCTTTGTAGCCTACAAGTCCACAAAAATCTTTGGAAAGGGTAATGGCTTGGCCGTTGTTGTTGAGTACCATCGCAATTTGCATTTCGGAGCCTGCTTTACCACCTACTCCCGTATAAACCGAGAAAGGCATTCCAAAAAGGCAATGAGCGCCGTCGAGCTCGCCATTGAGAACTTTGTCGCGGATATTGGCCCAAGAAGCTTCTTTGGTCAAAACAACATCAACGCCGTATTTTTGGAAAAGACCTAGTTCTTTGGCAGCGACCAAAGGTGCGCAGTCGGTGAGGGGAATAAAGCCTAATTTGACTTGGGGAAGTGCTGCTTTGCGCATCGACATGCCCGCAATGAGAACCACGGCTGCACAGGCAGCAAGGAGAAATTTATAACTTACTTTCATTGATTTAGATAGTTAAAATGGACTAAAGCGGTTGAGTTTATTGCTTGATAGCCACGGGTTTGGTATAGAAGAAGTCAGGGCGGATGTTCAGCATCAAGTACGCCCAGTTAGCGCTGTGTTTGCTTTTGTCCATCGTGCCCAATTTGGCATATTCGAGGCTATTGGTGCCACTCAAGTGCGAATACCCCAACTCGATGTTGGTGAATTTGTTGAGGTTATAATTGATAATAAAATCAAATTCATTGCCCAACTGGCGCGCAATTTTTCCCCCCGAGGCGTCTAGGCCATTTTTCATGTCATTGGCCAAGGCAAAATTGTGGAAGTCGAGATTAAAATAGAGGTTTGGATTGGCGACGTATTTGGTTTTTACGAAGGCATTGGCCAAACCACCCGCGGCAGCCCCTGTGCCTACGTAGAAGTAATCCATGTAGCCCCAATGGCGGTGTGGAGTGCCATACAATGGATCGAAGCGATGGTCTTTACCATCAGGCGAAACGGTATTGTTGCCCGAAAGTACTTCATAACCAGGGCCAAACGAGAATTTGCCTTTTTGGACACTAAAGTTAGCCCCATAATGATACGAGCTGAGTTCTTGCCCGTCGCGGTTTTTACCACCTTGTTTATACGCAAAGGCTTGCCAGGCTATTTTCCCTAGTTTCGAGGACGCATTGCCCACGAGCCCCGTAAGCATCGCCCCGTAGGTAAGGCGGCTGTTGGTGCCTTCTACGTCGTAGCGGCGGCCATAGACTACGCCGTTGGCAGTGCTACCGAGGCTGTCTATACGGTACTTTTGGAAATCATCTTTGAAGACCAATCCCGAAAATTTTGTCTGTCCAAATTTGCGGCTCAAGTAAAGCATCTGCATTGATTTGAACATTTGATTTTGCCCGTTGGTGCTGAGCGGGGAGGCCAATACGGGAGCGCCTCCTTTGCCCGAAGTGGGTAAGAAGTCGGAAGGAATGGTGACGTACGCCCCTTTGGAATTGGCAACAGTGGTAGGTGCATTGCCAGCGGTATAAAACGTGCCTGCTCGACCAAAGGCGTCTGAATTTTGGTTGAAAGCAACGCCAAGGTCGATTTGCCAGCCTTTTTTCATGGCTTTCAGTAGCGCCATGTCAAATCGGCGACCTTGCTGAAGCCAGTCGAGGTTGCCAATCAAACGCACATCGTCGTAGATTAACTCCTGACGGCCTACTTTGAGGGAAAGGTTGTCGAATGCCTTAAACTTAATGGTGGTGTCGGCGATGTTGGCCAGTACAATTTCGGCCCACGCTTCGTGGACAAACAGCTTAGAACCATCGGCGTTGTTGATAGACGCCGCGTCTTGTCCCCAGACGCGTACATCCCGTACGTTCATGCCAAACGTAAGCCGATCCCACTTGTAGCCGAAGTTCAAACTGGTTCGTTGGGAGGTGAAAACGGCGGGCTTTGCGCCGATTTTAGCAAGGTTTCCCAGGCCGTCACGTACTTCGGTACGGGTTCGTAATTGGCCTTGAAGAGAGATTTGAGAATGAGTAATTCTACTTACCAGTAGAGCAAAAAGAAGTACGCTGCACGATTGGACGTGTAACAATTTTTTCATAATTTTGTAACGTTTTAAGTTAATCCCTAATTTAGAACTACCAATAGCCCCGTCAGAACCGCCATTCTGCGGGGTTTTTCTTTTTCCTTACCACGAGCGTCCGCCAACGCCGTTATAAGTTCACGTAAGAGCATCCAATGTTAGTGAGGTGGGTGATTACTAATATTCTTAAAAAAATTCAATTTGTCCTTTTTTTGTTTTTTTTTTTAGCGTCAATTCGCTAAAAAACCACTTGTGAAAAATATCGTTTGTAAAAAAAAGATTATCAAAAAAGTTTATACATTTACTACTCGATTTAAGCAAAATAATATTTGTTATTTGTGCTTGCTTAAAAATTTTACTTAAAGCTAGGCTCAATTTGTATAACTGCCAAATTTTAGTTTCGTTTTTTGAGTAAAAAGCCAAAAGTTCTTTATATTTTCAAAAAGTTTCTTTGAAAAAGTACTATTTGAAAATAATAAATTGTGATATTTGATAATGTTAGTTTTTAAACTAAGTAATTTATAAGTAATTGTGACAGCAACAGATTTCGCCTTAAAATACAATATAGATACACCCCTTGCGAAAGGAATTCGCCAAGTAGGGATAGGAAAACATGGAAGTAAATCACTCTCTGCCGAATTGGTGGAAGAGTGTTTGGCCGAGCTTCACCGAGGGGCAGCTAGTCATCTACAAAAAGGCATCTTTTTTGGCGCACTGATGATGAAAGGCCCGACCGAAGTAGAGTTAAAGTTAGAAGAATACATAGGCAAACACGCGTTTAGTAACCCTGTCTTTTTTCTAAACCGACTGTGTCCCGATTTGCCTCCCCAATTGTTTCCGATTGGCGTGAAACTCCTCAATGGGCACTCACTACAGGTGTCAGAAGCGCATCAGTTGGGAGATTTTTTGTTTACGAGCGATTGCTGTGAAACTTTTAAAGGAATGGCCGTCAGTATTCTTCGGGTGCGGTACGAGACAAACGATGAGTACGAAGGGTTGTACGATGCCGTGAAAACTACCTTTACGCCTGGTTTTCAGCGGCACGTTAAAACCAAATTTCCCATTGTACAACTGGCCGAACCCTTCGATGGCGTGGAACATTCGTACATGATTACGCCGCTGTTGGCCTATTTTTTCCAAGAACGTAATTACAACGCCGTTACGGCACTTGGGCGGTCGTCGGGACCAAAATATGGACTTAATTCCCACGATTTATATTTATACATGGGAAGTTGGTTGCTGGCCGACAACCACGAGTTGCTCGAAATGAACCCTACTTATGGCTGGGTACTCGACCAAAAATTGCTTTCTCCCGCCCTTGATGGTTGGGTTGAACGCCGTCGGACGGCCGTAAAACGCCCGTTTTTGGCTACCCTCGAAAAGGTATTAAATCCTTGCGGTGCTCGTATATTGGTGACGTCGGTGTTTCATATTACTTACCAAATGAAAATGGCCGAGTTGGCGTTGATGGCAGGTTTTGACGGCGTAATGGTGCTTAAACGTGGGTTGGAAGGAAGCCTTGCCCCTGCCACGTCCAAAGCCAATGGCTTGCTGTGTGCCGTAAGAAATGCCAATGGACATTTGTTTTTTACGCACTTGGAGCACGATTTTCCGATGTTTGCGCAGTTCCGTACGGAAGCCGATGATGTCGTTGCAAACCCCACGGCCGAAGTGAATGCTACGCTGATTCGGAAGTATTTGCACAATGGCCGCACCGATTACCACGATTTTGATAACCGTGTCAATTATGCCAAAACCTTGTATATGCGTGGACTTGACTGGATTGAAAATCAGATTGGGTATTGAATAAAGTGCACAAAGGGTATAAATAAGAGGAAAAGTGTCTTTTGGGATAAACCAATCACTTAACTCTTGAATGAAAATGAAAAAAGCCTTTTGCATGATTGCCATTGCTTTGCTGTTGGCAGGGCAGGGAGTTGTTGCGCAGTCAAAAGTCTATGACAACCTGAGTTTGCCGAGTAAAATCCTCAAAAGCGACCGCAAGTTTGCCATTTATCTTCCTCCCAATTACGAAGCCTCTCAGCGGAGCTATCCTGTGTTGTATTTGCTCCATGGAGCTGGCGATGACCAAACGGGCTGGGTGCAATTTGGTGAAGTGCAGCACATTGCCGACAAAGCATTTACTGAAGGCAAAGCCACGCCGATGATTATTGTGATGCCAGATGCCAATACGGGGCAACGCGGCTACGCCAATGACCCTAAAAACGAATGGCGGTACGAAGATTTTTTCTTTCAAGAATTGATGCCGTACATTGAAAAGAACTACCGAACCAAACCCGAAAAGCGTTTTAGAGCGGTTGCTGGCTTGTCGATGGGGGGAGGAGGTACGTTTACCTATGCGCTTCGCCGTCCCGAACTTTTTTCATCGGCCTGCCCTTTGAGTGCTGCTACAGGCCCGATGAATTTGGAAATGACCAAGGCCACTTTAAAACGCGCAAAACCCGAGGTTGAATACACCGATGCGGAAGTGGAAGCGTATTACAAACGCCAAAGTGTGCTGGAGCTTATCAACGCTGTGCCAGATGATAAGAAAAAGGCGGTACGTTGGTATATCGACTGTGGCGACGATGATTTTCTTTATGAAGGTAACTCGTTGGTACACATCGCGATGAAGAAAAAAGAGATTCCGCACGAGTTTCGTATCCATGACGGAGGACATACTTGGACGTATTGGCGCCGTGCCCTGCCCGAAGTGCTAGGCTTTATTTCGGATGCTTTCCATCAATATTAATCAAAAAACAAAAAATCCCTCAGTCAAAGCCGAGGGATTTTTTGTTTCCGTTTATCCGTGTTTAGTGCCGTTTATAAAAATATTTTATCACAGCAAGGTACTATGTATTGCAAAGTATCTTTCATAGCATATATTCGTGGGTAAATTAACAACCATCCATCACGTTTAAAAAGTAATGCTATGAAAACAACCGTCTTTTTTGCCACATTTTGTATTATCGTAGGGATTGCGAGTCTTCCTTATTTTGTAAAAGAAGCCAATGGTGACAATATAAGTATCAGTGTGAGCGACTCGGACAATGTCTATAAAGTATCAGCGGATTATCCCAAAGACAAAGCAAGGAACGTTCAAAAGTGTTTGGATAAATGCCTTGACCCGTCGGGGATGTCATTTGTTAATGCCGAAATAGACGGCGACATTAACCCTGGGAATGGGATGTTTTTTCACATCAAATCATCTCCAGGGAAGTTGAGAATCAAATTTGACAAACGAAAAAACTCTGCAACCTCACTACGAAAAATGAAACAACTAGGAGAGGAGCTAAAAAAGGCAGTACTTTAGGAGAAGGTCGAGGGGAGAGTGTCGAATGTCGAGTGCAGAATGCAGAATGTCGAGTAGGTTCCATTCGACATTCTGCACTCTATACTCGACATTAAAAATTATTCTTCTTTGAAGCTTTTACTGATCCAGCCTCCGCCTACCACGTCGTCGCCTTCGTAGAAAACGGCCGCTTGTCCTGGAGCGATGGCGCTTACTGATTCGTGGAAACGCACCTTGATGCGGTCGTCTTCGACTTGGGTAATGAGGGCAGGAGCGCCGTCGTGTTTATAACGAACTTTCGTGATGGTTTCGATGGGCGATTCAATACGCGCGTATTTTTGGAGGTTCAGTTTTGAGACAAACATCCCGTTACGCTCCAGTTCTTTATCGCGCCCAAGAACCACTTCATTGGTTTCTTTACGAATTTCGGTCACAAAAACGGGATAACCCAAAGCGATGCCTAAGCCTTTGCGTTGTCCGATGGTATAAAAAGGATACCCTTCGTGTTTGCCCACAACACTTCCGTCTTGGAGTACGTAATTTCCACCCGCTACTTGTCCTTCGAGTTCGGGTAAGCGGCGTTTGAGGAAACCACGGTAATCGTTATCGGGCACAAAACAGATTTCGTAACTTTCCGATTTATTCACCAAATCCATGAAACCACGTTCTTTGGCCATTTCACGGATTTCGCTTTTGTGCAAGTTTCCCAAAGGCAACTTCGTACGTGCCAAGCTTTCCTGCGATACCCCCCAAAGCACATAACTCTGGTCTTTCCAAGCGTCGATGCCTTTTGATACCACAAAGCGATTGTTTTCTTCGCGCAGGTTGGCATAGTGGCCCGTGGCAATAAACTCACAGTCGAGGCGGTCGGCGCGGCGTAAGAGTGCATCCCATTTGATGTGGGTGTTACACAACACGCATGGGTTGGGCGTGCGTCCTTCCAAATATTCGCCCGTAAAGTGGTCGATGACATAATCACCAAATTCGTTACGAATATCTAATATGTAATGAGGAAAGCCGAGTTCGACGGCAATGGTGCGGGCGTCGTTGATGGAATCGAGCGAGCAGCAGCCCGTTTCTTTTTTGGTGCCTCCGCTGCTGGCATAGTCCCACGTTTTCATGGTCATGCCAATTACTTCGTAGCCTTGTTCGTGTAATAAGACAGATGCAAGAGAGCTGTCGATGCCGCCACTCATGGCGACCAAAATACGTCCGTGTTTGCTCATGTGTCGTTTCTAAACGGATTCAAAGTCCGCCGAATTAGTTGAAAAAATAATTGATGCTACAAAAATAGCCATGAAATCCGTAACGAAGGTAGGTGGGTTAAAGTTCTTTTTCGGACGACTTGTAAGATATTTTAAACGTTTCATCCCCCGAAAAGGATGATTTAACACATTTTTATTCTTGGATGCAACCTTCCGTTATACATTTGCATCATTAGAGTGCGTTTATGATTTAAACGGTTCTTTGAAAATGTATAACCAAGTGAAATGTCCGCTATTGTAATTTAAACTGTTCGGAAACGGACAAATTTAAAATCGCTCAAAAAATATAAACATCTGAAAATGAGCGACTTGAGTTTAGGTAAATAGCTGGCACAACCTTTGAAAGTAAATAATTACAACAGCGATGTAACCTTTTGAACGATAGACAGTATTTAACAACAGCCATTAAGATTTTTTTTTACAGCCATGAAGACAAGTAACTCATTCACTCAAATTTCCCTTAGTACATAACAAAACAGGCATTTGCCACCCATCCTTTTTAAGTACCGCTTGTGTACTTTGTATTGCAAGGTACTAAATAAAACAAGCATCTTTGTAACGTCAATAAGACAAACAGCCATTGAAAATCAAAATTTAATCATACACAACACAGCCAATTTTAAATTTCCAAAACCATGAAAACTTTCGTAACAACTCTCGTTTGCGCTTTAGCGCTTGGTTCAACTGCCACTTTTGCTTCTGATCCAACAGAAGATAAAAAAGCGAAACCGATTCAAATCGGCGTATTTACTACAAAAGAAGCCAAGATTCAGATGGCGGTGCGTAAAGGACAGGGCGAAAAAGCCGTCATTACCCTCCGCGACGCCAAACAAAACATCTTGCACGAAGATGTAATGAGCAAAAAGTCAGAAAAGTACGATGCGCGTTTTGACGTAAGTCAGCTCGAAGAAGGTGAATACACCTTAGAAGTAACTTCAGGGAAAGACAAAATCCAGAAAAAAGTGTCAATCCAGTCTGCCAAACAAGAGGCAGTTCGTAATGTAAAACTCAATAAGTAACAGCCATTTAATCCACTGCCATGAAATTCTTATCAAACATTTTTTTAGGGGGGCTCCTCCTGACAGCATCTACTGTGGCTTTTGCAGGTCCAAGGGTCGGGGAAAAAAAAGTTAGTCGGGTGTCGGACAACCGAACAGGAGTGACTTTTGAAACCAGTGCGTTTGTAACGAAGGATGCGGCCATACGCTTGGCCGTGAAAAAAAATGCGCCAGAGCGCGTATATATTACACTACGGGATGCTAAAAACGTCATTTTGTACCGTGAAACAATCACCCAAAACGAAATGTCGTACGCCGCTAAAATTAACGTAAATGACTTGTCAGACGGTAATTACAAGCTCGAAATTGCCACCAACCAAGACCGCGTTGTCAAACACCTCCATTTGACTTCACCAAAGTCGGAGACCGAACGCGTTATTTCAGTAAATTAATTTTTTTTCTTTCATAATCACAGCCAATTTAAAACAGTCAAACCATGAAAACGTTCATCAAATCAATTGCTTGCGCTTTGGCGCTTACTTCTACGGTAGCTTTTGCTCACCCTACAAAAGAAGAAAAAACAACCACTCGTCCCGAAGCTGCTTTTGAAAGCAGTGCATACGTGACAAACGACGCCAAAATTAAAGTGGCCATCCGAAAAAACGCACCCGCAAAGGTATTTTTGACGCTTAAAGATGCCAATGGTGATGTGCTTTTTAAACAAACAGTAGCCAAAAACGAGATGAATTACTCGGCCAAATTCAACATCAATGAGTTGTCGGATGGGGTGTATAATTTGGAAATTGAGTCGGGCGAAAATCGGGTAGTAAAGCAATTGAATGTAGTGTCCAAAAAAATTGAAATCGAACGGAAAGTGACGGTTCAGTAACAAATAGGAGTGTTAAGTGTGCGCATCGGGTGATGCTGAGTAGGTTTCCTACTTAGTATCACCCGTTTTTTTGTTGACTCCTTGGTTCAGACAGTTCACACCACATCTACGACGACCCGTCGGATATGTGTGTGGTACAATTTACGGAATGTTGTAGTTTTGATACTAAATAATTCCTTTACTTTGGCTTTTATGAATGGGAGAAAAACACCGATGAAGTTTGCCATTAACCGAACGGACGCTATTAGCTGGTCGATTTCGGCAGCGTTGATTTTACTCTTGAATACAAACCTCAAAACGGGTGAGGTAAACTGGACGTGGACACTACTTATTTTTGCATCAGCCCTGACGATTAGTCGTATCCAAGAATATTTGATGCCTTTGTTGATGCGCCGAGCGGCCAACTGGCCCGTGCAGCGGATGCTGGGCGCGTATGTGCTGGTATGTGTGCTGGTGGCAACAATCATCAGTACGTTGGTGTTAATCATTATTCAATTGGTAAAAAAGGAGGTATTTCCCGCCCGCGTCTATGTCTCAAGCGGCCTGACGTACGTGTTGATGACCATTGCGTTTACGTCGGTATATGTGATTCAGCAGCTGACCGACCGCTGGAAAAAATCGCTACTTCAACAAGAACAGCTCAATCAGGCGCTGCTGAGGGCGGAATATGATGCCCTCAAAAATCAGGTAAATCCCCATTTTTTGTTTAATTCGCTCAACATCCTGAGTGCACTTATTCCCGAAGACCCCGAAAATGCGGTAAATTTGGTCGAAAGGCTTTCTAAAGTGTTTCGCTACAATTTACAAAACAACGACCGCGTGACGGTAGAGCTGGGAACGGAGCTTAAAATCGTGGAGGCATATTTGTTTATTCATAAAATGCGTTTTGGGGAAAATTTACAGTATGACTTGTCAGTTGATAAAACAGATAAAACACGGTCGATTGTCACCCAAGGGCTGTTGACGTTGGTGGAAAATGCGTTGAAACACAATGAATGTTCAAGCGAAAAGCCTTTGACCATTTCGTTGTTTGTCGATGGTGACCGTGTAGTGGTTCGAAATACGTTTCAGCCCAAAAACAAGCAATTTTTGGAATCAACGGGCATTGGACTAAGCAACCTGAAAAGTCGCTATAAGCTCGTTACGACTGCGCCTGTTGAGGTGAAAGAAACCGCTGACTTTTTTGAAGTAAGTATTCCTTTTTGTAGTGCCTCTGGTAACTCGTAACCAGCGGAAAAACATAAACATTCTTCAGCAATGAACATTGTTATTTTAGAAGATGAGCCTTTGGCAGCCAAGCGATTGGAAGCACTTGTTAAGTCTATCGAACCCCAAGCGGTTATTTTGGCTAAACTGGAAAGTGTGCGAACTGCGGCAAAATGGTTGAACGAAAACCCGCAGCCCGACCTGATTTTAATGGATATTCAACTCGCCGACGGCCTGTCGTTTGAGTTATTTCAACAGGTCGATGTTACGGCTCCCATCATTTTTACGACGGCTTATGACGAATATGCCATTCGAGCGTTTAAGGTAAATAGCGTCGATTATTTGTTAAAACCGATTGAGAAGGATGAATTGGAGGCTGCTTTTGAGAAGTTTCATCAGCAGCAATCGGCCAATTCTCAGGACAAAATTGGGAAGGTATTAGAGGCGATGTTGAGCCAACGCACCGACTGGAAGTCGCGTTTTTTGCTGAAAGCAGGTGCACGATTCGACGTGGTAGAAGTGCCCGAAGTGGCGTATTTGTACGCCGAAGACAAAGTGGTGTTTTTGGTAACCAAAGAGCAAAAGAAATACTTTGTGGACGATACACTGGATGAATTGGAACAAAAGCTAAATCCGAAGCAGTTTTTTCGGCTTAATCGGAAGTATTTGAGCCAAATTTCGGCCATTGAGCGCATTGAGCCACATTTTAATGGGCGTTTAAAAATCAAACTTCGCCACCGTGATGATGATGAAATCTACGTGAGCCGCGAAAAAGCAGAGAATTTTAAAAAATGGCTAGATGCCTGAAGCCTTTCCAAGTTTTGTTTGCGTTGGAGTAGAAACTTGGAAAGGTTTGTTTGAATAGAGCCTTTCCAAGTTTTGTTAGCGTCGGAGTAGAAACTTGGAAAATCTCGTTTGAGTAGAGAGCCTTTCCAAGTTTTGTTAGCGTCGGAGTAGAAACTTGGAAAGGTTTGTTTGAGTACAGAGCCTTTCCAAGTTTTGTTTGCGTCGGAGTAGAAACTTGGAAAGGTTTGTTTGAGTACAGAGCCTTTCCAAGTTTTGTTAGCGTTGGAGTAGAAACTTGGAAAGGCTGCTAGTTCATTAATTTTGATTTGATCCACCAGCTAATCTCTTGTTGCGGATAAGTAGTTTTCCAAATGTAATTCACCATGTCGTTGGCACTTGCAGTACGATAGGTAAATTCGACAACCCGCATGACGTCCGTGTGGTGAACTGCTACGTCAAAATCGGGAGCCAATGTCATTTGAATATCGCGGAATGGTACATAAATCTCCAATTTGGCGCACACGTACTGGTCGCGTTCTACGTCGTAAGCCACCACGCGCCCGTCAGATAGGACAAGCATGAGTGGGCAGTGGAACAGTTGTTCGTAGAGAGAGTTGAAATAGTGCCAACCAAAGAAAAGATAAACTTTGCGTTGGAAACTAATTTCTACCATTTGCAGGGCGTGTTCAAGCGCGTAAGTACGGTTCTTGATGTGGTCGGCCCAGTTGGGAAGTTTATGCGGGTCGATGTGGCGAAGCCAGCGGCGGCTTTGCCAATCGTAAATTTCAGGTTTTCCGATTCGAAGTTTATAATCGTAAATAGAAGGCCGTTCGTGAACGTAACCAGGGTAGTACCACTGGCGCTCGGTTGATTTGGCATATTCCATTTCGAGAAGCATGGTATAAATCCCCAAACTGTACGAAGAATAACCTGGGTCAAACAGCCCCAGCAGACTCATCAGGCTGTTGTGGCCTTGGTCAAAGTAGCTGATGGCAATCAGTCGATCATCGTCATAAACGTCGATTTCGTAGGTTTCGAAGCGAGGTGTAAGCACCAAAAATTCTTCCAAAGAATTACTCAAAAAACTTCTAAACCGACGCTGGTGTTGGTGGAATAGTTCTTCTTTTTCGCGGGTAATGGTCGCCTTGCGAATTTCGTGCCGAAAAAGCTTTCCGTTCTTATTCAGTAATTTTCTCATGCGCTTCGAATGCTCATGTTCCGCAAGGTTGATACGGATATTGATGGGGGAGCATATATCGTTATCGAAGCACGTTACCTTTGCTCTAAATAGCATATTTACAGTCCGAAACCAGCCTGACGCGAGGTAGCGGTCGAGGCGTTTGGGCGAGAGCTGATGGGGTAGGTAGTACTGAAGTATGGCGTCGTTCATGCACTAAAAATAAATGAAAAAAGGGGTAAAATGAAAAAGCGGTGAAAATAAAATTTTCACCGCTTTTCTAGTGCAAAAATCACGCCGAAATTATCCCAAACGGTTGATGCAATTTAGGTCTTCAAAAGCAACTGCAAGGCGGTCAACCATGCTTTCTTCGCCTTTACGAAGCCATACGCGTGGGTCATAATATTTTTTGTTCGGAGAATCTGAGCCTTCTGGGTTACCCAACTGTGACTGCAAGTATCCTTCTTTTGACTTGTAATATTTCAAGACACCTTCCCAAGTTGACCACTGCATATCGGTGTCAATGTTCATCTTGATAGCGCCGTATTGGATCGCCTCACGGATTTCCTCGCGGCTACTTCCCGAACCTCCGTGGAATACGAAGTTTACTGGAAGTGGTCCTGTTCCGAATTTTTCTTGGATATAGTCTTGAGAATTTTTCAAGATAATTGGAGCCAATTTCACGTTACCTGGCTTATACACGCCGTGTACGTTTCCGAAAGCGGCTGCAATGGTAAATTTGTCCGAAATTTTGCTCAATTCTTCGTACGCATACGCTACTTCCGAAGGCTGAGTGTATAGTTTTGAGCTATCTACGTCGGTGTTATCCACGCCATCTTCTTCGCCACCTGTTACGCCTAGTTCGATTTCAAGCGTCATTCCAAGTTTTGACATACGCTCAAAATATTTCGAGCAGATTTCGATGTTTTCTTCGATAGGCTCTTCTGACAAGTCAATCATGTGTGAGCTAAACAACGGCTTACCATGTTGGTCAAAATATTTTTCGCCTGCATCCAACAAACCGTCAATCCAAGGAAGTAATTTTTTTGCGCAGTGGTCGGTGTGCAAAATTACTGGAACACCATACAACTCAGCCATTTGGTGAACGTGCATTGCACCTGAGATTGAGCCCGCAATGGCAGCTTGTTGGTTCGCGTTTGAAATGCTCTTTCCTGCGTAGAAAATCCCACCGCCGTTTGAGAATTGGACGATGACAGGCGAGTTTACTTTTTTCGCTGTTTCAAGAACTGCATTGATGGAGTTGGTGCCTACTACGTTGACAGCAGGAAGGGCGTAGTCATTTTGGTTGGCATGACGAAAAAGTTCGCTCACACCATCTCCTGTTACGACGCCCGCTTTGAAGAGGCTTGAAGTTTCGCTCATAGGAAAAATAATCTTTTTTAAAGGAAATGTTTAATTTTTACGGTGGGTTTCCCGACTAACGAGTGTTAGCGATGCAAAATAGGGAAATTTTAACGAAAAACCCTGATGTAGGGCTTCATTTACAGGTTAAACGCACTTACTAATGGTTATTTTTGATGATATTGAGCAGGTAATGGTCATTCCAACCTGCTTTTTTTCG
>NZ_JBYFCH010000041.1:0-28633 GCF_057652295.1 Runella sp. R5_40 | reverse complement strand
TCTGCCCCAATGAACAGTAGTGATGTTGGATTTGGTGGCGGCGGATTTGGGGCTGGTGGTAGTGGTGGCAGCAGCGGCGGTGGCGGCGGTGGCGGCTACAGCGGTGGCAATGCGGGCACCAGCAGCGGCAGTGGTGGCAGCGGAGGAGGGTCTTATAATATTGGTACCAATCAAAGTAACTTTCTTAACACTAACGCCAATGCCTTAAATGGTCAAGTGATTATTCAGTGCCTCGGTACGGCGGCTTTTTCGGCCATCGTTACGCCGACGTTGCCCAACTGCATTTCTGGCCAAGGCAGTGTAAACATTGATTTAACGGGCGACCTCAACGGTTTTCCCAACGACGTCGTAGAATACGCCATTGTTTCGGGGACAACATTTTTGGGAAACCCAACCTTTACAAGTATTGCCGCCGAACCCTTTGACGTGACGACTGGCACTGGCACGACACCAGGAACCTACACCGTGCGGATTCGACTCAAATACAATCCTGACCTTTTTACGGATCAAACTTATACCCTCGATGCTTCGGGACCGATGCTTTATGTCAAGGCCAATGCGACGGGCGCTAATAACGGTCGTTCGTGGGCAAATGCGTTTACGGATTTAGAAGCAGCACTTAATGCTGCTCGTGCCAATCCTTCGTGTGTATCTCAAATTTGGGTCGCGGCGGGGACGTATCAGCCTGCTTTCAATGCCAGTTTCAGCATGCTCCCTGGAGTAGCGATTTTGGGGGGCTTTCCCAATACGGGCAACCCGACGCTTGCGGAACGCAATTGGAGTGCGAATCCCACTATTTTGCGAGGGAATGGCAACCGAGTTATAAATAATTCTAATAACGGCTTAACAAATACGGCGATATTAGATGGCTTTACGGTTACGGGGGGAACTCTCACAGACAGTGGTGGTGCTGGTATTTTCAATATCTTTGTTTCACCTCAATACCGCAATTGTATCATTTCGGGGAATACTACAAAAGGGAATGGTGGTGGTATGCAACTTGTTGGAAGTTCACCTACGTTGATTAATTGTGTTTTTATAGGTAACACCGCTCAGCAAGGAGGTGGGCTTTATATTGCTTTTAACGGTACTACTTCACCGATTATTACCAATTGTAGTTTTTCAGGTAATAAGGCCTCACTAAATGGGGGAGGAATATATTGTGGTGCTAGCCCTATTTTTAATAATTGCCTTGTTTGGGGAAATGAAGATGAGTTTTATGATAACCCTGGTAGTAATCTTAGACCAACGATTACTAATACAGTCATCAAAGGCCAAAACTTAGGGGCGGGCATACTGAATGGCAGTACTGATCCATTGTTTGTAAGTCAGCCGACGGTTGGTTTAGGTACGGCAGGAGATTTGAGGCTACAATCCTGTTCGCCCGCCATCAATGCGGGCGACCCTGCTACTACTTCGGCTACGGTGGGGAATGTGGATTTAGCGGGAAATCCACGTTTTTATAATAATGGTAGAATTGATATAGGTGCCTACGAATATCAATCTACCTATGATGTGTGCGCTTGTATCAGTAATAATGGCATTGTCTATGTCAATGCGTCGGCCTCTGGGAGCAACAGCGGCCGTTCGTGGGCAAATGCTTATACGGATTTACAATCGGCACTTCGCCTGGCTCGAACCAATCCTTCTTGTGTATCTCAAATTTGGGTCGCGGCGGGGACGTATAAACCCACCTCGGGTACGAATCGTAATATTTCTTTTCAACTACGTGATTCCTACGATATGGCAATCTCAATCTACGGAGGGTTCAGTGGGGTGGAAACCCAACTATCACAACGGAACTGGGTTACTAACGTAACTACGCTCAGTGGGGACATTGGGGAAACGAATAAAAGTGAGGATAATAGTTATCACGTAATTAACACTTTCGGTCAAGATACAGATGGAAGTATAGTAGATGGCTTTACTATTACGGGGGGGAATGCTGATGGAAGTGGCGACTCAGAGCCTGGTAGGGGAGGCGGGATGCTTTTATCCGGATATAACGTTTATGCTGTGACTACTGTTCGTAATTGTAGGTTTGTAGGCAATCAGGCCCAAAAAGGTGGTGGTATGTATAATAGTGTAGGCTCACCTAGCTTGATAAATTGTGTTTTTTTGGGCAATACCGCTGTTCATGGTGGGGGGATATATGAGGCGTCGTCGCAGACTACCATGACGAATGTGACTCTTTCAGGAAACCAAGCTACTTTAGGGGGGGGGATGTATCTTCTCAATACTGGACACCCGAATCGTAAGACTTTAACAAACTGTATTTTATGGGGAAACAGCAGCGAGATTTTTATACAGGATAATTTTACTCCAGTTACCTACAGCCATTGTTTGATACAAGGGCTAAATCCCCCAGGTACGGGCAATTTGGATGGAACCTTAGCAACGAACAATCCGCGTTTTATCAGCCAGCCAACGGTAGGCTTAGGCACTACAGGAGATTTGCGTTTACAACAATGCTCTCCCGCGATAGATGCGGGTACCTCTACGGATGCCCCAACGACTGATTTAGATGGCAACAACCGTGTGGATGCTGTTTCGGGTGGTGGCACTGTGGATATAGGCGCCTACGAGTATCAATCTACCTATGATGTGTGCGCTTGTATCAGTAATAATGGCATTGTCTATGTCAATGCGTCGGCCTCTGGGAGCAATAACGGCCGTTCGTGGACGGATGCTTTTACGGATTTACAAGCAGCACTTAATGCCGCTCGTGCCAATCCTTCGTGTATATCTCAAATTTGGGTCGCGGCGGGGACGTATCAGCCCGCGGTTAATGCCAGTTTTAGTATGCTTCCAGGGGTAGCAATCTTAGGTGGCTTCCCCACTACTGGCAATCCGACTCTCACAGATCGTAATTGGAGTGCAAATCCGACTATTTTACGAGGAAATGGCAGCGGAGTTATAAATAATTCTAATAACGGCTTAACCAATACGGCGATATTAGATGGCTTTACGGTTACGGGGGGAACTCTCACAGGCAGTGGTGGTGCTGGTATTTTCAATATCTTTGTTTCACCTCAATACCGCAATTGTATAATTTCGGGGAACACTGTAACTGTAGGCGGGAATGGTGGTGGTATGAGCATTGTTGGAAGTTCACCTACGTTGATTAATTGTGTTTTTATAGGTAATACAGCTCGGCAAGGAGGTGGGCTTTATATTGGTTTTAACGGTACTACTTCACCGATTATTACCAATTGTAGTTTTTCAGGTAATAAGGCCTCACAAAACGGGGGAGGAATATTTTGTGGTGCTACCCCTATTTTTAATAATTGCCTTGTTTGGGGAAATGAAGATGAGTTTTATGATAGCCCTAGTGTTAATCTTAGACCAACGATTACTAATACGGTCATCAAAGGCCAAAACTTAGGGGCGGGCATATTGAATGGCAGCATTGATCCTCTGTTTGTGAATCAGCCGACGGTTGGCTTAGGTACGGCAGGAGATTTGAGGCTACAATCCTGTTCGCCCGCCATCAATGCAGGCGACCCTGCTACGACTTCGGCTACGGTGGGGAATGTGGATTTAGCGGGAAATCCACGTTTTTATAATAATGGTAGAATTGATATAGGTGCCTACGAGTATCAATCTACCTATGATGTGTGCGCTTGTATCAGTAATAATGGCATTGTCTATGTCAATGCGTCGGCCTCTGGGGGCAACAACGGCAGTTCGTGGACGGATGCTTTTACCTCGCTGCAAGATGCTTTGGCGGCGGCCTGTTCAGGTGCCCAAATTTGGGTAGCGTCGGGGACGTATAAACCTACCGCCGATGCTTCGGGCAATACCTCTCCAGCCGATGCCCGTACCAAAACCTTTGTGATGAAAAATGGGGTGGCTATTTATGGGGGTTTCAACGGTACAGAGACCCAGCTTACCGCCCGAAATTGGCGCAATAACCCCACGATTTTGAGTGGGGATATTGGTAACTCAGGCGTGGATACCGACAACAGCTATCGAGTAATCAATAATACATTTACCTCAGGTGCTCCATTGAACAATACGGCCATTTTGGATGGAGTTATTGTTGAAAAAGGGTATGCTACTGGCGATTTTCCGTTCAATTTGGGGGGCGGCATGTGGAATGCGTATGCTTCACCAAAAGTACAAAACTGCGTGTTTCGTAACAATTATGCGACGTCTGGCGGTGGGATGTTCAACGATAACTCCTCATTAAACATTACGAACTGTTTGTTTTTCAACAACACGGCAACGACTGCGGGGTCGGGTATTTCCAACGGAGGTGGTACGGATATGGTGAAGGTGATAAACTGTACTTTTTATGGTAATGCAGGCCCGACTACTATTATCAACGAGAGGTCAGCGACTTCCATTAGTAACAGTATTGTTTGGGGAAATGGCGGCGGAGTTTCAGGGGGTACAGTAACATATTCGACAGTGCAAGGTGGTTTTAGTGGAACGGGTAATATCAGTAGTGACCCTCGTTTTGAGAATGCAGTAGGCGGAAATTTTCGTTTGCAGCAATGCTCTCCTGGAATAGATGCAGGCACAAATACCAACGCACCAGCCAGTGATTTTGCGGGTAATGCTCGCCCGTTTAATGCGACGGGAGTGAGCAATACGGACATGGGGGCGTATGAGTACCAAACGACGTATGATGTTTGCTCGGCTTGCGCTAATACTACTGGAGGCATTGTTTATGTCAATGCCTCGGTTTCGGGCGGCAGCAATAATGGGAGTTCGTGGGCCAATGCTTACACGGATTTACAATCGGCACTTACGTTAGCCCGTACCTATCCATCGTGCGTATCTCAAATCTGGGTCGCGGCAGGGACGTATAAACCTACTTCGGGTACTAACCAAGGTATTTCTTTCTCGATGGTCAGTGGAGTAGCAATTTATGGTGGGTTCCCAACTACAGGAAGTCCAACCATGGCAAACCGCAATTGGGCTACCAACCCAACCATTCTCAGTGGAGATATTGATGGCACCGCAGATGTAGTAACAGGCACTGGTAGTGCTTTAAGTATTATAGGCAACAATGGTAATTCTTATCACGTCATTTTTAATGATAACAACGGCCTGACCACCACCAACTCCCTCTTAGACGGATTTACCATTACGGGCGGGAATGCCAATGGGAGCGACGTGAACAGCGGCGGCGGCGGGATGTATAACTCCTTCTCCTCGCCCAGCCTCAGCAATGTCACTTTTTCGGGCAATCAGGCTGACAACGGCGGCGGGATGTTTAACCTATCATCCTCCCCTAACCTGAACAATGTTACTTTCTCGGGCAATATAGCTAACCAAGGTGGCGGCGGGATGTATAACTCCTTCACCTCGCCCGGCCTCAGCAATGTCAATTTTTTGGGTAATCGGGCTACATTCGGCGGCGGGATGTTTAACTTTGACGGCTCGCCCAGCCTCAGCAATGTCACTTTTTCGGGTAATCAGGCTGACCAAGGCGGCGGGATCTATAACTACTCCTCCAATCCCGTCCTGAAAAACAGTATCCTCTGGGGCAACAGCAGCGAAGTGAGAAATGATAACAATAGTAATCCTGTCTATACCTACTGCCTGATACAGGGGCTGAACCCGACGGGTACGGGTAATTTGGATGGTACAAATCCCAAAAACAACCCCCTATTTGTCAGCCAACCCTCGGTGGGCTTAGGCACCGTAGGTGATTTACGCCTCCAACAATGTTCTCCTGCAATAGATGCGGGTACCTCTACGGATGCCCCAACGACTGACCTTGATGGTAACAATCGCGTGGATGCGATTGCAGGTGGCGGTGTGGTGGACATGGGGGCGTATGAGTACCAAACTACGTACGATGTTTGCTCAGCTTGCCTTCAGCTTACGGGAAGCATTGTTTATGTCAATGCCTCGGCCTCTGGGGGCAACAGCGGGCGTTCGTGGGCGGATGCGTTTACGGATTTACAATCGGCACTCACTTTGGCTCGGAATTATCCTTCGTGCGTAACTCAAATCTGGGTCGCGGCGGGGACGTATAAACCTACCTCGGGTACTGATCGGAGTATTTCTTTCTCAATGGTCAACGGGGTGGCGATGTATGGCGGTTTTCCTAATGATGGCACAGGCACAATGGCCAATCGAAATTGGAATACAAATCCTACGATTTTGAGTGGAGACATTGGAGCGGCAGAGGATTCTGACAACAGCTATACTGTAGTACTTGCTGGTTCTGGTTTAAATGCTACGGCCATTCTTGATGGTTTCTCGGTGACTGGTGCGGCTGGCGCAGATTTTGGGGCAGGTATATATGTGGATAACAGTTCTCCAATTATCACTAATTGTTTACTCACCAGAAATTCAAGTACCTATTTTGGCGGTGGTTTGGCTTGTAATAATGCCTCCCCTGTTGTCACGAATTGCACTTTATCCTACAATACATCGTATTATGGGGGAGGGATGGCAAATGCTTTTGGCGGTGTGCCCATTGTAACCAATTGTCTTTTTATCCATAATAATTCTACTTATTTCGCAGGTGGAGGGGGCTTATTTAGCCAGCTCACATCCATGATCCTGACCAACTGTACTTTTTCGGGTAATTCACCAAAAAGCATCCACTGCAATATAGCTATTAACATTTCCAATTGTGTTTTTTTGGGGAATTCGCTTAGTTTTTACAATGCCAATGCCAGCATTAGCAATTGTATTGTAGAGGGTGGGTACAATCTATGTAACAACTGCCCTAATGAAAATGGCGATGCTAACCCTCTCTTCGTGAACGCAGCAGGCGGCAACTTTCAGCTTCAACCCTGCTCACCCGCCATCAATGCGGGCGACCCTGCTACTACTTCGGCTACAGTGGGGAGTTTAGATTTGGGAGGAAATTCACGTTTTTATAACAATGGTAGAATTGATATAGGTGCCTACGAATATCAGGGTACGTTTGACGCAGTAGCACCAATAGCCCAAGTGACTAACAGCACTTGTACAACAGTAGGGGGCATACCCTCAGGTGGCGTTATCAGCGCACCAAGTGGTAGTTGTCCCGCAGGTTCGAGCTTATACTATTCGACCGATAACGGCGGTAACTGGAGCACGACCGTACCAACTTACGCTCAATCAGGCCCTGCGCAGACAATCTTGACTCGTTGTACATGTGACACCAATCCTGCAAGTTTTGGCCCAACGAGTACCGTGACGACGGTTCCAGGTACGTGCCCAGCTTGTCCCGATTTGACGGTAACAGCCCCAGCGGTACAAGTAACGAACAGTGTGTGTACAACTTATGGGGGAATGGCTTCGGGGGGCGTTATCAGCGCGCCGAGTGGCAGCTGTCCCGCAGGTTCTACCTTACAATATTCAACGGATAACGGCGGAAACTGGAGTACAACGGTACCGACTTACGAACAATCGGGCCCTGCTCAGACGATTTTGACTCGTTGTACATGTGATACCAATCCCGCAAGTTTTGGCCCAACGAGCATGGTAACGACAGTGCCAGGTACGTGTCCAGCTTGTCCCGTGTTGACGGCAGCGGCCCCAGCGGTACAAGTGACGAACAGTGTTTGTACAACTTATGGGGGAATGGCTTCGGGGGGCGTTATCAGCGCGCCGAGTGGCAGTTGTCCCGCAGGTTCGACCTTACAATATTCAACCGACAACGGTGGAAATTGGAGCTCGACTTTGCCTACTTACGCGCAAACAGTCCCCGCGCAGACGATATTGACGCGTTGTAACTGTACTGCCGACGCTACTAAATCAAGTCCGACGAGCACGGTAACGACCGTCCCAGGCACGTGTCCAGCTTGTCCCGATTTGACAGCCTCAGCTCCCGCGGTACAAGTGACGAACAGTGTTTGTACAACTTATGGGGGAACGGCCTCGGGAGGTGTTATCAGCGTACCAAGTGGCAGCTGTCCCACAGGTTCGACCTTACAATATTCAACCGATAACGGTGGGAATTGGAGCACGACTTTGCCGACTTACGCCCAAACAGGCCCCGCGCAGACGATAGTAACGCGTTGTAATTGTACTGCCGACGTGACTAAATCAAGTCCAACGAGCACGGTAACGACCGTTCCAGGCACGTGCCCAACTTGTCCCGTGTTGACAGCCGCAGCGCCAGTGGTGCAAGTGACCAACAGTGTTTGCACGACTTATGGCGGAACGGCTTCAGGGGGCGTTATCAGCGCGCCAAGTGGCAGTTGTCCCGTAGGTTCGACTTTACAATATTCAACCGATAACGGCAGTAATTGGAGCACAACTTTGCCGACTTACGCCCAAACAGGCCCCGCGCAGACGATAGTAACGCGTTGCAACTGTACTGCTGACGCAACTAAATCAAGTCCAATGAGCACCGTGACAACCGTACCAGGCACGTGTCCAGCTTGTCCTGATTTGACGGCAGCAGCCCCAGCGGTACAAGTGACCAACAGTGTTTGCACAACGTTTAATGGAACGGCATCGGGTGGTAGTATCAGCGCACCAAGTGGCAGCTGCCCCGCAGGTTCGACTCTACAATATTCGACCGACAACGGTGGAAATTGGAGCATGACTTTGCCTACTTACGCGCAAACAGGCCCCGCGCAGACGATAGTAACGCGTTGTAATTGTACTGCCGACGTGACTAAATCAAGTCCAACGAGCACCGTGACAACCGTCCCAGGCACGTGCCCAGTTTGTCCTGATTTGACAGCAGCAGCGCCCGCGGTACAAGTGACGAACAGTGTTTGCACAACGTTTAATGGAACGGCATCGGGTGGTGTTATCAGCGTACCAAGTGGCAGTTGCCCCGTAGGTTCGACCTTACAATATTCGACCGACAACGGTGGAAATTGGAGCACGACTTTGCCGATTTACGCGCAAACAGGCCCCGCGCAGACGATTTTAACGCGTTGCAACTGTACTGCTGACGTGACTAAATCAAGTCCAACGAGCACAGTAACGACTGTGCCAGGCACGTGCCCAGTTTGTCCCGATTTGACGGCAGCAGCCCCAGCGGTGCAAGTGACCAACAGTGTTTGTCAGGCAGGTTGTACGATAGGTGGTGGGAGTATTTCCGCCCCAAGTGGCAGCTGCCCCGTCGGTTCGACCTTACAATACTCAACTAATAACGGTGGCAACTGGAGCATAAACCTACCGACCTATGCACAGACGGGACCCGCCCAAACCATCAAAACGCGTTGTGTGTGCAATGCAGATGCGAATCAAATGAGTCCAGAGTCATCGGTGACGACGATTCCAGGGACGGTGCCAGCGTTGGTGGTTCCTGTCAATGGCTCGGCCGTGGTGTCTTGCCCTGCTTTGGCCATTGCCCCAACGCTTCCTGTGGTCAATGACTGCAACGGCAATCCGATTACACCATCCGCCCCTGTAATTACCAACAACCCCGACCCACTGACGTGCGAAGGGACGCGTACTTACACGTATAGCTACGTATGTGGAAGCGCTACGGCGACGTGGAGTTTTGTCTATACCATTGAACGGGAGCCGTTTACGATTGTTGTAGCGAATGGTTCGGCGACGGTGTATGACCCAGCGTTAGCGGTAGCTCCAACGCCACCGACGGTGATGAGTGCTTGTGGGGAGGTGCTAACTCCGAGTGCGCCCGTGATAACCAACAGCCCAAATCCGCTGTTGTGCGAAGGAACACGAACCTATACTTATACCTACACGGATTGTGAAGGGAATACGGCAGTCTGGAGCTTTGTCTATACGGTGCTAGACAACATAGCACCAACGATTTCTTGTCCAGCAGACGTGGTTGGATGTGCAGGTCAGTTGATTACGTTTACCCCTCCCGTGGGAATGGATAATTGTTTGGGAGCAGTGACGACGCAAATCGCGGGTTTACCCACGGGCAGTGTTTTTCCTGTTGGAATAACGACTAATACGTTCAAAGTGACGGCGGCGAATGGCCAAACGACGGAGTGTTCGTTTACGGTAACGGTGATAAGCAAACCTACGATTACGTTAACGACGTTGCAACAAACCCTAAACGAAGGCAACGCTCAAACTTTCTGCGATACGGATGCGAATCCAGTTAATAGTTTGCAGTTTACGGTTTCGAGTGGATGCGTAGTAGGTACTCCTGTTTGGCGGGTACAAGTGGGCAGTGGTGCGTGGAGCGCATGGTCACCCAATGCTCCAGTTTCCCAATCGTCCAATAACCAAGCCCACCGCTACCAAGCGGCCTGTGATGCGAGTTGCCCCGTGACCTACACGAGTCCGATTGAATTGACGATTAACTACCGTTCAACGGTACCGCAAAATGTGTCTCTGCTAGTGGATGGTGTGAGTGTAGCCGTTGGAGAGACCAAGGAAGTGTGTAGTTTGGTGAATATTCCACTTAGTTTTACTACCAATTGTGGGACAAATGAAGTAGTGCTTTATTCGGTGGACGGTGGCGAATACAGCGCTGGTGTACTCGTTGGTTTGGTGGATAATCAGTACCACAATTACCGCGTACGTTGTCGCCAATCGGGAGGAGTAGCATCTTGTGTAGAAAGTGAATCTGGGGTAATGCGGTTAAAATTGGTCGTAATTCCATCGGCACCGACGGTATCGTTGTCCTCGACGGGAAGCTGCAACAGTGGCTCAAGTTTCAGTGGCCAATCGTCCTGCGGAAGTCTGCGAACAGTTTGGTACAATGCTAGCACAAATGTGGCCTTGCCAAGTTTGCCTGCGACCTTACCTTTGGAAACAATCTCCTACTACGCTCGTTGTCAGACGGAAAATGGCTGTGTGAGTGAGAAGAGCAATATAGTGACATTTACAGTGACGCCAATTCACGTCGCGCCAGCGATTACGGCAAGTCAAGAGATTGTATGCACAGGCACGACGGTGAAAGTTTCAGCCAACTGTCCTGCAGGCAGTCAAACGTTCTGGAACACGGGCATAACGGCGTCAAGTTTTGAGGTAGCGTTCAGCAACGTGACCAAGCAGACCTATTGGGCAAAGTGTCTTTTTGAGGGCGGCTGCCAAAGTGCTGAAAGCGTTCGCAAGGACATTTATTGGAATGCTTTTGTGGTGACGTTAATCAACATTGGTGAATCTAAATCGGCGATAAAAACCAACGACCGTTCGGCATGGACAAGCCAATTCATCACCCGTGATGGCGGCCCCGAATTGGAACAAAGTACGCAAGTAAACCCGACTTTATATCACGTAGAAAACGCCAACAAACAAGCACCACGTTACTGGACAATCAACGTAGAAGCGTGTGGATTAAATACCGATGGCTCGTTGACGTTCGACATGTTGGCGACGCCTGAAATGGGCGTGCTTCGTTCGTTCAACACGCACGAAAACAACGCGCCTTACTTCATGTACGCCAACCGCGAAGGCTGGACAGAATTGTACGCGCAAAACCACCCTGCGTACGGTTTTTACCAAGACAACGGTGCGGGCGGGAATTCGTACGATGCAGGTTTACCGAAGGGCTTATACAAGTTGGGCATTCGCTATTGGGACCAAAAAGGCTGGGGCAGCATTTACCCATCAACTCGTAAACCGCAAGGCAATGTGTTGGCTTACCAAGAGTATTGGTTCAGAATCCAGTCGAAAGACGGGGTAGGCGTGGGAGCAGCGAGAGAAGGGGCAAATGGCAAGGAGCAAGAGGCAAAAAGCAAGTGGCAAGGAGCAAATGGGCAAGGGTCGGATAACGGAAAACAGATAACTGATAACGGAGCATTCGCCAATGTAATGCCCAACCCTGTTACGCATACGCTTCGCTTGAAAGTGCAAGATAGCAAGGGGCAAGTGGTGCAAGCGGCATTAACCGATGCCGCAGGGCGTGAAGTTTTAAGCCGCCAATTTGTGCCCGAAACCAATACCCACCAAGAAGAATTTGGGGTGAGTGAATTGACGATGGGTATATATTTCTTGAAGGTGACAACGCCAGACAAACAAGTCACCTTGAAAGTGATAAAGGTGCATTAACCCTGCATCACTTGAGGTTATGCCTAAAAATCCTGTTATCAATATTGGTAACAGGATTTTTCAGTTATTTGCCCTAACTTGCAATCCGATTTGATAGGATTGAAAAATGTACCCGACGGATAAAAATAGTATAGAAAAACTCGACCAACTCATTGATAAAAATATTCTAAATGGTAGCTATTCCATTGATGATATATGCCTTGAATTAGGAATGAGTCGCTCTCAGTTGTTTCGACTTGTAAAAGAGGAAACGGACCTCTCTACCTCTCGTTATATCCGTCGTCGGCGTTTGTTGAAAGGGAAAGAATTAATTGAAACTACCGATCATAAAATAGCTGAAATATCGTACGAAATCGGCTTGGATAGTCCCCAAACTTTTACCAAATATTTTACTGAAGAATTTGGCGTTTCTCCCTCCGAATACCGTAAAAATAGAGAAAAAGAACCTCTTGAAGAACCGTCTTATGAGGAGTTAGAGGTTGTTCAGGTGCCTAAAATTCAGGTAGTTGAGGAAGTGCCTTCTGTTGCGAATAAGCAAGGTAAATACAAGTATGTGGCGTTGGCCTTGCTGGTGATTGTGCTGGCAGCAGCGGGGGTTTGGATAATCAAAGGGAGCGGAGCATTCAGCGAATCAGAAAATTCTATTGCGGTCTTGCCTTTCAAAAGCAACGGCAATCCTGAAGCGGTCTTGTTAGCTGAGGGCGTAACCGATCAAATCCATGGCTCTTTGACTACTCTTAGGCACCTAAAAGTCATTTCTAAAAATTCATCAGAACTCTTTAGAGAGTCAAAAAAAACAGTTCCTCAAATTGCCTCGGAACTGCACGTGGCCTATGTTTTGGGCGGTACAACCACCCACAATGGAGCGCGTGTGCGGATAACGATGGAACTGGTAAAAGCATCGGAAGATCGGGTGGTATGGACAAGACAATACGAAGGTAAAGCGAGCGAAATTATTGGCTTGATTAACAAAATATCCCAAGACATCACTAAACGATTTCAGTTAAAACCTTCGCAGTCGCTGGCTGCCAAGTCAAACCAAATGCCAACCGATAATCCAGAAGCCTACAATGAATATTTGCAGGGAAAACAATTGCTGGCAACTCGAACCAAAGAAAAACTGTTGGCAAGCATCACAAAATTTGACAAAGCAATTGCCTTGGATTCTAATTTTTCGGATGCCTATGCTTGTAAAGCGAGTGCATATTTTAGCCTGGGAAATTTGAGCCATATTGACCTCGACTCAAGTTTTAGAATGACCGAGCGAGAAGTGCTAAAATCCATTCGACTGGATGCCGATAACGCCCAAGCGTATGGATTATTAGCTGCCGTTTACCGAGATGAATACCGCTGGGAACAAGCCAACTCGACGTTTCAGATTGCTTTGCGGTGCAATCCAAACAACGCACAAGTCAATTATTGGTATAGCCTGATGTTGCGTTCGTTGGGGCTGCTGGAGGAAGCTTTGAAGTACAGCAGCCGAGCCGTGGCGTTGGATCCGCTCTCCCCCGTGATTTTGAGTGGACACATCCGCAACTGTTCTTACGCCCATAAGCAAGAAATGACCAAAGAAGGCATTGACAACGGAAAGTTGTTGTTCAATGATTCCTTTTTGTTTTATTGGTCAACGGGTTATCACTATTTGGAAATAAAAGACTATCCTGCCGCCCTACGGGATTTGACCAAAGCACAACAACTCAACCCCAGCGTTAAAGGGCTAGAGGCAGCTGTTGTCTATACCAAAGCCCGTTTAGGGCAGGTACCTGCGGCAAAAACGTATCTGGCCACTTTGCCCGAAACGCCCGACAATTATACTTTTATTGCGATGGTGTATGCAGGGTTAAATGACAAACAAAATTGCCTTCGTTATCTTGAAAAAATGGCCTCTTTGGGAAAAATTCCTACCGACATGAAGGTGTCTCCTTTCTTTCATTTCTTGCACGGTGAGGCGCGATTTAATGCCTTATTGCAACAATTTGGCTTAGTGAACTTCAAATTATCGATTTAAGCTGGTTTTCTAAAATTAAAGAGCTGTTTTACTTCAAAAGGGTGATTTTTTAGCGTTTTTCTAAGTTTTTGACCGTATTGTCTAAGTTTTTGACCGTATTGTCTAACATGGTCAAGGGACTTTGCTTCTATTTTTGGGCCATCATTTTTCAATGGCAACCGAATCAGAATGAAAAACTCCCTACTTCTTTTACGTGATCAAAAAATATGTTTGTTTTTGATTAGAAATGCGTTTGCATTATGTCTATTATTTAGCAGTTGCTTCATTGCCAAATCTCAAACCCTGGGCACGTATCCAGCCACAACGGTGATAGCGGGCCAAAATGCCAGCATCACGCCATCGGCAGCACCGACGACTGTTACGTCGGCCGTTGCTTATAGCAGTACTACTAATTTTACGGGCGTCTTGACGGTCAATCCAACGACGGGCGCAGTAACGGTGACGAAAGCGATGCAGGCGGGGACGTATGCGATTACGGTGAAAGCCTTTAACGGCACAGCCTCTACTACTGCTACTTTCACACTCACGGTGACCAACCCCGCTTGCAGCCAAGGTAATTTCAGTGTCAGTACCGACGTAGCGGCTGGGAATGCTCCATACAGTGTAGCCGTTGGGGATTTCAACGGGGATGGCAAGCAGGATATTGTCGTGGCAAATTACCAAAGTAGCGGTACGGTTTCGATTCGCCTGGGCGATGGTGGGGGCGGTTTCAGTGGCAGTACTTACGTAGCGGTTGGGGCACTGCCAATAAGTGTAGCCGTTGGGGATTTCAATGGAGATGGCAAGCAGGATATTGCCGTGGCAAATTCGGGTAGCAATACTGTTTCGATTCGTCTGGGGGATGGTTTGGGCGGCTTCAGCGGCAGTGCCAACGTAGCGTTTGGGAATGCTCCATTCAGTGTAGCCGTAGGGGACTTCAATGGTGATGGCAATCAGGATATTGCCGCGGCAAATGCGTCTAATACTAGCAATACTGTTTCGATTCGCCTTGGCGATGGTCAGGGCGGCTTCAGCGGTAGTACCAACGTAACGGTTGGGAATGCTCCATTCAGTGTAGCCGTAGGGGACTTCAATGGTGATGGCAATCAGGATATTGCCGCGGCAAATGCGTCTAATACTAGCAATACTGTTTCGATTCGCCTTGGCGATGGTCAGGGCAGCTTCAGCGGCAGTGCCAACGTAGCGGTTGGGAATGCTCCATACAGTGTAGCCGTAGGGGACTTCAATGGAGATGGCAATCAGGATATTGCCGCGGCAAATGCGTTTAGTGGTACTGTATCGATTCGTCTGGGGGATGGTTTGGGCGGTTTCAGCGGCAGTACCGACCTAACGGTTGGGGGACAGCCATACAGTGTAGCGATTGGCGACTTCAATGGGGATGGTAAGCAGGATATTGCCGCGGCAAATTTTAGTAGTAATACTGTTTCGATTCGCCTTGGCGATGGTCAGGGCGGCTTCAGCGGCAGTACCAACGTAGAGGTTGGATTAAATCCATACAGTGTAGCCGTTGGGGACTTCAATGGGGATGGCAATCAGGATATTGCCGCGGCAAATGTGTCTAGTGGTACTGTTTCGATTCGTCTGGGGGGCGTGGCCGAAATCAATCTTCAAGGCGGTTCACCCCTTAGTGATATTACCGATGGTGACATTACGCCCACAGTGGCCAAAGGGACTGATTTTGGGAATGTAAACGTGAGTAGCAACACTGCAAAAACCTATACGATTCAAAACACAGGCACTACGCCGCTGAGCATTAGTAGTATTGTCTCCAATAATGGGCGGTTTGTGGTGAGTGGCTTAACACTTCCCGCGAGTATCGCCGCGGGTGGTTCGGCAACTTTTACGGTCACTTTTTCTCCGACGGCATTAGGGGTACAGAATGCCACGATTACGGTCAACAACGATGATTGTAACGAGGCGATGTATGATTTTGCGGTGAGGGGTACGGGCGTTGTTCCTACGCTGGGTACGTATTCAAACACCTCCATCATAGCGGGTCAAAATGCCAGCATCACGCCATCGGCTGCTCCGACGAATGTTACGTCGGTCGTTGCTTATAGCAGTACTACTAATTTTACGGGAGTGTTGGCAGTTAACCCAACGACAGGGGTAGTAACGGTGACGAAAGCGATGCAGGCGGGGACGTATGCGATTACGGTGAAAGCCTTTAACGGCACAGCCTCCACTACTGCTACTTTCACACTTACGGTGACCAATCCCACGTGTAGTCAAGGGATGTTCAGGGGTACCACCAACATAGGAATTGGGAGTCTTCCATACTGTGTCGCGATTGGGGACTTCAACGGGGATGGCAAGCAGGATATTGCTGCTACAAACACCTCTAGTAATAATGTTTCAATTCTATTAGGTGATGGAGGGGGTGGCTTCAACAGCAGTACGGCAGTTGCGGTTGGGTTGGATTCAAGAAGCATAGTTGTTGGGGATTTCAACGGTGATGGCAATCAGGATATTGCCGTGGCAAATTTTGGAGGCACTACAGTTTCAATTCGATTAGGTAACGGTGTGGGTGGTTTTAGCGGGAATACCGAGGTGGGGGTTGAGAGCGCCCCATGGAGTATAGCGATTGGGGACTTCAACGGTGATGGTAAGCAGGACCTTGCTGTGTCAAACAATAGTAGCAAAAGTGTTTCAATTCGCTTAGGCGATGGTTTGGGCGGATTCAACGGTAGCACCAACATAGTAGTTGGGGAAACTCCAAGAGGCGTAGCGATTGGCGACTTCAACGGGGATGGCAAGCAGGATATTGCCGTGGCGAACTTTGTTGGGAATACGGTTTCGATTCTATTAGGTGATGGTGGGGGCGGTTTTAGCGTTAGTGCCGACTTAGTAGCTGGGGTTGACCCACTTAGTGTAGCGATAGGCGATTTCAACGGGGATGGTAAGCAGGATCTTGCCGTGGCAAATCATAGTGGCCGCTCGGTTTCGATTCGCTTAGGCGATGGTTTGGGTGGGTTCAGCGGCAGTACCAACTTGACGGTTGATACAAGTCTAACCAGTGTAGTGATTGGCGACTTCAATGGTGATGGTAAGCAGGATCTTGCCATCTCAAATTTTGGTGGTAAGGTTTCGATTCGATTAGGGGATGGACTGGGTGGGTTCAGTAGCAGTACCGACATAGTAGTTGGACAAAGACCAACCAGTGTCGAGATTGGAGACTTCAACGGGGATGGCAAGCAAGATCTTGCGGTGGTTAATGCTTTTAGCAATGAGGTTTCCATTCGATTAGGGGGCGAGGCAGACATCAATCTCCAAGGAGGTTCTCCCCTTAGTGATATTACCGATGGTGACATTACGCCCACAGTGGCCAAAGGGACTGATTTTGGGAATGTAAACGTGAATAGCATCACTGCAAAAACTTATACGATTCAAAACACGGGCACTACGCCGCTGAGAATTAGTAGTATTTTCTCCAATAATGGGCGGTTTGTGGTGAGCAGCTTAACGCTTCCCGCCACTATCGCTGCGGGTGGTTCTGCGACTTTTACGGTTACTTTTTCTCCGACGGCATTAGGGGTACAGAATGCCACGATTACGGTCAACAACGATGATTGTAACGAGGCGGTGTATGATTTTGCGGTGAGGGGTACGGGCGTTGTTCCTACGCTGGGTACGTATTCAAACACCTCCATCATAGCGGGCCAAAATGCCAGCATCACGCCATCGGCTGTTCCGACGAATGTTACGTCGGCCGTTGCTTATAGCAGTACTACTAATTTTACGGGAGTGTTGGCAGTTAACCCAACGACAGGGGTAGTAACGGTGACGAAAGCGATGCAGGCGGGGACGTATGCGATTACGGTGAAAGCCTTTAACGGCACAGCCTCTACTACTGCTACTTTCACGCTTACGGTGACCAATCCCACGTGCAGTCAAGGGGCTTTCGGAGGCGTTACCGATGTCGCAGTTGGGCAGACTCCAGGCAGTGTCGTGGTTGGGGACTTCAACGGCGATGGCAAGCAGGATATTGCTGTCGCAAACTTTGTTAGCGGTACGGTTTCGATTCAATTAGGTGATGGCCTGGGCGGTTTCAGCGGTACTACTGAGGTAGCGGTTGGGTTACGGCCAGCTAGTATAGCGATTGGGGACTTCAACGGCGATGGCAAGCAAGATCTTGCCGTGGCTAATGCTTTTAGCAATGAGGTTTCGATTCGATTAGGCGATGGTTTAGGCGGTTTCAGCGGAAGTGTCGAGGTAGCGGTGGGGATGGAACCAAATGGTGTAGCGATTGGCGACTTCAACGGGGATGGCAAGCAGGATATGGCCGTGGCGAACTTTGTTGGGAGTACGGTTTCGATTCGATTAGGCAATGGTTTGGGTGATTTCAGCGGCAGTACTGAGGTCGTGGTTGGAATGAATCCCAACAGGGTAGCGATTGAGGATTTCAACGGGGATGGCAGACAGGATATTGCCACGGCAAATTATAATAATAATACTGTCTCGATTCGATTAGGGGATGGCCTGGGTGGTTTCAGTGGCAGTACCGAAGTAGTGGTTGGAGCGAATCCAGCCAGTGTGGCGGTTGGAGATTTCAACGGGGATGGAAAGCCAGATATTGCCGCGACAAATGCTGGTGGTACGACAGTTTCCGTTCGATTAGGGAATGGTTTGGGGGATTTTAGCGGTACTAGCGAGGTGATGGTCGGAATGGGTCCATTCAGTGTAGCGATTGGCGACTTCAACGGAGATGGAAAGCAAGACATTGCCGCGGTAAACAATGGTAGTACTACGATTTCGATTCGATTAGGTGATGGCTTAGGCGGTTTTAGCGGCTCAACGAATGTTACTGTTGGGGTAGAACCAATCAGTGTGTCGATTGGTGACTTCAACAGCGATGGCAAGCAAGATATGGCTGTGGCAAATTCTGTTAGCAATACAGTTTCGATTCGTTTAGGGGGAGAGGCAGACATCAATCTCCAAGGAGGTTCTCCCCTTAGTGATATTCCTGACGGTGACAATACGCCCACGGTGGCCAAAGGGACTGATTTTGGAAATGTAAACGTGAGTAGCAACACTGCAAAAACCTATACGATTCAAAACACAGGCACTACGCTGCTGAGCATTAGTAGTATTGTCTCCAATAATGGGCGGTTTGTGGTGAGCGGCTTAACGCTTCCCGCGAGTATCGCTGCGGGTGGTTCTGCGACTTTTACGGTCACTTTTTCTCCGACGGCGTTAGGGGTACAGAATGCCACGATTACGGTCAACAACGATGATTGTAACGAAGCAGTATATGATTTTGCGGTGACGGGTATGGGCAACTGCCCCGATTTGACAGCAGCAGCCCCAGCGGTACAAGTGACGAACAGTATTTGTACAACGTTTAATGGAATGGCTTCAGGGGGCGTTATCAGCGCGCCAAGTGGCAGCTGCCCCGTAGGTTCAACCTTACAATATTCAACCGACAACGGCGGTAATTGGAGCACAACTTTGCCGACTTACGCGCAAACAGGCCCCGCGCAGACGATAGTAACGCGTTGTAACTGTACTGCCGACGCGACTAAATCAAGCCCAACGAGCACGGTAACGACTGTCCCAGGCACGTGTCCAACTTGTCCCGTGTTGACAGCATCAGCCCCAGCGGTACAAGTGACCAACAGTGTTTGTCAGGCAGGTTGTACGATAGGTGGTGGGAGTATTTCCGCCCCAAGTGGCAGTTGCCCCGTCGGCTCGACCTTACAATACCAGCTCAATGTCGGCGGTTGGAGTACGACGCTACCGACCTATGCACAGACGGGACCCGCCCAAACCATCAAAACGCGTTGTGTGTGTAATGCAGATGCGAATCAAATGAGTCCAGAGTCATCAGTGACGACAGTCCCAGGGACGGTGCCTGCGTTGGTGGTTCCTGTCGATGGCTCGGCCGTGGTGTCTTGCCCTGCTTTGGCCATTGCTCCAACGCTTCCTGTGGTCAATGATTGTAACGGCAATCCGATTACACCATCCGCCCCTGTAATTACCAACAACCCCGACCCACTGACGTGCGAAGGGACGCGTACTTACACGTATAGCTACGTATGTGGAAGCGCTACGGTGACGTGGAGCTTTGTTTATACCATTGAACGGGAGCCGTTTACGATTTCGGTAGCGAACGGTTCGGCGACGGTGTATGACCCCGCGTTAGCGGTAGCTCCAACGCCACCGACGGTGATGAGTGCTTGCGGGGAGGTGTTAACTCCGAGTGCGCCCGTGATAACCAACAGCCCAAATCCGCTGTTGTGCGAAGGTACTAGAACCTATACCTACACCTACACGGATTGTGAAGGGAATACAGCGAATTGGAGCTTTGTTTACACGGTGCTAGACAACATAGCGCCCACGATTTCGTGTCCAGCGAACGTGGTTGGATGTGCAGGTCAGACGATTATGTTTACCCCTCCCGTGGGAATGGATAATTGTTTGGGAGCAGTCACGACGCAAATCGCGGGCTTACCCACGGGCAGTGTTTTTCCCGTTGGAATAACGACCAATACGTTCAAAGTGACGGCGGCGAATGGTCAAACGGCGGAGTGTTCGTTTACGGTGACAATCCAAGGCAAGCCGACGATTACGTTAACGACCTTACAACAAACGTTAAACGAAGGCAACAGCCAAGTTTTCTGCGACACGGATGCGAATCCAGTGAACGGTTTACAGTTTACGGTTTCGGGTTCTTGCGTAGTGGGCAATCCCGTTTGGCGGGTACAAGTGGGCAGTGGTTTGTGGAGTGACTGGTCATCCAATGCTCCCGTTTCCCAGTTATCCAACAACCAATCCCACCGCTACCAAGCGGCTTGTGATGCGAGTTGTTCAAGCACTTATACCAGTCCGATTGAGTTGACGATTAATTATCGATCAACGGTACCACAAAATGTATCATTGGTTGCCGACGGGGTGAGTGTCAATGCGGGAGAGACGAAAGAGGTGTGTAATATCGAAGGCAATGCGCTAACGTTCAACGCGACTTGTGGAGTGGGAGAGATGCTACTTTATTCAGTCGATGGCGGCGAGTACAGTAGTGTTGTACCAACGCAGTTAGTGGATGGCCAGTACCATAATTACCGCGTACGTTGCCGCAAGTCGGACGGCACGGTTTCGTGCGTGGAGTCAGAATCTGGGGTGATGCGTTTGCGAATTGTGAGCAGTTCGTTGGTGGCTCCCGTGGCGAGCCTGAACGTAACAAGTGGTTGCGGTAGCCCCGTGTCGTTTAGTGGCACGGCCAATTGCGGAGCGCTGACGACAATTTGGTACAATGCGTTGACAAACGTATCGTTGTCGTCTTTGCCGAATCAAACGCCTACGGAGACGAGTTCATATTACGCCCGATGCCAAGCGGGAGGGGGTTGTTTGAGTGAAAAGAGCAATGTCGTGACTTACACTGTAATACCTGTTGGGGTAGCCCCTGCAATTACGGTGAGTCAAGACATCGTTTGTACGGGAACAACGGTAAAAATTTCGGCCAATTGCCCCGCAGGAAGTCAGACATTCTGGAACACGGGGGTAACTACTTCAAGTTTTGAAGTGGCCTTCAACAACGTGACCAAGCAAACGTATTGGGCGAAGTGCCTTTTTGAAGGCGGTTGCCAAAGTGCGGAAAGTGTTCGCAAAGATGTTTACTGGAACGCGTTTGTGGTGACGTTGATAAACATTGGCGAAAGCAAATCGGCGATAAAAACCAACGACCGTTCGGCATGGTCAAGTCAGTTTATCACCCGTGATGGCGGTCCTGAATTGGAACAAAGTACGCAAGTAAATCCGACTTTGTATTACGTAGAAAATGCCAATAAAATGGCCCCTCGTTATTGGACGATCAACGTGGATGCCTGTGCGTTGGGCACAAACGGCTCGTTGACGTTCGATATGTTGGCGACGCCAGAAATGGGTGTGCTTCGCTCGTTCAACACGCATGAAAACAACGCGCCTTACTTTATGTACGCCAACCGCGAAGGCTGGACGGAATTGTACGCCCAAAACCACCCCGCCTACGGCTTTTACCAAGACAACGGCGCAGGCGGTAACGTTTATGACGCAGGTTTACCGAAAGGATTGTATAAGTTAGGCATTCGTTACTGGGATCAAAAAGGCTGGGGTAGCATCTATCCTTCAACGCGGAAAGCACAAGGAAATGTGTTGGCCTATCAAGAATATTGGTTCAGAATCCAGTCGAAAGACGGGGTAGGCGTGGGCGCAGCGAGGACAGCGGAGAGCGGGGGGCAAGTTGCAAATGGCGAAGGAGCAAATAGCAAATGGCAAGGGGAAAGTGGCAAAGGGTCGGATAACGGAAAACAGATAACTGATAACGTGTCTTTCGCCACGGTTCTGCCCAACCCCGTCACGCATACGCTTCGCTTGAAGGTGCAAGATAGCAAGGGGCAAGTAGTGCAAGCGGCGTTGATGGATGCCGCAGGCCGTGACGTGTTGAGCCGTCAATTTGTGCCCGAGACCAACACGCACCAAGAAGAATTTGGCGTAAATGCGTTACCAGCGGGGCTGTATTTTTTAAAGGTGACGACTTCGGAAAAACAAGCGACGCTGAAGGTGGTGAAGGTGCCTTGAGGGTGAAATTTATAATTTTGAATAAGATTTTCGTGTTTTTCTAAGTTTTTGACCGTATTTTCTAACAGGGTCAAGGTGGTTTAGACCTACTTTTGGGACATCATTTTTCAAATACTTCTCCATGAAAAAGGTGTTTTCCATAGCGCACATTACCCTACTTTGCATCGGACTTTGGCTCTGGGCGTTGGCTTGTACTTCGCCCGAGCAGAGTCCTTCAGCAAGTGAGCTTCCCTATACGATAGCGACCGAGAACTACGCGGTGCTGGCCGAAAAAGTATTGACCTATCAGTCGGATTTTGACTGGGAAGGATGCGCTGATTTACTAGCCGACGACGTGCAGTATTTTTTACCCGAGAGCGCCCGCCCGTTGGTGGGGAAGGCTGCGGTGTTGGCTTATTGGCGCAATGAACCTCAGCGAGTACATCTTCAATCGTGGCAGTTTAGCCACTTCAATCACATTCCTGTGCATAGCCACCAAGCCTTACCCTTTTCGGGTGTGGCGGGGGTATATGTGATTTCGATGTTTCGGGGGGAGCTCCGTTACGTGGATGGCCACACGCGCACGCTGAACCTGAACTGCTGCCTGCACTTCAACGCCCAAAAACGCATTGACCGATGGTACAGTTACTACGAGCACCATCCGATGATTCCTACTTTGACAACACTTGAAACAATTACTCTTTAAACTTATGAAAAAGAAAATACTGTTTCCTTCTACCAAAATGCTGTTAGGCAGTATTTTGACTCTTTTATGCTGGTTGATTACCTCTGGAGGGGTTCAAGCTCAAAGGCTTTTCTTTGAAGATTTTTCAAGCAATAACGCTGGCTGGATTCTTGGACAGGAATGGGAAATTGGTTCGGCAAAGACTGATCCAGGAGTACCTGATCCGTCCCAAGACTATACTCCAACATCAGACAATGGGCTGGCGGGAGCCGTCATAGGAAGTTACATTACAAGAACTATACATGATTATTACTATTTGACAAGCCCAGAAATTAACCTTGCTGGAGCCAGTGGTTGCTTACTATTGTCCTTTCAAAGGTGGCTTGACAGTGACTATACACCGTATATGCAGAACCAAATACAGGTGTATAACGGTACTAATTGGATTACGATTTGGGAGTCTGGGGGGGCTCCTGCAATTAAAGATAAATCATGGACTTTACAGGAGTTTAATATTACTCCCTACGCCAATGCCAATTTCAGAGTTCGGTTCGGGCATAGAGTAGGGAGCAGTGGGTCATTTTCCGTTGGCGGGTGGAGTTTGGATGATGTGACTATCTACTTTGCTGTACCTAGCTCCCTACCTGCGGTAACTATGGTCTCTCCCACCGCTTGCGGTGGCGCTGATGGAAGTATTTCGCTGGCTGGATTTGCGGCAGGCAATACCTATTCTGTTAGCTATAAAAAAAACACAACGGAGGTTCCCGCTGCTGATTTGGTTGCGGATGCCAACGGTAAAATTACCATTACCAACCTAACTGCGGGTAGTTACACCGACCTTAAAGCCACGTACGGAGCTTGCGTTAGCAATGCGGTGACGGCAACCCTTGAAGACCCTGCCAAACCAAGCCTGACGCTAGGAACCATTCCTGCTATCTGCGCTGGTGCTACGACGTTTTCGATTCCATACAACAATCCTACGGGTTTGCCCAATAAATATACCATTACGGGAATGGGCATCACCACGGTGAGTGACGGTGATTTGACCAATCCTATCACGGTGCAGTTGAGCGGCCCTGCTTCGGGGAGTTTGATTTCATTTACGCTTACGGTGAAAAATTCAACGACCAACTGTGTGTCAGATATTATTCAGGGCAGTGTAACGGTTGACCCTGTGAGCGTGGGCAGTAGTATTGCAGGTTCGGCCACGGTGTGTTCGGGGACGAACAGCACGGTATTAACTTTGTCGGGTCAGGTGGGAACTATTCAAAAATGGCAATCGTCGTTGAGTTCAGATTTTAGCAGCGTGGTGGATATATCAAACACGACGACGGAATTGATAGCGAACAACTTAACGCAAACGACCTACTACCGAGCGGTGGTCAAAAGCGGGGTATGTTCGCAAGCGAATTCAACTTCGGCAACGGTAACGGTTGACCCCGTGAGCGTGGGTGGCAGCATTGCTGGTTCGGCCAAGGTGTGTTCGGGGACGAATAGCACGGTGTTGACTTTATCGGGCCAAGTAGGTGCAATCCAAAAATGGCAATCGTCGTTGAGTTTAGACTTTAGCGGGGCGGTGGATATTGCTAACACGACGACGGAATTGACCGCGAGCAACTTAACGCAAACGACCTATTACCGAGCCATTGTAAAAAGCGGGGTTTGTTCGGAAGCGATTTCAACTTCGGCAACGGTAACGGTTGACCCTGTGAGCGTGGGCGGCAGCATTGCAGGTTCGGCCACGGTTTGTTCGGGGGTGAATAGCACCACATTGACTTTATCGGGCCAGGTAGGCACAATCCAAAAATGGCAATCGTCGTTGAGTTCAGATTTCAGCGGCGCGGTGGATATTACCAATACGACGACGGAATTAACAGCGAGCAACTTAACTCAAACAACCTATTACCGAGCTATTGTAAAAGGCGGGGTATGTTCGCAAGCGAATTCAACTTCAACTTCCGCGATGGTAATAGTTGACCCTGTGAGCGTTGGCGGCAGCATTGCAGGTTCGGCCACGGTGTGTTCGGGGGTAAATAGTGCGGTGTTGACTTTATCAGGTCAGGTGGGCACAATCCAAAAATGGCAATCGTCGTTGAGTTCAGATTTTAGCGGGGCGGTGGATATTGCTAACACGACGACGGAATTGACCGCGAGCAATTTAACGCAAACGACCTATTACCGAGCGGTGGTCAAAAGCGGAGTATGTTCGCAAACAAATTCAACTTCGGTAACCGTGACAGTTGACCCCGTGAGCGTGGGCGGCAGCATTGCAGGGTCTGCCACGGTGTGTTCGGGGACGAACAGCAGGGTGTTGACTTTATCAGGTCAGGTGGGTGTAATCCAAAAATGGCAATCGTCGTTGAGTTCAGATTTTAGCGGGGCGGTGGATATTTCCAATACGACGACGGAATTGACCGCGAGCAATTTAACGCAAACGACCTATTACCGCGCTATTGTAAAAAGCGGGGTATGTTCGCAAGCGATTTCATCTTCGGTAACCGTGACAGTTGACCCCGTGAGCGTGGGCGGCAACATTGCAGGTTCGGCCACGGTGTGTTCGGGGACGAACAGCACCACATTGACTTTATCGGGCCAGGTAGGTACAATCCAAAAATGGCAATCGTCGTTGAGTTCAGACTTTAGCGGGGCGGTGGATATTGCTAACACGACGACGGAATTGATAGCGAATAACTTAACGCAAACGACCTATTACCGCGCCGTGGTAAAAAGTGGGGTATGTTCGCAAACAAACTCAACTTCGGCGACGGTGACAGTTGACCCCGTAAGCGTGGGCGGCAACATTGCAGGTTCGGCGACGGTTTGTTTGGGGACGAACAGCACGGTGTTGACTTTATCAGGTCACGTGGGTACCATCCAAAAATGGCAATCGTCGTTGAGTTCTGATTTTAGCGGCGCGGTGGATATTACCAATACAACGACGGAATTGATAGCGAATAACTTAACGCAAACGACCTATTACCGCGCCGTGGTAAAAAGTGGGGTATGTTCGCAAGCGAACTCATCTTCGGTAACCGTGACAGTTGACCCCGTGAGCGTGGGTGGCAGCATTGCAGGTTCAGCCACGGTGTGTTCGGGGGCGAATAGCACCACATTGACTTTATCGGGTCACGTGGGTACAATCCAAAAATGGCAATCGTCGTTGAGTTCAGATTTTAGCGGGGCGGTGGATATTGCCAACACGACGACGGAATTGATAGCGAGCAATTTAACGCAAACGACCTATTACCGAGCTATTGTAAAAAGTGGGGTATGTTCGCAAGCGAATTCGATGACGGCGAGGATACAAGTCCAAATGAAACCAAGCATCACGTTAACGACCTTACAACAAACGCTCAACGAAGGCAACGCTCAAACTTTCTGTGATACAGATGCGAATCCTATTAACGGTTTACAGTTTACGGTTTCGGGTTCTTGCGTAGTGGGCAATCCCGTTTGGCGGGTACAAGTGGGCAGTGGTGCGTGGAGCGAGTGGATGACCAATGCTCCAGTTTCCCAATCATCCACTAACCAATCCCACCGCTACCAAGCGGCCTGTGATGCGAGTTGTTCAAGCACTTATACCAGTCCGATTGAGTTGACGATTAATTACCGTGCATCGATGCCACAAAATGTATCGTTGGTTGCCGATGGGGTGAGTGTCAATGCGGGAGAAACCAAAGAAGTATGTAATATCGAAGGCAATGTGATAACATTTAATGCAACATGTGCGGTAGGAGAAATGCTACTTTATTCAGTCGATGGGGGTGAATATAGCAGCACCCTTTCAACGCAGTTGGTGGATGGCCAGTACCATAATTACCGTGTACGTTGCCGCAAGTCGGACGGAACCGTTTCGTGCGTGGAGTCAGAATCTGGGGTGATGCGCTTGCGAATCGTGAGCAGTTCGTTGGTGGCACCCGTGGCGAGCCTGAACGTAACGAATGGTTGCGGTAGCCCCGTGCCGTTTAGTGGCATGGCCAATTGCGGAGCGCTGACGACAATTTGGTACAATGCGTTGACAAACGTATCGTTGTCGTCTTTGCCGAATCAAACGCCTACGGAGACGAGTTCATATTACGCCCGATGCCAAGCGGGAGGGGGCTGTTTGAGTGAAAAGAGTAATGTGGTGACTTACACGGTGATACCTGTTGGGGTAGCCCCTGCGGTGACCGTTTCGCAAGACATCGTTTGTACGGGAACAACGGTGAAAATTTCAGCCAATTGCCCTGCAGGCAGCCAAACGTTTTGGAACACGGGGGTAACAGCGTCAAGTTTTGAGGTAGCATTCAGCAACGTGACGAAGCAGAGTTACTGGGCAAAGTGTCTTTTTGAAGGTGGTTGTCAAAGTGCGGAAAGCTTTCGCAAAGATGTTTACTGGAATGCCTTTGTGGTGACGTTGATAAACATTGGCGAGAGCAAATCGGCGATAAAAACCAACGACCCAAGTGCTTGGAGCAGTCAGTTCATCACGCGAGATGGCGGTCCTGAATTGGAACAAAGTACGCAAGTAAACCCAACCCTATATTTTGTAGAAAACGCTAACAAAACGGCCCCTCGTTATTGGACGATTAACGTGGATGCGTGTGCGTTGGGCACAAACGGTTCATTGACGTTTGACATGCTGGCGACGCCCGAAATGGGGGTGATACGTTCCTTCAACACGCACGAGAACAATGCACCATACTTCATGTACGCCAACCGCGAAGGCTGGACGGAATTGTACGCCCAAAACCACCCCGCCTACGGTTTTTACCAAGACAACGGCGCAGGCGGGAATTCGTACGATGCAGGTTTACCAAAAGGTTTGTATAAACTAGGCATTCGTTATTGGGATCAAAAAGGCTGGGGCAGTATTTATCCTTCGACGCGGAAAGCACAAGGCAACGTGTTGGCCTATCAAGAATACTGGTTTAGAATCCAGTCGAAAGACGGGGTAGGCGTGAGTGCAGCGAGAGAAGAGGCAAATGGCAAGGAGCAAGAGGCAAAAAGCAAAGGGCAAGGAGCAAATGGGCAAGGGTCGGATAACGGACAACAGCTAACCGATAACGGCGCCTTCGCCACGGTTCTCCCCAATCCCGTTACGCATACGCTTCGCTTGAAAGTACAAGATAGCAAGGGGCAAGTGGTGCAAGCGGCATTAACCGATGCCGCAGGGCGTGACGTTTTAAGCCGTCAATTTGTGCCCGAGACGAACACGCACCAAGAAGAATTTGGCGTAAATGCGTTACCAGCGGGGCTGTATTTCTTGAAGGTGACGACTTCGGAAAAACAAGCGACGCTGAAGGTGGTGAAGGTGCCTTGAGGGTGAAATTTATAATTTTGAATAAGATTTTCGTGTTTTTCTAAGTTTTTGACCGTATTGTCTAAGTTTTTGACCGTATTTTCTAACAGGGTCAAGGTGGTTTAGACCTACTTTTGGGACATCATTTTTCAAATACGTCTCCATGAAAAAGGTGTTTTCCATAGCGCACATTACCCTACTTTGCATCGGACTTTGGCTCTGGGCGTTGGCTTGT
>NZ_JBYFCH010000040.1:0-28773 GCF_057652295.1 Runella sp. R5_40 | reverse complement strand
AAAGCACCCCGCACAACATCAATAAAAAAAGTTGAAGAGTTTGTTTCATAACTTACTTGGTAAATGGGTTGAAAAATTGAGTAGGGTATTGTTGATAGCTTGATTGCAGTTGTCGGGTTTGGCGATTGATGTCCTGTATTTTGGCATCGTACCATAGCCATATAAAAAGCAAGCCCAGGAGAAGCAGCAACAAAATGGCAATCAGCCACAGAATTGATTTGGTTGGAGTCAGTTTATTCATGGACGTCTGAAATAAGCAGTGCAATGCTCCATGAATTTGTTCATCTTCCCAATTTTGGGGCGTGACAAAAGCGTGACAAGCCTGTGACAAAATAGCTACAAAAAAATAAACCCCTGTTTGACAGGGGTTTATAAAACAACTCAATCACCTTCGCCTTAAAAGGCTAAATACTTTCTATCAACTCTTCCAAACTCGTTTGCTCAGAAAGTTGGAGCTTTTTTCGCAACCTACTTTTGTATTGACGGATGGTATCCGACCCAACGCCCAAAGCCGTAGCCATTTCGTTGTTGGAAAACTTCAGTTTTGATAACACCACAAATCGAATTTCGGCGGGACTCAATTCTGGGTATTTGGTTTTTAAGCGAAGCAAATAATCGGTATGCACTTTATCAAAAAGTCGCCGAAATCTATCCCATTCCTCTTCCCTGAGCAGTGTAACTCTCTGCAATTGATTGATGATTTCCGCGTTTTCTTCACCCGTCTTTTGGGCTAAGGTTTCAACCAGTTGATTGTTATCCATCAATTTCTTCGCAAAGCCGTTTAGTTCAACAGTGGCTTCGTCCAGCTCTTTTTGCGCTTGCTGCAAAGCTGCTTCTTTTTGCTTCGCTTTGTGAGATTGCCAACGATACACCCACACCGCCGCTATCATCAGTAAAACCACCATTACAATCAGCGCATTGCGGATAAAAAGGCTCACACTTTTCTCATGTTCGAGTTTTAAAACCTCTGCTTTGTGGATTTCAAAGTCCGTCTTTTGTTTGGCCCGCATGATTTGAAGCGCATTAAATTGACGCGAAAGGCTATCTCTGATGATCAAGGCCGAGTCCAGATACACCGAAGCTAATTTATTGTTACCCTTAGCCGATTCCAAACGAGCCAGCTGCGGGTAAAGCAGCTCAAAACGCTTGTATTGCCCCGACAAAATGGCACATTTTTTAGCCTTGCTCAAGTATTTTTCAGCTAAAGCCACATCCCCCTCATCCAAGGCAATCGCCCCCAAAGGAGTAAGCGACCCAACCGCCAATCCGTAGTCTTTGAGAACCTCAATCGCTGATTGCGCATCCAACTCCAACAAGGGTTTCGCTTTTTGGTACTGCTTCGTCAGGTAATAACTATACCCAATATTTCCGCTCGAAATTGCCTTCCATACCCCTTTTTCAAAGCAACTTGGCTCATAAAACTCGTACGCTTTTTGAAAATAATAATTGGCTTTGTCGTATTGCTTCAACTTTTGATAACACAACCCAAGCGTGTTAGCCGTATGCGTTAATTGCCTTTTACAATCCTGCGTATAAGGTGGCACCGTCAAGGCCAACTCTAGGTACTTGATCGTAGTCAGATAGTCCGAAAAAAAATAATACGCTTCTCCGATTTTGTAGTAGTACAACAACTTATCGGGAATTTCGATGTCGGGAGTATTGGCCAACAGCTCCGCTAGTTTTTCAAAGTGGATAAACGCCTGTTCGTAATTACGCACAGCATTGAAATAAATAATCCCGTATAAATATTCCAGTTTGATTTCCAGCCATCGCCACTTTTTTTCTGTATTGAGCTGATACACACTATCAATAAAACCCAACGATTGCTTAGTAAATTCTGAATGATAGAAATAATCTCTATGGATTAAAATATTCGTTTCTACGGCTAATTCTTCGTCGCCTGCTTTTTCGGCTATTTTTTTGATGTTTCCAACGTAGGCTTGATACTGCTTGACAGTAAGCCCGGGAGGATTTCCATTATCCAGGTCAAACATGGTCGGAAACCGTTGGGCGTAGGTCTTGTGTAATAGGTAGTTATAATTCAGTTGTCCCAAGCCATTGAACGACAGTAGAACGAATAACAGGTACACGAGTTTTTTCATTGTTAACAACTTCCAATTTATCTACACGCAAATGTAAGAACAGACACCTATAAAAAAGTCCTGTGACGATATTTTCACAGGACTTTTGGTATATTATCTACTTACATTCTCTTACTCCACTTTCACCACTTTCAGCGTCGCTTGCTGGTTAGCCGTCGAAACCTTCAAGAAATATATACCCATCGTCAATTCACTCACCCCAAATTCCTCTTGGTGGGTATTGGTTTCGGGTACAAATTGTCGGCTCAAAACTTCACGGCCTGCGGCATCCGTCAATGCCGCTTGCACCACTTGCCCCTTGCTCTCTTGCACTTTCAAGCGAAGCGTATGCGTAACGGGGTTGGGAAGAACGGTGGCGAAAGACACGTTATCAGTTATCTGTTTTCCGTTATCCGACCCATTGCCGTGCGACGGTCCGACCCTTGCTCCTTGCCCTTTGCTTTTTGCCACTTGCCCACTGCCATTTGCCCCTTCTCTCGCTGCTCCAACCCCTACCCCGTCTTTCGACTGGATTCGGAACCAATACTCTTGGTAGGCTAACACGTTGCCTTGAGGTTTACGAGTTGATGGATAAATGCTACCCCAGCCTTTTTGATCCCAGTAACGAATGCCTAACTTGTACAACCCTTTCGGCAAACCTGCATCATAAACGTTACCGCCTGCACCATTATCTTGGTAAAAACCGTAGGCAGGATGGTTTTGAGCATACAATTCTGTCCAGCCCTCTCGGTTGGCGTACATGAAGTAAGGCGCATTATTTTCGTGCGTGTTGAAAGAACGAATCACCCCCATTTCTGGCGTCGCCAACATGTCGAAGGTCAGCGAACCGTCGGTATTTAATCCACACGCTTCTACGTTGATCGTCCAGTAACGAGGTGCCATTTTATTGGCATTTTCTACGTAATACAAAGTCGGATTCACTTGCGTGCTTTGTTCCAATTCAGGGCCACCATCTCGGGTGATGAACTGACTTGACCACGCCGAACGGTCGTTGGTTTTTATCGCCGATTTAGATTCACCAATGTTGATCAACGTCACCACAAACGCATTCCAGTACACATCTTTGCGAATACTTTCCGCACTTTGACAACCACCTTCAAAAAGACACTTCGCCCAATACGTCTGCTTCGTCACGTTGCTGAATGCTACCTCAAAACTGGAGGCCGTTACACCCGTGTTCCAGAACGTTTGGCTACCTGCGGGACAGTTCGCCGAGATTCTCACCGTCGTGCCTGTACAGACAATGTCTTGCGAAACGGTAACCGCAGGGGCGACGTGAATTGGCGTCACTGTGAATGTCACCACATTACTCTTCTCACTCACACAGCCATTTTCCGTCTGACAACGAGCGTAGTACGAAGTCGTTTCCAAAGGTAAGCTCGCAGGCAAACTTGACAAGGCTACATTTGTGCTGGCATTGTACCAAACCGTCCGCAAACTTCCGCAGGACGATTGGCCACTGAAACTTGAGCCACTGTTGCAACTGCCCGTCGATGATAACGATACCGTTGGTGCCGATGGAATTACGACCAATTTTAACCGCATTAACCCAGATTCACTTTCTACACACGATGCAACTCCTCCCGATTGGCGACAACGTACTCGGTAATTGTGGTACTGATTATCCACCAAGCCAACGGGTACACCCGCGCTGTACTCGCCACCGTCCACCGAATAAAGCACTACTTCATTTGTCCCACAATTGGTAGTAAAACTAAGTGGTATATTCACCAAACTACACACTTCCTTGGTCTCTCCCACTGCTACACTCACACCGTCCACTAGCATTGTTACATTTTGCGGTACGGTTGAACGATAATTAATCGTCAATTCAATCGGATTCGTGTAAGTTACTGAATGATTGGCATCACAGGCTGCTTGGTAGCGATGGGGTTGGTTATTGGACAATTGGGAAACTGGGGCATTGGGTGACCAGTCACTCCACGCATTGCTTCCCACTTGGCTGCGCCATACAGGAGTACCTACTACGCATCCACTCGAAACCGTAAACTGCAAACTATTAACTGGATTCGCATCCGTATCGCAGAAAGTTTGAGCGTTACCTTCGTTTAAGGTTTGTTGTAATGTCGTCAACGTAATCGTAGGTTTGCTTATCACCGTTACCGTAAACGAACACTCCGTCGTTTGGCCATTCGCCGCCGTCACTTTGAAGGTATTGGTCGTCACGCCTACGGGATATAGCACTCCCGTTCCAAGACCTGACGTCTGGGTCGTTACGGCACCTGCACAATTGTCGGTGCCCACGGGTGCAACGTACGTCACGAGCATACCTTCATAGACTACACTATTCGCGGGGCAAGTAATTTTAGGCGCTTCCGTATCAGTGACCGTTACGGTGAATGAACAACTTGTCTTTTGGCCGTTTGACGCCGTTACTTCAAACGTATTTGTCGTGATTCCTACGGGGAAAGCTGCCCCAGAAGCCAAGCCTGCCGTTTGTGTTGTTGTCGCACCTGAACAGTTGTCGCTGCCTACGGGGGCGGTGTATGTTACCACCGCGGAGCATTGACCCGCGTCGTTGCTAACGCTGATGTTGGCGGGGCAGGTAATCTTAGGCGCTTCCGTATCGGTAACCGTTACGGTGAATGAACAACTTGTCTTTTGGCCGTTTGACGCCGTTACTTCAAACGTATTGGTCGTTGTGCCAACGGGGAAAGCTGCACCAGAAGCCAAGCCTGCCGTTTGTGCCGTTGTTGCACCTGAACAATTGTCACTGCCTACGGGGGCCGTGTATGTTACTACCGCGGAGCATTGACCCGCATCGTTACTGACACTGATGTTGGCGGGGCAAGTAATCTTAGGTGCTTCCGTATCAGTGACCGTTACGGTGAATGAACAACTTGTCTTTTGGCCGTTTGACGCCGTTACTTCAAACGTATTGGTCGTGATTCCTACGGGGAAAGCTGCCCCAGAAGCCAAGCCTGCCGTTTGTGCCGTTGTAGCACCTGAACAGTTGTCACTGCCTACGGGTGCGGTGTATGTTACTACCGCGGAACATTGACCCGCGTCATTGCTAACGCTGATGTTGGCGGGGCAGGTAATCTTAGGCGCTTCTGCGTCGGTGACCGTTACGGTGAATGAACAACTTGTCTTTTGTCCATTCGCCGCCGTTACTTCAAACGTATTTGTCGTTGTGCCAACTGGGAAAGCTGCGCCAGAAGCCAAGCCTGCCGTTTGTGTTGTTGTCGCACCTGAACAGTTATCGCTGCCTACGGGGGCAGTGTAGGTTACCACCGCGGAGCATTGACCCGCGTCGTTGCTGACACTGATGTTGGCGGGACAGGTAATCTTAGGGGCTTCAGTATCGGTGACTGTTACGGTGAATGAACAACTTGTCTTTTGTCCATTTGCCGCCGTTACTTCAAACGTATTGGTCGTGATTCCTACGGGGAAAGCTGCGCCAGAAGCCAATCCTGCTATTTGTGCCGTTGTCGCACCTGAACAGTTGTCGCTGCCTACGGGTGCCGTGTATGTCACCACCGCGGAGCATTGACCTGCATCATTGCTAACGCTGATGTTGGCAGGACAAGTAATCTTGGGTGCTTCTGCGTCGGTGACCGTTACGGTGAATGAACAACTTGTCTTTTGTCCATTCGCCGCCGTTACTTCAAACGTATTGGTCGTTGTGCCAACTGGGAAAGCTGCACCAGAAGCCAAGCCTGCCGTTTGTGTTGTTGTCGCACCTGAACAGTTGTCACTGCCTACGGGGGCGGTGTATGTCACCACCGCGGAGCATTGACCTGCATCATTGCTAACGCTGATGTTGGCGGGACAGGTAATCTTAGGCGCTTCAGCGTCGGTGACCGTTACGGTGAATGAACAACTTGTCTTTTGGCCGTTTGACGCCGTTACTTCAAAGGTGTTTGTCGTGATTCCTACGGGGAAAGCTGCCCCAGAAGCCAAGCCTGCCGTTTGTGTTGTTGTCGCACCTGAACAATTGTCGCTGCCTACGGGGGCCGTGTAGGTTACCACCGCGGAGCATTGACCCGCGTCGTTGCTAACGCTGATGTTGGCGGGACAGGTAATTTTAGGTGCTTCCGCGTCGGTGACCGTTACGGTGAATGAACAACTTGTCTTTTGGCCGTTTGACGCCGTTACTTCAAACGTATTTGTCGTGATTCCTACGGGGAAAGCTGCCCCAGAAGCCAAGCCTGCCGTTTGTGCCGTTGTCGCACCTGAACAATTGTCGCTGCCTACGGGGGCCGTGTAGGTTACCACCGCGGAGCATTGACCCGCGTCGTTGCTAACGCTGATGTTGGCAGGACAGGTAATCTTAGGGGCTTCCGTATCGGTAACCGTTACGGTGAATGAACAACTTGTCTTTTGGCCGTTCGCCGCCGTTACTTCAAACGTATTGGTCGTGATTCCTACTGGGAAAGCTGCCCCAGAAGCCAAGCCTGCCGTTTGTGTTGTTGTCGCACCTGAACAGTTATCACTGCCTACGGGGGCGGTGTATGTCACCACCGCGGAGCATTGACCTGCGTCGTTGCTGACACTGATGTTGGCGGGGCAAGTAATCTTAGGTGCTTCCGCATCGGTAACCGTTACGGTGAATGAACAACTTGTCTTTTGGCCGTTTGACGCCGTTACTTCAAACGTATTGGTCGTGATTCCAACTGGGAAAGCTGCCCCAGAAGCCAAGCCTGCCGTTTGTGTTGTTGTCGCACCTGAACAGTTATCACTGCCTACGGGGGCGGTGTATGTCACCACCGCGGAGCATTGACCTGCGTCGTTGCTAACGCTTATGTTGGCGGGGCAAGTAATCTTAGGTGCTTCCGCATCGGTGACCGTTACGGTGAATGAACAACTTGTCTTTTGGCCGTTTGACGCCGTTACTTCAAAGGTGTTTGTCGTTGTGCCTACGGGGAAAGCTGCGCCAGAAGCCAAGCCTGCCGTTTGTGCCGTTGTCGCACCTGAACAGTTGTCACTGCCTACGGGGGCCGTGTATGTCACCACCGCGGAGCATTGACCCGCGTCGTTACTAACGCTAATATTCTGGGGACAAGTAATCTTAGGTGCTTCTGCGTCGGTGACCGTTACGGTGAATGAACAACTTGTCTTTTGGCCGTTTGACGCCGTTACTTCAAAGGTGTTTGTCGTTATTCCTACTGGGAAAGCTGCCCCAGAAGCCAAGCCTGCCGTTTGTGTTGTTGTCGCACCTGAACAGTTATCACTGCCTACGGGTGCCGTGTATGTTACCACCGCGGAGCATTGACCTGCGTCGTTGCTAACGCTAATATTCTGGGGACAAGTAATCTTAGGTGCTTCTGCGTCGGTGACCGTTACGGTGAATGAACAACTTGTCTTTTGTCCATTTGCCGCCGTTACTTCAAACGTATTGGTCGTGATTCCTACGGGGAAAGCTGCCCCAGAGGCCAAGCCTGCCGTTTGTGCCGTTGTCGCACCTGAACAGTTGTCACTGCCTACGGGCGCGGTGTATGTTACCACCGCGGAGCATTGACCCGCGTCGTTGCTAACGCTGATGTTGGCGGGACAGGTAATCTTAGGCGCTTCTGCATCGGTGACCGTTACGGTGAATGAACAACTTGTCTTTTGGCCGTTTGCTGCCGTTACTTCAAACGTATTGGTCGTTGTGCCAACGGGGAAAGCTGCACCAGAAGCCAAGCCTGCCGTTTGTGCCGTTGTCGCACCTGAACAGTTGTCACTGCCTACGGGTGCCGTGTAGGTTACCACCGCGGAGCATTGACCCGCGTCGTTACTAACGCTAATATTCTGGGGACAAGTAATTTTAGGTGCTTCCGCGTCGGTGACCGTTACGGTGAATGAACAACTTGTCTTTTGGCCGTTTGACGCCGTTACTTCAAACGTATTTGTCGTGATTCCTACGGGGAAAGCTGCCCCAGAAGCCAAGCCTGCCGTTTGTGCCGTTGTCGCACCTGAACAATTGTCGCTGCCTACGGGGGCCGTGTAGGTTACCACCGCGGAGCATTGACCCGCGTCGTTGCTAACGCTGATGTTGGCGGGACAGGTAATCTTAGGCGCTTCTGCGTCGGTGACCGTTACGGTAAATGAACAGCTTGTCTTTTGTCCATTCGCCGCCGTTACTTCAAACGTATTTGTCGTGATTCCTACGGGGAAAGCTGCGCCAGAAGCCAAGCCTGCCGTTTGTGCCGTTGTCGCACCTGAACAGTTGTCACTGCCTACGGGGGCGGTGTATGTCACCACCGCGGAGCATTGACCCGCGTCGTTACTGACACTGATGTTCGCGGGGCAGGTAATCTTAGGCGCTTCTGCGTCGGTGACCGTTACGGTGAATGAACAACTTGTCTTTTGTCCATTCGCTGCCGTTACCTCAAACGTATTGGTCGTTGTGCCTACGGGGAAAGCTGCGCCAGAAGCCAAGCCTGCCGTTTGTGCCGTTGTCGCACCTGAACAGTTGTCACTGCCTACGGGTGCGCTGTAGGTTACCACCGCGGAGCATTGACCTGCATCATTGCTAACGCTGATGTTGGCGGGGCAGGTAATCTTAGGTGCTTCCGCGTCGGTGACCGTTACGGTGAATGAACAACTTGTCTTTTGTCCATTCGCCGCCGTTACTTCAAACGTATTGGTCGTTGTGCCAACGGGGAAAGCTGCGCCAGAAGCCAAGCCTGCCGTTTGTGTTGTCGTTGCGCCTGAACAGTTGTCACTGCCTACGGGGGCCGTGTAGGTTACCACCGCTGAACATTGACCTACGTCGTTGCTGACACTAATATTCGCAGGACAAGTAATCTTAGGCGCTTCCGCGTCAGTGACCGTTACGGTGAATGAACAACTTGTCTTTTGGCCGTTTGACGCCGTTACTTCAAAGGTATTTGTCGTTGTGCCAACGGGGAAAGCTGCACCAGAAGCCAAGCCTGCCGTTTGTGCCGTTGTCGCACCTGAACAGTTGTCGCTGCCTACGGGGGCCGTGTATGTTACCACCGCGGAGCATTGACCTGCGTCGTTGCTAACACTAATATTCGCAGGACAGGTAATCTTAGGTGCTTCTGCGTCAGTGACCGTTACGGTGAATGAACAACTTGTCTTTTGGCCGTTTGACGCCGTTACTTCAAACGTATTGGTCGTTGTGCCAACGGGGAAAGCTGCCCCAGAAGCCAAGCCTGCCGTTTGTGTTGTCGTAGCACCTGAACAGTTATCGCTGCCTACGGGGGCAGTGTAGGTTACCACCGCGGAGCATTGACCCGCGTCGTTGCTAACGCTGATGTTGGCGGGACAGGTAATTGTTGGGGCTTGGTTATCGCCTACGGTCACTGTCACACAGTTACTAATGGCTTCACAAGCGACCCCATTTAACGTAGAAATAGTCACACGTCGATAGTACGTCGTTTGGCTTAATGGTGCAGGCGGATCGTATGTTGATGCTGTTGCATCCGCGATGGTCGAAAAACCACTACTGCAATTGGTGGTACTCTTCTCCCAGCGGTAGGAAATCGTACCAGACCCTGACCCATTGGTCGTTGAGCTAAAATTACTAGGATCACCCGCTGCGCAAATAGTCTGATCACCAGAAATACTGCCTGCGCTTACCGAGGCTACCGTAACAGTTACACAATTACTCACCGCCTCGCAGGAACCACTGGCTGTACCATTGAAAGTGGCAATCGTTACTCGCCGAAAATAAGTCGTTTGGCTTATACCTGCAGGTGGATTATACGTCTCTTCTGTTGCACCCATAATTGAGCTAAAGCCGCTACTGCAATTTGTGGTACTGCTTTCCCAACGGTAGGTAATGGTTCCCCCATTGCTCGAACCAGTAACACTACTGGTAAAAGCAACTGGGTCACCCCCTGAGCAAATCGTCTCATCGCCAGCAATCGTTCCTCCCTGCGGATTGAGCACCACAATGACTATACAATCTGGGGCAATCGCTTCACAAGCGACCCCATTTAACGTAGAAATGGTAACCCGACGAAAATAAGTGGTTTGAGTAATACCAACGGGAGGGTCATAATCTGCACTCGTTGCGCCCATGATAGGGGTCAATCCCGTAGCACAATCCACTGTACTACTTAACCAGCGGTAAGTAATCGTACCACTGCCCGAACCGAGATTAGTAGAAGTAAGCGGTGTTGGGTCACCGCCACGACAAGCTACCTGATTACCAGCAACATCACCTCCACTTACATTATTAATGATCACTGTTGCACAGTTACTAATGGCTTCACAAGCGACTCCATTTAACGTAGAAATAGTCACACGTCGATAGTAAGTCGTTTGGCTTAATGGTGCAGGCGGATCGTACGTTGATGCTGTTGCATCCGCGATGGTCGAAAAACCACTACTGCAATTGGTGGTACTCTTCTCCCAGCGGTAGGAAATCGTACCAGCCCCTGACCCATTGGTCGTTGAGCTAAAATTACTAGGATCACCCGCTGCGCAAATAGTCTGATCACCGGAAATACTGCCTGCGCTTACATTATTGACATCAACCGTGGTAGTTTGCGCCAAGCCACTGATGACACAATTATTGGCATCCGTGATTTGAGTAAGGTTAAAATGGGTAGTACCCGTAAAATGAGTGCCTTCAGTTCGCGTAAGAAACACGGAGCCACTTGGTACATCATTGTACGTTATCCCATTGACTACAATATCAAAAGGCCCCGTGCCCGAAGGGGAAGTGAAACTAAGTTGAACACTACCTCCTGCGCAAATAGTCGTTGCGTTGCTACTGATATAACCAGTAGGGCTGAGACTGGAAGTATTACTGGCATAAACGTTATCATTATTGGTATAAGTGCTGTTATCGTCATCGGCAGTATTGCCGCTAAACGTCACATTACACATCGTCACCGCTGGGTAGTTAGTAGTCCCTGGTGCTGGATTTCCACCATTATGGGTCAAGTTGAATACAAAAAATGCCCCGCCGTAACCTTTGGCACCGTTATTTCCTCTGGTTGCATTATTATTGTTAAAACTGACGCCATTTAAACTCAAGCGACCACTCGCCACAAAAATAGCCCCACCAGCACCCATACCTCCACCTCCACTTCCATCTCCACCATTACCGCCACCAAAGCCGCCTGCGGCATTCATAAGGCCCCTGCCACCGCCGCCGCCAAAGCCACCAGGCCCCCCTATATTACCACCACCACCGCCGCCGCCAAAGCCACCAGGCCCGCCGACTGTGCCACTACCACCGCCGCCACCAAAACCACCATTACCACCGCCTGTGCCACCACCACCGCCGCCGCCAAAACCACCATTACCACCAGCTGTACCACGATTTCCACCGTTGCCAAATATAGAGATTCCGCCGTTGGTACCACCACCATCATTCCCGCCATTGGTTACACTACCTCCAGCACCGCCCCCATTTCCTAACACACCACCTCCACCACCATCATAGAACGTAAACCCGTGGAGGACAATAGGAAAAGCACCGCCATTGCCACCCATACCACCACCACCATCTACTGAACCTGTACCATTACCTCCCACTGCTCGGTTGTTGCTAAGATTTACATTGATTAAACGTAATTGAATACTACCGGTGCCCCCTTCTTTACCTTCGTGCATAAAGATAGCTCCACCCGCACCCATACCTCCTCCATTACCATCACCCCCTTTGGCGTAGCCATTGGCCAGGGTAAGGTTTTGAATGGTAATGGTACCATTTTGTATCCAAAAAATACGTGAGGTGCCACCTCCGCTAATTGTCAGATTTGCTACGCCTAAACCATTGATGCTAATATGATTCGTAATCACCAAAAAGGGACTAATGACCGTAATGGTTGACCCATTGGATACCGTAAAATTAATCTGATGCGGGGTAGCCGCCGTTGCACTTGCATCTGCATTGGCACTAAGAATGGCTTGGCGAAGAGAACCTGCACCACTGTCATTGGTGTTGCTCACCGTAAAGGTGGCCGCATGGGCAATTCCAAGCAGACTAGCCCACAGAGCAAAAATTAAGACACTTCTTTTCATAATTAATTGATTTTAAGCAAATTATTTTTGGCATGCCGTAATCGCATACGTCGATCAAACCTTCATTAAGTGTGTTTAGGAAATGGCTTCTGGGTATAGGTGAGCTTTCGCCAAAGCCATTCCAAAGGCCCTTGTCGGTAATACTTCAGCCAGAGGTTGCTGTAGCCAACTTGACAAACATAGATACCGACCGCGACAACCAGCGATTCGAGCAGGGTCAGCCGCCCCGACAAGCCTAGGCCATAGCCGTAAAAAAGTCCCATGCACAGCAGGGTTTGCATCAGATAATTGGTCAGACCCAACCGACCCGCATTGGCAATCCAACCGAAAACACGATTGGGGTATTGGTTAAAAAGCATCGCGAGTTCAATCAGATAGACCACCGTCAACAAAGGAGTTCCCAGAAAATCGGCCAGTGAAAAAATCAAGGGTTCGTAGGGCAAAGAGTTGACCATAGGCAGGTGAACTCCCAAAACGGGCAAGCTGGCGACCGCTTTTAACATCAGCCCCATTGGAAATAGCCAAAAAGCCGTTCGTAAAAATTGATTTTTAACTTCGGCCAGTCGGCTAAACAGTTGTAGTTTTCCTGCCATCAAGCCCAATAAAAACATTATCTCGTAGTGCAAGTAACCAGCAAAACCGTGCTTGAAAGCCATGACATGCAGCATCACCACCCCCAAACTTTGCAGGCTCATCACCTCCCAAACCGACCCCTTTTGCCACGTAGCGACTACCTGCATGACGACCGCATCGAACTGTTGCTGACTGGACGCTTGCTCGGATGGCGTAGAGGGAAACGCCAGGGTCTGTACAGTCTGAAGCACGACACCCAAAACAGCCAGTCCAATGACCCATTTGCCCAACACGGCAACCGGCTTTTTACTAAAATAAAGCAATGTAAACCCTAGCAACGCATACTTGTGCAGGACGTCGCCAAACCAGAATATAAAAGCATGAAGCAACCCCAAAGCCAACAGCACCCATAAACGTCGTTTGAAAAACCGATTTGTATCCAGTCCCGCGTGGGTATTCTTTTTGCTCATCAGGTAAAAGCCCAGCCCAAAAAGAAAACTGTAAATCGTATAAAATTGCCCTTTTATCAACAACTGAACGAAAAATTGGGCGGGCGCGTAGGTATCTGGCTGGTCTAACCCCAGCTTATATACTTGCTCGGGACGGAGCAAGGCAAACAACGCATAGGTCTGTACGTTAATCAACAAAATACCCAACAGGGCTAGTCCCCGAATAAAATCAATCGTGACTACACGATGTGAGAGGCTTGGTTTCAACATGGAATTCACCTGCAATTAATTTAGAGTTTCTCATTGAGACAGGGCTCTTCATAACTGCCATCCACGTTGGTATAAAACCTGTTGCAAAGGAGGTAAATAAAAGACCCGTTTTTCGGACACAAAGGTCTGACCAAGCCCAAAAAAGGATGGTAAATCAGGTTGCAAATGTGGTAACTGAGGTTGCAGAGTGCCCCAAAACACGCTTTTTTAGGGGCATTTAGCCCAATCGGGCAAATTCGCTGGGAGTCATTTGATACTGTTCCCGAAAACACTTTGCAAAATACTGTGGGCTGTCAAAGCCGACGCAGTAGGCCGTTTCGGAACTATTATACCCCTGTTGTAGAAATTGAGTAGCGCGTTTGAGTCGATAGATACGAATGATGTCACCCGTAGCCAGACCTGTTAGTGCTTTTACTTTACGGTGCAACGAACTGCGGCTCAAATTGAGTTGTTCGGCCAATTGCTCCACACTCAACGACGAATCGTCCAATTTTTCTTCGACGATGGCGTATAGTTTTTCCAAAAATGAATCAAACTGAACTGGCTCTGTAGCCTGCGTTTCGTTCGGTTGGTCGGGCTTGGCGGCCACAGGCCGTGCCAACTCTTGCCGCATCCGCTCACGAAACCGACGCTGGCGTTCGAGCAGATTGTGAACACGCAACGTCAACTCCTGCACGTGAAATGGCTTGGTCAAGTAATCGTCAGCTCCCCGCGTAAGACCTTCCAGACGATTTTCAAAAGTGACTTTTGCCGTTAGCATAATGACTGGAATGTGGTTGGTCTGCTCTTCTTCCTTGATTTTTTGACAGAACGTATAGCCATCCATCACGGGCATCATCACGTCGCTGATAATTAAATCGGGCAAGTCCGCCAATGCTTTTTCAAACCCGTCGGCTCCATTAACCGCCCGACTGATGCGGTAAAAGGCGGGCAAACTATCCACAATAAAATCTGCCAATTCCGCATTATCTTCTACCAACAGCAGATGCGGGGGCTCGCTATGACTTTCGTATAACATTGGCAAATCGGCCAGTGATGGCTCCTCCGTAATGGACTCTTCCTCCACCTCTGCAACCAAACGTTGGTCAGCCCGTCGGTAAGGGAGCGTTACCCGAAAAGTTGTGCCTTGGCCAAGGGTGCTTTCCACGGCAATGTGCCCTTGCTGCAATTGGACCAATTCTTTCACCAACGCCAGCCCAATGCCAGTACCCATCCGAGTGTCAGGACTAAACCCCTCTCCTTGATTATCCAGCACTACCTCAGGCGACTGTTGAAAAAAACGGTCAAAAACTAACGGCAATTTATCGGCCGCAATGCCCACACCCGTATCCGACACCACCAGTTCCAAATCGGTAGAAGCATACAACGAAACCGTCACTTGTCCTCCTTTTGGCGTAAACTTCAACGCATTCCCCACCAGATTGGCAATAATCCGCCTCAGCTTTTCTTCATCAAACCAATAGGTACCACCAACCGCCGACGAAACTGACAAGACGATGCCTTTTTGGATGGCTTCTTCCTGAAACAAGCCGACGGTCTGCTCTACAAACTGGTCGATATCCCCTTGTACTTCCTGAACCGTCAGCACGTTGGCGTCGAGTTTGGCGGCATCCAACAATTGATTAATCAGGGATAACAACTGCTTGGCATTGCGGCTAATCGACTCCAAGCGCTTGACGTAGGGCGTACCCGCCAATTCTTGAATCAAGCCAGCCATTGGGGATAGAATCAGGGTCAGCGGAGTACGAAAATCATGCGTTACGTTGGTAAAAAAACGAGACCTTATTTCGTCGAGTTCACGCAATTGCCGCGCTTCCTGCTGACGAAGCGCTACCGACTGCCGCAATTGCAATTGGTTTAGTCGTAACCGAATACCGTACCAGAGACTACCCGCCACCACCAGTACATACAGCACATAAGCCCACCAAGTAGTCCAGAAAGGAGGGGTGATGATAACGGTCAATCGGCGCACGTAGGGACTCCAAATACCCGACGTATTGGACGCATTGACCAGCAGCGTATAGCGGCCTGGCGCCAGCGTGGTGTAAATGGCCTGCGGCTGACTCGTTTCCACCCAATCATCTTCCACGCCTTCCAGCTTGTAGCGATAGTGGTTTTTGCCTGGCAAGTTGAATTGCAAAGCGGCGAAATATACCGTCAAAAAATTCTGATTATAGGGTAATGTAAGTTCGTGAATGGCATGAATAGGCGACTTAAGAAAAGACTGAGGGTTGGGCTCAACCAACCGATTATTGACATACAACTCGGTTAGTTCCACTTTGGGCTGAAATGAATCATCCCGTAATTTAGCTGGCCAAAACGACGTTATCCCTTCTACCCCTCCCATCGTGACTTGTCCATTGGGTAGGAGAAGGTAATGAAAGCGGTTAAATTCATTGGCCAGCAACCCGTCTTCAGTGGTGTAATTTCGGGTCTGAAAGGTTTTACGGTTCATTCGGCATAGCCCTTTGTTGGTGCCAATCCACAGATTTCCGTATTGATCAGGAAGGGCAGAATAAATTACATTGTTGGGCAAACCATCCTGCTCTGTAATCCTCCGACACTGCCCCGACCGCTTGTCGAACGCACACAATCCTTTGCCAAACGTACCAATCCACAGCCGATTTGAATCTACGGGGTCTGCGCTTAAACAATAAAGTGTATTGCTACTGAGCGAAGTAGGCTGGTCGGGCTGGTGAACATACGTGCGTAATTGTCCCGTTTTTCGGTCGAACCGATACAAACCATGAGCCTTCGTGGCAAGCCAAAATGCCTGTCTATCGGCCACCATCTGTATAATTTCAGTAAGGGGCTCCACCTTAAAATGATGCTCGGAACGAATCCACTGGCGTTTTTCAGGCTCATAATACCATAAGTAATGAGCCTCTGTCTGCCATTGTAGCAGCCAAACACGGCCCTGCGCATCGGTCGCCATCGGCGTAATCGTTTGGACAAAGGGAATGGGAAAGTCAACCCGCTGCTCCTTGTGCGTGGCGGTATTGATATGAAAGATAGTCGATGTACCACTATTAACCCAAAGACCTCCCTGATGATCTAGCGTATAGCGAAACTTATACGGGTCTGTGTTTTGGCCCAAGCGGACTTGATTGGCTGGTAGATGTACCCCTTGAACAAACACATCTTCCTGAAAACCACGTTGATAACGAGCCGTTTGGAAGCTATTTGTTCGTAAATCGTATTTGCGCACACCCGAACCGTTGGTGCCGACCCAGAGGACATCTGAGTGATCAATGAGCAGACTGGTACAAAAACCAGTTTTTAACGTAAAATTGGTCACCAACTGAATATTGGCCAAGTCAGTAAAGCGAAACAGGCTGTTCCGTTGATCAAAATAAACTTCTCCCCGACTATCGGTCAAAAAGTGGATACCCCACAAGTGGTGATCTTCTAATGACGCTTTATCATCGCTAGGCAATCGTTGCGATTGAAAATGCCCTGTTTTGGGGTTGAATTGGCAGACATAATGATGGGTACCCAATAGCAACTCCCCCGAAGGTCGTTGGGCCATTCCATATATGGCCAGTTCGGGCAGTGCAAGCGGTGTCGGAGAATTTGGACGATAATGATGAAAATAGCCCATCTTCTCGTCGAACCGTTCCAAACCTGCATCCGATGTACCAACCCAAATCGTCCCCTGCTGATCTTGAAATACCGAGCGTATGTGATTTGAACCTATGGAATGCGGTTGATCATCGCGGTGCTGAAACCAGCGGGCACGGCGAGTTGTCATGTCATAACAGACCAATCCGTTGTTCTCAAAGGCCATCCAAAGCCTGTTTTGTCGGTCGGGGTAATAATGTCGGGCACCTATATAGGGCACCCTCAGGTGCGTCAGTTGTTTCAAGATGTCGGTAAAAACTTCGGTGAGAGGATCAAACATAACCAACTCCGCTTGTTCCGACGTAATCCATATACGTCCCTGATGATCAAGCAATAAAGAGTAAAGACTAGAAAAGGGTATGGATGATTTTCCAGTAGTATCTCCCTGTTCTCGGAAAACTTTTAAGCGGTTACCATCGTATCGGCAAAGGCCGTCGTGGGTAGCCATCCAGATAAATCCCTGTTTATCCTGTACAATACCCGACACAAATCCTTGTGGTAAGCCCTGTTGATTAGTAAAAAGTTCAGGTTGTGGAAAGTCCAGCGATTGCGCCCCTACAAACGACCCCAAAAAGGTTAGACACAAAACCAACAACCATACCTGAATTCTATTCCGTAGCATCATAAAAGCGAAAGACATCTGGCCAAAGTTAGTAAACATGGCGGAGATAACTGACTTATGAAACGTTGAAATCATCCATCTACTTTCAAGATAGGGTTAAATTTGATTTTTGTCTATTTTATTTATACTTTGCGTATATATTTTAAACAGCAATACATGAAATCAATTACTTATTTTGCCCAAAATTTGGTTTGGTTACGTAATCAATTGGCACCTAAACTTTCTCAACAGCGTTTGGCCGATGAAATTGGCATCAAAAAATCTACCCTTGCCGCTTACGAAGTAGGGCGTTCTGAGCCCAATTTCGGTGATTTGGTAAAATTAGCCGCCTATTTTACTATTTCCATTGACGATTTTCTCCAAATAGACTGTAGTCAAAAAATAAAACCGGTTGCTCGGCACAAAACAACTGACCGAGTTTTGGTCACCACCGTAGATAGTACTACCCGCGAAAACATTGAATTTGTGCCCGTCAGGGCTTTGGGTGGTTATACCCAAGGATACGGCGATGTTGATTACGTGCAAAAACTTCCCGTTTTTCAGATGCCCTTTTTATCACGCGACCGTAAATACAGGGCTTTTCCCTACGTGGGTGATTCCATGCCACCCCTCAGAAGCGGCTCCGTTGTTTTTGGAGAATACATGGATAACTGGGGCAGTATAAAAAATGGCACCCTTTGCCTGATTGTCACTTCCGACGAAGGAGTTGTACTAAAAAAGGTATTTAACTACTTAGATGACAAGGGCGTACTTGTCCTAAAATCTCTCAACGAAAGGTATGCTCCCTATCCTGTTGGTATCAACGAAATACTCGAAATTTGGCAGTTTGTGGGCTATTTTGATGAGCGATTCCCAGAATAAAACCCATTACCATCATCCGTCATTTGTTAGATTACTGGTCAAAAATGGATTGTCAATTCCATTTTTGACCAGTACTAACCCTATTACTCCACTTTCACCACCTTCAGCGTCGCTTGCTGGTTAGCCGTCGTCACCTTCAAGAAATACATCCCCGTCGGTAACGCACTCACCCCAAACTCCTCTTGGTGGGTGTTCGTCTCAGGCACAAATTGTCGGCTCAATACTTCACGCCCTGCGGCATCAGTCAAGGTAGTTTGCACCACTTGCCCCTTGCTATTTTGGATTTGAAGGCGGAGCGTATTCGTGACGGGGTTGGGCAGAACGGTGGCGAAAGACACGTTATCAGTTATCTGTTTTCCGTTATCCGACCCTTGCCCATTTGCTCCTTGCCCTTTGCTTTTTGCCTCTTGCCCACTGCCATTTGCCCCTTCTCTCGCTGCTCCCACGCCTACGCCATCTCGCGACTGAATTCTGAACCAGTATTCTTGGTAAGCCAAGACATTCCCTTGCGGTTTACGCGTTGATGGGTAAATGCTGCCCCAGCCTTTTTGATCCCAATAACGAATACCTAACTTGTACAATCCTTTTGGTAACCCTGCATCGTAAACGTTACCACCCGCACCATTATCTTGGTAAAAACCGTAGGCGGGATGGTTTTGAGCGTACAACTCCGTCCAGCCCTCTCGGTTGGCGTACATGAAGTAAGGCGCATTATTTTCGTGCGTGTTGAAGGAACGAAGCACACCCATTTCGGGCGTCGCTAACATGTCGAAGGTCAGCGAACCATCGGTATTTAATCCACACGCTTCTACGTTGATAGTCCAGTAACGAGGTGCTTGTTTATTGGCGTTTTCGACATAATATAAAGTCGGATTTACCTGCGTGCTTTGTTCCAATTCAGGGCCACCATCTCGTGTGATGAATTGACTCGACCACGCCGAACGGTCATTTACCTTTACTGCCGATTTAGATTCACCAATATTGATCAACGTCACCACAAAGGCATTCCAGTAAACATCTTTGCGAATACTTTCGGCGCTCTGACAACCGCCTTCAAAAAGACACTTTGCCCAGTACGTTTGCTTCGTCACGTTGCTGAAAGCTACCTCAAAACTTGAGGCCGTTACGCCCGTGTTCCAGAACGTTTGGCTACCTGCGGGACAGTTGGCTGAAACTTTCACCGTCGTGCCTGTGCATACAATCTCTTGACTCACCGTAATCGCTGGCGCGACGTGAATTGGCGTCACTGTAAATGTCACTATATTGCTCTTCTCACTCACACAGCCATTTTCCGTCTGACAGCGAGCGTAGTACGAAGTCGTTTCCAAAGGTAAGGTCGCAGGCAAACTTGCCAAGGCCACATTTGTGCTGGCATTGTACCAAACTGTTCGCAGACTTCCGCATGACGATTGGCCACTGAAACTTGAACCACTGTTGCAGCTTCCCGTCGAGGACAACGATACCGTCGGTGCCGATGGAATTACGACCAATTTTAACCGCATCACTCCAGATTCACTTTCTACACAAGATGCTACTCCTCCCGATTGACGACAACGTACGCGGTAATTGTGGTACTGATTATCCACCAAACCTGTTGGCACACCCGCGCTGTATTCGCCACCGTCCACCGAATAAATCGTCACTTCATTTGCCCCACAATTGGCATTAAAACTAAGAGGTATATTCACCAAACTACACACTTCCTTGGTCTCTCCCACTGCTACACTCACACCGTCCACTAGCAGAGACACATTTTGTGGTACCGTTGAACGATAATTAATCGTCAATTCAATCGGACTCGTGTACGTCACAGCACAATTCGCATCGCAAGCCGCTTGGTAGCGGTGGGGTTGGTTATTGGACAACTGGGAAACTGGGGCATTGGGTGACCATGCGCTCCACGCACCACTGCCCACTTGGCTGCGCCAAACGGGATTGCCCACTACGCACAAACCCGAAACCGTAAACTGTAAACCGTTAACAGGATTCGCATCCGTGTCGCAGAAAGTTTGAGCGTTGCCTTCGTTGAGCGTTTGTTGAAGAGTTGTTAATGTAATAGTGGGTTTGCCTTGAACCGTCACCGTTGCACTGCCAGTTTGGACTCGGCTACATAGCGTTGATGAACCATCATTGACACTCACTAAACTGTATTCCACTATTCCCACTTGACCCGTGGGTGCTTCTAAGCTTACGCTGCTGCCACTAGTCGTGACGATGGTTTGAGCTGAGCCGTTATTAATTTTGTACGTAAATGTGTAAGGCGTTGTGCCACCCGCTCCCGTGAACGTGATTTTCGGCGAAATAGCATTCTTGCAGACAGTTGTTGTTCCCGCAATCGTCGCCGTAGGTGATGGATTCACCGTCACCGTGCTGGTCGCTGTCAAACTCACAAGGCAATTGTTTTTGGTAACACTTACCAGAGTGAGTATAACATCTGCCGTTGCATTGGTAGCCGTAATCGTCTGAGTCGTTCCATCCAAAAGCAATGTTTGATTACCCGTCAGACCCGTTAATGTATAAGTCAGCGTTGCGCCAGTTGTACCGCTGACGCTGAATGTCGCAGTATTCCCCGCACAAATCGGTCTGTTATTATTCGCAATCGTCGCCGTAGGTAATGGATTCACCGTCACCGTGCTGGTCGCGTTCAAGCTCACAAGGCAATTGTTTTTGGTAACACTTACCAGAGTAAGCGTCACATCTGCCGTCGCATTCGTAGCCGAAATCGTCTGTGTCGTCCCGTCCAAAAGCAACGTTTGATTGCCCGTCAGACCCGTTAACGTGTAAGTCAGCGTTGCGCCAGTTGTGCCGCTAACGCTGAATGTCGCATTGTTCCCCGAACAAATCGGGCTGTTATTATTCGCAATCGTCGCTGTGGGCAATGGATTCACCGTCACCGTGCTGGTCGCTGTCAAACTCACAAGGCAATTGTTTTTGGTAACGCTTACGAGTGTGAGCATCACATCTGCCGTCGCATTATTGGCCGTAATCGTCTGAGTCGTCCCGTCCAAAAGCAACGTTTGATTACCCGTCAGACCCGTTAATGTATAAGTCAGCGTTGCGCCAGTCGTGCCGCTGACGCTGAATGTCGCAGTGTTCCCCGAACAAATCGGGCTGTTATTATTCGCAATCGTCGCCGTGGGCAATGGATTCACCGTCACCGTGCTGGTCGCTGTCAAACTCACAAGGCAATTGGTTTTGGTAACACTTACGAGCGTCAGCGTCAGCGTCACGTCTGCCGTCGCATTCGTAGCCGTAATCGTCTGAGTCGTTCCGTCCAAAAGCAACGTTTGATTGCCCGTCAGACCCGTTAATGTATAAGTCAGCGTTGCGCCAGTCGTGCCGTTGACGCTAAATGTCGCAGTGTTCCCCGAACAAATCGGGCTGTTATTGTTCACAATCGTCGCCGTGGGCAATGGATTCACCGTCACCGTGCTGGTCGCCGTCAAACTCACAAGACAATTGGTTTTGGTAACACTTACGAGCGTCAGCGTCACATCTGCTGTCGCATTATTGGCCGAAATGGTCTGTGTAGTCCCGTCCAACAGCAACGTTTGATTGCCCGTCAGACCCGTTAATGTATAAGTCAGCGTTGCGCCAGTCGTGCCGCTGACGCTAAATGTCGCAGTGTTCCCCGCACAAATCGGGCTGTTGTTACTCGCAATCGTCGCCGTGGGCAATGGATTCACCGTCACCGTGCTGGTCGCTGTCAAACTCACAAGACAATTGGTTTTGGTAACACTTACGAGCGTCAGCGTCACGTCTGCCGTCGCATTATTGGCCGAAATGGTCTGAGTGGTTCCGTCCAAAAGCAACGTTTGATTGCCCGCCAGACCCGTTAACGTGTAAGTCAGCGTTGCGCCAGTCGTACCATTGACGCTGAATGTCGCTGTGTTCCCCGCACAAATCGGGCTGTTATTATTCGAAATCGTCGCCGTTGGCAATGGATTCACCGTCACCGTGCTGGTCGCTGTCAAACTCACAAGGCAATTGTTTTTGGTAACGCTTACGAGTGTGAGCATCACATCTGCCGTCGCATTCGTTGCCGTAATCGTCTGAGTCGTTCCATCCAAAAGCAATGTTTGATTGCCCGTCAACCCCGTTAATGTATAAGTCAGCGTTGCGCCAGTCGTGCCGCTGACGCTAAATGTCGCAGTGCTCCCCGCACAAATCGGGCTGTTGTTACTCGCAATCGTCGCCGTTGGCAATGGATTCACCGTCACCGTGCTGGTCGCGTTCAAGCTCACAAGGCAATTATTTTTGGTAACGCTTACCAGCGTGAGCATCACATCTGCCGTCGCATTATTGGCCGTAATCGTCTGAGTCGTCCCGTCCAAAAGCAACGTTTGATTACCCGTCAGACCCGTTAACGTGTACGTCAGCGTTGCGCCAGTCGTGCCGTTGACGCTGAAGGTCGCATTGTTCCCCGAACAAATCGGGCTGTTATTATTCGCAATCGTCGCTGTCGGTGGAGCGGGGTCTTCAAGGGTTGCTGTCGCCGCATTACTAACGCACCCTCCGTACGTAGCCACTATTTCTGTATAATTTCCCGCCCCCAAACCCGTCAAGGTAATCACTCCACTGCCGTTGGAGGTAAAATTAGCCGCCGAAACTGCTACACTGTTCTTTTTGTACGTAACCGAATAAACGGTATTGTTCAAAAATCCACTCAACGTAATGCTACCCTCTGAACCTCCGCAGGTTGTGGGGGTAGCTGTACCTATCGTAGGAGTAATAGTCGTGGGTGAAAGAAGGCTATAAGTATTATCCACATATAATGTCGGATTGTATTTGAGACGAACCCGTACCGTATAAGTACCCTCTGTCGTACCCGTACCACTTGTCAAATTGAACGGGTCAGCAGTAATATCTGCAAAAGTAGGCGTACCCGTAAAGCTGTTGCCCGCCACGATGGCATATTCTACCCCACCTGACGTATTGCCGTTAAGATCGCCCGTGAGGTCAATGCTGAGGCTGCCGGGTAAAGTACATTGTGAAGTAGGCGTAACCGTTGCGGAGAGCGAAGCCGCACCGAGGTACTCAATAATGACTTGACCTCCCGCATTGTTGGCTCCAGCAGTGTTGTTTTGGTTGCTGCCAAGATTATACGATGCTCCGCCGTTGCTTGGAGTAATGGCCGTTCCTCCCGTCTGACCACCTCCGCCGCCGGCGTGAAGACCAGTGCCGCCACCACCACCGCCATACCCTCCGCCGCCATTGCCGGTAGCAATACCGCCAAGCGCATTAAAGCCAGCACCACCGCCCATTGCCCCACCAAACCCACTGCCGTTAAGACCTCCTCCGCCGCCGCCGCCGGTAACAAGCCAATTGCCGCCCTGACCATTACCGGTAGTTATAAGGCCTGAGCCTCCACCAGAATTACCTCCGCCGCCGCCTGCAATAATCAGGGGCACACCGCCTTGAATACGAGTACCAGACCCTCCTCCTCCGCCGCCTCTATTACCATCTCCACCAGGAGCGCCAGCAACCGATTCCAGGACCTGACTGGACGATACAATAAAATCGCCAATCATTATTGCTCCTGCACCGCCATTATTGCCTCCTTTTGCTCCTTTAGCGGTAATTCTCACTTTATACAGTCCACACGCTCTCCAATAGCCCACAGTAACCGTTCGGCTGTGACCGGGGGAAGAAACAGTAAATACTTCGCCCGTAATATTAGTACAAGCTGTGCAAACATCATACGATGATTGATACTCAAATGCCCCTATATCTGCATTGCTGACTCCCGTCGCATTAAAAGGACGGGCATTTCCCTCAAAATCAGTAGTCGGTGCATTGGTATTGGTGCCTGCATCTATCGCGGGAGAACATTGCTGCAGGCGAAAATCACCCCCAGCCGCATTCACGAAAAGGGGGTCACTACTGATATTACCAGAACCGCCCTGTACGTTGGAATAAGTTATCGTACCACCCGAAACCCCTCCTCCATTCCCCCAAACGATACAATTGGTGATGGCTGCGTCACTTTGGTTATTGATCGTGACCGTCGAGCCTGTGTTACCGTAAAAGGTACAGTTCAGAATTTTAGCCTGATTGGTTCCTGCTCCGTTGTAAAGCGCTGAACCGTCGGCCGTTACCGTATTATTGAGAAACAAACAATTAGTAATCGTTGGCTGGGAATTGGCATTAGACATCCCTCCTCCGGTCGCGGCAAAATTGTTGCGAAACACACAGTTTTGGACCATTGGGGAAGCATAAGCATTCCACATTCCTCCACCCAGATTGGAAGGCGGGGTATCGGCGTAGCCTTTTTCTACAATAAAACCATCCAAGACAGCCGTATTATTCAAAGGAGAACCTGAGTTGAAATTATTGTTGATAACTCGGTAACTATTGTCGGTATCTAGTCCTGTGTCACCAATATTCCCACTCAAAATCGTGGCGTTACTGCGCCAATTTCGGGCTGTAAGCTCAGACTCCGTACCGTTAAAACCCCCATAAATAGCCACCCCACTAATCATTCTAAAAGAAATCCCTCGGTCAGTACCCGATGTAGGTTTATACGTCCCCGCCGCTACCCAGATTTGAGATACGCACGAAGGATACGTACGGGCTAACATAAGTGCCGATTGTAAATCTGTAAAAGCATTCGCCCACGAACTCCCATTATTGCTGCCGCCCGAAGCCGAGGCATTCACATAAACAATACCTCCCGTGGTATTGGCACAAGCCGAGCAAATATCATATGTACCTTGGTACTCATACGCCCCCATGTCCACCACTCCACCCACAGTAACGGCGTCCACACGATTGTTACCCTCAAAGTCTGTTGTTGGAGCATTTGTAGCGGTTCCCGCATCTATCGTGAGCGAGCATTGCTGCAAGCGAAAATCTCCTCCTGCTGCATTTACAAAACGCGGGTCGATGTCAATATTGCCCGTTCCACTAAAACCACCTTGCACTGTCGAATATGTTACTGTACCTCCTGAAACTCCGCCGCCATTTCCCCAAATAATACTGTTACTAATGGATGTAGCTGACCTCTGATTGTTAATAGTCGTCGTGCCTACATTACCATAGAAAGTGCAATTTACTACCCTCACCATGTCTGTAGCACCACCGTTGGAAATACCCGCGCCCGCGGTTGTTGCCGTATTGTTGAGAAACAGGCAGTTCGTAATGCTTGATGAGGAGTTATCATTGAACATACCACCTCCAGATACTGCATAATTATTCCGAAACACGCAGTTCTGAATATTGGGTGAGGCATTTGAATTCCACATACCTGCTCCCAAACTAAGTGGAAAACCGCCGTTCGCATACCCTTTTTCTACAATAAACCCATCCAATATCGCCGTATTTCCCAAAGGTGAACCCGAGGTAAAGTTATTGTTAATCACTCGGTAGCTGTTGTCGGTGTCTATTCCAGTATCACCAATATTCCCACTCAAAATCGTGGGATTACTGCGCCAATTTCGGGCGGTAAGCTGCGTCTCCGTACCGTTGAAGCCGCCGTAAATCGCCACTCCGTTAACCATCACAAAGCTTTTCATACGGGCATCGGCGGGAGACGTATTGCCCGAAGCATCAGCCGTCGGCTTGTACGTCCCCGCCGCTACCCAAATCTGAGATACACACGCAGGGAAGTTTCGAGCCCCATTAAGTGCCGATTGTAAATCGGTGTAAGCATCAGCCCACGAACGACCACTGTTGTTCCCCGAAGCCGAGGCATTAACGTAAACAATGCCATTGTTCCCGATGCAATTACACACACTGTACGACGATTGGTACTCATGGGCACCCATATCGGTATTATTTACCCCCGTTGCATTGAAGGGGCGACCATTTCCTGCAAAGTCACTGGCTGGTGCATTGGTATTCGTGCCTGCATCTATCGCGGGAGAACATTGTTGCAAGCGAAAATCTCCTCCAACCGCATTCTCAAAACGCGGGTCACTATTGACATTCCCCGTTCCACTCACGCCTCCTTGTACGTTCGAGTACGTCACCGTACCACCAGAAATGCCGCCGCCGTTTCCCCAAACAATACTGTTGCTGATGGAAGTCGCTGACCTCTCGTTGATAATAGTCGTCGGGCCTGCATTACCATAAAAAGTACAGTTTATCACCTGCACCATATCCGTACCACCTCCGTTGGAAATACCAGCACCCGCAGTCGTTACCGTGTTGTTGAGAAACAGGCAGTTCGTAATGCTTGATGAGGAGTTATCGTTGAACATCCCACCGCCAGACGTCGCATAATTGTTACGAAACACGCAGTTTTGTACTTTTGGAGAAGCATACGCATTCCACATGCCGCCCCCCAAATTGAACGGAAAACCGCCGTTTGCATACCCTTTTTCTACAATAAAGCCATCCAATATCGCCGTATTGGTCAATGGGGCACCCGACGTAAATGTATTGTTGATTACTCGATAGCTGTTGTCGGTGTCTATTCCAGTATCACCAATATTACCACTCAAAATCGTGGGGTTACTGCGCCAGTTTCGAGCGGAAAGCTGAGTCTCTGTGCCGTTAAAACCTCCATAAATTGCTACGCCATTTTTCATCACAAAGGTTTTGGTTCGGGCATTGGCGGGAGAGGTATTGCCAGATGCATCAGCCGTGGGCTTGTAGGTACCACCCGCTACCCAGATTTGTGCATCTGAACAAGCCGCCGCCAGCGCATCTTGCAGCGAGGTAAAAGCATCCGTCCACGAACTGCCGTTGTTGACTCCTGAGGCATTGGCTTTGACGTAAATCGTACCCGTTAGTTTAGGCGTAAGTGTATAAGTTTGGTCGGTAAAAACTCCAGGATTGTACTTGAGTCGAATCCGTACCGTGTATGTACCCACCGCAGTGCCTGTTCCAGTAGTCACGCTAAAAGGTTCAGCCGTAATGCTTGTAAACGTAGGGTTTCCCGAAAAACTGCCCCCCGAGACAATCGCATATTCGACATCACCATTGGTGTAGCCATTGAGGTCGCCCGTCAAATCAACACTTACACTTCCCTGATTGGAAGCGCAGGTAGGTTGCGTAGGGGTAAGCGTAGCCGAAATAGCCGCCGTACCGAGGCACTCAATAATGACTTGGCCGCCGCCGCTATTACTGCCTGCGGTATTGTTTTGGTTCAGGCCAATGTTGTAGGATCCACCACCGCCACCGCCGTCCCAGCCGTAACCACCATTGCCACCACTGTACCCGCCGCCGCCGCCGCCAGAAAAATCGTTGATGTTTTCGGCACAGCCAGGGCTACATATATGCCCGCCACCGCCGCCTGCCCCGAAACCGCCGCCGCCAAATCCTGTATTGCTGTTACCAAAACCACCTATTCCATTAAATCCGCCCCCGCCGCCACCACCAGAATATCCACCGCTGCTGTTTTGGCCGTTTCCGATATAGCCGCCGCCACCGCCACCGCCGTTGTCCGCCCCACCGCCATTGGTACCTGAGTTAGTGACAACACCTGGCCCTCCGCCATTTATAGAAATAGGAGTATTTCCAGAACCACCGCCGCCACCCGCGAGTATGAGCAAGGCTCCTATCTGTATTTGAACACCCGAACCACCGCCGCCGCCACCCGTCTGCACATTGGTCTGGCCAGGAGCACCTGCGATGGCTTGGAGTATTTGCCCTGAAGTTACCATGAAATCTCCAATCATGGAGGCACCATTTCCGCCCTTATTTGACGGTTCTTGAGTTTTGTGTCCCCCAACGGCTCCTTTAGCCGTGATTCTTACCTTATACGCCCCCCCCGCAGGCACCGTCCAAGAACTGGTTGTACCGCTCGTGCTGTGCGTTGGGGCAGAAACGTTGAGTACTTCGCCTGAGCAGGTTTGCGCTTGGCTTCGCAAGCATAGCGCCCCGCACAGAATCAATAAAAAAAGTTGAAGAGTTAGTTTCATAACTTACTTTGTAAATGGGTTGAAAAGGGAGTAGGGTTTTGTTTTAAGCGTTCGATTCTATCTTCGAAATACCACCAAACCGCCAAGCAAGCAAGCAGCGCCAGCATCCATAAAAACAGCCACCACAGCCTGCTTATAAAAGATTTTATGTCATTAAGAAAATTCATCTAGCAAGGTTAGTTTATAATCCATTTTTTACCAAAATTGACGCATCACAAAAACATCACAAATCACAAAACCCTAACAATCAATACATTAAAAATGCAAAAATGCCTTCAAGTGGCTTGAAGGCATTTTTGCATTTTTAATAGGATAGTACTTCGGGCATTAGAAGTCACCTACTCCACTTTCACCACTTTCAGCGTCGCTTGCTGGTCAGCCGTCGAAACCTTCAAGAAATACATCCCCGTCGGTAAGGCACTCACCCCAAACTCCTCTTGGTGGGTGTTGGTTTCGGG
>NZ_JBYFCH010000039.1:0-37712 GCF_057652295.1 Runella sp. R5_40 | reverse complement strand
TGCATCACCAGCAAAAATATGACAAAAATTATACTCGCACGCTTGCATAAACCATAGAAATCCGTGCGATGTCGAATAAAAATCCCATTCGACATTCTGCACTCTCCACTCGACACTCTATTATCAGATTCTTGCCAACTTCACTGGATACGTCTGTTTGGCATTCCACTGACAGATGTAGATGTTTTCGTCGTTGTCGATACACACATCGTGGCAGTGCATCAAAATCCCGTCAACCGCCGCTTTGTCTTGCACCATCAATTGCAGTTGCCCGTTACGGTATTCGGGTTTGGTTCCTCCTGGATTTGAGATGACTTTGTCATTTTTATCCAAAATTGTCACAAAACCTGAGTTAGGAGTCTGGTTTAAATACCGCAAACGCGACCAACATACCCCTGCATACAATGTATCGCCATGAATTACGGGGCGACACACATAAGCTCCTGGCAAAAAGATGGTTGACAAGTATTTCCCATCTAATGTAAAGCGTTTGAAGGCATTGTGCGCGCGCGAAGTAATCAATAGCGTCGGGTTCGATTTATTGCGGTAATCGACGGAGATTCCGTGAGCGGTCGAAAATTGTCCATCTTCGTCGCCCGAGCCACCAAATTTCCGAATAAACTCCCCTTTTGAGGTGTATTGCAAAATCCACTGCGAGCCATATCCGTCTGCCACGTAGATGTCGCCCGTTGGGCCAACGGCGGTTTCGGTAGGCAAAAACTTATCTTCAGGCTTGTAAGCCCCTACTTTGGATGGGTGTTCAATCGTCATCAAAACTTTCCCTTTCAAGTCGGTTTTGGTCACTTTTCCAGAGTTAGGATCACAGATAAACAAAAATTCTTCACCGTTGGCATTCCAGAGCGTAAGGCCGTGCCCGCCAGGGTATTCGTGCCCCCAGCTTTCTAGTAATTTACCCGAACGGTCGTACACCAAAATATTATTTTTGGTCTCGTCCGTTACCATAATAAGCCTTCCTTTGCTGTCCATGACCATTTCATGGCAGTTTTTAACGGGAAATTGCGCGGCATCAAGTTTGCCCCAGCCTGCCTGAATTTTGTAACGGTGGCTACCGTGGCCAACAATGTCACCGTCGGCGGCACTGGCCATAGAAGAAGTTGATAAAATCGAAGGAGCGAGCAGCGTAGTGGCTGTTGCTTTCATAAAATCGCGACGTGAGCTAGAAAGGTTCATGTGTGTAACGTCTCTTAAATAGTTATCAAAGGGTTTTGTCCTATAAGTGGTTTCGTTTTCGTTTTTACTAGGTCTTTTTCAAAGAGGTGTCGAATATCTATAAAAAACGAAAGGAAGCATTACCATAAAATCAAAAAACGACCTTCTCCGACTGAAACTCAGAAGAAGTGCGTATTTTTGCCTCAAAACTATTTCTTTTCTAATGCGTCTTGCATTTACAATCTGTACCCTAAGTCATTTAGCACTGGCCAAAACGATGGCCGATAGTTTGGTAAAATACAACCCCGACTACCGTGTGGTGATTGGCCTTTTTGACAAAATCAACGACCGTGATGTTTCGTCCGTCAGTGCGCATACAATCGTTGAAATTAATGAACAGCAAGTCCCCGATTTTCACAATCTTTTCAACCGATATACTGTTTTCGAGCTGAGTTGTTTGGCCAAACCTTTTATGGCTAGTTGGCTTTTCAAAACTTATCCCGACGTTGAAAAACTACTCTATTTTGATGCCGACATTCGCCTTTTTGGAGATGTTGCTCCCATCGAAAAAGACCTTGATAATCACAGCATTGTCATTACGCCACACGTGGTCACTCCCATCACTGGCGAGGGGGTTCCGCATCTGCGCAGTTTTTTGAATGCGGGCTTATACAACGGTGGTTTTTTTGCGCTTCGCCGCTCCGAAGAAACCGCTCGTTTTTTAGCATGGTGGGAAGACCGCGTTTGGCACGAAGGCTATTTCAACTTTGCCGAAGGAATGAACTGCGACCAGCTATGGCTCAATTATGTTCCGTTGTTTTATCCCAATGCTCTCGTTAGTCAACATTTAGGTTATAATTTGGCTTACTGGAACATGCACGAGCGAAAAGTGTCACAGAAAAATGCTGGCTTTTGGGTAAACGACACCTTTCCTTTGGTATTTTTTCATTTTAGTGGCTATCGGCTTTCGAGTCCAAATAACTTATCTGTTCACCAAGATAGGTTCTCTTTTAATGCTCGTCCTGACGTAAAACCGCTTTTTGACATATACCAAAAGGAACTAACAGCTAATAATGATGCTCATTTTAAAAGTTTACCAAACGCATATCATAAACCTTCGTATTTTTACCAAAAAAATAAAGCGCTTCGGAGAGTGCTCATTAATGGCTGCCGACGTTTGTTGCGTTTACTCGACGCCTAATTAAACTCTGTTCTAACCCTCGATATTCGACTTTATGCCCAGCCATCAACAGCTGATTTCGGTTGCAATGTGTACATACAACGGTGCAAGATTTGTAACGGAACAGCTGGAAAGCATTCAAAATCAGACTTTACTTCCCAACGAACTTGTCGTTTGTGATGATGGTTCGACGGACAACACCCTTGCCTTGGTCGAACAATTTGCAAAAAAAGCCCCCTTTCCCGTCCGTATTTTCCAAAACGAACATCAACTAGGCGTAACCAAAAACTTTGAAAAGGCACTGACCCATTGCCAAGGTAATCTTCTTTTTTTAGCCGACCAAGACGATTGTTGGACACCCGAAAAAGTAGCCCATTTATCAAAAGTCTTCAGTGAAAACCCTTCCGTAAATGTTGTTTTTTCGGATGCTCTTTTGGTAGATGAATATACTCATTCCCTCCAAAAGCACTTCTGGGAAGTTGTTCGCTTTGGCACCCCTCAGCAGGAACAATGGAAACAGGGACGAAGTATCGAGGTATTGCTCGTCGGCAACCGAGTTGCGGGTTGTACGATGGCCGTACGCAAATCGTTCGTGGACATGATTTTACCCTTCCCTACCGATATTTCAGCGTTTTTACACGATACTTGGATGGCTTTTATCGCCTCTATCCTGAATCAAATTCAATTCATTCCAGAAGTCCTTATCCATTATCGGCAACACAATTCTCAGCAAGTAGGCACCCAACAGAAGAATGGCCAATCGGTTACGTTGACCAATCGTTTTTCTCGCCCGCATAGTACTAAACTTGCTCCGCTTCAAAAACAAGCCGAAGAACTTCAGAAGGTGTATGCTCATTTGGCTCGAATCATTCCAGCTACGCATCCTAACCTGCAAGTGGTTGCCGCAAAATTGCATTTTCTCAACGTACGCGCCCATTTACCCGACAATCGTTTTCAACGAATTTGGCCGACGTTACAGCAATGGAAGAAAGGGAATTACCATCGTTTTGCCGACCAAGATGCGACTACGACGGGAATTCTTTTGACAGCGCTAGGAGACATATTGGAATAGAATGTATTTTTGTGATGAATCACATCATCAACCTTCTAACCAACCACCCATTGAAAAAACTTGTTTTACTCCTGCTTTTGGCTGGTAATTCACTAGCTCAAACCCGCGAAGATTCGGTCATCATTCGCAAAATTTACAACGAAACACTCACCAACGGCCAAGGCTACGAATGGCTCCGCTACCTCTGTAAACAAGTAGGCCCCCGCCTCAGTGGTTCCGAAGGGGCTAAAAAAGCGGTGGTTTATACCCAACAGCTTATGCAAAAGCAGGGGTTTGACCGCGTGTTTTTGCAGGATGTCAAAGTGCCACATTGGGTGCGTGGCAAAAAAGAAGAAGCGTACATTCACGTAGGTAAACAAAAAATCAGCGTTCCCATTGCTGCCCTCGGCGGGTCGATTGCGACTTCGGCTAAAGGCGTTGAAGCCGAAGTAATTGAAGTGAAAAGCTTTCAGCAATTACGGGAATTGGGCAAAGAAAAAGTCAAAGGAAAGATTGTCTTTTTTAATCGCCCGATGGATCCAACCAAACTCAACACGTTTGAAGCTTACGGAAGTGCGGTTGAACAACGTGCCAACGGAGCCAGCGAAGCGGGGAATTTGGGGGCTGTAGGGGCAATTGTCCGTTCTGTGAGTACTGTGCAAGACGATTTTCCGCACACGGGAAGTATGCGTTATGCCACAGGCGCTCCCCTTATTCCAACGGCAGCAATCAGCACAAACGCCGCTAACCTGCTCAGCGACAAGCTCAAAGAGAGCCCAACCTTGACGTTTTATTTCCGTCAAAATTGCGAAACATTGCCCGATGCTGACTCTCACAACGTGGTAGGTGAAATAAAAGGGAGTGAGTTTCCCGATGAAATTATCGTCGTAGGCGGCCATTTAGATTCGTGGGATTTGGCCGAAGGCGCCCACGACGACGGCGCAGGCTGCGTACAATCCATTGAAGTGCTACGAGTATTGAAAGCCATTGGTTACAAGCCCAAACGCACGATTCGCGCAGTGATGTTTATGAACGAAGAAAATGGCCTGCGCGGAGGAGTAAAATACGCGGATTTGGCCAAACAAAACAATGAAAAGCACATTGCAGCGGTAGAGTCTGACAACGGAGGCTTTACGCCAAAAGGTTTTGGGGTCGTAGGCCGTCCAGAGCAAAAAGCTAAAATCCAAACGTGGAAAGAGTTGCTTGCTCCCTATAGTTTGCACGAAATTGGCCCAGGAGGTGGTGGCGCTGACATTGGCCCATTGGCACAATCAGGAACTGTATTATTTGGCTATAAACCTGATTCTCAGCGGTACTTTGATGTACACCACGCTCCCAACGATAACTTTGAAAACGTAAACAAACGCGAGCTAGACCTTGGCAGTGCTTCTATGGCAGCCATTATTTATTTATTGGATAAATACGGGATTTAACATCCCTTCTCTTTTTTATTCTTACATTCAAAAAGTAGCAAAAAAGTTACCTAAAAATTTGCAAAACAGGTAGCCTTTTTGCTACTTTTGTAATAACAAATCCAAATGAAACCAATCAATCTTTACTTTTGCTCGTTAACCATATGAAACAGAAAACTAAATTTTTATATAATAAATTTAATGAACGCGAAGCAAGTCATAAAGCTTTTAGAAGAAAACGGTTGGATTGAAGTACGACAAAAAGGCAGCCACCGTATTTTCAAGCATCCGATTATTCCCGATAATATTCCAGTGGCTGATCATGGGACTAAAGATATTCCTATAGGTACGCTGAAAGCTATCTTGAAAAAAGCAGGCATTAAATAAAATGCAACTAACAATTATTATAGAAAAAGGTGACGGTGAAATCTGGGGACGTGTAGATGCTCCTGGTTTTCTGAACGTTACTGTGGGTGATTCTGAAGCAGAGATTACCCAAAATATGCTTGAGTTGATAGAAGATTTTTTGGAAAATGAAGGTAAGGACAACGATTACTGGAAAGATGTTACTCTTGATAGTATCACCTTTGAGTATCGTTATGATTTAACAGCCTTCTTCGAAATATTTTCTCCACTCAAAATAAATTCTATCGCCGAAAAAGCAGGTATTAACAAAGCATTAATGCGTCAATACGTTTCGGGCGTCAAACATCCTTCTGCACAACAAGTGCAAAAAATTGAAGCAGCGATTCATTCTTTTGCCCAAAAACTCATGAAAGTTTCTTTGGTTTAGGCCAACACGGGCGTAATGATTTTGCCAGCGGTATCCGTTAAGCGAAAGTTACGCCCTTGAAACGGGTACGTGAACTTTTCGTGGTTGAAACCCATTAAGTGCAAAATCGTCGCTTGCAGGTCGTGGACGTGCGTACGGTCTTTGACCCCAGCATACCCTAGCGGGTCGGTTTCTCCCATTGAAAACCCTTTTTTAACTCCACCGCCTGCCATCCACACTGTAAATGCTTCGAGATGGTGGTCGCGCCCTGAATAGGGGAGCACTTGTCCGTCTCGGTTTTCTTGCATGGGTGTTCGGCCAAATTCACCTCCCCATACCACTAGCGTTTCATCCAACAATCCACGCATTTTTAAGTCTTTCAACAAGGCCGTTACTGCTTGGTCAGACGCCAAACATTTATTCCGAAGCCCTACTTCTACCGAACCGTCTTCGCTCGTACCGTGGGTGTCCCAGCCCCAGTCAAACAGCTGCACGAAGCGTACGCCATTTTCGACTAATTTTCGGGCTAACAGGCAGTTCATCGCAAACGACCCCTCGCCCGCTTGCACACCGTACATATCCAAAATATACTGCGGTTCTTTGCTGACGTCCATTACTTCAGGCACCGACATTTGCATCCGAAACGCCATTTCGTACTGACTAATCCGGGTCAAAATTTCGGGGTCACGTACTTCCTCGTAGGTTTGTTTATTTATCTCGTTGATAGCTTCAATGGTCTGTTTACGAATGTCGCGGTTCATCCCTTGTGGGTCTGATACGTACAAAACGGGGTCGCCCCCCGTACGGCACTGCACTCCTTGATACACCGTTGGTAAAAAACCACTTCCCCATACTGATTTCCCCGCATCAGGCTGCTTTCCGCCCGATGCCAATACGATAAATCCTGGTAAATTTCGATTCTCTGAACCTAAGCCATAGACAGTCCACGCCCCCAAGCTAGGACGCCCCAATCGCGCACTACCTGTGTGCATCAGCAACTGTGCAGGTGCATGGTTAAACTGGTCGGTGTACATGGCTTTCAAAAACGAGACATCATCAACCGCCGTTTGCAAATAGGGCAAATAATCCGAAACCCACGCCCCCGATTGTCCGTGCTGGGCAAACTGCCCTTTGGGTCCCAACATTTTAGGCACACCTTTGATAAAGGCAAATTTCTTTCCCTCTAAAAATTCAGCAGGGCAATCTTTTCCGTGGTACTTTTCTAGTTCTGGTTTATAATCAAACAATTCCAACTGCGAAGGTGCCCCCGCCATGTGAATATAAATCACCTGTTTTACTTTGGGTGCAAACTGAGGCATCCGAACGTTCATGGGGTCGGCCGATACCAGTGGAGCTGCGGCTATTTTCTCTTTTGAACTATATCCACAGCTTCCAAGCAACGACCCTAAGCCTAGTCCACCTACGCCCGCGCCGAGCGTCTGCAAGAAGTACCGACGCGTCTGACGTTCCAATTCTGCCTGTTGAAGTTCTTTCAATAACCTTTCCATGAACTAGGTGCTATACAATTCGTTGTAAAACTTCGCTTTTCTACTTAAAAAGAAAAAAAATCAGAAAATATACCCCTTACTTCTCGTGGTTAGTATCGCGCTATCGTTTTTTACAAATCCAACAAAAAAGGGCTCGAAACAAATTGCTTCAAGCCCTTTTCAATTATCTATTCAACTTATCTACAAAGCCCCTTCTTTGATGTCTTCTACCACCGTTGGGTCGAGCAACGTGGTGGTATCACCTAAATTTGACGTATCTCCTTCGGCAATTTTACGCAAAATACGGCGCATGATTTTACCCGAACGCGTCTTAGGCAATCCTCTCACAAACTGAATCTTGTCTGGTTTAGCAATAGGCCCAATGATGCGCGTTACGGTAGCCAAAATATCCCGACGAGACAAATCTTCATCATCAAGAACATTATCACAAATCACAAAGGCATAAATTCCTTGCCCTTTGATGTCGTGCGGATAACCAACCACGGCACTTTCGATGACGTCGGCGTGCATGTTGATAGCATTTTCTACTTCGGCCGTTCCGATACGGTGACCCGATACGTTCAATACATCATCCACCCGTCCTGTGATACGGTAATACCCATCCTCGTCACGCAAACATCCATCCCCTGTAAAATAACGCCCAGGATACGTTGAGAAATACGTCTGACGACAACGCTCGTGATCACCCCAAGTCGTACGAATAATTGATGGCCACGGATACTTAATACACAAGTTACCACTCACGCCATTTCCTTCAATCTCAACGCCATTTTCGTCCACCAAGATTGGTTGTACGCCTGGTAATGGCAGCGTTGCATAAGTAGGTTTGGTTTTTGTTACCCCCGCAATCGGTGAAATCAAAATCCCCCCAGTTTCGGTCTGCCACCAGGTATCTACAATCGGACAACGGCCTTTTCCAATGTTTTCGTTGTACCAATTCCACGCTTCCTCATTGATAGGCTCCCCTACCGACCCCAACACTTTGAGTGAGCTCAGGTCTTTACCTTCAACATATTTTAAACCAAAACCCATCAACGAACGAATCGCGGTTGGAGCCGTGTATAAAATATCTACTTTGTGCTTATCAACAATGTCCCAAAAACGCCCAGCATCGGGGTACGTTGGCACTCCCTCAAACATCAAGGTAGTAGCACCACTCAACAAGGGGCCATAAACGATATAGCTATGTCCTGTAATCCAACCTACGTCGGCGGTACAAAAGTGAATTTGACCAGGTTCGTATTGGAAAACATTCTGGAATGTATAAGCCGAATAGACCATATAACCACCCGTACTGTGAACCACCCCTTTGGGTTTACCCGTTGACCCTGAAGTATATAAGATAAATAAGGGATCTTCCGAATCCATGATTTCGGGGGGGCAGTCAGACGTCACTTGTTTCATTTCGCTTTCCCACCATACGTCACGTCCCTTAATCATCGAAATTGGTGTACGAGTATGCGTCAATACAATCACTTTTTCAACCGAACGACAACCTATCAAGGCATCATCCACGGTATCTTTCATTGGAATGTTTTTCGGGCCACGTGCCGCACCATCTGAGGTAATAATCACCTTACAATCAGAGTCATTGATACGATCGGTCAATGATTGTGCCGAGAAACCACCAAACACCACCGAGTGAATCGCCCCGATACGGGCACAAGCCAACATGGCAATCGCGGCCTCAGGTACCATTGGCAGATAAATACAAACACGGTCTCCTTTTTGAACACCATTGCGTTTCAATACGTTAGAAAAACGGCATACTTGATCATGCAGCATTTTGTACGTAAGCGTCACACTTGGTTCGTGTGGGTCGTTAGGTTCCCAAATAATGGCTGGGTGATTTCCTAGTTCACGTAAGTGTCGGTCAAGTGCGTTTTCGGTAATATTTGTTTTACCATTCACAAACCATTTTACATCAGGGCCAGTGAAATTCCAGTCTAATACTTTCTTCCAAGGCTTATGCCACTTAAACTCCTGAGCCACTTCTGCCCAAAAACCTTCCGGGTCTTCTACACTATGCTGGTAAGCAGCCTGATACTCTTCAAATGTACGGATAAGCATGATTTCAAAGGTGTTTGATTGATTAAGGTTATTAAAAGGAAAGTCCGTTGCTGAATTGTGGGTATAAAAATAGCAAAACATTTTCCCGTTTAGGTGAAATTATTATCACAAAATTGCTAATTCAATATAGAAAGTGACAAAAATCATGCTTCAAACCTACCAAAAACGCCAGACTTGAGTCAAGTCTGGCGTCTGAAAAGATACCCACCGAACAATGCCTATTAAGCCTTATTCTCACTGATTTTCAACGATTTTTCTAGAAATTTTACCGTTAAAAAATTTTATTTATTCCTTCTGCACTAAGCTACATCCTCTTTCTCCTTCCGAAGCTTTTGTACCGTTTCAATAGTCACATCAGCCAACGACGCAATTTTAGCATCATCAAAGTCCGTTTCCGATAGCAGGGTAGTTACAAAGTGTCGCTTTTGAGTCTCTATGCCTTGTTCAATACCTCTTTCTACCCCCTTTTCAATACCTTTCTCTATGCCCTTTTTCTCCCCTTTAACCAAACCTCGCTTTTCTCCCAAGCGACGTTCGCGCTCCAACACAAATTCAACAATCCCCATCGTTTCTTTCGGTTTGTCTAACAATAACTCTATCGCTTCGTCAAATTTAACATCATTTTCCCGTTTTCCAAAACGTACGTACAGCTTCAAAAATCCCATCAACGCCTCTATCTTCCCCCGACTAAAACCCTTACTAACCAACCGTTTGAGCAATTCTACTTTTTGTTGTAAAAGCTCCTCTTCCGTTACTTTCCCCTTCTGCAATGCGATCAATACCGTTAAAACAATCATCGCAAAAGGATTCGTACTCAACCCTAACGCCTCAGCATCTTGTTCAAAAACTTTGTATACATTGAACTTGTAATCAATACTCGTTCCCAAATAAACTTGCGAAAACTTCTCAGGCTTAAATCGTCGATTGCGGTCTGTCAAAATCGCAAACGCAGTAATCGGCCTCTGATACCGATCATAAATGCGGTAAAAATATTGAAACATACGGTGCGAAAACGCTTTGTCGGTGCTCCCTTGAACTTCTATGTGAACCAAAATCCACTGCTCTTCACCCACTTTTGTGAACACTTTCACCAGTTTATCAACATATCTAGGAGAAAAATCATCACGTTCAACCAACAAAATCTGCTCCAATTCTTTGTCCAAAAACTCAAATGGCCGTGAAAAATCGAATAATTCTTCCGCATTAGGAATGAAAAATCGCAAAAAATCGTCGAAAACATCCTCCAAAATTGCCTTCCACAAACTATCATCCCGTTTCATAAGCTCCAAATGCTTGTTCTATCCAAAAGACGAACAACACAACGCAAAGTCACCCTCTAACAAAAACGCCAGACTTGAGTCAAGTCTGGCGTCAATCAAATGTAAACTACTGCTAAATTAGCTAACATTGCCTTTCTCCTTCCGAAGCTTCTGTACCGTTTCAATAGTCACATCAGCCAACGACGCAATTTTAGCATCATCAAAGTCCGTTTCCGATAGCAGGGTAGTTACAAAATGCAGTTTTTGGGTTTCTATGCCTTTCTCAATTCCTCTTTCAACTCCCTTTTCGATACCTTTCTCTATACCTTTTTCAATGCCTTTCTCTATACCCTTTTTCTCCCCTTTAACCAAACCTCGCTTTTCTCCCAAGCGACGTTCGCGCTCCAACACAAATTCAACAATCCCCATCGTTTCTTTCGGTTTGTTTAACAATAACTCTATCGCTTCGTCAAATTTAACATCATTTTCCCGTTTTCCAAAACGTACGTAAAGCTTCAAAAAGCCCATCAATGCCTCTATCTTTCCCCGACTAAATCCCTTACTAACCAACCGTTTGAGCAATTCTACTTTTTGTTGTAAAAGCTCCTCTTCTGTTACTTTCCCCTTCTGCAATGCGACCAATACCGTCAATACAATCATCGCAAAAGGATTCGTACTCAACCCTAACGCCTCAGCATCTTGTTCAAAAACTTTGTACACATTGAACTTATAATCAATACTCGTTCCCAAATAAACTTGGGAAAACTTCTCAGGCTTAAATCGTCGATTGCGGTCCGTCAAAATCGCAAAAGCAGTAATCGGCCTCTGATACCGATCATAAATGCGGTAAAAATATTGAAACATACGGTGTGAAAACGCTTTGTCGGTGCTCCCTTGAACCTCTATGTGAACCAAAATCCACTGCTCTTCACCTACTTTTGTGAACACTTTCACCAGTTTATCAACATATCTAGGAGAAAAATCATCACGTTCAACCAACAAAATCTGCTCCAATTCTTTGTCCAAAAACTCAAATGGCCGTGAAAAATCGAATAATTCTTCCGCATTGGGAATGAAAAATCGTAAAAAATCGTCGAAAACATCCTCCAAAATTGCCTTCCACAAACTGTCATCCCGTTTCATAAACTCCAAACGCTTGTTCTATCCAAAAGACGAACAACACAACGCAAAGTCACCCTCTAACAAAAACGCCAGACTTGAGTCAAGTCTGGCGTTCGAAAACTAACCTAACATTATGATGGTACTATCAATTCATATTCTCTGATTTTCAAAGGCTTGTCCAACTGCTCTACGTTGTAGCGTTTGAGCAATTTCCTCCAAAATAACAGGGTCGTCTATCGTCGATGGCACGGTGTAAGATTCTCCATCGGCAATTTGGCGAATCGTTTTTCGCAAAATTTTTCCTGAACGCGTTTTTGGCAAACGCTTCACCAAAATAGCCGTTCGAAAAAACGCCACTGCCCCAATCTGATCACGCACAATACCCACCAACTCCGATTCCAACGCCGTTTCGTCAATACCAATACCGTCTTTTAAAACCACAAAACCAACAGGACGCTGCCCACGAAGTTCGTCGGCGATTCCGACCACGGCACATTCGGCCACGGCAGGATGCGACGCCACAAACTCTTCCATTTCTCCCGTCGAAAGGCGATGCCCCGCAACGTTGATGACATCGTCCACGCGCCCCATGATAAACACGTAACCATCTTCATCGACATAGCCCCCGTCGCCCGACAGATAATACCCTTCAAATTTTTTGAGGTACGAACTTTTAAAACGAGCGTCGTCGTTCCAAAGCGTGGGCGTAAATCCAGGAGGAAGCGGCAATTTCAAACACACATATCCTTCGTGGTTGGCTTCCAGTTCTTGCCCATTTTCTCCCACAATTTTAAGATTATACCCACACACAGGCTTGGTCGCCGAACCTGCTTTGACAGGAAAAGCTTCTAATCCCATCATATTAGCCACCATCGGCCAGCCTGACTCGGTTTGCCACCAGTGGTCGGTGATGGGAAGTTGGGCTATTTTTTGGAGCCATTCCAACGTTGGGGGGTCACAACGCTCGCCTGCCACAAAAATATTTTGCAAACTTGATGTATCGTACTTGTCCTTCAACAACGCCTCAGGATCTTCTTTTTTTATTGCCCGAAACGCCGTTGGAGCCGTAAAAAACGTCTTTACTTGGTGGTCAGCAATCACCCGCCAAAACGTACCTGCATCAGGCGTCCGTACGGGTTTCCCTTCAAACAAAATAGTTGTACAACCCGTAATCAACGGCCCGTACAAAATATAGCTGTGCCCTACGACCCAACCAAAATCGGAGGCCGCCCAAAAAACATCTCCTGCGTGGGCATCATAAACGTGGTGCATACTAAATTTAAGGGCAACGGCGTGCCCACCATTGTCGCGCACGACACCTTTGGGTTTTCCTGTCGTTCCTGAAGTATATAAAATGTACAGTGGATGAATTGCGTCCACGGGCACACATTCGGTCGGGTCGGCTTTTGCGACGGCGTCCTCATAATCCACATCACGCCCTTCTAGCATTGGTGCATGACACATCGAACGCTGGTAAATTAGGCAATGTTTCGGCTTGAAAGCGGCCAAGTCGATGGCTTCGTCCAACAGCGGTTTGTAAGGCAATACGCGGTCAAACTCAATTCCACACGAAGCCGAAATCACAACTTTGGGTTCGGCATCTTCTATACGTATGGCCAACTCATGTGGTGCAAAACCTCCAAAAACAACCGAATGCACCGCTCCCAAACGGGCACAAGCCAGCATGGCAAAGGCCGTTTCAGGAATCATGGGCATATAAATCACCACTCGGTCGCCCTTTTCAACCCCTAATGCCCGCAATGCCCCTGCACATTTGGCCACTTTGTGTTGTAACTCAGCAAATGTGTATTTCTGGATAGTATTTGTGACAGGAGAGTCATAAATCATCGCTACTTGCGCTCCTCGCCCATGCTGAACGTGGTAGTCTATCGCTAAATAGCACGTATTGAGCTGTCCCCCAGCATACCAGCGGTCCAGCCCGTTGGCGTCTTTTCCAAGCACGGTTTCGGGTTTCTTGAACCACGCAATTTGCTCGGCTTGCTCGGCCCAAAAGGTTTCGGGATTGGCTAAACTCGCTTCAAAAAGGGAAGTATAGTTTGTTGATTGTGTATTGCTAGACATGGCAAAGGCAATTGAAAGGGTGAAATTGAGACAACCTTAGTGGCTTCCTTCGAGGGAAGCTCCGTCCATACCACCGTTCAAAAGCCAGTAAATACCATAAATAAATACTAGCACTACAACCGCAATGATTACCTTGGTAACAATACCTGATGACGACTTACTTTCTTCCATGACGAATAAGATTAAAGTTTGGGATAACTGAATTTTCATCCAAAAGTAATCTAAAATATTCGAGGAATAGTAATATTTTTCGCTAAGTTGGTATAGCTACAATTTTGCAGTATAACATCCTGATTTTTAGACTGCTGCTTCCGAAATATCCCGTATCAATCCGTTTACTTTGGCCATCAAATCGCGGGTAGAAAATGGCTTCGGAACGTACAAGCTTGCTCCTAACTCTAACCCTTTGGCCATATCGGCTTCTTTGCTTTTTGCGCTCATAAACACCACTTTAGCATGTTTATAAGCATCGTGTTTTTTAATAAATTCGCAGACTTGGTACCCATCTACCCTGGGCATCATAATATCAAGTAGTACAATATCAGGGATGTTCGCCTCGATGATGTCAAATGCCTCGGCACCGTCGCGAGCAATAAACACTTTATGTCCTTCTTTTTTCATCAAAAACTCCAAAGACATTAAGATGTTAGGCTCATCATCAACAATCAAAATTTTCATGCCCGTCATTTTATTTTTAGTTTTTACCCAGTGGGATTTCGCACGTAAATACACTTCCTTTACCTAGCTCGCTTTCTACCTTGATAGTTCCTTGGTGCAGTTCTATGATTTTCTTACAGATAGCTAGTCCAAGTCCGCTGCCTTTTGGTTTTCGCACCGATTGGTCGCGAGTTTGGTAAAATTTTTCAAATATAAGCTCTTGATATTTATTATCTATGCCTTGGCCATTATCTGATATGCTAAATGATAGAGATGCTTCGGTTTGAAGGGTATTGATTTGAATTTTTCCCGTATCAGCGGGGCAAAACTTAATCGCATTTGATACCAAATTGATAATCACCTGAATAAGTCGGTCGCGGTCGGCGCGGATAGGGCCGTAAATACCTTCGTAAGCTACGTCAATTTTGATGTTTTTTTCTTTCGCCAGTTGGTCGAGCGCTTCCAAGGATTCTTCCACAATGTCCTCCATCAAAAATTCGTCGATGTCCAACTCTTGTTTTCCAGTTTCAAAACGTTCAAGGGCCAACACTTGGTTAATCAGTCGGGTCAAACGTTCGGATTCTTTAGTAATGGTATTGACAAAATGCGACCGTTGGTCTTCTTCCATATCGGGATTATCGTGTACAATTTCCGACAAAGCCCGTATCGACGTCAATGGCGTACGTATTTCGTGCGTGACCGTTGACAAAAAGTCATCTTTTTGAATATCAGCAATTTGCAACAGTTCATTGGCTTGTTTTAGCTGCTGCGTCAGTTGTTCTAATTCTTCCGACTTTCGCGTTAATTCTTCATTCACCGTCTTCAACTCTTGCGATGTTTTCAGAATATCAATCACTTCTTCGACGCTGATTTGCTCTTCTTTTGCCACCGACGACACCAAAATACGCGCCGAAGCGGCACCAATGGCTCCGCCCAGCATTTTTTCGGCATAGTTTACCACTTGGGAGTCGGCGTACCTCGTATTCAAATCCAGCTTATTCTGTTTGGCGTACAACTGAAGCGTTTCTTCCGTATGGCTTTTCCCAAAGAAAATTGTCAACAGGGACTTAATATCCGTCACCAGTGCTTTCCCCTTCCAAGCTACCGCACTTTCGTAGGTTTTTGAGTATTTAAAAACATCCACAAACAATACTGCTTGGTTGTGTTCCAACGCCGTAGGCTGCGACAACAACGACCCTCCCACGTAAAAAAGCAAGTTCAACAACAACGACCAAAACGTTCCGTGAGAAATATTATCGAGTCCCGTTACTCCCAGCAACGATTCAGGCCGTAACAAATCCATCCCCCAAGGGCCTTTACTAAGTATATCGGGCGACATGTACCCCGCCGACACCATCGACGGAATAATCAGGGTATAAAACCAAACGCCTCCTCCAACCAAAAGCCCTCCCACGGCTCCCACTAACGACCCACGTTTCCAAAAAATACCGCCTAGCACCACGGGCGCAAACTGCGCTACCGCCGCAAACGACACCATCCCGACCGACACCAAACTGTATTTATCGCTGACGTTTTTATAGTATAAATAAGACCCTGCCATCAGCAGGACAATAAACAAACGCCGCAACGTAATGACGACCTGCCCCATGTCTCCGCCAAAACGCCGCTGAAAATCGGTGCGACTGACCAGCCAAGGCATAACCAAGTTGTTGGTCAACATCACCGTCAAGGCCGTACATTCCACAATAATCATACTCGTAGAAGCCGCAAACCCTCCCAAATAAGCCACAAAAGCCAGTGCTTTTTCGTTAAAATGCAAAGGTATCGACAATACAAATTGGTCGGCTTTTACCGCTGTACCCAACAAAATTTTTCCTCCCAACGCAATAGGAACGACGAAAATGTTGATAACCAATAAGTAAAGTGGAAAAATCCAGAGCGCTTTACGAAGGTGATTTTCGTTTACATTCTCCACCACCGTTACCTGAAATTGCCGTGGCAAAAACATAATGGCCAAAGAAGCCAATAAGCAATACCAAAACCAATCGCTTGTTTTTTCTTCTTTGATGGTAAATATCCGCTGTAAATCAACGAGTTTCGATGCTTTCTGAACAATATCATCGAATCCATCAAAGACGATGAATGTCACAAAAACACCCACGGCCAAAAAGGCAAATAGCTTAAACAACGATTCAAATGCAATGGCGGCCACCATTCCTTCGTGGCGTTCGTTGGCATCGAGTTTGCGCGCCCCAAATAGAATGGTAAAAATCGTTAGGACGATTGAGATATAGAAGGCTTTATCCAGCCAAAGCGAATTGCCTGCGTCGTTGGCCGTGGTCAAAATACCAAACCCGCTGGAGATTGCTTTGAGTTGAATTGAGATGTAGGGAATCGTCCCGACAACGCACAAAATCGTCGCAATGACGCCCAACGCTTGGCTTTTCCCGTAACGTGCCGACACAAAATCGGCGATATTGGTAATGCGCTGAACTTGACAAATGCGGATGATTTTCCGAAAAATAACCCACCAAAGCGGCATCGTAATGGTAGGTCCAATAAAAACGGCAATAAAATCCACTCCCGACTCCGCCGCCCGCCCGACGCTCCCGTAAAATGTCCATGCCGTGCAATAAACCGCCAATGACAACGCATACACGTACGAATTACTGACCAAGCTCCGCCCTTTGGCCGAGCGCTGTTCAGCCCAGTTGGCCACAAAAAACAAGACCAACAAGTACGATATAGACCAGAAAATCAACCAAAAGCTATTCATCAGAATGGTGGTTGTTGGTATTATTAACAATCAAAAAAGTGACAACAATAATCAAAAACCAGATTCCAAAAATTCCCATGTACAACACAGGCGTGCGCCACTTAAAACTCAAGCGGTTGAAAATGCTCAAAATGGGGTTGTTGTACAACGCCCAAGCCAGTAAACTCAAAGCCACCAAGGCCAATTCTCGCGTTTTTGACATATAATTAAGCATGTGAAAAATGGCTGCCGAGGGTTTCTAACACGCTCGACAACCATTCCTAATTATAAACCCTAAACCTAACCTTATTTATTTTTCATCGTATTCGCCAGAGAGCGCATAATACCCGAGTATCGACATCCCGCCAGCGATGATTGGTGCCAAAATGAAGGTATAGATGATGGCAGGTACGAGGTCTGTACCCCCTTTATCCCACATTGGCAATGCTTGGTTGATGAAGAGATAGTAGCCTGCGTATAGACCAATACCTATCCAAACAATTCCTAATATTCTTTTTATTGCGTTCATAATTCGTTGTCTTTTAAAAGGTTAAAGATTAGTCGTTAGCGTTTTTGTCTTCCTTGATGTAAAGTAAACCAATCACAAAACTTACCCCAGCAAGGATAATTGGATACCAAAGCCCTTCCAAGTACGGTTGGGTGTTCACAATTGCTTCTCCTGCTTTTTCGGCTGCATCGTTGATGTCCTTCGCACGAGTTGCTAAGTAGGTAGCAATCGCAGGCATCAATCCACCAAACACCCCGTTACCAATGTGATACGGCAACGACATCGACGAATAACGAATACGGGTTGGGAACATTTCTACCAAGAAGGCCGCAATAGGGCCATACGCCATCGTTACAAAAAGCAACAAGATAAAGACCATCAAGACAAGCGTGTTGCGGTCGCTGTTGTTGATTGTAGTTATTTTTTTCACGTCGGGCTTAGGAGCTTCTTTGCTCGCATCGGCCAAAATCGTCACTTTCTTTACCTCTTTGTATTTTGTTCCATCCGTAAACTCCTTGGTCGTGGTTGTCGTAATGAGCGAATCGACTTCAGACCCAGAAGCAAGCGCACGTTTTACCTCCACTTTGGTATTGGCCACAATCTCCTCTTTGTTCTTGAGGTTGGTCGTTTGGTAGATTTTCTCAAAAATCGGGCGATAGCAAATAATCGCTAACAACATACCTGCCAACATAATGCCTTTGCGGCCGATTTTGTCGGACAATGAAGCAAAAATCACGAAGAACGGCGTACCCAACAATAAGCCTAAAGCAATGATAACGTTCACTTGGTTGTCATCGACGTTGCAGATTTTTTGCAAGAAACTCAAGGCATAAAACTGACCCGTGTACCAAACTACCCCTTGCCCCATTGTGGCTCCAAAAAGCGCCAATAACACAAATTTGAAGTTATATTTATTGCCAAACGACTCTTTCAATGGGTTGGCAGATGTTTTTCCTTCGGCTTTCGCTTTGGCAAAAAGTGGCGACTCGTGCATATTACGACGGATAATAAACGATACCCCCACCATAATCAACGATACCCAAAACGGAATACGCCATCCCCAATCGTTGAAAGCTTCGGTACCAAGCGTGTTGCGAGTGACCATGATAACCAACAACGACACAAACAAGCCAATCGTTGCTGTCGTCTGAATCCATGATGTCCAGAATCCGCGTTTTTCGGCGGGTGAGTGCTCCGCTACGTAGGTCGCCGCACCGCCGTATTCTCCACCCAAGGCAAGTCCTTGCAAAAAACGAAGTAGCAATACCAAAAGGGGAGCAAAAAAGCCGATGGTTTCGTAGCTCGGGATACATCCAATCAAAAACGTCGCTCCACCCATCAAAATAAGGGTCACCATGAAGGTATATTTACGACCAATGAGGTCGCCCAGACGGCCAAAAAACAAGGCACCAAAAGGCCGCACCACGAAACCTGCCGCAAACGTCGCCAAGGTCGAAAGGAAAGCCGCCGTTGGGTTATCGGGCGGGAAAAATTTAGTAGCGATTACGGTCGCCAAACTTCCGAATATGTAGAAATCGTACCATTCGATGAGCGTACCAACCGACGAGGCTCCGATGATGTACGCTAAACTTTGTTTTTTCTCAGACATGATTGAAAAGGTTGTAAGTTTTTTAAATTTGATTAGGTTAAAAGGTATTAGAGGTAAATTTGAAGTTGGGCAATAAACTCTCCATATTTCTTACTTACACCCGCCGCCGTCAGGCCTGGGCGAAGCGAATACTGCGTGGTAATTTTGGCATGGTGGCCGTCGATGAGCCAGTTGATGCCCGTATCAAAGTTTGAAACTGTTTTTGACAGCGCATCAAAGTTCTTGCTGGTATATGCCATGAAGGGTTGTACGCGCATTTTAGGTTTGTCGGTGGCTTTAGGCAACAATAAGCCTACCTGTGTATAGAAGATTTTTCCAGTTCCAATCATAGGTTGAGCATTTCCAGCGCCAGCCAAGAGTTTATCAGTTCCTGTGTAGTTAGGATCTATGGCACCGATGTTCATGATGCCGATATTTCTCAAGTAGTTTGGACCGAAATTATACTTGAAAAAGCCCGAATAAACGGTAATAGCCGTGTTTTTTTCTTTTTTACCAATGGGCATATCCAAGAAAGCATCTACTGACATTAGGTTTACGTTGTGTTTGGTAACCGTGCCATTGACCGATGAGCGTGTCCCTTCAGGTTGGCTATAAAACCCAGCTCCGATGTTAAACACGCGCTTCGTTCCCAAATAGGTTCCTACTTTGAACGGCAACAGATTTGATTCTGAATCTAAGAATTGGTACTCCACGTATCCCGTTTTGGCCCACTTGCTCGTCCCGTTGTTATCAACGGCCACTGCTTTTACGCCATCTGTTACATTTGCTGGCGCAAGACTTGTGTTAAAGGGTTTATTTAAGCCAAAACGGTATTCAAGTTTGTTCAATTTTCCTTTGGCAAAAAAGCCATATTGACGAGCAAACTGGTCGGCATTGTCAATCGTTGCCCAAGAGAAAATAGGCGAGTCAACGGTCAAAAAGTTAAGTGTTGAAGCCATGGTCATCCGCGATATACCCATAAAATAATGTAACCCTGCTCCCACGCTCAAACTTGAGTTTTTGTTTTCTTTGGTAGGTAAAATCAAGTGGTACTCGTTCCAAAAATCGTGAAAAAACATTTGCGGTTTCTTGCCATTTCCGTAGCCCCCCGTTCCTGTACTTCCAGAGCCACCACCGTTGATAAATGTTTGGTTGTTAATCCCAAAGTGAGCCAAAATCATATACCGTTTGCTTACTTGTGAATAGGCCAACATCCTAAGACGGCGTCCCGAAATATCAAAATTTGATTTGGCAGGCTCTCCTCCCACGGTCGTCCCAGGGTTCAACTGCGACGCTCTAAACCACGTTTGGTTCCACGTAATCACACGAATGTACTTTGTTTTTTCGGGGTTCAAATCAAGTTTGATACCCGTTCCGTAATCAGTTGAACCTTGGCCATAACTCGTTGTTGCCAAGAGGCTACTGGCCATCAATACCAGTATGGTTAAACACTTTTTCATAGGTACGTTAAAGAAAAGAGGTTAAAAAAAGAGGTCGGTTCATTTTGTGTTATTCAAATATTTTTTTGAATAATCACTCGACAAAAGTGGAAGAAAGGATTTAAAAATCCGCTTGGGTGATGTTGTTATGCTAAACGCATATAGGTAGCAAACAAAACGGCTGTTTTTAAGTAAAAATCAGTAGAAAAATACAGTACGGAAGAAGATTAAGCAATAAATGAAAGGCCATGTCGGAAGTTTTCCCTATACTATTTTGAAAATACGCCCTAAAAATCATCTATTTTAATTTAGCAAACATATAGTAATTTAGCAATAAACAGTCATTTAATATAAAAAAACGGGGGTAACATGATGTGTTACCCCCGCCTCAATGCACTTATTGGTGTAATTAATCTTTGAATCTTTCCCATTTAATCATCATAAACTTGTCCCCTAATTCGGTCACAATCATGCCCGTTCCTTCCAAATTTTTACGGTCGGCATAAAACTCAGCCAGCTCTTTGTGATTCATCACTTTGTAGGTAGCATGGTGCGTAATTCGGTCGGGCATTTTGATTTGATACTTCTTTACCCAGTTCATCACCGACACGTGGCTAACTCCCAGAAGTCGCTCTATTTCACGGTAACTAACTCCCTCAATGTACAACTGAAGCGCCTTAATCACGTAGTAGGAGCTAATTCCTTTGCCAAGTTTATCGACCGTAAAATTGTAATCGCATTTTTTACAACGGAAACGCTGACGGTCTTTGATGATTCCGTTCTTGACAGTTTCGAGACTGTCGCATTTGGGACATTTGAGTGTTGCTGCCATGAAAAAGGAATGGTTAAGTTATAATTAGAGGAAGTGTCCTATAGTAATTTACCAAAGCTAATAGGACTATTCATATAAAAAAATGTTTTTGGTCACGTTTAGTATTGTTTTGCTAATTAACTATAGCTTTCAAATTTTCTTTTTTGAGCTTTCCCCTGATTTTCAACAACTTAACAACCTCCACCTTGCAGAAATTTTTATTTTAGCGAAATTTCGCTTGTTTTATATTTTTCGCTAACATACTTTTGAAACATCAATTACACTTCATCAACACTTGAACAAAATGAGTACTCAAACCGACACCCTCCTTGAAGGCATTGACATCACAAGAACGATGTGTAGCCAGTACGACCAAATCTTAACTCCTGAGGCTCTGCAATTTATCGCTCACTTGCATCGACGCTTTAACGGGCGCCGCCTCGAACTCCTTCGCCTCCGCGACCTTCGTACCATCGCAATTCAAAAAGGCGAAATGCCGCAGTTCCTTCCCGAAACTGCTCCTATTCGCGAAGCCGATTGGACTATCAATGCCATTCCCAATGATTTACAAAACCGCCGTACCGAAATTACAGGCCCCGTTGACCGCCGCATGGTCATCAATGCCCTCAATTCGGGAGCGAATGTATTTATGGCCGATTTTGAAGATGCCTCTTCTCCCACTTGGAGCAACATGGTAGAAGGGCAAGCCAATCTGTACGATGCGGTTCGTCGCCAAATCAACTTTACGGCCGAAAATGGTAAGACCTACCAGCTCAACGACAACATAGCTACGTTGGTGGTTCGTCCGCGCGGATGGCACCTCCACGAAAAACATCTACTCGTTGACAATCAAGCCATTTCGGCTTCATTGTTCGACTTTGGATTATACTTTTTCCACAACGCTCATCAATTGTTGCAAAACGGCAGCGGGCCGTATTTCTATCTGCCCAAGCTGGAAAGTCACTCAGAGGCACGGCTCTGGAACGACGTATTTATAGCCGCTCAAGAGTGGTTCCACTTGCCTCTGGGCACCATCAAAGCGACGGTTTTGATAGAAACAATTTTGGCCGCCTTCGAAATGGACGAAATCATTTATGAACTTCGACACCACTTGGCTGGACTAAATGCGGGGCGCTGGGATTACATTTTTAGTATCATCAAAAAATTCAAAGATTACCCCGAATTTATCTTGCCAGACCGTACCCAAGTCACGATGCGAATGCCATTTATGCGGGCTTATTGTCGGCTTTTGGTTCAAACGTGTCACAAACGAGGTGCCCACGCCATCGGCGGGATGTCGGCCTTCATTCCTAGCCGCCGCGATGCCGAGGTCAACCGCATTGCTTTCGAACGGGTAGAAGCCGACAAACAATTGGAAGTAGAAACTGGCTTTGATGGCACGTGGGTTGCGCATCCCGATTTGGTATCGGTTGCCAAAGCTCCTTTTGACGCTCTGCTTGGTGCTCAGCCTCACCAAAAACACATCAAACGTGAACATGACCGCATCGAAGCCGAAGCGCTTATCGACGTTTACATCAAGGAGGGAACCATCAGTGAAAGCGGCTTACGTGCCAATATCAACATTGGTATCCTGTACATTGCCTCTTGGCTACGTGGCGTAGGTGCCGCTGCCATTCATAACCTGATGGAGGATGCCGCCACTGCCGAAATTTCGCGGGCGCAGGTATGGCAATGGCTGCATCACGAAGTCAAAACCTTTGAAGGCCGCCCAATAACGCTCAATTGGTACAAAAACGTTTTTATCGAAGAAATCAATAAAATCAAACAAGACGTTGGTATCGAAGCGTTTACCAAAGGCCATTACGAACAAGCTGCCGAGTTGTTTGACCGCTTGGTCACGCAGCCTCAATTCGAGCCCTTTTTGACACTCCCCGCTTACGACCTCTTAGACGCCTAGCAATCTTCCTCTTTTTTATCAAATACACTTCATCACAAACATCAACAACAATGAAAATTAGCACACAAGATCGCATTCAATCGCTCATTGCCGATTGGACGACCAACCCTCGTTGGAACGGAATTCAGCGCCCATACACGGCCGAAGAAGTCGTTCGTCTAGCGGGTTCGTACCAAATCGAACACTCGGTGGCTCGTATGGGCGCTGAAAAATTGTGGAATTTGCTCCAAAATGACCAATGGGTCGCTGGGTTGGGCGCACTCACGGGCAACCAAGCCGTGCAAGAAGTAGCTGCAGGCATGAAAGCCATTTATCTTTCGGGCTGGCAAGTAGCTGCCGATGCCAATTTAGCTGGGCAAATGTACCCAGACCAAAGCCTTTACCCTGCCGACAGCGTTCCAGCAGTCGTAAAACGTATCAACAATTCTCTTTTGCGGGCCGACCAAATTCAATCGGTGAGCCATGACGGCAACATCGACTGGCTTGTTCCTATCGTAGCCGACGCCGAAGCGGGTTTTGGAGGCAATCTCAATGCGTTTGAATTGATGAAACAGATGATTGAGGCGGGGGCATCTGGCGTTCACTTTGAAGATCAACTTTCTTCGGCCAAAAAATGTGGTCACTTAGGCGGCAAAGTATTGGTTCCTACCCAAGAGGCCATCAATAAGCTGGTCGCGGCACGCCTTGCCGCCGATGTCATGGGTGTACCTACGCTGGTTATTGCTCGTACCGATGCCGAGGCCGCCAATCTTATCACATCCGACATCGACGAACGCGATGAGAAATTTATCCGCCGCGACTTGGGTCGTACGCCCGAAGGCTTCTACTACGTTCGGAATGGACTTGAACAAGGCATCGACCGTGGTTTGAGTTACGCCCCTTATGCCGACCTGATTTGGATGGAAACAGGCAATCCCGACTTAGGACTAGCGCGTGAGTTTGCCGAAGCCATCCGCAGTCTGTTTCCTGATAAATTGTTGGCCTACAATTGCTCACCGTCGTTCAACTGGGCGAAGTTTATGGACGAAAAGCAAATGCTTAACTTCCGTGAAAAGATTGCAGAAATGGGGTATAAATTCCAATTCATTACTTTGGCAGGCTTCCACGCCCTCAATACGGCCATGTTTGAGTTATCGTCGGCCTACGTAGAACGCGGAATGGCAGGTTTTTCAGAACTACAACAACGTGAATTTGCGCTCCAAGCCAAAGGCTTTAAAGCCGTAAAACACCAAGCTTTTGTGGGGACCGGCTATTTTGATGCGGTTCAGAATACCGTAACCGCGGGTACTTCTGCTACTGTCGCCATGAAGGGCTCGACCGAAGAAGAACAGTTTCATTAGAAGCCTGACTTTCCAAGTTTGGATTTCAGCAAACAACGCAACTTGGAAAGTCTAGTCACTGAAGGCTTTCCAAGTTTGAGTTTCGACAAACAACGAAACTTGGAAAGTCTAGTCACTGAATTTGTGTATATAATTCAGGGATTTCGTTTAGGGTAAATGGTTTGAAAGCAGGCAACAATTCCGTTGTCTGCTTTTTTTTCTACAAACGTTGAGCCTCTGCCGAGGCTACTTTTGAATTCCTTAAATCTCCACAAACGTTGCGCCCCTATCGAGCTACAAACGTTGAGCCTCTAACGAGGCTGTTTGAAATGTCTCAAAAGCTTTTGTCTGCGCGCTAATGGTGGGGGTTCTTTCAGACGGTTTAGCCAAAATTTTACACGGCTTAGCGACAAAATTGGCAGGCTAACCGAAGATTTTTTCAGGGCTTTGGAGCTCTTCCCCAATTTTGCAGCGTCAAATTTTTAAACACATACAAGCCATGAAAACAAACAAATCAGTACGTTCAATGTTCAACACAATTTCCCAAAAAGCCCTTTTAATCGCCATTTTAGGCGTTTCTCTCTTCGTTGTAAGCTGCCAAGAACCAAATGCAGAGGTAGCTCCAGCCCCCCATAAAACCACAGCTAGTGCCCGCCTTGCCACCGACGCCATCGCCGTTGCAACCAACGACACCGTTTACAATGTCACCTTCCAAAATGCCAAAGGATTAACACTCACCGCCAAGCTATACGTGCCTGCCCTCCAACCTGGCGAGCAGATTCCTGCCATGGTTGTGATGCACGGATGCGGCGGAATGTGGTCAAACGATAACGTAGCTGCCAACAAAATGAAAACCAATTTCAACGAATGGGCAGCCGATTTTACTACGAAGAAAATTGCGTCATTATTTATCGACAGCTACACCAATCGCCTTGAAAATGGTCAGCCAATCGTGGAGTTTTGCGGCCGCACTCCGCTCAACGATAGCATTTGCTCTCCTGCCTACGAACGCACCTACGATGCCTACGCTGGTTTGGCTTATTTGCGTACCTTGCCTTACGTTCAAGGAAGTCGAATTGGATTAATGGGCTTCTCTCACGGAGGTTCTACGACCATGGCAGCACTTGTCAATACCACATTAGTCACCAAAAGCCAGTGGACAGTTTGGTATCAAAATAAGACTTACAATGTCGCCGCTCCCGTTGCTCGTCCTGCCCAAGGTGGATTCAAAACGGCCGTTGCTTATTATCCTGGTGGTGGGTTCTTTAGTTACTTTGGAAGTGTTTCGGATGCAACCAAAGGCAAGTACATCAACTACGCCCCGCTGTTGATTCTGATTGGGAAAAACGATGATTTGCTTCCTGCCACCCAAGTACAATACGACCGTGCCAAATTAAACGGTGCAGGAACAAGCATTGAGTTAGTGACGTACGACAATGCAAATCACTCTTTCGACGAAAAAACAACGGGTGACGACGCCGTTGCTAAAACCGCTGCTCGTACCAAAGTTTCAAGCTGGTTAGCGGCGACTTTGTAATCCTAATTGGGATAACGACATAAAAAAAGCGGGCTGTATGGCCCGCTTTCCATGTTTATTTTAAGCAACGGAAACACCGTTTTGTGCTTTATTACAAACCACTAAAATCAAATGTTTCGAGGTATTTTGTCGTAAACATTCCCGATTGGAAGCCTGCATCGTCCATCAAGCGAATGTGGAAAGGAATCGTTGTTTTGATACCTTCAATTACAAACTCTTGCAAGGCACGCTTCATACGCGTTGTTACTTCTTCCCGCGACTGTCCACTCACAATTACTTTCGCAATCATTGAGTCGTAGTTTGGTGGGATGGTATAACCTGCATACACGTGGCTGTCGATACGAACACCGTGTCCTCCAGGGAAATGCAACTGCGTAATTTTTCCTGGGCTTGGGCGGAAACCGTTGGCAGGGTCTTCGGCGTTGATACGGCACTCCATCGCATATAGCTTTGGAGAGTAATTTTGGCCCGAAATACGCTCACCAGCAGCTACTTTGATTTGCTCCTTAATAAGGTCAAAATCAGTTACTTCCTCCGTAATTGGGTGTTCTACCTGAATACGCGTGTTCATTTCCATGAAATAAAACTCGCCGTATTTGTCCACCAAAAACTCAATCGTTCCTGCGCCTTCGTAGGCAATCGCTGAGGCGCCACGGATAGCCGCTTCGCCCATGCGCTCACGAAGCTCGGGAGATACAATTGGTGATGGCGTTTCTTCAACCAATTTTTGGTGACGACGCTGAATCGAGCAATCTCGCTCCGAAAGGTGGCAAACGGTGCCATATTGGTCACCTACTACCTGAATTTCGATGTGGCGTGGCTCTTCTACAAACTTCTCAAGGTACAAGCCATCGTTTCCGAAGGCTGCTCCTGATTCCATTTTTGCATCGTCCCATGCTTTCTGAAATTCACTTTCGTCTTTGATAATCCGCATCCCACGGCCACCACCACCCGCAGTGGCTTTGACAATCACAGGATAACCGATCCCTTTCGCAAGTTCTTTTCCTTCTTCAACCGATTCCAATAACCCTTCTGAACCAGGAATTACCGGAACTCCAGCGGCTTTCATCGTTGCTTTGGCGGTTGACTTATCCCCCATGAAATTGATTTGCTCGGCCGTTGCTCCGATAAATTTGATACCGTATTCGGCACAAATTCGCGAAAACTCAGCGTTTTCTGACAAAAACCCGTATCCAGGGTGAATGGCATCCGCATTGGTAATTTCTGCGGCAGAAATGATGTTGGGAATACTCAAATATGATTGGCGGCTTGGTGGAGGCCCAATACAAACAGCCTCATCAGCAAAGCGAACGTGAAGGCTATCACGATCTGCTGTGGAATACACAGCGACTGTTTTTATGCCCATTTCGCGGCAAGTACGGATAATGCGCAATGCAATCTCCCCGCGATTGGCGATTAGTATTTTCTTGAACATGAGTTTTTGGAAATTGTTAAGCAGGCTCTACCAAGAACAATGGCTGGTCGTATTCTACAGGCGTAGCATTTTCAACCAATACTTTTACGATACGACCTGATACTTCCGATTCGATTTCGTTGAAAAGCTTCATCGCTTCTACAATACAAACCACTTTTCCAGTTGCAACTTCGTCGCCTACTTCTACAAACGAAGGTTTATCTGGTCCGCCCGAACGGTAGAAAGTACCAATCATGGGTGATTTGATGGTCAAATACTTCGATTCATCCGCTTTGGCAGGAGCTGGTGCTGCTGCTGGCGCAGGAGCGGCCACTACTGGAGCTGGGGCTGCGGCCACTGGTGCTACGGCTACGGGCGCAGGGGCAGCAGCAACCACGGTAGTCACGGCGTTGCGCTTTACGCTTACCTTAAACTCACCAGTTTCGATATTTACTTCATCTAAGCTTGAGTGAGCGATGAAATCGAGTAGTTTTTGAATGTCTTTAATTTCCATTGTTGTTTGAAGTTAGGTTTTTTGGAGACTTACGTCTTACTTAACGCGTTCTGAGTACTCTCTGGTAGCCGTTTTGATGCGGATTTTATCTCCTTGTTCGATAAACATAGGCACCATGATACGCGCTCCCGTTTCTACTTCTACTGCCTTGCGAGGGTTGTTGGCAGTATCGCCTTTAATGCCTGGCTCTGCATATACTACTTCCAAGTCAACTGTGGCTGGAAGTTCGCACGTGAGGGGTGCTTCGTTTTCAGTATTCAATAAAATTTCTACCACTTGGCCTTCTTTCATCAAGTCAGCCCCATCAACCAATTTCTCGTCGATTGAAATTTGCTCAAACGACTCGTTATCCATGAAGTTGTATCCTGCTTCATCCTTGTAAAGGAATTGAAACTCGCGACGCTCAACGCGCACAGGGTAGATGGCAACGCCAGAGTTAAAGGTATTGTCCAACACTTTACCACTGGTAAGGCTTTTAAGTTTTGTACGTACAAAAGCCGCCCCTTTACCTGGTTTAACGTGTTGAAACTCGACAATTTGAAACAAATCGTGGTTAAAATTAATTACTAATCCATTACGGATGTCTGCAGTTGTTGCCATTTTAGTATGAATCGTTAATTCATTAGATTGAAGGCCACGAATAATCTTAGCCTTTTATCGAAATTTGATTTTTGAGAATTGAGAAGTTTCCTCGTTAATACGCCCATTTTACATATACCGAACCCCACGTAAAGCCTCCTCCAAAGGCGGCAAAAATGAGATTATCGCCTTTGTTAAGTTGCGATTCATAATCCCATAAGCACAAAGGAATGGTTGCCGCAGTCGTGTTTCCGTATTTATGAATGTTCAGCATCACTTTATCCATCCCGACTTTCATGCGGTTGGCCGTTGCGGAAATGATGCGTTTGTTGGCTTGGTGAGGTACCAACCACGCCACATCGTCGCCTGAGAGGTGGTTACGCTCCATGATTTCAGCCGCAACGTCGGCCATATTGGTAACGGCAAACTTAAATACCGACTGACCATCTTGGTAGGCATAGTGCCAGCGCTTGTCGATTGTTTCGTGCGTGGGCGGGAAGCGGCTTCCTCCTGCTTTTTGGTGCAAGAATGGCTGACCAGCTCCGTCTGATTTGATAATGGTATCTAAAATTCCGAGTCCTTCGGTGTTCGGTTCGAGCAAAACAGCGCCTGCTCCATCCCCAAACAACACGCAGGTCGTACGGTCGGTGTAGTCAATAATAGCCGACATTTTATCCGCTCCTACCACAATCACTTTTTTGTATTTACCCGTTTCGATAAACTGCGAACCCACCGTCAGGGCATAAATAAAGCCCGAGCAAGCCGCCTGAATATCAAAACTTCCAATAGACTTAATACCCACCATGTCGCAGATGAGATTGGCTGTACTCGGAAATACAAAATCGGGAGTAGTTGTTGCACAAATCAACAAGTCAATATCACCTGCCGCAGTGTTTGTTTTGGCCAAAAGCCCTTTTACTGCTTCGGCGGCCATGTGGGATGTACCCAGTCCTTCGCCTTTGAGGATATGCCGTTCTTTAATACCTGTACGGGCCGTAATCCACTCGTCGTTGGTATCTACCATTTTCTCCAACTCAGCGTTGGTTAGTACATAATCGGGTAAGTATCCTTGTATCCCCGTAATAGCCGCGCGAATTTGACTCATTTTTTACTTTGATATAAGTGATTAGGTCTCACCTCTTTATAACTCAGAGGGACGACGATAAAGGTGGTTTCAACTCAATGCTTTGGCAATATGGACATGGATTTGGGCTTCTACTTGTTTGCAAGCCCAAGTAATCATGTTTTTGATAGCCGTTGGTGACGAAATACCGTGTGCAATCATCACATTGCCGTTTACACCCACGATGCTACTTCCTCCCACCGCTTCGTAGTTCATTTTGTCGATGTAGTCATCTTTGATACCTCGTTCGCTGGCAACCGTATAAAACGACTCAGCGAGCTTAAAAAGGGCATTTCCTGTAAAACCATCCGTAATGATTACGTCGGCCTTGTCATCGAAAAAGTCGCCACCTTCCATGTTACCAACGAAGTTGATACGATTATTTTCTTTCAAAAGCTGGTGTGCGGCCTGAGCTACGAGCGAGCCTTTTTGCTCTTCTTCACCAATGTTCATCAACGCCACGCGTGGTTTGTCGATGCCAAAGGTATATTGAGCGTAGATAGAACCAATCACGCCAAATTGTTCGAGCACCTCTGGTTTGCAGTCGGCGTTGGCTCCGATATCAAGCATGGCAGCGTACCCTCCTTTTTTCTGAGGGACAAGTCCAACAATGGCGGGGCGAATAATGCCTTCAATCGCTTTGATGCTAAACAAAGCGCCTACGTGCATTGCTCCCGTATTGCCTGCGCCACAAAAGATGTCTATGTTCTTTTCTTTGAGTAACTTAAACCCAATTGAAATGCTCGAATGAGGTTTTTGGGATAAGGCTTTAGTGGGGTGTTCACCCATCTCTACCACGTCTTCTGCGTGTACGACCTCAATTTGCGAGCCTTGATAGCCGTACTTAGTCACTAACTGATTGACGATGTCTTGTTTGCCGATTAGCACCAGCTGAACATTGGTCGGTAAATTAGCCGCTGCTAAGACAGCACCTTCGACAATTGCCTCGGGGGCGAAATCCCCTCCCATTGCATCTATTCCTATTTTCATTTTTCTATTGTAGGTATTGGGTAGTAAGAGGCTGTAAAAATAGTAGATAAGCAATACTAAAAAAGCATTTCATCGCAACTTTCTATACAAGTTGTGATGAAATGCTTTCATATACAATGCTTTATAAACTAGACTTTTGCGTAGCCTTCTACTACAACTTTGCCTTTATAAACCAAATTACCCTCAAAAACGTGGGCGCGGTGCATTACGTGTACTTCGCCTGTTGTTGGGTCAGTAGAAAGAGCCTTGCCCGTCAATGCGTCGTGCGTACGGCGCTTGTCACGGCGTGTGCTTGAGTGTCTTCGTTTGGGATGTGCCATTACCTTATGTCTTTAATTAATTGTTCGTTTGCTATTTATAAATACTTAAAAAAGTGCGTATTAATTGCCTTTTAGCTTTTTTAGGGCTGCCCAGCGCGGGTCTTTCTCTTCGGGTTCTTCTGGTGTTTCTTCCTCGGGGGTTTGATACACCAAAATTCCATCAACTTCTTCTTCGTCTTCTAGTTCCTCCTCGTCGGTTCGGAATCGTGGATGAAGTTTTTTCATTGGCAATGCCAATGCGATGTACTCAAAAATATAACTGGCCACATTGATACGAACCGTGTCTTGACGAATCAGTTCGATTTCGTCAGAAAGCTGCTCGTTGTGATCGCCAAACTTTAAAATGAGCCGTTCCTGAATGTCCAAAGGTTCTTCAAATACCTCAAGACTGCGGTCACAAACCAATTCTACTTTTCCAACAATGTGGAAAGTAAGCATCAGCATCGTAGCCGATTTGTCCAGTTTTAAATGGGTTTTAAAGTGCCCACTTTCAATGAGTTCTTGCTCCAGCTCTTCAAAAAACTCGTTTTTAGACTCAAAATCAAAAACATATTGCTTTTCTTTTAAGCCGTAAATGTCTATGTCGTACTGTGTTAGCGCTTTCACTTCTCTGTCAAAATGGGCTGCAAAGTTAGAATTAATTATTAATATTCACAAGTCAAAAAAAGTTTCTGCTGTTTTTTAAAGGTTTTTTCCAAAAGCCAGCTGCTTTCTTTTCTTCCAACTACATTATAAACCACTTATCCCGTAAATCGTTCCGTTTATCCTAATCGCGCAACTTTTTGGGGTCGTTGCTGCATCTTGCTATCGAAATCAGTTCTTAAACTAAACAAATTTATAGCCATGAAAACGTTCATCTTCGCTCTCGCCTTCGCTGCTTCATTCAGTGCTTTTGCCCAAAACTCAGACGATTATTCTGAGAAAAAAAATAACTCCAAAGTATATTATACCAAAGGAGGAAATGCCAGCTTGCTCTCATTTGCCCAAGTTACCCGCGACGGTGAAGAGGTATCTTCTATCCCACGTTTTACGATGTTTGTCAACATTGGCACCAACGCCAACGTCGATTTAGGCAACCACTTGGGCCTTTTTGCAGGTTTGAACTTGACTAACATCGGGATGATTACCGAAGAAACAATCGTTGGCACCGTCAAAACCGACGTCTTTAAATACAAACAACGGGTGTATGCTTTGGGGGTTCCTGTGGGTATCAAAATCGGCGACCTTCGTAAGTTCTATGTCTATGGCGGTGCCGAAGCTGCGTATGCTATTAACTTCAAGCAAAAAACATTTATTAACGGCGAAAAAGTCGATAAGTTCAACGAGTGGTTTAGCAATCGGTCTAACCCTTTTATGCCTGCCGTTTTTGCAGGATTCCAAACCAAACAAGGTTTTGGATTGAAGGTGCAGTATTATCTCACTGATTTTTTGAATCCTGATTTTTCAGAAAATGGCGTAAAACCTTATGCCAACACAGAGTCAAAAATTTTCTTTGTGACCTTAGGCTATAACTTCGGAAAGAAATAGAATTTTGCGTCAGAGACGTTTGTCTCAAATCACAGTTTGGCGCAAAAGAAAAAGGGGGCTTGAAACTCAGCTTTGAGATTCAAGCCCCTTCTCTATTTTACTCATGCGTAATTCCCAATTCCCTCATTCGTAATTCGCCCTACGCTTGTTGTTCTTTTACCAGAAAACAAGACCCTGCCGCCAACAACATACACACACCCGCCAATACAAGGGCATTGCGTGGGTCATCGCCAAGAAGGGTTTTGTAGAAAATAGGCACGGTCAACATCCCGATAAATTGAGGTACGCAGATAAAGCCGTTGAAAATTCCCATATATACGCCCATTTTTTCTTTGGGAACGGCTGCTGCAAGCATCAAATAAGGCATTGACATGATAGAACCCCACATCAAACCAATGATGGTCATTCCTGCGAGATAGACCATTTTATCGTTGGAAAGTAATGTCATAAAAAAGCCCATCGCCCCGAGAACCAGAAATAATGCGTGTGTTCCGCGCGAGCTACCCACGATTTTTACAATACGAGGAATAAAAAACGAAATCACGGCGCAGGATACGCTAAACATGGCAAAACACAAACCACCCCATTTTGTTCCTTCCTCAAAACCTGTAGGATTAGAAACGGCATCGGGCGCGTTGAAGGCGTATTTGGCCACAGAAAGCGATAAATATTGCCACATCAACGGAAGTCCATACCACGTAAAGAATTTCACCCACCAAAGCTGACGCATCACGGTAGGCATCGACGACAACGGCGCTAAAATCTCTTTAAACACAGGAAGCATCAAAATCAAATAGCCTCCAATCAAAATACCTAATCCCCACTGAAGTCCAGTCGCGAATCCTCCTGAAAAATACGCGAATCCGAAGCCCAAAATAGCCGCTCCCACGGCAAGCGATAGGTGCCAAAAGGAAATAGATTTTTTCTCTTCATCGGTAAAAACATGCTTTTTCTTGTAGTCATCATTTTCGGGTGGGTACTCTTTGGTGGTGCGCATGGTCCAGAACACGGCAATCAAAATCGACGCGGCTCCGATGTAAAAAGGATAACGAACCGAATTAGGGATACCATTGGAAAGTTGCTCGTCGCTCAAAACCATCGAAACGCCCAAAAGTGGCAAAATATACGGCATGAGGTTGGCGAGGGTTTGTCCAAAACCAACAAAAAACGATTGTACGGCAAAACCTACGGGACGTTGTTTTTCGTTGAGCATATCACCTACAAAAGCGCGAAAAGGTTCCATGGCCGAGTTGAGACCCGCATCGAGCATCCACATCAACCCTGCCGCCATCCATACAGCCGAAGAATTGGGCATGAGAATCATGGCAAGGCTTCCAACAAGTGCCCCTACCAATATAAACGGACGACGACGCCCCCATTTGGGCGACCAACTGCGATCAGATACCGCACCAATAATCGGTTGAAGTAATAGCCCCGTGAGTGGGCCTGCGAGCCAAAGGCCAGGGATTGAAGCTTCGTCGGCACCGAGGTATCGGAAGATTGGACTCATGTTGGCTTGCTGTAATCCGAAGCCGTACTGAATCCCCAAAAACCCGAAACTCATGTTCCAAATTTGCCAAAAACTTAAATTGTTTTTTTCTTTCATCACTAGGTTAAGTTTAAAATCAAGTATTTCTGCAAGTATAGACAATTAGCAACGAATTGCAAACCTTCTGGTTTACATTTAAGTTATAAAAATTAGGATGAAAACAATAAACCATCTCCGCCGTTATCCCATGCAAAATCTTCTTGTAAGCCTTCTTTTTGCCCTGTTTTCAATGCATTCGGCCACGAATAAAATCTTTCGGAATGCTATTACGAGTTTTAAGCTGGTTGTGAGCAACCAGCCACACGGGGAGAGCAATCAGCCACACAATGAAAACTCTATTTCGGTTTCTGTGGATGTATCCAATATTACACAAACGAGGGGAAGTCTTCGCATCGGAATTTTTCGGGAAGGAAATCCTTTTACAGGTCCGAAAGCAAAACCAGATTTCTTTAAAGTAGTACCGATTACCGCAGCAACGACGCAGCAAGTGGCCGTTAGCTTACCCGCAGGAAGGTACGTCATTGCGGTTTATCATGACCTCAACGACAACGGCAAACTTGATAAAAACTTGGTAGGTTACCCCAAAGAACCTTTTGGGTTTAGTAAGAATTTTAGGCCGATTCTGTCTGCGCCAAGTTTTGAGGACTGTGCCATTGAAATCAAGGAAAACAGCCCCCAAAACCGTCAGAAAATCAAGCTCATTGACTAGCTTATTTGAAAGGGACGACCACTTTGGTGATATCCCACTCCAAGACGAGAGCGGGTTGATTTTCGTCAAATGAAATTTCAAATCTTTCTATTGGAATCGAAGATATAGTGACAGGCACCTCCACTTGAAGAACGTCTGCACTTTCCTCGCGGCTTGCTTCTCCTCCGAAACTCACCCCCCAACCGTACATTTTATTGTTGAAGATAACTGTCCATTTGTCTTCTTGAGGAATCGTCCAAAGGGTGTATTTTCCTGCTGGTAGGGTTTTACCTCCAATGGTTAAATCTTTGTTGGTGGTGAAGGTCGTGGCCTCGTTGGCGCCCGTACGCCACACTTTACCGTAAGGCACCAATTCACCAAAAATCTCGCGGTCTCGTTTAGAAGGACGACAGTAAAACACCGACAATTCGGTATCATCTTTTTTGTAATTAACCGTTGCTTCTGGGCTTGCTTTTTTGGTGCTTGCTTGCATAAATTTGAAAGCAATAAACAACACTACGGCTAGTACACCGACCACGATGCCTATCCATTTGAGGGCTTTTTTCATAGGTAAAAGGGTTTATGTTACAAATAAAACGATACGTACTCAATTAAAAAATACTTCGTCCACAAATACCCAAGCGGGTTGCCCTTTGCCTCCGTGCCATTCGGGGAGTTTGGCTACAGGTCGAGCAATCACCTTGATAAAAGTATAACTACCTTCTTTTACCTTAGTCTCGATGGCCTCTATCCGCGCGGCTTCGTTTTGGGTCGGCTGAACAGGATTTAGCTTCTGCATTAATTGGAGTTTAGTACGGTCGTTTCCTGCCCACACTTCAATCGACGCTGGTGGAAAAATATACCCTCCTAAGTTTCGCCCTATGCTCAACATCACCGATTTAACGGGCGTTGGTTTATCAAAAACAAAAAGTGCTTCCAACGGCTTTTCTCGGTAGCCCAGCCATGCCTTGTTTTTAAAGTCGTTGGCCTCCCCTTTTTTAAAGTTTATCAGCGTCCCACCTCCTTCACCCATGTATTGTGGGTTAGGCTCGTTGAGCAATTCCACCGCTTTGGGGCGGTATCCTCCTTTGAAAAAAGTGTATTCGACTATGTCACTAGCATACCATTTGTCTTTTACAGCCCGTGCTTTTACGATGGTGTAGCCGTTCAGCGCAAACGGTTTTTGATAAGCTGGTGCCGTCAGCGAATCGGGCAAAGTTCCGTCGGTGGTATAACGAATGGTGACACCTTTGAGGGGATGTTTAAACGAAACGGGAGTAGCATTGGTTAAAACCAAATTTTCGTTGACCAAAACAGGAGGGTTGAGCTTCAATTTTTCGGCATCAGTAGGTACATACCCCATTTCAAAGCGAATGGCAGGGTATTGCTTTTGAAGTTCTTTAGCTTCGGCCTCCGAAATAGGGGTATTCCAAATAAATACCTCTTTAAGGGCTGGAAGTTTTGCCAATGCCGCCATGCCTGCTTTTGTCTGTTTCGTTCCTGAAAGAGACAACGACTTCAATTTGGTCAACGATTGCAAATTCGACAAAGTCGCGTCGGTAATATCGGTATTGTTTAACACCAATTTTTCAAGTTGTTCAAACTGCCCGATGGTTTTCAGGTCTTCGTTTTTGACGGGCATATTTGACAAGTTCAGAGCCACCAACTGGTCTTTGATTTCGGACAACTCTCCCAGCTGTTCTTGCTTGTAAGCTTGACGCACAAAAAAATCGGTATGCAATGCGGGTGAACCATTGGCAATCGGAAAAATAACGCGAAAAGGAGTGTTTAGCTTTTCAATCGTCTCTTCACTAGCAGGCTCAAAATCGTACGTGGCCACTTGAGTTTCAGCGCTCTTTTCTTTGTTCAAAAAAGCCCGAATGGGGTCATTTGCAGCCAACTGACCCACCTTCTGTTTGGTATTAGCACCTGCGTTAATCCAAGCGGTTAGTACCCCAATTTCGTCGGCGGCCAACTGCGCTTTGCCTTTGGGTGGCATGTGTTTTTTATCTTCCAATGGCAGATTTGCCCGTTGAATAAGGTGGCTTTTTAGCGCATCGCCCGCTACCCATATCGGGCCATTTTTCCCTCCTTTGAGCAAGCCCGCAAGGGTGGTCATCAACAGCTCACCTTTGGTTTTTTGTTCGTTATGGCATTGGTAGCATTTGGCTTTCAAAATGGGTTGAATCGCCGCTTCAAAGACAGGGGTGTCGTCCGTAAAGGTCAGCTGCGAGGCTGCGTCAGTAGTGGGAAACAGGTAGTCTTCGCCGTGGGTCAAACTTGCGCCAAAGTGCCCCGTCACGAACATTGCCACGGCACTAAGCCCCAAAAGTGGCGTAAAAAGACGCTGTTCTTGCGCAGTCTGGTACAAAGCCCAAAGACCATAGCACAAGAAACTCAACCCAATGCCCGTGTATTTGTGCCAGTTGAGTACATCAGCGGTGTAGCCTTCTTCTCTTGATAAAAAGAAACCCATCAACGCAGCTGCTGCGGCCGACAAAGCAGTTATACCCAAGATAAATTTCATGAGTTTTGCAAAGCTTTCCCCCGCAAACTCCCGCTTAAAAAGCCAAAGTAGCCCCACAATAACCAACAAGCCAATGGGCAAGTGCAGCAGCATCGGGTGCATTCGTCCAACGGGCTGAAGCCAAGCGGGTAGCATGACTTTTTCCTGAAAAATCAATAAAAACAACAATAATACATGAAGACCAACCAGTAAATAAGATAGAAGGGTTTGGAAACGAAACATTTTTTAAGTGTCGAGGTTAGAGGGCAGAATGTCGAATTTTAAGGTCGTCGCTCGCAGGATGCGACGGGGCCGCCCTTTAGGTTTGTACTATGGTAAAATTTCAAGATTGAGTATTTTTAACAAACAGTACCAGAGTGGGC
>NZ_JBYFCH010000038.1:0-39141 GCF_057652295.1 Runella sp. R5_40 | reverse complement strand
TGATTTTCAGGCTAACAGAATGGCGCTCGCAAAATAATATTTGCCTTACTATTTGGTTTTTAACACAGTTCATAACCTCCCCGCACATTAAAGTGAAGGAGGTTACTCATAACCTCCTCCACCTACTAGTTTTCAAAAATACGTCCTTCGATGTGCTGCTCAATGTCTAAGCGCGGCACACCTTTCGACCACCATTCTGGGGCAGGTTTCCCTTTCAAGAAATGGTCAAAAAACTCCATCATCCGTACCGAGTAGTCTTTGCGGTTCGGTTGTTTGGCCAATCCGTGGTTTTCACCTTTGTATTGCACCATCACAACGGGTTTCTTCAAGCGACGTAACGCCGTGTAATATTCCACTCCTTGGGTAAAATCAACGGCACCGTCGGCGTCATTGTGCAACAGCAGAAGCGGGGTTTGTACCTTTTTGACGTGGTAAATCGGAGAGTTACGGTTGTAAGCGTCCCAGTTTTCCCACGGCGCTACCAAACGTCCCTGCGAACCTTCAAAAATTTGTCCGTTGCTTGTCCCTGAGTTTTTATAAATCAAATTGTACATCGAAATCATGTCCGTCAACGGTGCTCCAGCGGCGGCGGCCTTAAACATATTGGTTTGCGTAATCAAAAAGCTGGTTTGGTAGCCACCCCACGAGTGACCGTGAATACCTATTTTGGCTTCGTCAATCACGCCCGTTTTAAGCGCTGCTTTTACGGCTGGCAATACGCACCAAACCGCCGACATCCCTGGGTCGTTGAGTTTGTAAACAATGTCTGGAATAAATACGGCATAACCATTTGAGGTATAAATCGAAGGATTCCAACCTGTACCAGAATAAGCAGGATTAGCGAAATTATGGAGCGTCTGCGATAGTTTTTCGTAGTAATACACCACCGTTGGGTATTTCTTACCTTGTTCATAGCCCGCAGGCAAAAACAATGCTCCTTGCAAGGTATCGCCTTTGTCGCTTACGTAATCGACCAAGCGGGTTCCTGCCGACCACGCAAATTTCTCAAGCAATGGCGCATTTTTGGTCAATTGTTTCTCGCCGCCAAGCTCTGCACTCGTTGTTACAAAATACTGACGTGGCTGGGTAAATGTTTCTTTGGCAAACACAAACGTCTCCGCCTTTTTGGCTTTGGACAAACTACCAACGGCCGCATCTTGCCACAGCAAAGGCTTCACGGTGATGGTCTTTCCGATGTCCAAACGCGCTACTCCACTTTTTTTCGTCCACTCGCCATAGGTATGCAAATACAACGGTTTTTTCAAATCAATTCCTTTTTCTTCGGGGTCGAGTTGGTAGCGTTGGTCGTAGCGAATCTTGTCTTTTTTACCGTTTTGGGTCAAATTAACCGCCACCAACGCCTTTCCTTTAGCATCTTTTTCGTCGGTAGGTACTTGCCAAATATCCCATCCGTCCGACAACAACACCGACTTACTATCGCTGCTCCAGCCGACGGCTCCTTGCGGTGGGGTTTGTTGGTTGTGGTCATCGTCCACATCCACAAACGACGTTGGTACTTTTTCGGTCAAATTACGGCTGTTTTTGGTCGCCATGTCATAGACCCAGTAGTTCGTCCCTTCCCAGTACATAAACTTAGTACCATCGGGAGAAGGCTGCGCACCTGACCAAAAGTTAGGCAAATAATGCTTCGTTCTTACTTTTTCGCGTTTGCCCGTTTTGAGTTCCGTTACGTAAACATCCACGTAATTGCGCCCGTCGAGGCTACTTTCTAGTTCATACTCACTGTTGTCGGTGCCAATACCGTACAACTGTTTGGGAGCGATAGAAATGGATTTTACGCTGCTGTCGGCCAGTTGTACAAATTTCTTAGCCGCCACGTCGTACATCGACACGTAGTTTTGGTTTTTATCTTGCGTCTCCTGAATCTGTTGTCTCGACTGCAAACGCTTGTCTTGCCAGTTCCAAATCGTCACTTCGGGCTTTTCAGTGTCGTCTTTTTTATCGGCACTCGCTACTGCTTTGGTCGAGTCAGTCTTCACTTTGGCGAGGGCTTTTTGCAAATCTTCCAACGTTTTGACCGTAGTATCCGCCTTGATTTTGGCTAACTTCTCCGCGTCAGACAGCTTCTTTGTCGTGTCTTTGGGGGCCGCAGCGGGCTTTTTCTCTTCTTTTTTGGCCAACTCTAACTTATGAACACCAAAAAACAACCGTCCCAAATCCTCCGACCAATAGGGCGTGCGGTTAGGGCTTACGGTCATCCCTTTGGGAAAACCAAGGCTATCGCTTTTGGGGTCGTAAGTGATAAGTTCGGGCATCGTTCCAAAGTTTTTAATCCCCAACACGCCCACTCGTTCGTTTTTGTATTTCTCGTCTTTAACGCTTTTGAGCAAGGCCAAGCCATCGCCTTTTTCAGTCCAGTTCAGCGACTGATAACGCGCCTTGTCATTGTCCATCGTCAGCGTCACGCCCGTAGTCATGTTCCGCAATTGGACTCCGTTTCCTGCTTTTTCGTTGGCATCAATGGCCATCGCTAACCAGTTTCCCGATTTGTCAAAGCCCATTTCAGCCACGTTCCCTACGTTTTGGGTTTTGCTGCTGCCAAGGTCGTACAACAATAAATCGGTGCCTTTGGCAGCATCACCGCCGCCAGCCGAAGGGCCTGCGCCGCCACTTGCAGTAAGCAAAAGCGCCAAGTGCGAAGCTTTCTCACCGTTGAAGGCAAAGCTTTTTACGCGGTCAAATTCCGTTTTTTTGTTCGACGCCAATTCTACCAAAAATACTTTGTCAGGAATGGGTTTTCCACCAGGTTTAGCAGCCGCTTTTTTGTCTTTGTTTTTGGCAAATACCTTAAAAGCTACCCACTTGCTGTTGTCAGAAAAGCTAATTTGCGCAAACGACGGTGTACCAATCGGATATACGTATTTGGTAGTATCCGACGTTTTCTGAATAATCAGTTCGGCATCGCTTTCGTAGGTTGCCAATACATAAGCATACCATTGGCCGTCGGGCGAAAGTTGGGTGCCACCAAACGAAGGAATGGCTTTCCAGTTGAGGACGTCTTTCCAACCCATGGCAGGTTTGGGCTTGGGTTGAGCCAAGGCCACCGTACTGAGCATCACCCCAAACAGAAGGAAGAGTTTTTTCATATACAAGGGAATTTAGAATGGATGAAATTGAATTTGTACCAAAGGTAGAGAAGGAATCGCACTTTTGCTTGGAATTAGCGACGAACTGGCCTTCAGCAAGGTTTAACAAAAGGAAATTGTTAACTTCGCAGCCTTTTCGTTCGAAATTATTGAAAAGATTTTAGCCTTAGAAAATGAGCAGAACCATAGATATTAGCAATCGCCGCGCGTCGTTCGAGTTTTTTTTTCTCGAAACCCATACCGCTGGGATTGTCTTGACTGGCACCGAAATTAAATCCATCCGCGACGGAAAAGCCAACCTCACGGACGCGTATTGTATTTTTTTGGACAATGAACTTTATGTGCACCACTTGCACATTTCTCCGTACGAAAAAGGGACGTATGCCAACCACAATCCCGTACGTGACCGTAAGTTATTGTTACAAAAAAGAGAGCTTAAAAAACTGGCTGCAAAACTCAAAGACCAAGGCTTGACGATTATTCCGACGCGCCTTTTTATCAATGAAAATGGTCTTTGTAAAATGGAAATTGCCCTTGCCAAAGGGAAAAAGCTCTACGATAAGCGTGACTCCATCAAAGAACGCGACCTCAAACGAGGCCGTGGGGAGGAATAACTCCCAAACTTGGAAAGTTGACGAACGAGGCTTTCCAAGTTTTATCTTATTCCATTACTTAAACTTGGAAAGGCTGAAAGAAAATTTGTGTAGTCAAATAACTACACGTACATTTGTAGCCAAATAGCTACACAATGAATCTACGAAGAGATGTTTTTCAGGCCATTGCCGACCCCACTCGCAGAGCAATTCTGATGTTGGTTGCCTCACAGGCCATGACTGCGGGAGCCATTGCGGCCAATTTTGACACGGCACGCCCTACTGTTTCCAAACATTTACAGATTCTTACCGAATGTGAGTTGCTGTCTCAACACCAAAACGGTCGAGAAATTTATTACCACCTCAACCCACAGAAGATGAGGGAAATTGCCGACTTCATTGAGCCTTTCCGTCAGTTTTGGGACGACCGATTTAACAAGTTAGAAGCCATCATGAAAACCTATCAAGCCAATCAATAACCCATGGTGCAGCCCAAAACCAACGTCCATGCCGAAGATGGAAAGCAAGAACTCTTGATTACGAGAGAGTTTGATTTGCCCATTGAACTTCTTTTCAAAGCCTACGTCGTGCCAGAAATCGTCGAACAGTGGATGGGAACGAAAGTGCTCAAACTTGAAAATCATGCCCACGGTGGGTACCAATTTGAAACCACCGACCCACGGGGGCACGCGCATCGGTTTAGTGGGGTCATTCATGAGTTTGTCCCTAACCAAAAAATTACGCGAACGTTTGAAATGGAAAATACTCCTTTCGCTGTGCAGCTTGAGTTTTTAGAATTTGAAAAACTCACCGAAACAACCAGCAAACTGACGATGCACATCGTGTTTAAGTCAATTGCCTACCGTAATCAGTTGCTACAAATACCGTTTGCTATGGGCATTAACCTCGCACACAACCGATTACAGGCATTTTTTGCCAACTAATTCATTTTCAAAAAAATCAAAAACAGCATACACATGAACAAGCAATTACCCCAAGAACGCCGCGAAGAGCTAATCAACCTTCTAAAAACGCGTTTTGAAAAAAATAAAAACCGCCATGCAGGAATCGATTGGGCCAATGTACAAGCCAAAATCGAAGCAAATTCGGATAAAATGTGGTCGCTCAACGAAATGGAAGAATCCGAAGGCGAACCCGATGTAATAGGCTACGACGCCGCAACAGACGAATATATTTTCGTTGATTGCTCAGCCGAAAGCCCCAAAGGTCGCCGTAGTTTTTGTTACGACCGTGCTGCCCTTGACGCCCGCAAAGAGCACAAACCCACCAACAATGCCTTGGAATTTGCAGAAGAAATTGGGGTTGAACTTTTAACGGAAGAGCAATACAAAAATCTCCAGCAGCTTGGGAAGTTTGATACCAAAACTTCCAGCTGGATTCAAACGCCTGCCGCTATCCGCCAACTTGGAGGGGCTCTTTTCTGCGACCGCCGCTACAATCACGTTTTTGTGTATCACAACGGTGCCGAATCGTATTACGCCGCTCGCGGGTTTCGGGGGTTATTGAGAGTGTAAAAGGTTTGCTGTGTACTTTGGATTGCATACCACTAAATAAAGTCGATGAGAATTTTAGCATTTTTGATTGTCATTATTAGCTACGTCAGTACGGCGTATGCCCAAGGACTGTCTGAGACGAACAAGGAGAATATCCGTTTTTTTATTGACTGCATAAAAAAACAGCAAAAAGAAAAGCTGGCTGATAAAGTGATGTATCCGTTCAATAGAAACTATCCCCTTCCACCGATTCGCAACAAGAGCGAGTTTATCAAACGCTACCATGAAGTGTTCGATGCTGCGTTTACTCAAATGATTTCGAAATCAAACCTTTCAAAAGACTGGGCAACCGTTGGGTGGCGAGGGATTATGTTTTCCAATGGAGAACTCTGGCTAGATTATGACGGGTCTTTGCGGGCTGTCAATTATTCTTCAAAAATCGAAGAAAGCAAAAGACAGGCACGGATTGAAGAAATTCGCACTACGCTTCATAGCAGTTTGAAGGAATTCAGTCAGCCCATTTTAGTGTTTAAAACCAGTAAATTTCTTATCAGGGTTGATCAAATGAAAGATAACACGTACCGTTACGCTTCGTGGACATTGCCCAACAAAATGAGTTCTAAACCCGACATCATCATCCCAAAAGGTGAGTTTTTTTCAGAAGGAACTGCCAGTGAACCCAATTACCGATTCAAGAACAAAGAATTTACGTACGAGTGTTCATTTAATACAATGGTTGAGGCTTTACCGTCTTATTTTGTTAGAATTTTTAAGGAGGAAAAAGAAATTTCACATCAGAAGGCAAGCCTACTTTACTAATCTCCATTTGCTACAACTCCACGTTATTGTACCCGAAGATTTTGTTTTATCTATCCTTCATCCGTTAAATCCGTGCCATCCGTGTACTGTTATCGACGATTTTAAGTACACAGATGGCACGAAATAGTCGGGCATGGTACAACAACAGTACCTTTTAGAGATTTTTACGTCCTAAAACAAAAACGATGAAAAGGCGAATTTTTCTAAAAAGTATTCCTGCTTCGCTCCTGGCTTCCTCTTACTGGACGACTGCCTGCCAAGCAGAAAATGGGCTCAATCCTGCCGACAAAACAGTGGTTGTGATTGGCGCGGGTATTGCAGGTTTGGCAGCAGCCAAAAAGCTACAAGAAGCAGGTTTTAAGGTGAGCGTCTTGGAGGCACAAGATAAAGTGGGAGGACGGGTGCGCACCAATCGTTCGTTAGGGATTCCGTTTGACGAAGGCGCAAGTTGGATACATGGCATCGACGGCAACCCCATCACCGCGTTGGCGCAAGAAGCAGGCATGACGACGTTTCAGACGCTTGATGAAAGTATGAAATCGTACGACATTGGAGGAGCTCTCCGAAAAACTTCTACCTACGACTCGGCCGAGGATGAGTTTTATAACATCCTCGGTTCAATGATGAAAAGGGGTAGCAACGACCAAAGTTTTGCCAGTGTTTTCAATCGACTTTACCCCGAAAAGCAAAACGACCGCTTGTGGAAGTTTTTTCTTTCGACCTACGTCACGTTCGATACAGGCGATTTGGATAAGCTATCATCGACCCTCTACAATGAAGGAGAAGAATACGGAGGTGTAGAAAAAATCGCTACCAATGGCTACGACACCCTTGCTACTTATTTAGCCAAGAACCTATCTATTAGCTTAAATCAACGCGTTTCGGCCATTGATTACCGTACTTCGGCCATTCAAATTACCCACAACAATACCGTTACTCAAGCTGACTTTGTGATTGTAACGGTGCCTTTGGGCGTGCTCAAAAACAACAAACTCCTTTTTACCCCCAACTTACCCGCCGCCAAACAAACAGCGATTCAAAAAATAGGAATGAATTGCGTCAATAAATTTTTGCTCACGTGGAATACCACTTTTTGGGACGACGCTCAGTACATTTCTTACACGCCCGAAGTGCGTGATAAGTTTAATTATTTTGTGAATCTGAACAAATTTAGTCCCTCCGCCCATGCCCTCATGACCTTTGCCTATGCCGACTACGGCCGAGCGACCGAGACCATGACCGACGCACAAGTGACGACCGAAATTATGGCGCATTTGAAAGATATGTACGGAACATCGATTCCTGCTCCTACGCGTATGCTCCGTACCCGATGGAGTACCAACGAAAACGCCTTTGGAGCCTATTCATACACCGCCGTTGGCTCCGAAATGCGGCATTTTGAAGACCTTGCCGAAGAAATTGACAATAAGCTATTTTTTGCAGGAGAACATACCGAAGCCGACTACTTCTCTACTGCCCACGGTGCTTATCTGAGCGGAATTCGCGAAGCCGACAAAATCATTGCCTTGCTGTAATCTGTCAATACAATTTCTCTTTTCCAACCTTCTGCCAACTTGCCGCGTCCTAGAGAAAAACAACCCATTCTTTTTCTATGCGCCGCTTCGTTTACTTGATTTTTGTTAGCCTTTTCATTGCTTGCCAATCCAGTGATTCTGTGGGCACTAACAAAGAACTGACAGGAACTTGGAAGTTAATTTCCTATTGTAAGTCCACAGGCACCTCTGGCTGTACCCAAACCACCGTTCCCAACGACAAGGGAGTATTTATTTCGTTTTCCAAGAAAAATGAATTTAACGAATACTACCGAAACACCCGCCCCATCGACTACAGTTTTCTAGGATGTGGCGGCGGGAGCTACCAAATCGAAGGCAGCCAAGTGCGCATTCGTGCCACGTGTATGTCTTCTTCCAACGGACAACTCATCGACCTTACCTCTCTCAGCCAAACTCGATTGGTGCTCAACCCTTCGGGAAGGGGGGAGTTCCTTTTTGAAAAACAGTAAAACACAGCCTCCATGAAAACAAGTTTGCTTTTATTCGCTTTGATGCTCACTTGCTGCTTTGCCTGCGAAACATCTTCGGACGTAAAAGCAGAGCGAAACGGCGTATGTTCGCCCGTACAACTTACCTCCAACCTCGACGCACCCACGGGGCTCGACCTTTTTACGATACAATCCACCCAACTTTCCGACCACATTCTCACTATTTCTTTTGCGTACGGCGGTGGTTGCGACCCCAACCACGCCTTTGCTTTGTACGTTGACCCTTCTCGGCAAGAAGACTCGAAAGGAGTTTACCGAGAAGGGCGCATCGTTTTTACCACACAAAACCCTTGCAAAAGGCTCGATTATAAAGATTTTTGCTTTGATTTGTCCACCCTAAAAAAAGAAGTCTCCTCTGGACGGCTTCGAATCAGGGGAACCGAGCAAGAAATCAAGTTTTAGTATTACCATACCCTTCCGCTATGCCCCATAAAAAGGCCGTTATTTTTGATATGGACGGCGTTATTATTGACTCTGAACCCTTGTGGAAACAAGCTGAGTTTGACATTTTTTCTTCGTTGGGAGTAGTTGTATCAGAAGAATTTACTCCAATTACCCAAACCATGACAACCACCGAAGTTGCTGAGTTTTGGTTTGAAAAATATCCTTGGCAAACTATTTCGTTGAAAGAAGTAGAAGAACGAGTCATTTCGCGGGTCATTGAATTGATTGAGACCAACAACTGTACTATTTTAGGTATAAGAGGCTTTATGGAACGCCTAAAAGCACAGGGGCTAAAAATTGGCGTTGCCACCAATTCACCTTATCGTATTATTCCTTTTGCTCTTCAAAAAGTAGGTGTTTATGAGTTGATTGATGCGATTTCGTCGGCTGAGTTTGAAGAAAAGGGAAAGCCTGACCCTGCGGTTTATTTATCTGCTTCCCAAAAACTAGCCATTATGCCCCACGAATGTGTTGTTGTGGAAGACTCCCACTCAGGGATGATAGCAGCCAAAAGTGCAGGTATGACGGTCGTCGCATTTACCAATGGTCAACTCCATACATCTTTTGAACTCGCAGATTTTACGCTTAGTCATTTTGACGATTCGGTTGATTTTTTACTCCACTAACTTACTTTCACTCAAATGATTATTTCAGTTGTTGAAATTCATAACGAAAAACTGGCGGTGGTCGAACAGGTTTCTGTTCCAATTGGCAGTGCCCAAGAAGCGCTAGAATTGCTCATGAATTGTAATTACAACTACAACACGGCCAAAATTATCCTCCGCGAAGAGCACTTTTCATCCGATTTTTTTGACCTCAAAACCAAACTCGCTGGTGAAATTTTACAAAAATTTTCGACTTACAACGGCTATTTAGCCATCGTCGGAGATTTTACAAAATATACCAGTAGCAGTCTCAAGGATTTTATATACGAAAGCAACAGATTTAAGCGAATCAATTTTGTTTCGACCCCTGAAGAAGCGTTTCGTGTTCTGACAACTTCTGCGTAAACTTGTGAGGTTCTCTACTTCCGCTTTATGACTCCGCTTACTGCCCAGCTTGCCGATGCGTTTGGACTTAGTGTTTCGCACATTGAAGAAATGATGGCAATTGCTTTCCCCAAAAAAATACGTCGAGGAGAGTTTTTGTTGCGAGAAGGCGAGGTTTGTACGCACGTTGGCTTGGTGGTCACAGGGGCGCTGCGGACATTTTACATCAATGAAGACGGCGAGGACATTAGCTTTTTGTTTCACTTCAACCACCGCCTCGAACACCTCGCTTTTATTGACTACGAAAGTGTACTGCTGGGAACTCCTACCAAACTCAACATTCAAGCGACCAAAAATTCATTGGTCTATCTGATTCACAAAGACGACCTAGCGGCTCTTTATCAAAAGAATGAGTTTTGGCAAAAGTTTGAAAAACAAATGGCCGACCGCGTGTATTTATCGGCCAAACGCCGCGTCGAGGACTTACTCTATTATTCGCCCGAGCGACGCTATCTTCACCTGCTTACAGAAAATCCGTTGGTGTTTCAAAAATTTCCCCAAAAATACATCGCCAGCTACTTAGGCATTACACCCCAATCCCTAAGTCGAATTCGTAAACGGATTACGATTAATTACCTTTAGTGTACGTTTTTTAGGGTTTCGTCCATCTACCTTTGTCTCACGGTCTGACTATCGTCTGACCTAAACACACGGTCAGACGATAGTCAGACCGTACCTTTTCGGCTAAGACGTCATTCAGACCATATATTTTCGACTAAGACGCCATTCAGACCGTATATTTTTCAGTTATGTGTTGTCTGACTGTCGTCTGATAACATGTTTACAACACCTTTAGCACATATTTTATGAGCACAGCCATCATTGGGGCAGGGATTGGTGGACTTACCACCGCCCTTACCCTTCAAAAACGCGGAATCGACGTCGCTATTTACGAAAGTGCTTCCGCCATCAAACCCGTAGGGGCAGGAATTATCATGGCCAATAACGCCATGCAAGTATTCCAACAGTTGGGACTAAAGTCGTCGATTGAAAAAGCAGGCAACAAAATCTCTCGCCTGCGCATCACCGACCCGCAACTCGCCGACTTGTCGGTGATTGACTTGCGTCCTTTTGAAGCTAAATACGGTGTACATAACGTCGCGATTCATCGCGGTGAATTGCAGCGCATTCTTGCCGATGCTGTTGGTTATGAGCACATTCACTTATCAAAAAGAGTAGCTAAAATTGAAAAAAATGATGACTTTATAATCCACTTCGAAGATAATACTTCCGTAAAAAGTCAGATTCTCATCGGAGCCGACGGCCTCAAATCAGTGGTTCGGAATCAGCTTTTTGAAAAAAGTGAGCTGCGAAATGCGCATCAGTTCTGCTGGCGGGGAGTGGGTGAAATAGAACTTCACGAACGGCATCACCACGCGCCCGTAGAAGCATGGGGCAAAGGAAAGCGTTTTGGTTTTGTTAAAATCAGTGATAAAAAAGTATATTGGTACGCGCTGGTTAACTCAGTGTCTTTCAACACAAACAATGCAAATTTACTGGAGATTTTCCGCGAATTTCATCCCGATATTTTAGCAATTATTGCCAACACGCCCCACGCCCAAATCATTGAAAACGAAATCATTGATTTAAAACCGATTCCCCAATGGCATTCCGAGCGTGTTTGTTTGATTGGCGATGCTGCCCACGCCACCACGCCCAACATGGGACAAGGAGCCTGCCAAGCCGTAGAAGACGCGTACGTGCTAGGGAAATTGCTGGATAAGGGGCTTCCACTCGAAAAAACGTTTGCCGATTATCAACGACTCCGACAAAAGAAAGCGCGAATGATAGTGAACACCAGCTGGCAAACAGGAAAACTTTCTCAACTCGAAAACGATTGGGGAATTTGGGTGCGAAATACCCTGCTAAAACTCATCCCGTCGCGCATCAATCAGAAACAAATGGAAACTGTTTTTCGGTTAGCCACTGTTTAATTTTTGCTTACCTCCCAAAAGTTGAAAACTTTCGGGAGGTTCAAATGAAAAACATCAAATCCATGAAACAGCACATTGCTCATCTAGCCTTGGTAGTGGCCGATTATGACGAGGCTATCGAATTTTACACCCAAAAATTACACTTTGATTTACTCGAAGACACCCAACTAAGTCCAGCCAAAAGATGGGTGCGTATAGCGCCCAAAGGTACTTCTGGATGTGCGCTTTTGCTGGCCAAAGCAGCCAATGACGAGCAACAAAGCCGCGTTGGAAATCAGACGGGAGGTAGGGTTTTCTTGTTTTTGAATACCGACGATTTTTGGCGAGATTACCAATTGTACCTCGACAATGGCGTCAAATTTGTGCGCCAACCCGTTGAGGAACCCTACGGTACAGTGGCCGTTTTTGAAGATTTGTACGGCAATTTGTGGGATTTAATTGAGCATAAATAGCTTTTTTCTAACCTCCCGAAAGTTTAAAACTTTCGGGAGGTTAGTTCGCTACCCTCGCATTTTTTGGACCACTTCAACGATGTGATGGATGGCAAACGTTATTTCTTCCTCCGTCGTAAAACGTCCCAAGCTCATCCGCAAAGACGCATACGCTTGGTCGTCGGTCAAGCCAAGGATTTTTAGCACATAAGAAGGCAATACCGACGCCGACGTGCAAGCCGACCCCGTTGAAACAGCTACGTCGCGCAGGCTCAATAGTAAATTTTCGCCGTCCACGTTTTCAAAACAGATATTGGTCAAATGCGACAGTCGATATTCCGTTGCTCCATTCACAAAGGTATCGGGCACTTTTGACAGAATTTCACTTTCTAAGTGATTGCGCAACTCCGCCAATCGAGCCGTTTCCGATTTCATTTCTTTTTGGGCAATTTCACAGGCTTTCCCTAGCCCGACAATCCCAGGCACATTGAGCGTACCCGAGCGACGCCCCCGCTCGTGCCCACCACCGTCCATTTGCGAAGCTATTTCTACGCCCGAACGCACTATTAACGCACCAATTCCCTTGGGTCCATATAACTTATGCGCCGACAAACTGAGCAAGTCAATTCCTTCCAACGGCATATCAATCGGCAGTTTTCCTACCGCTTGCGTGGCATCCGTATGAAACAAAGCCCCAGCTTGGTGCGCTACCTCCGCGATGTCACGAATGGGTTGAATCACCCCAATTTCGTTGTTGGCATACATCACCGACACTAAAATTGTATCCGAACGCAAGACTTCAGACACTTGCTGAGGAGTAATTAGCCCATCGGTTGCAGGTACCAGATAGGTAATTTCCGCTCCTAGTTGTTCCAAATGATGACAGGTATCAAGCACCGCTTTGTGCTCGGTCGCGACGGTGATGATGTGTTTTCCTACGTGGCTCTTTTTTTCAAAAACTCCCTTGATAGCTAAATTATTGGCTTCGGTTGCTCCACTCGTAAACACCACTTCTTTGGGCGTAACATGTACTAACTTTGCTAGTTGTTTTCGTGCCGTAGCTACTGCTTCTTCTGCCGTCCAGCCGTACAAATGCGTCCGACTTGCCGCATTGCCAAACTGCTCCGTAAACCAAGGCAACATGGTTTCCAACACCCGCGGGTCCACGGGCGTAGTGGCGTTGTAATCGAGATACACTGGAAGTCGCATAGGGTCGTTATTTTTTTGCGAAAATAATGCCATCCTCTCGAAGGTTTACCGCTTTCAAAAGATAATTTTTGACAGGCAGTTTTGTAGCTTTGCCACCTATGAAAACTGCGTTGGCTGTTCTGCTTTATTTGACGTTTCCGCTGCTCCTGTTTTGGTGGGGATGGTTTTCGCCTTGGGTTGCGTTGGTAAGTACCGTTGCGTTAGTGGGACTAATGCGTCCATTTTACCCCACTATTGTTTCTTTTTGGAAAGAAAAACCTACCAAAACGTCCATTTTGGCTTTATTCTATTGTGGTATAGCCGCCTTCGTATGGACGTACTTGGCGGGAGTCGGAGGTTTTCGCCCGCAGCATTTCGATTACTACAAACACAACCTCGTTCTCAACAACTTAGTACGGTATTCTTGGCCCGTACAGTATTCCGACGGTAGTTATTTGTGCTATTACCTGGCCTATTATTTACCTGCCGCAGCCTTGGCCAAACTAGCAGGGGGCATGGCAGCCATGCCTTATTACCTTTTTGGCTGGACGTGGTTAGGGCTTTGGCTGGTCGTTTGGTTACTTTATCAATTAGGTGGCAAACGACTTTTGTTGTTTTTTGCACTTTTCAGCAGCCCCAACGGCCTATTATTAGTTTACGAAATCATCCAATCTCCCCTCCCACTCGGTGCTGCCTTGCGGGATATTTGGACGAATGACCACACCATCGAGCTCATTCAATCCCCTGGTGGATTGATGTTTATCAGTCACATCGACTCGTTTTCTGCCTCTCCCCAACACGCCCTTCCCGCTTGGCTTATTACGGCGTTGTTTCTTTATTCATTTCAGAAAACTTTTGTCGTACCGACGAAGGGGGTATCTAGCTTCCTGTTTCTCTCCCTAGTGGCCACCACCCTTTACTGGTCGCCGTTGGTGGCGGTGGGGTTTTTGCCGTTTTTGGGGTATCAGGTTTTTCTGGAATACAACGGTCGGCGGGCAGCAGGCAGTCATCTGTGGACATTTTTTTCAGTTTTAATTATTTCGATACCTGCATTTCTGTTTTTTTCAGGGCACGTTCCATTGCACGACGCGCGAGGATGGTGGTGGAACTTGTTAGCAACCCCGCACCAATTTACCCTTTGGGGAATTTTCATCTTCTTGGTCGTCGGTGTTTGGGCAATTTTAATCCTTTTTTTGAAGACAAAAGGGGCATTTTCTCCCGCCGAATTTCAACTACTTTGCCTTTCGCTCATTGTACTTTTTGTACTAACCCTCTTTAAATATGGCCATTACAACGACCTACCTCGTCGCGCGGGATTGCCTGCTACATTGGTGCTTTGTTGGGGGTTAGCTCGATCGCTTCGTGCCTCATTTTTCCAAGATAAATACCTTCGGGTGGGCCTTGGGTTGGTCGCCATTTTTAGTGCGTTTTTACCTTTCAAACACCATGCACTGTGGCTAACCGCGCGACCGTACGTTGCTACCACCGACAAAACCATCCGCGATTTCACCCCTTACTCTATTCATTATCTGAGTAGGTATCATTGGGGCGAATTTGATGTGGTTTCACAGTACTTGGGCGAAAAAAAATCTGCGTATCTACGTTATTTTGCTCCCACAAAACCCACCCCTCCGCGACAACTGACGAACGCATTTTATTACTGGAAGTCTGAATTTTCGCTTTCGGGGTATGAGAAAAAAGCCCTTGCCCAAAACAGTATCAATAAGCTTTACATTCGATTTTTTGACGTGGACTGGGATCCCGTCAGCAAGCAAGCGGTTCCCAAAGCCGTGGTTTATTTCAAGGAAAATCCGCCCGTTGCGTTTGTGCCTACCGTTTTTATCACCAACCGCACCCTCGAAAAGCTTTCTTGGGGTGGAATAGAAGAGTTGGCCAAGAAGATTCAGCAGAAGATTTGGCAAATTCATCGTCAACAGTCACAAGCGGATGTGCCTAGGATAGATAATAGTGCAAAGTTTTCACGCAAGACTTTGCACATCCATGAACTGCAAATCGACTGTGACTGGACTTTACAGACAAAGGCTAAGTACTTTGAATTATTGAATCAACTTTCTAAGCAACTGGACGAAAATAACAACCATTTTGGTTATAACATAACCCTTTCGGCCACTATTCGTTTACACCAAATCAAATTTTACCGAACCACGGGTGTGCCTCCCGTAGCCCGTGGAATGTTGATGTATTACAACATGGGTGATTGGAAAAGCCTCCGCACCGAAAACTCCATTCTCGACCTTACTACCGCCAGCAGGTATGCCGATTACATCTCGGATTATCCATTACCGCTCGACGTTGTTTTACCTTTATTCCGTTGGGCTATTTTTTACCGAAACGGGCGACCATTAAAAATAATTAACCACCTGTCTCACAAAGACTTTCAAAACAATTCATTATTCAAAAAAGCCCCCGAAACCAACCAATACATTGCCCTTACTAATACTCATTTATGGGGGATTTCAGTACGGCGTGGCGACCGTTTTCGGGTGGAAGAAAGCACCGTCAACAACCTTTCAATAAGTGCCAAAACTTTAGCTCAAGAAATACAAAATACTAAGCTTACCTTTGCGTTGTACCACTTAGATTCGACCAACCTCTCCCATTATGAAAGAGATTCTCTCCAACAAATTATTCAAGCGTTCCGCTAGAACCATTGCCGTATTGATACTCCTTGCGTGTGCAGGAGGCCCTGCTGATTTGAACGAATTTACGAGCTATTTTTTACCCGAAACCGCCACTGCCCAAGCGGGCGACGGGCGCTACCACTTTACCCAACAATTTCTGTATTTGGACGATTACAGCGATACCCTTCGTCCTGAAAAAGACATCAACTCCCAAGCCTGGGCGAAATACGCAGGGGTGGACGAAACCATCGCCTACAATTATTTTTATACCGAAAGTGCCAATAATACGCTGCCCAACCGCCTCATGTTGAAGGGCAACAAAGCGGCCGTTACTTATCTCCAATTGGCCAAGTCGATTGAAAAATCGTATCAGCCGTCCGTTTATTCGTGGGAAGAAGGAAGCAAAGATTCGCTGGTATTGGTGGAAGCATTTGCTAAAAGTCAACAGCTTGCCCGCAGTACGACCGACCCGTTTTTAAAAGAGCGTTACGGGTATCAAGCCGTGAAATTGGCCATGATTTTGGAACAGCCTGACAACTGCGTCAAGCTCTACGATGAGCTTATTAAACCCCTCAAAACCAAAACCTTTATCAGTGATTGGGCTTTTTCAAGAAAAGCAGGTGCGACCATGGCATTGGGCGATACTGCCAAAGCGCTGTACGAATTTGCTCAATTGTTTGACCGCTGCCCGTCACGCCGCCGTGAAGCCGATTTGAGTTTGCGTATCAAGGGGGTTCATTTTCAAGAAAAAGCCTTAGACTATTGCCAAAACAACGCCGAAAAAGCCGCTGTTTATGCCTTGAGCGCCATTCAGCCTTTGGAGGATGGATTGCCTATGCTCAAAAAAGTAACGGAGTTAAATCCTAAAAACGCCCTTATTGAGCTTATCACAGCCCGTGAAATCAACAAAAACGAGTACTATGCCAACGGCGAAATGCCTTACGTAGAAGATACCCTTGCCTACGAAAAACGCCGCGGAGAAAGCAAGTCGTACTTTGAACAATTGGGAGATTTTTGCGCCGACAATGCCACCAACAAAGCCTTGAGCAATCCTTCCTTTTGGTACACTTCTGCGTCTTACGTTGCCTATGTCAACAAAGACTACAAAAAATCAGAGGAATACCTTGCGCAAGCCAAAGCCACTCCCGCCCCCAACGACTACCTCAAACAACAAATGGACATTCAGGAAGTATTGTTGTTGATTGCTCAGCAGGAGGGAATTACGTCCGAGTTTGAAGGCAAAGTAATTGGGATGTTAGAAAAACTCAATAAATCGGAGAATTTCCGCATCGTTAATGCCTATACGCGTGCCTGTGGCTTGTTGGCAAAAATGTACCGAGGGCAACCTACCGAAGAAAAAAAATCAGGCGGATGGTGGTCGAGCTGTAGCAGCAAATCATCGGGCGACGTCTCTGCCACTCATTTGGCCAAAGCCTTTTTATTGGAAGCCGCTGCCAGTTGGCAGTCACGCCCTGCTAATGCCGACGGCTACGCTCCCGCTTTTGCCACCAACTTAGACCGATACGCTGTCGAAGATAGCACTTCGGTAGAAACCCTACGCGAAGCCATTTCGTACGCACAACAGCCCCAATTGGATGACTTTGGCAAACGCCTCGTGGGACTATCGGGGGTAAATGCTGACTACTTGAACATTGTCTTAGGTCGCCGCCTTTTGGGAGAACACCAGTACGCCCAAGCCGCCGAAGTATGGAAAAATGTGTCACCCAAAACGTGGACGGAATATCCCTTTAGCGATTACCTTACGGAAAATCCGTTTTATATCAAGCCCGATAATGGCCAAAGTCCGTCGCAAACCTTGACTCCCGCAGCATTTGCGGCTCGTATGGTTCAGTTAGAAACCCAAATGAAAGCAGGTGATGCGCAAGCCGCCTATTTGTTGGCCTGTGGAGCCTACAACATGGGGTATTTTGGCAACAGCTGGTTATTGCTCAACCGCCAACGCAGCAGCAGCGAATACGAATACACCTATCCTCCCCGCGATTTAACAGGCGTTGACTATTACACCGCTGCCAAAGCAAAAACGTATTTTGAAAAGGCATTGCAATTGACCAAAGACCCCGAATTAGCCGCCAAAGCCGCCTTTGGGGCATCTCTCTGTGAAGCAAGTGCGTTCTATGTCTTTAAGGCCAACGAAGGCCGCGACCTCGGTTACGACGAAGCCACCCAAGCAGCATTTAAAAAGCGCATGAACGAAGAGCAAAAGAAACGCTTAGGCAAGTACTTTGACTTGCTTCGTCGCAATTATGCCAACTCTGCCTACACCAAAGAAATCATCGAAGAATGTAGCACTTACCGCGATTTTGTAGGCCAATAACGACTAGAAGCGTTTTAGGGCGAAAAATTTTTAAAAATTTTTCGCCCTAAAACGCCTTGAAAAACAACAAGATACAAAAAAAGACTCATTTTTTTGATTTTTTTTCAGCAAAAACGTTTGCATTTAAAAAACACATCGCACATCTTTGCACTCCCGAACGACGGGAACAAAATAAAAAACGATGGTGATGTAGCTCAGTCGGTAGAGCAAAGGACTGAAAATCCTTGTGTCGGCGGTTCGATTCCGTCCATCACCACCATCGGTAAAAGCCGTTATAACGCAAGTTGTAACGGCTTTTTTGTTGGTACAACAATTAGCTCATTGAATGTTCCAGTTGGAGGCCGTTTTCAGCAGAGAACTATTGAATCCTAAATTAAACTTTGTAAAAGGATTGAGACCTTCTTTGAGCGGGGTCAAATCCAAATCACTTTGAATTTCTTCCAAAACGGCTCCCAATAATGCCCTTACCCGTGGGGGATATAACAAGGCATAGGTAATCATTTGGCGTTGCCGTTCGCTGCTCAATGCTTTTATGCGAGTTTTGAAGATGGTCAGCGCCGATGGCATATCTAAATCAGGAATCTGTTTTAAGTCTTTCATCGCATCCAGAAAACCCAGCATTTGGTAATTATCTTCAGATACGTCGGCGTAGCTTTTGACGGAGCTGACTTTCATAAAGCTGATTCCGCTCAAGTTACGGCGGGACCGACTGGCAATTTGAATATCGGCTGGTATCTGAGTGGTCAGTCCTAGTTGATTATAGAGCCTTGTCCCCGTGATATAGGCTATGCGCTGCCCGTTTTGGTACAGGTAAGGTTTAAGTAACTCCGCCTCATTGGGTCGTTTTTTTCCAAAAATGGTCATTTTAGGCTTGTAAAAGCGCCCTTTTGAGACCCTGCTGACCAGCCCTTTCTTCTGCAACCGTTCCAGCGCCTTGGCTGCCGACGCAAACTCTTCCCGACCAATGGACAGCCGATCATAGCCAAAGATTACACCTTCGGGCATGTTCTTTATCGTTTGGGCTATTTTTTCGGCGACACTTATCATTCTGTAAATATAGCATCTCAATTAAAAGATGTCAAGTTTTGTGTTTTGTTTACTTGATAATATAAAATATGTTAATGAATACCTAAATTATCTGTTATATCATTTTCAAGTTTTTAGTGCCTTGTTCATGATTAAGGCACCTCTTGTTCCAAGTAGGTATTGATAAAATTCAGTCGCCATCTCAGACTGGCCGCATCACTTTTGGCTAGAAAACTATCGGGAAACCCGCCCCGTAACCATAGTTGGTCACGGGCGGCAGGGGTTACTTCAATTTCTGATACGTTAAAACCAGAAAGCTCCCGATAGGCTATCCTGCCCGCGAGTGATTCCGACGATTGTTTCAACAAATCCAAAGAGGCCGAGCCTAAAATTAAAAACTGTCCTGTTTTCTGTCCCTGCCTACGTCGTCGGTCGATGACGCCCCGCAGAATGGAAAATAGCTCTGGTATCCGCTGAATTTCATCCAAGATGATGAGTTGATGTTGATGCAATTCAAAATACGCCTCGGGTTCGCTTAGTTTGGCACGATCTCGGGGGCTTTCCAAATCAAGGTAAACGGGCTGGGGGGGCATGGTATCAGCCTATTCCTGCGCCAGCGTAGTTTTACCCACTTGACGAGGCCCTAATACGCCAACGGCGGGAAATTCCTCCAGCAATTGCGCGATTTCTAAAGTAGTATTACGTTTAATCATCCTTGAAATCATAACACTTTGTGTTTGATTTCAAGGGTAAAATTTGAAGGTTTTTATGAATAATTACTCAAATAACCTCGAAAAAAGTTGGGTCGTGGATAGCCAATCCCGCGCGGATGTACGCTGAATTAGGTTGGAAAAGCGAGTCATCAGCGATGCATTGGCAATTGCAAAAAAGCTTGTAGCTCAGAAGAAAAAGATCAACTTTTGAGCCAAGTCCAAGTGAAGAATCAAGGTCTAAGCCTACGCAAACTTTGTAAGTTTTTAACTTGGTGACGACAAACGGTGTATGCTCGTCGTCATTGTAAACTGAAACAAGCTAAAGAAATCTCTGATACGGTATTAGTTGATTTATACAAATCAGTAAGAAAAGATCATATTGTATGGGGATTTGCGATGATTTATGCCTATTTAGGCAACAAGGGAAACATTTTTTATAAAAAGCGAGGACATCGTTTGTACAAACAAGCACAATTAAGCTTGCACAGAAAGCCTCAAAAAGCCCGAATCCGCAAAGAATTCGGGGATTTATTATCACCTAAGTCTATTAATAAAAGCTGGGCTATGGATTTTTTTCAGAAGTCATTATTGAACCTACTCAACAATGGGTACGTATTATCAACATTGTGGATGAATGTTCAAGAAAAGGACTGCGCGGCGGACCGCCCAAAATGGCATCATCGAACAACTCAATGGTACCCTCAGAAGAGAATGCTTAAATTTGAATTAGTTTTATTCACTCTCAGAACTCAACCAACACTTGGACAGTGGTATCAGGCATATCATTTTGATCGACCTCACAAGTCTATCAATTATTTAACCCCTGATGCTTTTGAAAAGAAAAATCAGAGTATCTACTATAAAATGGTTGCATCAGAAAGCAGGTAGGACAGAACTTTTTCAATAGTTATCTTTCTAGCGATTGAAGAGGGTCTCCAAAATTACCATCTATCTCTTGTTCAAGTGCACCATTTGCAAATGCTTTAGCAATCAAAAGGTCACGAACATTCGCAGTTTGTCTAGTAATTATTTCCCGAAGTTGAAAGTCAAGCAGATCCTGTTTTATTTTTTTATAAAGGTATTCTGGTTCAGTTAAGCCAGTTTCACTTTTAGAACTAATAATCACTTTAAAGCAATTCCCTTCACGGGTTAATTCAATTAGATATACATTTGAATACCAATAAAAGCACTTAAGAATTCCTTCCCGGCTAAACACCTGCGCATCAAGATGCAATTCCAGAAAATCTACTGTTATTTGATCACACAATCCAGTTGGCAGCATCGACATATGAGAAACATTTATTTAGGTAAGATAATATTTTTTTTCAAACATATATTTTTCCTCTGAAAAATTATCATACTTTTATCATTATGAAAAAAAAGCTACCTCTTCTTCTTCAGAGCATTGCATTAACGGCTATAACCAATATCAATGAGCAAGCCGCCGCCGCTGAAATTCCTGAGTTTACCAAAGTCACATATGATAGTGAGATGATGAATCGAAATTTTACTAATATTTTAAAGAAACCCGGTTTCATTCTTAAACGTATGAATAGTGAAACTGGAACTTATGAAGGGAATTTTCACCGCTCACATCGCTCGCATTCATCGCATCGGTCACATTATTCCAGCTATGGAGGCAGTTCCGGTTCATCTTCCTCAGGCTATGGGGGCAGCTCTGGTTCGTCTTCCTCAGGCCGTTCCAGTTCGTCAGGATCCTCGTCCAGCACCAATTCTTTTACTACTGGCACTCCCAAATACAGTCTGGGAGATCGTACGCTGCGTTTTAATGATGAAGGAGCCGATGTAGTACAACTAAAGCAGCTCCTGCGAACACTTGGGTATACTATTGAGATATCATCACTGCTTGAAAACTATTTTAATTCACAAACCGAAGCAGCTGTTAAGCAGTTTCAGCAGAAAAATAATCTGAAGGTTGATGGAGTAGTGAGTCCTAACGTTTTAATGTATCTTAAATCAACAGCATCTCCATCAGAAGGCCTAAGTAACAGCTACAGTTCACTAAGCTGGGGAAATACCGGGCAGGAAGTCCTTGAATTGAAAAAACTGCTTGTAAGAAAGAAATTATTAAAACAACGGGATGGAGAGGGTCTCAATAATAGATTTGATGACGCAACCGAAGCGGCAGTAAAAGCATTTCAACTGTCACGCGGGCTTTCTCAAACAGGGGTTGTAGACAGAACTTTATTGCAACTGCTTCAACAACAATAGTCTAATTATGGCAGTATTGTTCTTCAAGCACGTACAAAAATCAATCCTTCTGCCTTTACTGCTGGCACTTTTGCTGTTCAACCCGGTTATCGTTTTCCTGCTTACGGGAAGTATCGGCTGGTGTATTGGGTCTGTAGCCAGCTTTACCTTTCTACTGATTTATACTTATCTGAAAGGAGCAGATTGGGCTTTCACACTTCTGGTTAACGTATTAACCGTAGGATCGATATGCTTCCATCTCGAAGTCACATTTCGACATGGATTCCCCGAGTATGTAATTGAAAATCTTTATACAATTCGAGACGATTATTACTTTAATAAGCCCCATCTGCTTTCTCATCTGGAAGATAAAGAATATTCAGTTACTTATAAAACAAATCAACAGGGATACAGAATTCCTGAATTTGCTGCCGCCAATGAAAATGTTACGCATTGCGACTGGTTATTTCTTGGTGATTCCTTCACGCAGGGCGCTCAGGTTCCGTTCGAAGAACTTTATACCTCTCAACTTTATCGTTATTTTCCAAACAAAGTAATTGTTAATGCGGGAATCAGCGGTTTTTCTGTCGCCGACGAGTATCACTATTACCGAGCTGAAGGAAGGAAATTAAAACCAAAAAAGGTTTTCCTGCAAATTTGCAATTTCAATGACTTCATGAATGTTGCTCCTCGCCGTAATTCATGGACAGAGTATCTTATGCAATACTCAGATCTGGCTCGTTACCTGCTGTTTAACATCCGTTACAAGCCTCCGGGGGAATTGCCTCTGGGAAGATGGACAGAGCCTTTTTATCCTACCCAAAAGGATAATGCGACCTACAATATATTCTACAACGAAACTTCTTCCGTTAAAGAAGCTGATTTAAAGGCATTCGCTCATTATGTTTCCGCTCTGGCTCAAGAAGTAAAAGCCGATGGTGCTGAACTAGTCATAATTCTTATTCCCACTAAAGAACAGACTTATTTCCGTTACCTGGATGAAGTTATCACTTCATTTAAGATACATCCCGAGCAATTGGATTTACTCAAGCCGAATAAAATTGTAAGCCATTTGGCAGATTCACTCCATATTCAATTGATTGATTTACTGCCAGGCTTTCAGGAGATCACTCAATTACAGTTTTTCGAGTACGATGAACATCTTAATCCACATGGCCATCGAACAACAGCGGACATTATCAGCCGTCATTTAAAAGATGAGTCTAGCGATGTGAATCTTATTAGTAAGGAACTGTTTTCAGACAGATATCCTGCCTACAGCCTAGATGGACAGCTTTTTACTTATCAATCAATCCGTGACGGCACGATGGAGCTATTCCTTAATGAAATGAAGAATAATCAGTCTCATCGGCTAACTTTTAATAAGGTTGATGAAAGCCATCCAATGCTTTCGCCAAACCAATCCTTAATTGTTTTTACGGAAGGCGACCCAGCAGAAAACCAAACCAAGGTGGCGATAATGAACTCAAACGGTTCCAATCGACGGTATATCACCAATGGTAAGAATGAGTATGGAGCAATCGCAACCTTCTCACCCAGCGGTCGGCACCTAACATATGCGGGCTGGTTCTATGACGCGAAAACTGAGCAATATTCAAATCCACAAATAATTCTTTTAGATATGGAACTCGGAACTAAAAAAGCTGTAACACGAGGTCTATTTGAGAGCTGGCGGCCAGTAATGGCCCCTAATGAAGATTTTGTAATTTATATATCCAAACGTAACGGTAATTTTGATCTATATAAATTGGATTTAAAAACCGAGAAAGAAGAACAGCTTACCCGTACTTCCTTTGACGAGTGGGATCCAGTGATTTCACCCGACGGTTCTTACATCTTATACACTGCTAGGAAAAATGGCAACTGGGACCTTTTTGAACTTTCGCTCAGCAGTGGGCAAAGTCGGCAACTTACCCATTCATTGGGAGATGAATGGGATCCCGTCTACCATCCCAAAGAAAGTGTTATCGCTTATGCTGGCAAGTTTGGTATGTTTCAAAGTATTTACCGAAAACCGTTGGGACGGTAGCTGCAGGCAGAACCTTTCATCAAATGCTGTTTAATTCCATCCCATTTGTAATTTTCTTACTGACAGTTTTGACGCTGTTTAATCTGCTGCCAGCACGCCAGAGATTACACTGGTTATTGCTATCCAGTTATTTTTTTTATGGCTGGTGGAATCCGTTGTTCCTGCCACTGCTTCTGGGTTCCACCATACTAAATTTTATAATCTCTCTATGGCTTGACAAAGCTACAGGTCACAGAAAAGAATTGTTAGCGGCGGGTATTGGATTAAATATAGCTTTACTGTCTTATTTTAAATATCGAAATTTCTTTTTGGAGGCAATCGGATTCTCCCCAGTTACATCTTTAGTTCTGCCGTTAGGGATTTCTTTTATATGCTTACAGGCTATTTCTTATCTGATTGATGTGTACCGAAGAGAGACAGCTCCTCCCGATTTGCTTTCGTTCGCACTTTTCAAAGCTTTTTTCCCTCAACTGCTGGCGGGTCCCATAGAACGGGTCGGAACATTGATTCCACAGCTCATCTTCAAATCTCCCACTCAGTTTAGCTGGATTGTACAGGGCACTAAGTTTATTGTTTGGGGATATTATAAAAAAGTTCTAGTGGCCGATAAATTGGCTTTGGTAGTTGATCCAGTATTTTCGAATCCTCAACTATTCAATCCAATTCTGTTACTGGCAGCTACTATCTTGTTTTCTGTACAGATATACTGCGATTTTTCGGGCTACACAGACATCGCCCGGGGAGCTGCTCTGACATTTGGTGTCAACTTATCACCCAACTTCTGTAATCCTTTCGGCTCATCTTCATTGCAGATTTTTTGGCAACGTTGGCACCGTACATTACACTACTGGTTCAAAGATTATCTTTATGTCCCTCTTGAAAAAGTTGTGCCTCACAAGGCGAGGATACTTCTAGTATTTTTATTAAGCGGCCTTTGGCACGGTGCTAATTTAACCTTTGTCGCCTGGGGTCTTTTTCACGGAATACTTTATATAATTACCCATGAAGGTCGAAAAACTCTGATTCGGATACCGTATGCATTACAGGTAGCTCTAACGTTTACACTGGTAACATTGGGATGGGTATTTTTCCGAGCTCAATCTCTGTCTCAGGCGGTTTATATATTCACTTCCTTTTCGCACATTCACGTATTATCATTATCTCAGGCAGTAACTGAGGGGCTGCAGCAACTGTATCAACATACAATAATAAGTCCAGCTTCTCTGAGTATTATTCTTTCCCTGCTGTTACTCTTTCTATTGATTGAGTACACAGGTATTCTGAAAAATTTACTGCAATCACCAATTGATCGAACCATCAGTATAAAACGCCTTATTCTTATGGATTTGCTGCTTATTCTGATGATACTTTTTGGAGATTGGGCCAGCAATTCATTCATTTACTATCAATTTTAAAATACTTTGGAAAGCCTTTCACAAAAACGGAAAGAGTTCAGGGCCTTTAAATCTCTTTCTAATTTCAGCACTGCAAACAATGCAAATTATTACCTGTTGCCGTTTCGCTTTGCAGCTCTTAATACAGAGCGAGAAGTCTTGGTTAACGAGGTAGGTGATTATTTAATGGTCCCCCGGGGAACAGCGCAAAGAATCGTGGAACGCAGAATTAAACAAGAAGAAGAACTATATGCCGATTTGACAGCCAATTTTTTTATTTCTCAAACCCCTGTTCCCCCGCTTATTGATGTGCTCGCTACCAGATATCGTACCAAGAAGTCGTTTTTAGATGATTTTACAGCTTTGCACATTTTTGTACTTACCCTTCGGTGTGAACACACCTGTCATTACTGTCAGGTATCACGGGTAACTCAGGATAAAAGCGCCTTTGATATGTCGTATGACCACTTGGACAAAGGTATTGAACTGATGATGCAATCGCCGAATCCCAATGTAACACTCGAATTTCAGGGAGGGGAACCTTTACTGGCATTTGAGAAGATTGTGTATGCCGTCCGAAAGGCTGAATCCTTGGCGCGTCAATTGGGGAAACAACTGAACATTGTCATCTGTTCTAATTTAGCCCCTTTAACTGAGGACATACTGGCGTTCTGTCGAGAACACGGTATTCTTTTATCCACCTCCATTGATGGACCAAGTAACTTGCATAATGCGAATCGCAAGCGTCTGGGCAATAATAGTTATGAAATGGCGGTAAAAGGCATTGAACGTGCAAGGCAGGTACTGGGAGAAGAAAAGGTGTCGGCACTGATGACAACAGCCTCGCGTTCATTGGACTATCCTGTAGAAATAGTGGATGAATACGTAAAATTAGGCTTTAAAAACATTTTTCTGCGCCCGATAAGCCCTTATGGATTCGCGCGTCGAAACGTTCGAAAAAACAGCTATGAGACAGAAACTTTTCTGAAGTTCTATAAAAGGGCGCTGGAGCATATTCTGGCCTATAATCGACAGGGCTACCATCTGGTGGAGGATTATGCGAGCATCATACTGAGAAAAATCCTTACTCCCTTTCCAGTTGGTTATGTAGATTTACAATCCCCGTCTGGCCTTATTAATAGCGTTGTGCTGTTTAACTATAATGGAAAAGTCTATGCTTCCGATGAAGCCCGAATGCTGGCCGAGATGCAGGATGACACCTTTTGCCTGGGGGATTTGAATAAAAATTCATATGAGGATATTTTTTACGGACCGAAAGCCTATGAAATAGCTCAGAATTGGTCAAATGAATCCTTAGCCGGGTGTTCGGATTGTGCGTTCCAAAGCTACTGCGGTGCCGACCCTGTATATCACCATGCCACTCAAGGAGATATGGCGGGCTATCGTCCAGACAGCGGTTTTTGTCAAAAGAACATGGAAATTATTCGTTATCTGCTGGAACTGATGGATAATGATCGGGAAGTACTTGCGATTTTCAGCCGTTGGGTCAGTAATTGTTAAAAGCTTTAAAACCATGACAACGTTATTACATATACGTGGCATTGCTCGCGAGATAAATTCTCCTTTGGTAGGAAGGGTAACCAGGAACATAAATAAGGAAACAGAACTATCCTATTTTTTACTCACACCAAACGTAGATACGAAAACCACTGGCCATTACATCGGTATTCTTACCTCTCAGCAGTATGAGCCTACTGCGCAGTCAGGTTTGCCGGTCGTCTACAGGCTGGCTACACTTTCCCATCTTGAGGAAGGCGATATTGTCGTGGTTAGTCCCGAGGGAAACGTAAATACACTATACAGGATCGGTTCCCGTCATAATACACTATTACTGACAGAACGCTGCAACAGTAACTGTCTGATGTGTTCACAGCCCCCTAAAGATCGTGATGATATTCCCTATTTTGTATGGCTTTATAAAAAACTCATTCCGATGCTTCCAAAGGATTGCAGGGAGTTAGGTCTTACAGGAGGTGAGCCTATGTTGCTGGGAGATTCATTCTTCGAATTGCTGGAATTGCTGAAATCAGAATTACCCGAGACAGAGCTTCATATTCTGACTAATGGAAGACTCTTTGCCAAATCAGAACTTGCCCAAAGATACGGGTATCTAAATTATAGAAGGAGTATGCTGGGTATCCCCCTTTACTCGGACTATTACCAAATTCACGATCATACAGTACAGGCAAAGGGGGCGTTTACACAAACCGTTTCAGGACTTTACAACTTGGCAAAGTATGACAGTCGGATTGAAATACGAATTGTATTACATCAATTAACGATACCCCGCCTAGTAAAGTTGGCTCAATACATCTACAAAAATTTGCCTTTTGTTGAACATATTGCCTTCATGGGATTAGAAAATATGGGCTATGCCCGGTCCAACTTTGAACTCCTGTGGATGGATCCAGTCGATTACCAACGTGAATTAACGGAAAGTGTAATGTATCTTATTACTCAGGGAATGAACGTATCTATATATAACATTCAACTATGCCTGATGCCAGAAGAGCTTTGGCCTTTTATGCGTAAATCTATTTCGGATTGGAAAAATATCTATCTGGATGAGTGCCAGAATTGCAGTAAATTATCAGATTGTGGCGGGTTATTTGCTTCATCTGCGAAAGGCACTCACAGTAAATTCATTAAAGCTTTCAACTCTTAATCATAATTTTTTTCTAAGTCGGGCTGACAAAATAGACTGCATAATATGCGGTAATTAGACACTACATTTACCGCACAACATGCGGCGAATAGAATATGTACATCCATCAACAACCTCCTCAATACGTCAATTTCTTAATGTTATCCATATAGCCTCGGCTGACGCGCACCCAATCGCCGTTTTGCATAATGACATCGTAGCTGCTGAGTTGTTTTTGGATTTCTTTTACAAACTCCAAATGAATGATGGAAGAACGATGCACCCGAATAAAATGCTGCGGGTTGAGTTTTAGTTCGAGCTGACTTATCCCGTAATTGCTCAAATAATTACCTCGGTTAGTTATAATTTTGGAATAGTCACCCTCGGCCGAAATCCAGATGATGTCGCGCACATTGACTGTCACCAGTTTTTGATTTTGCTGAATGAGAATCTTTTCGGGATACTGCAAGGGATTGATGAGGCTTTCGGCCAGTGGTTGAACGGGGGTTAAATTCTGGCTCTGGTTCAACCGTAATTTTTGAATGGCAGCGTTGAAACGAACCCCCGTATAAGGCTTTAACAAATAGTCAATCGCGTGGACTTCAAACGCCTGCAAAGCGTATTGGTCGTAGGCCGTTGAGAAAATTATCTGCGGAATTTCTTCCAAGTGCTTCAGCACGTCAAAACCCGTCAGGCCAGGCATTTGAATGTCCAAAAACACCACATCGGGTTTAAATTCATTGATAATCTTGACGGCATCGACGCCGTTGTTGGCCTCCCCTACCACAATCATCGTAGGGTATTCCTGCAAATATTGCTTGATGAGCGTACGTCCCGCCGCTTCGTCGTCGGCAATTACTATTTTTTGCATGGCTGTTAGTGGAGTGGTATTTCAAACCAAACTCGAAAACCGCTCGGTTGGTTTTGTTGAAAATGTAACGTTTTCCCAAACATCTTTTCTAAGCGCAATTTTGTGTTGGTTAGCCCCACGCCTTTTCCAATAATTTCTCCTTCATTGACCAACCCAACCCCCGTGTCTGTAACCTCCACTATCAAGTCGTAGGTACTTTTTTTGATTGTTATTTTCACCTCTCCTCCTTCGATTTTGGGTGAAATACCGTGTTTGATGGCATTCTCCACAATCGGCTGAAGCAACATCGGTGGCACCCGTTCGGTCATCAATGCTTCGTCCACCTCAATCGTTGTTTGCAACCTGCTGCCAAAACGGTCTTTTTCCAAGGCAAGGTATTTTTCAACAAACTCCATCTCGTCTTTCAGTTTGACAAAATCCACCCGAGATGCCTTCAACTGGTACCGAAACAAATCGGCCAGCTTGGCAATCATCTCCCGCGTGTCTTCCATCTCGGGCGGTACCGACGCACTAATGGTGTTGAACACATTGTACAGAAAATGTGGATTAAGCTGGGCTTTGATGGCCGAAAGCTCGCTCTCCAGCGACGCCTGTCGAAGGGCGTTTTCGGTCTCTTTTTGGCGTTGGTAGTGCAAAAGGTATTCGTAAGCGTGAAAAAAACCAAATTGAATGACGTAAATAAGCGCAGGAATATAAATGTCCCACACTTGACTCGACCCTCGTAAATGCCCGCGCCCAAGAGTATCCATCGTGAAATAGAAGGCTTTTTGCCACGTAAAAACAAAAAGTAACATCGTAAATACGTGCAAAAGAATCTTGGTCGAAAGCTTCCAATGCGGAATCACCCGAAAGTAGAAGTACCAAAGGGGGATGGTCAGGATAAATTTTAAGGCATAATCAAAATATTGGCTGACGGCATAGTTGAGAAGCAGTGCGCCGTAGGTCATTTTAACGTACGACAACTCATTGAATGTCAACGTCAAACAATACAAAGCATACAACACAAAGTAAACTCCAACGACGGCCAGCAGTTCACCAAGCCGAACTCCCCAAATGAGTTTTTTTTGCCAATTTATCATTTTTTTACGCTGTATTTCTTGTGAATCTGTATCAAATCTCCCACAAATAATTCGATTCTGCTACGTTTTTTCGACGAACTGCCGTATAAGCCGTTCAACTGCACAAAGTGTCATTCGTCGGGTTATTTGTCGATTCGCCGAATGTCTCTTTGATGGGTTTTGTCAGGACTGCAACTTTGTCCCATCAACCATCGCAACCATGAAAACCATCTTACTTCCATTACTCGTTTTATTAACCACCGTATCAATGGCCCAGCGCTTTTCCGTTTCAGGATTGGCAAAAAACGAACAAAACGAAGGCATTCCTTTTGCCACTGCCTCCCTTTTTAAAGTAAGCGACTCCAGCCTCGTAAAAGTTGAAAGCAGTACCGAAAACGGTCATTTTAAAATGAGCGGTATTGCCCCCGAACACTACTATTTGGTCATCAGCAGCGTGGGTTTTCAAAAATACCGCTCGGTCAATTTCAAGCTCATAGATACCAACATTGACTTCGACGCCTTTGTTTTGCGCAGCGACAATCAGCTGGCTGAAGTGAAAGTTAAAGCCCAAAAACCGTTGGTCGAAGTTCTTTCGGACAAAACCATTTTTAACGTCCAAGCGTCTTTGAGTGCTACGGGAACAACGGGTTTGGAACTGCTGCGAAAATCGCCAGGGGTGGTGTTGGACAACAACGAAAACATCATTCTCGAAGGTAAAACGGGCGTCCGAATTTTCATTGATGGCAAGCCTTCGGTTTTGCAAGGCGCGGATCTAAACCAATTCCTAAAATCACTCCAAGCCTCTGACATTGAAGCCATTGAAATAATCACCCAACCCTCGGCTCGCTACGATGCCGCAGGCAATGCGGGTATCATTAACATCCGACTCAAAAAAGACAAACGCTTCGGTACCAACGGGTCGTTGGCGCTGGGGTATGGTTATGGGCGTTTTGGAAAAGTTAATGGGTCGGTGTCGTTCAACCATCGAAACCGAAAAACCAACTTTTTTGGCACGTACAGCAACCGAACGGGACAAAATTGGTCGTATTTGAATTTTTACCGCGAACAAGTCAATACCATTTTTGACCAAAAAGCCGAGACCATCAACAACAACCAAAGCAACAACATCAAACTCGGCATGGACTACTTTGCATCGACCAAAAGTACGTTTGGCTTTATTTTGAACGCCAACCTGAATGCCAACGATAACACGTCGCTCAGTCGGACGCCCATTTACCCCCAAAACAGTACGCTCCCGACGCAAGTTTTGATTGCCGATAATACCGCTCAACAGCACAGCAACAACTTGTATCTCAACACCAACTATCGTTTTGCGGATACCCTTGGCCGCATCCTGAACGTGGACGTTGACTTGGGTTCGTACAACAGCAATCGCCACAGTTATCAGCCCAATTTTTATAAAAACGGGACCGAAACCCAAACGTTGTTCAGTCAAATTTACCGCATGAAAACCCCAACTGATATTGGCATTTTTTCGGCCAAAGTTGACTACGAACAGCCATTTCTGAAAGGGAAACTAGGCATGGGGGCAAAACTGTCGATTGTAAAAACGAACAATACCTTCGATTTCTACGATGTGGTTGACGGCACAGACGCTTTCAATGCCAATCGCTCCAACAATTTTGTTTATACCGAACAAATCAACGCCGCTTACGTCAACTACAACCGAAGCCATCAAAAATTCGACCTTCAATTTGGTCTTCGCGCCGAGCAAACGGTGTCGGAAGGGAAGTTGACTGGAACGCAAAAAAATGCCGATGCTTTTGTGCGCCGAAACTACACCAATCTCTTTCCCAGCGGTGGTATCACCTACAAAGCCAATCCCAACAACAGCTTTGCGTTGACATACAGCCGCCGCATCGAACGACCTACGTATCAATCTCTTAACCCTTTCGAGTGGCAATTGGATGAATTGACCTATCAAAAAGGCAATGCATTTTTGCAACCCCAATACGTCAACAACCTCAAACTTGCCCATACTTACAAATACACCCTGACAACCTCGCTAAGCTACAGCTACGTCCGTGATTTTTTTGCCCAAATTACCGATACCACGGGCTATAATCGCAATTTTATGATGGAGCGTAACATCGCCGACCAACAAGTAATCAACTTGGGCGTTTCGTACCCGTTTCAGGCGGCTAAGTGGTGGAATGTGTATGTCAGCCTCGATGCGTACCACACCGCTTTTACATCTGACGAGAAGAAATTTATGAACGTGAAAGCCAACGTGTTGAGCCTGTACGGGCAAAATACCTTTAGCTTACCCCTAAAATGGAACTTAGAAGTATCGGGTTGGTACAGTTCGCCAGGCATTTGGGGCGGCACCTACGTTACGCGCAGCCAAGGTTCGCTCGACTTTGCGCTCCAAAAGCGTATCTTAAAAGAAAAAGTAGCATTCCGCGTGGCCATCAGCGATGTATTTTACACCTCTCCTTGGCGCGGTACCACCCAATTCGGCGGACTACGCATCACAGGTTCGGGCGGCTGGGAAAGTCGCACTGTCCGAATCAACTTGAGTTATAACTTTGGTAACAAACAAGTTAAATCGGCGCGACAACGACAAACGGGGGTTGAAGAGGAGAAAAACAGGATTAATTGATTGTTGCAACCTTCAGAGCATCTCCTCCTTATTATTAACCCTTTTTCTAATGCCCTACCTTGCCCTAACCCTACGGGCGAGTAGGGCATTTTTAGCGAGTAGGTGTTTTTCAAAAAAATTCGTTATCATTGCCATACTGATTGTGTATCAGTACCCTACTCACGCTTTGACCCTCAACTTTATGGCTCTCATTCAACCGCTCGCAAACCAGTTCCACCGTGAACTGCTTCGTAAAAACCTTACCCGTATTTTTGGTGATTTTGACGATACCCTGCTACATAGCCTCGAACCTCAGCTCCAATGGGTGGAAATAGGCGGAGGCGAACAACTTTTTGCCCAAAAAGACGTCGGTGACTCGCTCTATTTTGTCATTAGCGGACGCCTACAAGCCCAAATAACGACCGAGGAGGGAACCCAGAAGGTCATCGGGGAAATTATGCGGGGCGAAACCGTGGGTGAAATGGCCATTTTTACGGGAGAACCTCGCTCGGCCACAATTGTCGCCATCCGTGATAGTGTTTTGGTGAAGCTGTCGAAGGAGGTTTTTGAAAAAGTCATCCTAGACTACCCAGCCGTTTCCATGAACGTCACCAAACTCATTATCAGCCGATTAAAAAACTCACAGGGGGGACGCAAAAGCGTAAAGAAGCCCGTTAATATTTGTTTATTGGCCTTACACGGCAGCATTTCTCTACCCGATTTCGCTCACGATTTGTACCAAGCATTAAGCGCTAAGGGAACCGCATACCTGGCCTCAAGCACGGCGGTGGACGAGTTTCATGGCATTACAGGTTTTTCCCAAACCAGTAAAAACGATAGAAAAGCCTACCACGAATTATCACAGTGGCTTGATAATCAGGAGTCGAAACACGAGTATATGCTCTACGTGACGGACTCCGAAAACACCGAATGGACGCAGCGGTGTATTCGCCAAGCCGATGAAATTATACTTATTGCAGACGCTACCCAGCCTGCGGAGCTGGTATCGCACGAACAAAGTATCAATTCTAGGTCTGCCACGACTGGCGTTCCGCAAGTGTTGGTGTTGCTGCATCCGTCCGATACAGTTTCGCCGCGCCACACCCGCGAGTGGCTGAGTTTGCGCCCGAACGTAAAATCTCACTACCATTTGCGCCGAGAAAGCTCCCAAGATATGAAGCGGTTGGCCCGTATTATGAGCGCAACGGCCATTGGTTTTGTGGTGGCGGGCGGCGGAGCCAAAGGTTTTGCGCACATCGGAGTGATGCGTGCGTTGGAAGAATTTGATATACCCATAGATTTTGTGGGCGGAACGAGCGTTGGCGCGATGGTGGCCGCAGCGGTATCGTTTGGAGAGCCTTCCGAAACGGTGCAACGTATTATGAAAAAGGGAGCCATGTTTAATCCAACCAAAGACTACAATTGGCTCCCATTTATTTCACTCATTCGCGGCAAACGCATCAAACAGATGATTGACGACACGATTGAAGCCTTCGTAGGTGTACGCCAAATCGACATAGAAGATACGTGGCGAACGCTTTTTGTGGTGTCGAGCAATTATACCCAAGCCCGCGAAGAAGTACATACCCGTGGCTCCATGAGCAAATACCTGCTGGCTTCTACGGCCATCCCAGGCGTATTTCCACCGATTATTGACGGCGACGATTTGCTGGTGGATGGCGGTACGTTCAACAATTTCCCTGCCGACGTCATGAGCCGCGCCAAGGTAGGAAAAGTGATTGGCGTGGACTTAGCCCGCGACCAGAACTATCGACTTGATTTAGAGGAGATTCCTAGTCCCAAGCAGTTATTACAAGACCGATTTCGTCCCAAAAAACAGCGTAAATATCGGTTGCCTTCGCTTACCTCGTTGTTGCTCAATGCGACCTTGCTCTACAGTGCGGCGCGGCGCAACGAAGCCATCAGCTACTCCGATTTGTATTTCAACCCCGACGTCAGCCGCTTTGGTATCGTAAGTTGGGCAGCCTTCGACACCATTGTCGAGAAAGGCTATGAACATGCCAAAGAGGTTCTCCAAAACATGAGTAGTGAAGAGTTGGCTTCGTACAAATCCTAAAGCAAAAAACGTTATGCAATTGCTTCAATCGCTGATACATAATTTTAAACAACCGTCTTTCGGCATAGGGCGCGCCTACTACCCGCTGCGTATTTTGGGCTACGCTTACGGCATTCTTTTGCTTGTTTTACAGGGCAATAGCCGTGGTTTCGACAGCAATATCAACTTCCTCATTGGTGTTTTTTTGATTTATCCTCACGTTTGTTTTTTGGTTTATAAATTTTCTGGTTCGAGCCGCTTTATCGAGCTCTCTTTTTTAGTGATAGACACCTTTTGGGCGGGTATGTTTATTGGCATCATGTCGTTTGCGGTATTCCCGACCATCATGTACATCGTAATGACCTGGACGGGAAATATAGGCGTGCGGGGCATACGGCAGTGTCTTTATGGCGTCGTGGCGACCATCGTTGGCATCGGCGTGAGTAGTTTTTTAAAGCCAATTACCTTTGAGCCTGATAGTAGCTTATTGATAGAACTAATCTGTTGTGGCCTGGTCACGGTTTATGCGCTTTATTTTGGCTATACCGCCTATCTTTCTACGATTTATCAGAAAAAACTTAGGAAAGAAATCGAAGCTGAAAAGAAACGTTCAGAAGAATTATTGCTCAACATCCTGCCCTACGAAACAGCCGCTGAATTAAAAAACAAAGGCTACGTGGACGCCCAAACCTACGGGTTGGTCACGGTGATGTTCACTGATTTCAAGGATTTCACCAAAGTGTCTGAGCGTATGAGTGCGCAAGAGTTAGTGTTGGAAATTGACAAAATATACCGAGAGTTTGACCGCATCATTGGCAAACATGGCATCGAAAAAATAAAGACCATCGGCGATGCGTACATGTGCGCGGGCGGGCTCCCAAAATCCAACCAGACCCATGCCGCAGACGTGGTGGCGGCAGCTATTGATATTTTAGGTTTTATCCACCAAGAAATCGACGCTCGCAAACGCTTGAATTTGCCCTATTTTGAAATTAGAATTGGCATTCACACGGGGCCGCTAGTGGCGGGCGTAGTGGGCATCAAAAAATTCAGTTATGACATTTGGGGAGATGCCGTCAACATTGCCAGCCGTATGGAAAGCAGTAGCGAAGCAGGAAAAATTAATATTTCGGAAACGACCTATCAACTCATCAAAGACCGTTACGCATGTCGCCATCGAGGTAAAATTACGGCCAAAAACAAAGGCGAAATCGACATGTATTTTGTAGAATAAGAATAACCAACCTTTTTTATGCGCTATCCACTCCTTTTAATGACCCAAGTTGACCGTTATTTGTTAAACGCACTAAAACGGCTACTTTATTACTTCATCACTTGTTATTCTGGGCTGGTTTATGGACAAACCTCCTCAACATTTGACAACATTTCTTCAAAACAACTCGCTAAGTTCAAAGCCGCAGGGGTAGTTAGTTACCGTGATTTTGGCGCCAAAGGTGATGGCAAAACCGACGACATGGAGGCCATCGCCGCAACTCATGCTTTTGCCAATACCAACGGGCTTAAAGTCAAAGCCGACGCCAACGACACTTATTACGTGAGCGGCAAAGAGCGGACGGCGGTGATCCAGACCGATACCGATTTTGGCACGGCAGCCTTTATCATCGACGATACCGACGTCCAAAACCGCAATGCGTCGGTGTTTACGGTCAGCTCTAACCTCCAGTCGTTTAAGCTTTCTACGGTTTCTTCCCTCAAACGAAACCAGAAAAAAATCGACGCGTCCTTGCCAAGTACTTGCCTAATCACAGTCACCAATGCCAACGTAAAGCAATACATTCGGTTTGGGTTAAATCAAAACAACGGCTCTTCGCAAACCGACATTTTTGTGGTTGACAAAAACGGCAACGTTGACATGAACGCTCCCATCATTTGGGATTTTGGCCAAATCACCGATATTACAGCGCTGCCCATCGACGAAAAACCTTTAAAAATCACAGGAGGACGCTTCACAACCATTGCCAACAAAGCCGAATCAAAATATACCTATTATAGCCGAAACATCGCTGTTCGTCGGTCAAACGTTCTCATCGAAGGACTCGAACACCGCATCACGGGCGAAGGCGAAAACGGTGCGCCTTACGGCGGATTTATCAACGTCGGTGATTGTGCCTACGTCACCGTCAAAAACACCTTGCTGACGGGCCACCGCACCTACAGTACCATTGGCGCGGCAGGCAAGCCCGTTTCGATGGGCACTTACGACCTGTCGGTCAATCGGGCCGTGAATGTATCTTTTGTCAATTGTACCCAAACCAACAGCATCGACGACAATACGTATTGGGGCATTTTGGGTTCCAATTTTTGCAAAAACCTGCTGTACGACCGCTGTACACTCTCCCGTTTTGACGCGCACCAAGGGGTAGCCAACGCCACCATCCGCAATTCCACCCTCGGACACATGGGCATCAATGCCATTGGAAGTGGCACGTTTTTGGTCGAGAACTCCACCATTCGCGGTCGAAGCATCGTCAATCTTCGCTCCGACTACGGCAGTACGTGGCAAGGCGAGCTCATCATTCGCAACTGTGTTTTTGTCCCCGCAGGTGGCAAGCCTACTAGCGCCGACCTCATCAGTGGTTCTTACTCTGGCCTACACGATTTTGGTTATACCTGTTACATGCCCGAACGAATCACCATCGAAAACCTCCGCATCGACGATTCGCAGCATCCCGACAACTACCATGGCCCTGCCATTTTTGCCAATTTTAACCCCCAACTAACCGACAGTTCCTACCAAGAAAAATTCCCCTACGTCATCACCAAAGAGGTCGTTCTTCGCAACGTCACAACCGCCAGTGGGAAGGCCGTGCGGGTTAGCAACAACTTGTTTATGTTTAGGGAGGTGAAGGTAACGACAGAGTAGTCATTACTACAAGAAACACCCCATCGGCAAGGCCAATGGGGTGTAATACCTAGTTCTCAAGATTTACTTTACTCTAACCTTTACTTTTTCCTCTTTTTGACCGTAAAAGGAACACAAAGCTCAACAGGGCAACAGTTACTGCCTGCTTCAATAACGATTGGACAACAACCGCTTTGGGGGCAAGTATTGTTGGTCGCTGTGTAACTATAAGTACCAACTTCATTCAATAACACAACATTCTTACCTGCCAAACTTGTAACTTCTACGCCGTTTTTGTACCAACGAATTCCAGTGTAGTTACTTGGAATATCAGCTTGCACTTTTTCCCCAGCACAAAGCTGTATTGGAACAGTAAAACACTGATGATCTATATCATCCTCTCCTTCAGCGCCATTACCTGGCGTAGAATCCTCATCTGGTTCATTGGTCTTAGTAATTTCGGCAGTATTAAACCATACCCCTTGCGAAAGTACTTTTACTCGTATCGTCAGCGTCACGGTATCTCCATTGGCTCCAATGTTGCCAATCGTCCAACGTGTCGTTGTGGGACTGTAACTGCCTCTGGTAGCACTGCTGCTGACGTATTGTACACCCGCGTTCAAGGCATCACTCACTTCTACACCTGTCGCTGGTGTCGAGGACGAGTTCCACACTTTGATTGTATAGTCGATGAGATCCCCAATCTTCGCCTGTTTTTTGCTAATCAGTTTCTTCAAGGCTAAATCCACTTTAGAACTGCTGCAATACACTGGTGGAAACACAATCACTTTATCCACACAACCCGACTTCTTAACCGTTAGTGTTACATTTGTACCCGTAGGAAGACCCGTGATTTGGCCGTTGCTTACTGTCCCTGCACTACTCAACAAGGTTGCCCCTGGGCTCAACACATAGTTCAAACGATAGCTGGTTGCATTGGTACAAATCGGGCCACTCAAACTCACCGATGGATTCTCACATGGGTCGCTACAGTTAGAAGGTTTAGGTATCACACTTGTCGAAATACAACTACCGTCTGTGGCACGAATGGTCAAATCTTCGCTAATTGGAATGTTAATCACCGTATTACCACTAATCGTTCCTGCACTTACTGTCACAGTTCCGTGATCGGCATAGAAGCTTACAGTGTATGTATTATTCCCTTCACAAGCAGGCTGGCCAACAATCAGGCTTGGCATAGTACAGTTAGGATCCACTTGGCAAGTAGCTGGACCACGTACCGTTAGGCTGTTTACACATCCCGAAGACTGCGTAGCTGTCAACGTCACATTCGTACCTACTGGGATGCTCGTTACTATGCCGTTGCCTACAACGCCAGCACTCGACGTTACATTCGATACACTGCTGTAGAACACTACACTGTAAGTCGTTCCACTACATACAATGTTACCCGCCGTCAACACTGGTTTTACACACGGTGCAGCACAGTTCGTCGGTGATTTCACCACCACCAATTTGTCCCCACAACCTGTAGCTTTAATCGTCAGCGTCAC
>NZ_JBYFCH010000037.1:0-49936 GCF_057652295.1 Runella sp. R5_40 | reverse complement strand
GGTGGTGCATCACCAGCAAAAATATGACAAAAATTATACTCGCACGCTTGCATAAACCATAGAAATCCGTGCGGTTAACCGTTACCCGTTAATTGTTATCCGTTCAAAATCAATGAATTGCATTAATGCAAATACCCCAAAACTTTTGGTCTGCTACTTAACATAGAGATTCAATTTTAGACCCACAAGGGCAAATTTGCCTCTTGCCTATTTGCCTCTTGCCTTTTGTCTCTTGCCTTTTGTCTCTTGCCCTCACGGCAATTGGTAACGTTGAAAGAACTCCCAAATGACATCGTTGGCGTTGATGGCAGTGGAAGGGTCATCGGCGGCGACGCGACTTTTAACACCCCCAGGCCAGGAATGCCCCCCGTCGTTGGTAAAATAAAACTCGATGGTACTGTTGGTGCAATTGCTCCATTTGGTGAGCGTATAATTGGGGAAAGTGTTGACCGTTTTGCTAGTTGAAGCGCAACCGTCGTTTTTTACCCAAGCTGAAAGGCCGTCGGCGACGGGCGGGAAGTAATACCCAAAAATCCCCGTGCCACCTTCGTAGGGAACTTTGGCATCAAGTTTGGAATGAATGTGCAAAATCGGAACGGGGCGCGTTGGCTGGCAGGTAGTAGTGGTGGCCAATGTTCCTGCGACGGGAGCAATGGCGGCAATTTTGTTGGAAAGCTCACACGCAAGGCGGTAACACATCATGGCGCCGTTTGACATACCCGTGGCATAGACTTTTTTTGGGTTGATGTTGGGGTATTTTTTTATCAATTCATCAATCAGAACACCGATAAATTTTACATCGTCAATGTTTTTCTCCACGGCGTAGTCGCAGCACGTACCTGCATTCCAGGTGCGTGCCCCCAAGATTCCGTCGCTTTGTACGCCATCGGGATAGACAATGGCAAATTGAGCCGCGTTGGCTTTATCTGTCAATAAATAATCACTTTCCATTTGCGAACCTCTCCCACCACCGCCGTGTAGGGCGATGACCAGTGGAACGTCGTTGGATTGGTCGTAATTGGGAGGAAGATTGATTAAATAAAAGCGGTTTCGGCCATCTACGGTCAATGTCCCTTCGGTGCGACGAAGGGTAGGCTCGGCGGGCTGTGTGGGCTGGCAAGCAAGGGCAAAAACGAGGAAAATTCCCAAAATAATAGATAAAGTTTTCATGGAGGTTGAAAGACTGTTTAATGGTGAAGGTGTTGCGGGTTAGATGCGAAGACAGGGCGAAAGTTTAAACTGTGCCCCTAAAAAAGCTACTGACATAGGGTTGTCATAGGCTGTCCCGACCTTTGTGTTGTTCAAAAAACAAAAAGAAAGTTTACCAAAAAAACACAACAACCATGAAAACATTACTTAATTTATTACTGGCCGAATTAGAAGATGAAAGTATCGGTACTCGCAAAATGTTGGCACTTGTTCCTGCCGACAAAGGCGACTGGAAACCACACGCTAAAAGTATGCCTTTGAAGGAGTTAGGAGAACACGTAGCGGATTTACCAACGTGGATAACATTGGCTTTCACTACAGACGAATTAGATTTTGCCAAGAACCCCTACAACCCACATCATTGCAATGGCGGTGAAGAACTCGTTGCCTATTTTGATAAAAACTTGGCAGAAGCAAAAGCTCACTTTGCCCAACATGAGGACGTTATGCTTGAAGAGCGTTGGCAGTTAAAAAATGGCGATGTGGTATATATGGACATCAGCAAGTACGAAACCATTCGCCATACTTTTGGCCAAATGATTCACCACCGTGCGCAGTTGGGCGTCTATCTTCGTTTGCTTGACATTCCGATTCCAGGCGTCTATGGCCCAAGTGCCGACGAGATGGGCGCGTAGTTCAACTATTTTTGCCAAACTGTTGATACTTTAAAATTCCTCCCTACTTTTGTGCTCATATTTCATGCACGGGGTGCTGTAAAAAGCTGAGATGATACCCGAGAACCTGAACTGGTTAGGACCAGCGGAGGAATGCAGGAGACAAAAGACGTAGGAGAACTAGCCCCATCGTAAGAGGGGTATTCATACTGGTTTTGAAACCTCATTTCGAGCATTCGGTGCAGAAATGAGGTTTTATTTTTTAATCCAACTCGTATGAATGAAGAACTTCAATTGAGCGAAAAAAGCCTTGTCAATCCTCCACTGCGCAACTGGCAAGGCCGCAAAGAGTGGTTTTTTAACCGCGAACACACCGACACGTACGAACTTTGGTACGAAGGCCGTTACAAACGTGCCGAAGTTTGGCAGAAGAAAATCATGGGACGGTTTGTCACCTCCGATACTCGCATCAAGACCTTGCTCGAATTTGGCTGCGGCACGGGGCGCTTCACCCGTTGGTGGAAAGAAATCGGCATTGAAGCCGCTGGGGGCGACATTTCTCCCTTTATGCTCGGGCAAGCAGTTCATCTTTTTGGGGGAAATTTGGTGTGGGCCGACTCCCATTTTATGCCGTTCAAAAATCATACCTTCGATTGCCTCGCATTTATCACGACTTTTGAATACTACCGCGACCCCGTGCAGGTAATCCGTGAAGCGGCGCGCGTGGCCAAATACGGCATTGCGTTTGGCATGATGAACCGCAATTCGCCCAAAGTCGTCCGCCGACGAGTGCAAGAAGCTTTTGGCAAAAACCCCTTTTACGTTACCGCAACGTTTTACACTCCTACCCTGCTTACCCAAAAAATCAACGAGGCGCTGGAGGGACGGAGCTATACAATTGAATGGCAAGCAACGGGGCTTCCTGAGTGGTTTCCTGTGCAAGAATGGCACGTTCCGTACGGCGATTTCTTTGGTTTATTTGTCAAATTCAACGATGTGTAGTGATGGAAAACGCGGGCAAAATCAACGAAGAATACTTCAAACAAGTCATTTTACCCAACAGTGGTTTTCGGCGAAAAGAAGTGCTCGTCGGGCCGAATTTTGGCGTGGACGTGGCATTGATTGATTTGCTAGACGGCCGAGCAATAGCACTTACGAGCGACCCGCTCAGCCTTATCCCGACCTTGGGACTGCAAGAATCGGCTTGGCTATCGGTGCATTTGATGGCCAACGACATCGCGACCACGAGTTTTTCGCCCCAGTATTTGCAAACAGTGTTGAACCTCCCAACCAGCATCACCGACGCTCAGTTTCGGGAATATTGGCAGCACATCGACCACTTTAGTCAGCAAATTGGGGTGGCCATTACGGGAGGTCATACGGGAAGTATTGAAGGACAAAATTCAACGATTGCGGGCGGTGGAACGATGATTACCATTGCTCCCAAAGATCAAATATTGACCTCCAACAACGCGCAAGCGGGGGATTTGATTGTGATGACCAAACAGTGCGCCATGTCGTCGGTGGCGATTTTGGCCTTGTCTTTTCCCGAAACGGTCAAACAGCGATTGGGCACAGAAATAGCCCAGAAAGCCAGCGATTTGTTTTACCAAACCTCAGTTTTGACAGAAGCGGAGGTAGTTCGACAACTCAATGAAAAACAGCGGGTTGTCAACGCCATGCACGACGTCACTGAAGGCGGTGTGCTGGGGGCGGTGCTTGAAATGTCGGTAGCGAGTGGGCTTGGCGTGGAGGTAAACGATGAAAAAATTCCGCGTACTGCTGTAGAAATGGCGGTTTGTGAGCTGTTTGCACTTGACCCTCGCTATTGCATTGGGGCAGGTTCTATGATACTTTCGGTAAGGCCAGCCCACGAAACAGCGGTGGTTCAAGCGTTAGTTGAGCAGGGACTTCCAGCAACCGTAATTGGTAAGTTTGTCGCCTCTTCTGAAGGACGTACTATTATCGAAGATGAACAAAGACAAACCTTGCCTTATTTTGAAACAGACCCGTATTGGGCGGCATTTTTTGGGGCATATCACAAAGGCTGGAAATGAAAAAAAGCATCTATCTAATTGCCGACCCAAGCCTCAACACATCGCTTTTGCTCCAAAAAATTGAGCAAGCGCTACGGGGCGGTTTGTTTGCGGTTCAACTTTGGCATAACTGGCGGGGTGTTTCAGCTCCACTTGCGGTGATTCAGCAAGTGCATGAATTGACCCGAGCATCTCACGTACCTTTGTTTTTGAATGAAGGATTGGCGTATCTAAAATGGAGGAGTTTCGAGGGAATTCACCTCGACAAACCCAATGAAACACTTCCCGCCTTAAAAAAACAACGCCCCGATTTACTGTGGGGAATGACCTGTTCTAACTGCGTTGAAGAATTACAATGGGCCGAACAGCATTCGCTTGATTATATTTCTTATTGCTCCGTTTTTCCGTCCAAAACAAGTACGAGTTGCGCGTTAGTCACCTCCGAAACCATCCAAAATACCCGTCAATTTTACCAAGGAAAGGTATTTTTAGCGGGGGGAATCAATGAATTGACCTTACCGCGTTTGCACTCGTTGCCTTTCGACGGAATCGCCTTGGTTTCGGCCATTATGGGGACGTCAAGTCCTGCCGAGGCTGTTTTGAATTACCATTCACTTTTAAATCAACCCACCGATGACAACCCATTTTCTCTCTAAGTTGTGTTGCCCATTTGATAAAAGCGACCTTCATTTACAAGTTTTTACCGAAAAAGAACCAGACCTTATTCACGAAGGATTACTGACTTGCCCAACTTGTAACCGACTGTATCCCATTATCCACGGAGTACCCATTTTGATTCCTGACAATTATCGCGAAGCCCAATTGGAACAACCTTTTTTTGTAAAATGGGAAAGTCAATTGAGCCTCGAAGCGAAAGAAAAAGCAACGCAGCAACTCAAGGGCGTTCTTTAGTAGCTAACTCCTTGCGGATTCTGCTCAATGATTGCGGGGTTATTTTGAGGTAAGAAGCGACGTATTGTTGTGGAACTTGGAGCAAAATTTCGGGATAACGTTTTTGTAACTCAAGGTATTTGTCCATAGCCGTGCCATAGTTCAGGAAGTCATTGTCTTTGATTTTGGTAAGAAATGTGGCTTCAATAATGGTTTTGGTAAAAATATAAAAATTAGGAATGGTCTCATTAAATATTTCCCAGTTTTTGCGTCTGATTACCAAAACTTTCGCAGGTGTCACTGCTTGAATGGCATTTTCACAAGGAGTTAAATTGTAGAAGCTCTCCAAGTCGGCATAAAATTGATTAGGGCGAACAAAATACTTAGTAATTTCTTCGCCCTGATTTCCAGTATCATAACTACGTAAAATACCCTCATCCACAAACATAATTTCGTGCGCAACGGCTCCGAATTCGAGAAAATATTCTCCTGTTTTGAGGGTTTTTAAGTGGACGTGGTTGAGCACTTGCTGGATGCTATCATCGCCCAGAATTCCACCAAATTGAAGGGCTGACTTGAGTTTATTCATACTATTCTATTGGACTATCCCAAGTTTTAAAACACTTTCAGCGCAGGCAAGTACAGCTTCTCGGTTAGTGCGGGGGCGCCATCCAAGTTCGTTGATTGCTTTTGAATTATTGATTTTTCGTTCGACGCCTAAATCTACTAAAATGGGCTGGAGGGTTTTGTCAAACAGTGAAAAAAGTTGCACCACAAAATTGGGTAATAGAAACGAAGGAATCCTTCGACGAGGATAGGCAGTTTTTAAAAGCTGAGCCACTTCTTTGAACGAAATAAATCCTGCTGAACCCGCGTAACGTTGATGAGCCGCTTGGGGTTTTTCCATGGCTAAAATCAGTAACTCAGCGACCGAACGCACGTCCACCATATCGAAACCAATAGCAGGTAAAGCTGGCATGGTTCCGTCCAATGCTTTGATGACAATGTTTGCAGAAGTTCCAAAGTCTTCTTCTAACACAGGGCCTAAAATTGCCCCAGGAAGAACCGTCGTAAGTTCTAAGCCCGATTTGTCGGTTTTTATGTACTCCCACGCGGCCTTTTCTGCAATGGTTTTACTTCGGAAATAAGGAGTGGTATCTGCCAAATTGGAGACGTCTGTCCATGTATTTTCGTCAAGAACAACGTTTTTGTCATTTTTTGCTCTTCCATACAAAATAGCTGAAGAAGAGGACGTTAACACAACTCGTTTAACACCGTTTTTTGAGGCAGCTTTCAGAATATTGAGAACACCGTTTTTAGCAGGCTCTATTAGTTCCTCATCGTTTTTGGGTAACTCTCTTGGAAACGGTGATGCAATGTGTTGTACGTAATCCATTCCTTTGGTAAGTAGCATCCACACTTTTTCGTTACTCAAATCCGCTTCCGCAAAACTCAGTAAATGGGTATTGGCAGTGTGCTGACCAATGACAGCTTTGATGGCGTCGGCACGTTGGAGGCTACGGAGCGTCCCTACGACTTCGTAGCCTTTTTCGAGTAGTTGAATGGCCGTATGCGACCCTAAGAAACCTGTTATTCCAGTGACTAATACTTTTTTCATGGCGATTACTTTTGTTTTAGGCAAAAGTAGGGATGCCCAAAATCACTGCAATTACCAAATGGTAAGAAATGATGGAAGTAATTGGGTATTGATATTATGCTACCAGCCTTTGCGGAAGTTCGACGCCATTTTGCCGTCGGAAACGACGTTGCCCAAACCGACAGGTTGGTTACTTTTTTCTTTATGGGGCAAATTATGCAAATTGTATTTGGCTACCTCACCGACAAAATGGGAAGATTGCCTATCCTACGGTTTGGAATTATCCTCTACATTGTGAGCGGATTCGCCACGGTCTATGCGCCCAGTTTGAATTGGATGTTTTTCTTTCGGTTTATTTCAGGCATGGGAGCCGCGGCAGTATTTATGACTTCTATCGCTTCTGTTCGCGACCGATATGCGGGCGACGAAATGGCCAGAGTCATGTCTCTAGTGCTAACCTTGTTTTTATTCACGCCCGTCATTGCGCCGTCGCTCGGGGCGGTGATTTTAAGTTATTATTCGTGGAAATTAGCGACAGCATCGGTGTTGCTTGGGGGTGTGCTGTTGTTGGGAAATCCTCCACCGATGGTCTATCTCTTTGTGATGATAGCGCTATTGATGGCGTTCACTACCGCTGGTGACCCCAATAGTGGGGCGTTAGCCCTAGAGTTTATGGGTGAAAATGCAGGTTTGGCAGCCGCAGTTGACGGCACTATCTTCTTTTTTATTGGTTCAGGAATTGGAGCCGTCATTAGTAGTCAGTTGACCAACGGCGTTTTACCATTGGCGATTGGAGCGGTTGTTGCTAGTTTGATTTCGGTGATTTTGGTTTTTGGGGATACTGCTAAAAAATAAGGACACATTGCTTTTTAACGGTTCCCCCGCCGAACTCGCTAAAGAATAAAAACGCAGATGCGCGCGGATTGTGAGGGGTTGGTTATCAATCAGGATGTTATCAATTTGAGGGTTGCGTCTTCCACTTGTTCCTTGGTGGGAGTGATACCCGCTTGAATCAATTTGCGAGCTGCCAAGTGATCAGCAGGGCGATTTAGAGAATCTACCGCCACCAGTTTATTTTCTTTAAAGTAAAAAATAGAAAACTTATTAGCCACTAAATCTCCTCGAAAGGCGTACGAATCGTAGTCCGAATTGATGCCTGCCATTTGCAATTTAAGGTCAAACTGATTGGTCCAAAACCACGGTACGGCATCATACGGCTGCGTCTTTTCACAAATATGCGCTGCCGCTATTTTGGCTTGATCCACTGCATTTTGCACCGACTCCAAACGACACTGTTTTCCTGCGAAACGGTTGTAATGACTCGCACAGTCGCCAATGGCATAGACGTTGGAAACGGAAGTTTGTTGATACTCATTGACCAAAACCCCATTTTGACACTCAATACCTGCCTCCTGGGCAAGTTCTTGGTTTGGAACAACCCCAATCCCCACGACGACCAAATCAAACTCAGCCAATGCTTCCGCCGAAACAGTGGCATTTAACTGTACATTTACGCCCATTTCTTGGTGCTTTTTGAGAAACACTTCCGACAAAACGGGCGGCAATACGCGTGCCATAAGTCGATTTTGCACCTCCAAAACTGTCACCTGCTTACCAGCTTCAGCAGCACTAGCAGCTACTTCTAATCCGATAAAACCACCACCTACTACGGCTACACTTTCTACAACATCAAGGGCTAATTTCAGTTGTTGAGCATCGCTCATACTTCTTAAATACAGCGCATTGGAGGCAATAGCCTTCGGAAGTTCCCGATTACGAGCACCCGTGGCAAGTATCAAATAGTCGTACTCAAATGTATGTCCAGTTGATGAGGTTACGGTCTGGTTATGAAGCTGAATTGCTTCTATTTTTTCCCCAACAATTACCTCAATGTGATGTTCGGCGTAGTAATTGGCATTCCGAAATAGTAGGTTCTCAACGGTTTGTTTACCATTAAGAAAACCTTTTGACAATGGAGGTTTCTGATACGGCAAATGCGCTTCATCGGCAATCAATTGTATCGTTCCTTCAAAGCCCATTTCGCGCAAAGAAGTAGCCGCTTGGACACCTCCATGCCCTGCTCCGATGATAACCACTTTTTTCATGTTAAAAACGCTATTGTACTGAAGGAATACGAACAATCAAGCCATCTACTTTTGGGGTTGCCCGCACTTGACATCCCAAGCGACTATTCGGCCGTCGCTCGGCCGTAGCGCTATCTAGCATTTCGTTTTCTTCTTCCTCCATTTCAGGCAATTGGCTCAAAAACGCATCATCGACATAGATATGGCAAGTGGCACACATGCAGGAGCCGCCACATTCGGCGACGATACCGTTTACACCATTTTGTACAGCGCCTTCCATAAGGCTAGCTCCCAAGGGCAAATCATACGTCTTTGCCGTTCCGTTCGGTTCAATGTAAGTAATGTGAGGCATAGGGATTAATTTGATTTACGATTATTTCGACTTGCGATTATTTCGATTTTGCGAAAATCAATTATAGTTAAGTTCAAAATTATTATCTTTTGTTAGTCGGTACCTTTGCTTTTTTTCTTTCGAAGGGTGCGCAACGATGCTACAACCATGGATAGTATTTCATTAGTCTCTCGCATCAAGTCAGCTATCCTTTCTCGCGGCACTAAGTTTGATTCAGTTACAAGTTCGAGCCAGTAGAGTGTTTCATCTGCTTCTTCTTCAACAATTTTAAGCTTATTTATCATGTCTGCCAGCGATTTTGCCCTACAAACAGCTCGATAATTTGCTCCTACTGACGAGGATGAGCGAATGAGTTGTTTACCATAAATATCTGCACTCCTACTCGAAGGAAGGGCGTCAGCTAATCGTCCAATCCGAAGAGCTAGCTTTTGGGTTCTTGCTTTAAATTCGTCAGCTTTCATGCGATTTAATTAATTTGATTAATAAATAAGACTACTAAAATAATCGAATTAATCGTAAATCGTATAATCGTTTTAATCTAAAGGAACTGTTTCCCTCCGTCCACCACAATGGTTTGGCCCGTGACAAAATCAGAGGCCGACGAGGCGAGGTAAAGGGCTGTCCCTACAATATCCTCGGCCGTAGAAGAACGTTTAATTGCGCCACGTTCCACGCCGTATTTCTGCGCATTTTCAATCAAATTTAAACTAGCATCGGTCAACGTAAATCCTGGAGCAATCGCGTTGACGGTGATGTTAAACTCGCCTAATTCTTTGGCCATCGACCGCGTTAACCCAATCACGCCCCCTTTGGAGGCCACATAATGTGACCACATGGGCGAACCACTCATGACCGTTGCCGATGAAATATTGATTATTTTACCCGTACTCATTTCGCTATTGGCCGTACTTGCCCGATGCTCCTGAATCATGTGCTTTGCAACGGCTTTGGTACACAACCACGCCCCTTTTAGGTTTACATTCATGACCAAGTCCCACTCAGCGACGGTAATTTCATAGAATGGCTTTCGTTGAATGGTGGCATAAATCGCGGCGTTGTTGACCAACACATCTATTCTCCCCCATTTTTCTATGACCGTACGAGCCATTTGTTCCGTTGAGGCTTCATCGGCTACGTCCACTTTCAGCGCCAAGGCATCTTCTCCCACCATGGCCGCCGTTTCTTCGGCTCCTGCAAGATTCAAGTCACAGACAGCTACTTTTGCCCCAGCACTGGCAAATCCCAACGCGAAAGCACGTCCTAATCCTCCTGCGGCTCCTGTAATAATGACTACTTTCTCTTTCATGCTAATTTCTTTTTAATGGCTCTGGGTTTTACAATTCACCTTCTTTAAAGGCTAATTCTATGCGTTCTGCATCTAGCATGGACTTGGCCATGCGTTTCCCAAAATCGGTCAGCAAAGTCGGGAAGACGTAGTTTTGTAAAATCTCGTGAACTTCCGCTCGCGTAATGCCAAACCACCCTTGAATGATGGTAATCCCGCCCGATGAGTAACGCCACAATTTGTCGGCATCTTTCATCACGGCGTCGTTCAATGAGCGGGCTACAGACGTGGTATCATGCCCATCTATGATTTGAGCAACTGCTTCGATGCGAGTTGTATCAAACCCTGCCTCCATCATTATTTCTTTGGCTACTTTTACCCCTTCCACTTCGTGAAGTCGTTGGATTTCGGGGTATTTTGCTCCTGGACCAAATGCTAATAAAAGTTTGTCCTGAGGGACTTTTGACCAACCCGTATCGTGTAGCAAAATGGCAGGCAGGACGATTTCTGCCTCTGCTTCTGGGTAATAATCAAGCAGTTGTTTGGCAAAAGTCATCGCTACCAACGTATGAACATCGTTTGAACGAACGTTGAGGTGAGGCTTAGCTGCTTGCCATAACGTACTGTATTGGCCTAACAAATCACTCATTTTTGGTTTATTTTAATGGTTCTTGTGTGTGTGAAGGGTTTCTCAAAACCCGAGCGTCGCAATCAAGGTCGGGTTTTGAGAAACCCTCCGCACGGGACACGGATTCTCTACACACACCATACGTCGCAATCAGGGTCGGGTTTTGAGAAACCCTCCGCACGGGACACGGATTCTTTACATACACAACACACGTCGCAGTCAGAGTCGGGTTTTGAGAAACCCTCCGCATGGCACGAAACCCTCGACACGACAGGCACGTTGCTAATAATTAAGATAAATCGTTTTTAACTCCGTGTAAGCTTCCAAACCGTAATGTCCTTTTTCGCGACCAACACCGCTTTGTTTTACTCCTCCAAAAGGAACATCTTGGTACGAACGGTGAATGTTATTAACCCACACCGAACCTGCTTCCAACTCCTCTGCTATGCGTAATCCTGTTCCCAATTGTTGGGAAAAAACATAAGCGGCTAATCCATAGTCAGAATCATTGGCGAGCGAAATAGCTTCGTCGATGGTCGAAAATTTCATGACACCGACCACGGGACCAAAGGTTTCTTCGGTCATAATTTTCATGCCATGGTTAGCATCTGCTATAACCGTGGGAGGGAAAAACCAACCTCGGTCGTACATTTCTCCCGTCAGGCGTTTTCCACCTGTTCGTACGGTAGCTCCTTTGTTAAGCGCATCTGCAACTTGAAGTTCGCTGTTTTGGTAAATTTTTTGGTTCACCAAGGGTCCCATGTCCACGCCATCAAAAGGAAATCCAACCTTGATTTTTTGGGTCAATTTTACTATTTGTTCAACAAACTGCTCATAAATGGTTGCATGAACATACATCCGATTCACTCGGTAACAAAATTGTCCGCTGTTGGCAAAAGCGTGTTTGACAATGGCAGGGCAAGCTATCGCCAAATCGGCATCTTCGCAGACAATCACGGGCGACTGCCCACCGAGTTCGAGCGTAATTCGTTTGTTGAGGCTTGCCGCTAATGCCCCTATTCGTTTTCCCGTTGCAGTTCCGCCCGTAAAAGCGACTTTTGACGTAATAGGATGTTCAATCAAAGCATTCCCAATTTCGTGGCCATAGCCCGTAATGACGTTCAATACGCCTTCTGGATAACCCGCCTCTTTAAACAACTCCGCAAGTCGCAAGGTGGAAAGAGGGGTATCCTCGGAAGGTTTGGCCACTACCGTACAACCCACAGGCAGCGCTGCCCCAATTTTCATACAAAGGAGCGTAATTGGATAGTTAAAGGGCGTTATAGACACCACTACGCCAATGGGTTCACGTACGACCAGTGCCTTTTCTCCTTCCAAATTATGAAGCGGAATTTCTCCTTTGAGACGTAAGGCTTCTTCGGCATAAAAATCCAGCAGGTCGGCACTACGGCCTATTTCATGAATACAACCTGCTATGGGTCGCCCAAGTTCGTTGGCTAAAATACCACCAAGTTCCGTGGCATTTTTACGCATCAGTTGGGCCACCGCATGTTGTAATTTGACCCGCTGGGCCGTCGGTTGTTTTTTCCATTGTCGAAATGCTTTTTGGGCACTTTCTAACGCAAAATTCACGTCCAACCCATTCCCTCGGGCGCACCTTCCCACGACCTCGGCGGTACATGGGTTTAAAACCTCAATGTACTGCCCAGAGTCAGGAACGTGGTCATTATTATTGATGAAGTGATTCATATGTTTAAAGTATCTCGCAAAGCAACATTTTACGGGTTTCGGCTAAATCTGCTTGGGCCATTTCGACCGATTCTGGCAAATCTAACAGCGGAATGATGTCGCGTTCGAGGCGATTGGCGTAAAGCGTGGGCGTTAGTTTAAACCAATCAGCCGCTACACTCACACCCACTACGTGAAAGCGCCACAGCTTGTCGGCATCCCGAACGATTTTATCTTCCAACGATTTGGCAAAACTCCGTGTATCGTGTCCGTCGATGATTTCAGCTACTTTTTTTATAAATGCCTCCTCATAACCCAGTCCTTTTAGCACTCCTTCCGACAAGCGTACGCCCTCTGATTCGTGCAGATACCGAACGTCGCTTTGCATAAAGTTTTCTGACTGAAACCCTTTTTTAAAAATATCATCTTCGTCGATGGAATACCAACCGATGTCGTGAAGAATGATACCCGCCGCCACTAAATCGGCATCGGCGTCGGGATAATACTCCAACAATCGGAGGGCATACGCAAACGAAAGCGGAATATGGACGTCGTTTTTACGAACGCGCATATACGTTTCCGCAGCCTTGAAGATAAGAGCGTATTTTGTCATAACAATTTCAAAAGGTATTGAAAACGAATGGGCAAATGTCTTACTATTGGCCATTTTTTATTCACCCATTCGTCATTCGATGATTCGTCATTCCTATCAAGCTGCTTCTACAATCAGCACTTCGCCGCTTGAACCATTTACTTTGATTAAGTCGCCCGTTTTGATGGCCGTACTTGCCGACCCCGTCCCCGTTACGGCTGGCAGTCCATACTCACGGCACACAATGGCTGCGTGCGACATCATTCCGCCAATATCAGTCACCGTTGCTTTGATTTTCCCAAAAACAGGAGCCCAACTAGGTGCCGTCACACGGGTGACTAAGATTTCACCTTCCACGAGTTGGTCAAGGTCTTCGGCTGAGGTGATCACCCGCGCTCTTCCTTCTACTACCCCTGGCGACGCCGCCATGCCTTTGAGCGAGCTTGTATCGTCGCTTCCACCTAGCCAACTTTGAACGCTTTCGGTGGTAATACCCCACAACATAATCGTGAAAGGCTCCGTAATCACCGCTGGAGGTTCGTTATAGGCTGGTTTTGGAGGGGCTGTCGCCAACGCTGCCAAAATTCCCTTGCGGCGTTCGATTTCTTGGGGCAAATAATCGGGGCCAATGTACGGCACGCCAATCGCCCACGCATTACCATAGTCGAAGATAATTTGCCATATTTCCTCCCGACGGAAGTAGAAAATATCCTCCAAATCGCTCCAAAAACCCGCCTGTTGGAAAATAGCACTAAGCTCGCGCATTTTGCGCCAAAATACGCCCAACGACCAGTGTTCAATGTAAAAATTATGGTTTTCAACGTACGGAAACACCAAACGTGCCAAGCCTAACTTCCCTTCAAAAGCCGCAATGGCTTCATCATTGGGGAGCAAATCGCGGTATTCTTCGGTGATGCGCTCTCTTTCTGCCGCAATGGCTTCGGTAGGGCGGTCGATGTTCTCACCTTTGAGCAAACGACCTGTATAGGTTTTTAAGTACCCAAAAGGAATATCAAGGTGGTCGCGCCAGTACTTGTCTGACGAATACATCCCGTTGCCAGAGGTAAAATTAAACCACGGATTTTTTGCTGCCTCCCAAGCAGCCAACCATTGTTGCCCATTTTCGCTCGTTGCAAGTGCGGACAAAGCATCATTGACGTCGTTTTCTAACACCACCGCCGATACATTCAATTCGATGGCCAACTTGGCTAATTTGCGAATCTCTTCGTCGGGGCGGAACAAATCCACTTCAATCCCTTGCACCATTTTTGCTACGGCCAAATCAGGAATATTTGGGAAAGATTCTTTACAAAAACCAAAGAAGTCTAAGTATGCGGCATAACCCAAGTTCAAAAACTCGAAGTGGTACATACACACTTCATAACACAGCTCAATAAGGCGATTGTAATTTTGAGATAGTTGCAAACTTGGGTCGGTTCCTACTCCCCCTTTTACGTCTTCGATGGAAATTACGTCGGGAAGTGGCTCAAATTTGAGCGTTTCCATGTCTTTAATCACTCGTTGAACTTTCTGATGCCAATTATCCAACAAGTCGTTCCAATTCATAAAGTAATGCCCCGCACGCTCCAAAAACTGTGGCACTCGGTCGCCTATCAATTCGGGAGACACCCCTACTGGACTCATGTAGCAATAGCCATTGTGAATCTTAAAATCCACACCATTGGCAGGCGGAATCAGCCATTGACGCGTATTGTAAGCCCCCAAACAGCGAACAAAAAATTCGACCGTAATGGCATCAAAAGGTTTAAAAACGTTAGGCCAGTGCTGAGAATCACAAAAGAAAAACTTGGCTTCTTCGCGTTCTTTGAGGTTGTCGTGAAACAACATGTAGTAGGGATACAACTCCCTCCACCCTTCCGAACCCGCTGGTGCTTTATCGTCGTAGGGACTAATGAACTTGGTTGCTGACATTGGTTTGATTGATTAAAGTGGTTTAAGAATGGACTTTTTAAATGAGGAATGATCCGAGTGACGAATTACGAATGATGACAATTCGTCACTCGTTATTCAAATAATTCGTCATTCATTACTCGTTCTATTTTTTGCTTGCCAAAGGGTTGATGAGGCTTCCTACTAAGCCTTCCATGCCCATTTTGAAAGCAGGAGCAGTGGTGTTTTTTTTCTGCGACCAAACCGTTTCTGGACGGCTTTGAAGTAGCGTAAAATTTTGTCCTTCAGGCAAATCGGCATCAATGGCCCACTCAATATCCTGCGGGCATTTGTAGTGTTTTTCAATGATTTTAGCCATTCGGCACACTTCCTTTACCTCTGATTCGGTAAGCGAAGGCTGCGAGGCACGGTCCTCTGGGACTTCACGAGTTAGCACTTTTCGGCTCACTTTATCAGGGACGTGTTCGATGTGTTTGTGTTGGATATTGGCCTTCACAATGTGCATCATTACTTTGTCAACCAAGTAGTTATCGGGCGTCACTTCTCCCGACACCACGGCTTCACCCAAGCCCCAAGCGGCGTCGATGGCAATGGTGGAGCGGTCGCCATTGGTGGGGTTGAGCGTCATGGCAACGCCAGCGGTACGGGCATTCACCATTTTCTGAACCACTACACTCATCAGCACTTCGTTTTCGACGATTTTTTGGTCACGGCGGTAGTTGATGGCCCGAGAGGTAAACAAGCTTGCCCAACATTTACGAACGTGTTCCAAAACCGCCTCCTCTCCCACTACCCACAAATAAGTATCTTGTTGTCCCGCAAAACTCGCATCGGGAAGGTCTTCGGCCGTAGCACTCGACCGAACCGCCACGGGCAAATCATCGTTTGCGTTACATAGTTCACACAACGCTCGGTACGACTGCCTGATGCTCTCGGCAACCTCAGCAGGCAGCTCAGACGCAATGATGAGTTGGCGAATTTGGGCCGAAATAGCATCCAATTCGGACACTTTCTCAAAAGGAATCGAAGCTACTTTTTGGAAAATAGTTTCGCCGTGCCCACTATCATGCAAAAAGGCTTCATAGGCATGAGTAGTCACACAAAAACCGATGGGTACGGGCAGGTTGGCGCAGGTCATACTGGCTAAACTCGCCCCTTTGCCACCCAGCAAAACGTAGTCGTTGGGAGTGGCGTCCTTGAAGAAAAGGGTATGTTTCATTTACTTGCGAATTGTCCTTTTAACTTACCATTCAACTTCCAGCGCAATGGGTGCGCGGAACGATGTATTGAAAGCAAATTCAAATGTCTGATTGGGTTTGAGTTGGAGTTGCGGAAAGCGTTTTGTCAGCTCCTCCAGTACGATTTTAAACTCTAATTTGGCCAACGGAGCACCTAAACAATAGTGTATTCCGCTCCCAAACGATAAATGTTCTTTGGCATTCGTACGCTCAATATCCAAGGTTTCTCCGTTCGGAAATACACTTTCGTCGCGGTTGCCAGAGCCCATGATGAGTAACAAATTAGCCCCTTTTGGAAAGGTTACTCCCCCAACCGTTGCCTCTTCGGCAGCTCGGCGTCGCCACGTTATCACGGAGGGATTGAAGCGAAGAATTTCTTCAATTGCCCCAGGAATGAGCGCGGGATTGGCGCACAATTTTTCCCAATTTTCGCGGTATTTCAACAATTCACGAATACCGTTTCCCATCAAGGAAGTGGTAGTTTCGTGGCCTGCAAAAAGCTGATTATAGCACATGGCCGCAATCTCTTGGTCGCTGATTTCGTAGCCTTCCTGCTGCAAACGCACCAAATCGCTTGGAAAATCGTCGCCCAGTTGTTCCTTACGGCGGGTAACCATGTCTTTGCAATATTGCCAATACTTAACTACTTGATTGGCATGAAAAAGCTGTTCTTCTTCGGTCGTTTCGCTGAAAGTCAACATCATGCGACTAATCGCCCATGCTTTAACCTGCGTCACTTCTTCTTTGGGAACGCCTAGCAACATAAAAATTACAAAAGCAGGCAAATCATACACCAGTTCTTTGACCAGCTCAGCGTGGTTGTTCTGCTCAAACTTCTCAATCATTTCAATCGCCAACGCCCGAATGTCTGGTTCAAGCTTCCGAAGTCTTTTAGGAGTAAACGCCATCGTAACAATCCGACGAATACGAGTATGGTCAGGCGGAATCCGCCCTGAAAGCCCCGAAAGCCCTACGATACCGCCTTCAACCATGATTTTACGCACCGAATCAGGGACGGGTTTGGGGGGAGTTTGCGCATTTTCAGACGTAAAAACCTGCCAGTTTCCAAAGATTTCTTTGATGTCGGCATAGCGAGTTACTACCCAATAACCCAACTCTTCGCTAAAAAAAATGGGTTCTTCTTCCCGCGCTTTTTTGTAAACGGGAAAGGGGTTGGTCAGGTCGAAAGGTTTAAACTCTTTCGATAACTTAGAATGATAAGGGCAAGCCGAAATATCCATGATGTAGCGGTCGAATTTGCGATTAAGGGATGCATTTGCTTGAATGATGAAACGAAGGTAAGAAGCGATTCTTTGGTTTTTCTTTGGTTTTTGTTGAAGTATTTCAATTTATTTTTGAAATATTCAAATAAAGGCTTCGCATGGCTTCTGAAGGCATTCCCATGTTGAATTTTTTCAACGATTCGCAGTACACCCGATACTGTCGATGAATGGCGTCGATGCGCCTTACTACCGCAAGTGCTTTGATTTTTTCTTGGTGGGCCATTTCCAAGCAGGGGTCTTCGGCCAGGGCTTTATCGGCGTATTTGATGGCTTCGTTGGGATTGCCCAATTGCCGATGCACCGACGCCAAACTGTACAACAACTTATGGTACATTTCGCGGTACCAAAATCGGCGACTCCAGCACCAATCGTTGTCGTTGTTTTCGACGTATTTCATTGGAATATCGCTGAACAAATCGCCCCGATACAAGCGTTCGGCTGATTCGTAGCAGATTAATCCTTGTTCTAAATTAGCTACTTTTAGTTCTTGACTCCCTTTAAAACACAATTCTTCGAACATCGGAAGGTCAATCCAACTATCGTAGGGCAGCGCCAAATAATAATGACTATGCTGATAGACTATAAACGGAGAGTCTTTTTGCGACACATCGCTACCACCCAATGCCACCCGTAAATACCGAATACAATGGTAAAGTCGATTGAGCGTTTGGGTTGTATCCGCCTCATCTTTCCAAAGCAAATCTGCCAATTCTTCCAGCGTTGCGCCTTTTTCTCCTTTTAAAAGTAAGTATGAAAATAAGGCTTTCAGTTTCTTGGTTGCTCCCCCTTTGGAAGACCAATCGATAAGCTCCCCGTTTTCGCGATAGACTTTTAATTCCCCCAAACACCGCACTTTCCAGCGTCCTTCGTCCGTTTTGGCGTTAAATGTTGTCAAAGGATTCTGAACTGCGTACGTTATTTTTTCTACTTCTGCCTCGGTTGAAATCCCCTTAGATTGTACCGTTTTAGGTTCTTTTTCGGGAAAAATACGCTCATACCACGCTTCAAATTGCAGTTTTGGGGTAATTCGACGAAGGACTTGACTCGGCAAATAATACGGATTAGCCTGTAAATGGTCGTGAGAATACAAAAAAGGATGGGCGTACAAACCTAACAGCAAGTGTTCGTCGAGCAGCAAACTGCGGTTGTATAAACAATAAATTGTCAGTGATTTTCGGCCAATGAGTTGTTGTAGATATACCAAAATATCGCGCAAATACACCGAGCCCGAAGGCGTCCGAATGGCCCACGACATTTCTAAAAAGAGTATGGAAGGCACCGTGCTGCTCGTCCACTGGTTTTCAAGCTCTTCGACAACTTGCTTAGCCCGAATGACTTGCTCCCGTAATTTTACGTCGGATGAATTGATAAAACTCCCTTGGTCAATGTCCAATTGGCGTTGCCTAAACCCATCTTTTACGACCGACACGGGCCGTTCATCGCATACATACAGCCAATTTTTACTTTCGTGGGTCAATGAAAGTAAGTTTTGAAGCAGCTCTTCCGAAGCGTCAAAAAACAATCCAATAAAATTCCCGTTCACGCCTTTCACTCATTCTTGTTATTTCAACCAAAATTAGTGAAAGGCGTGCGTTCCTATTCAATTAATCCTATTTTTTCTTGCTAAAATAAGAGAGATGCTGGGTTTATTGCCCAATCAACTGCTTCACTTCTGACACCGACAAGATATACGCCAACTGGGCAGCATATACATCGGCTTCCGCTTTGGCAATGAGCGCTTTGGTTGTCAGCAAATCGGTTTTGAGGTTCATCCCTACCGATTGTTTGTCTTCTTGAAGCTTCAATTCTTCGCGACGGTAATTCAACGCTTTTTCGGCTACCCCAATCAACGATTTGCTTTGAACCGTTTTGCGGTACGCTTTTTCCAAGTCGTACGTCAATTGTTGCTGGGTATTTAGGATGTTTTCTTGGGCTTGTTTTAATTGAAATGAACGTTGTTTTGCTACCTGTTTGTTGGTGTACAAATCCTGCAAATTCCATTTCAGGTTCAATCCAACAAAGGAGTTGTTCATGGGGCTAATCGGATTCCCACTTTGGAAAACATACCCCGCCACCAAACCTACGTCAGGACGATCGCTTAGTTTAGCCGCTTTGATGCCCAATTCGGCCTTGTTTTTGGTCAATTGAGCCATTTGAAGGTCTGGGTTTGACGAGACCTCCCCCGCCAACGTTGCATACGCAGGTAATTCAGGGAGAACGGGCACTTGGCTTTCCACTTCAAAATTGTCATCATTGATTCCCGTCAACTTGGCCAAATCCGATGTATAGTTTTGGATTTGGTAGGTAAGTTTAAGGATGTTTTGCTCTTCGTCGGCAATGCTTGCCAGCAATCCCGCACGGTTCACTCCAATCGTTTTTCCAGCTTCAAGGGCGTTCGTAACATCCTCCAATTTTGCCTTGGCCAACTCCCATTTTGCTTGTGCCTCCGCCAATTGTTTTTGGTTGATAAGAATCCCAAAATACAACTGCTCGATGCCATGTTTGATTTGGAGCGTTATTTTCTGTTTTTCTTTTTCGGTCAAATTCACCTCCAACTTACTGGCTTCTACTCCTGTTTTGATTTTGGCTTGTTGCGAAAGAGGCTGGTAAGCCGTGACCCCTGCGTTGTACATGTTGTTTTTACCAACAGTAAACGTTTTATCGACATTCGGCAAGGGCACTTGGTTAGTCGCACTCAACGGAATCACACCGATGGTTCCTGCGGGGATGGTGATTTCGGCCAAATTAAAATTATACTGGTAAGAACCATTAACGTTGACCACAGGCAAACGCTTGACTTCGTCTTCTTTGATTTTGGCTTGTCGTTCTTCGATTTGTAGTTGTTTGATGGCCAAAATATGGTTGTTTTTAAGTGCAATGTCTGTAAGCTGACCCAACGAATACGTCGTCGATTGGGCTAGGACTGTTCCCCCAAAAAGCACCAAAAGCACTACGGGGATGGTTTTATTGAACGTTTTCATGCGCATTTCATTTCGATGTTAATTCTTCTCTTTGATCCAACCAATGTACAGAATAGGGACGGTCAAAAGCGCCATAATCATGCTCCAAACCACACCAAAGGCCAACACACTTGCCAACGGCGCCCACATGGGAGATTTGGAAATAATCATGGGCAACACCCCAATCGCCGCCGCCATGGCCGTTAGGAAAATAGGGCGCAAACGTCGCTTGCCACTTTCGATGGCCGCCGTTCGGATGTCCATGCCGTGTTTGCGAAGTTCATTGGTATAATCCACCAAAATAATGGCGTTCCGAACCACAATTCCCGAAAGGGCAATCAACCCCACAAAGGCCGTAAAGCTGAAGTTGTTTCCAGTTACGTAAAGACCTAAAATCGCCCCAAACAAGCTCAATGGAATCGTCAACATCACAATGGTGGTTTCCTTGAGGTTTTTGAATTGGAACAATAAGATGAAAAATATAGCCACCAAGCTTACTGCCAGCGCTGTCACCATTTGGCTCAAGGTTTCTACTTTGTTTCCTTGCTCGCCCCCGTACTCAATATGATAGCCATTGGGGAGTGCTATTTTTGCGATTTCGGGTTGTACTTGTTTCAGCAATTCGGCGGGCAATACATTTTCCACTACTTCCGACTGAATGGTGAGGGTACGCACGCCATTTCGGTGCATAATTTTGCCCGTTTGCCACTGAGGAACAATGTCGGCGATTTGACGGAGCGGCACGTTTACGCCCGTTATCGGCGATTTTAAATAGACCTTTTGGAGGTCGTCGGTGTTTTGCCGTTTGATATCGTCCAATCGAAACACAATGCTTACGGGGTTATTTCCTTCGTACATGGTCGAAATGGCCGCCCCACTAAAACCCGTATATACCGTTTGTGAAACGCTGGTGGTGGTAAAACCTAGCCGACTTGCTTCTGGCTTGAGGTTTATGCCGATTCCATAATAATCTTCCGCAAAATCTTTTCGTACGTACTTACTTCCGTTGGCTTGTTTGAGAATGGCCTCGACCTGCCCCCCTATTTCCTTCAACCGACTCATGTCATCCCCCACGATTCGCACCTCCACGGGCGCTTTCAAGGGCGAACCTTGCTGCATCAATTTAACGAAAGTTGTTCCTTCGGGAATCGTTGCATCCACTTGTTGGCGCAGCTCTTCCGTCAATTCTTCCGCCGTTTTATCGGTGGTTGTGTTGACCAAAATTTGGGCATAGTTAGTCGTCGGAAACTCAGGAGAGAAATTATAGTAAAACCGTGGAGCCGCCGTTCCCGTAAACGTCGCATAGGTGGTCACTCGTTTGTCGTTTTTAATCAACGCCTCTGCCTTCAAAATCGCTTGATTGGTTTTATCTAGCTTGGTCCCCGTCGGCATCCAAAGTTCGATGACAAATTGATTTCGCTCAGCAGCAGGAAAAAACAATTGACGAACCCCTTTAGCAAACAAAACTCCCGCCAGCGCAATTGACAAGAAACTCACCGCAATCGTTGTTTTAGGAAATTTTACGCACACATCCAACAACCGATTGTAGCCATCTTGCATGTAATCCAACAACGATTTGCGTTTGGCAGGCGCATTTTCTTCGTGCTGATGTAAGCCTTTTTTGATAAAAACATAACACAACAAAGGCGTCAACAACATCGCTACCACAAACGATGAAAGTAAGGCGATGGCAACCGTAATGGGCAAGGCAAAAATGAACTCACCGATGCTACCGTTAAGCAAAATCATGGGCATAAAGGAGGCGATGATTGTCACGGTGGCTACCAATACAGGCACTACTAAATCGTTGGCACTTCGCCACGCTGCGGTCCAGCGGTCGATGCCCTCGTCAAGCAATTCGACGTAATTATCGGCAATGACGATGGCATCGTCCACCACCATTCCAAGCACCAAAATCAACGCCGCAAGCGATACTTGATGGAGTTCAATGCCAAGGGCGTGCATAAGCGCAAACGTCACCGCGACAGTCACAGGGATGGCCGTAGCAGCCACCGCTGCAATGCGAAACGGCAACAACAAAATCACCACGATAATCACCGAAACGATGGCCAAGAAAAACTCTTTGATGAAGTGCGAGATATTTTCTTGTACCAAATGAGGCTGGTTAACGATGGTCGTTACGGTAACATTTGAAGGGATGACTTGTTTGGCAAGCTCAATTTTTTGGTCAATGGCTTCGCCAAACTTCACGATGTTGTTTCCCTCTTGCATCTGCACAGTCAGCAAAATGGCTTGTTTTCCATTGACGGTTATAAGACTTTGCGGTTCGGCATAGTCGCGTTTGAGCGTAGCCACATCCCCCAATTTTACCAGCGACCCCGATTGCGACGTTCCTACAATTTGATTGGCGAGGTCGTTTTCGGTGGTAAAATACCCATTCGTATATAAAGGTGTTTTGCTGTTGTCCGTTTTAATGTCACCCGTTGGGTTAATGGCATTTTGCGATTGCAGCACCTTCACTACTTGCGGCAAACTCACGCCGTACTGCGACATTTTTTCAGAGCTGGACGAGACAACAATCTCTTCTTTCTGTTCGCCAATGCGCTTCACTTTTGACGTGGCAGGAATCGCGCGGAGGTAATCTTCCAATTTTTGAGCGTATTCCTTTAATTCCGTTGGGCTTGCGGTTGGACTTTCCAAGGCAATCACCATGGCTTCGGTATCGCCAAAGTCAGAGTTGACCAACGGGCCTCGAACACCTTCGGGAAGGTCGAGTTGCTTGGCTACCAACAACTGATTGCGCAATTTGCTCCAAAAAATATCTGGTTGTTTTACACGCTCTGTCAATTCCACGTTGATAACCACCACGCCGTCTTTGGTGGTAGAGTACGTTTTGGCTTTGTTAACTTCTTCGTATTGAAACAAATACTGTTCGAGTTTCTTGGTCACTTGGTCTTCCACTTGGGCAGAATTCGCCCCTGGAAAATAGGCAATGACCAAGCCCGAACGAATGGTGATTTTGGGGTCTTCGCGGCGGGGCATGTTCAACAATGACTGTATCCCGACGGCAAACAACATCAGCAAAACCGACAATGTTATTTGCTTGTATTTCAATGATGCTTGAATGATATTCATGGCTGTCTATTGGTTGATTGAAACCACGGTTCCGTCCGTAATTTTTGTTTGTCCTGCTACCACCACACGCTCGCCAGCTTGCACGCCTTTGGTGATTTCAATTTTGTTTTCTATCATTTTACCAATGCCTACTTCGCGCTTAAACGCCTTGTTTTGAGCTTTATCCACGACATAGACGTAGGTTTGGTTGTTCAAATCATGGATGATACATTCGGCAGGAAGTAGTAACGCCTGCGAGCTGGCATCGACCTTGATTTTTGCCTCGGCAATCATCCCAGGGCGAATTTGGGAGGCGGGATTGGCCACCTCAATCTTGATGGTAAACGCACGAGTTGTAGCGTCGGCAGCAGAACCAACCTCAATCACTCGCCCCATAAATGTTTTTTCCAGCGCCGAAACGGTGATTTCAGCCCGTTGCCCAATTTTGATATAATGAAGTTCTCCCTCTGGGATATACGCCAACACCTTTACTTTACTAATGTCCGATACGACAAAGGCGGGAATACCGACACCCACAATTTCGCCCGTTTCGGTAAGTTTTTTCAGCATCACCCCACCAATCGGCGAATACAACTTGGTATCACTTTCGTTTTTGGCGTGAAGTTGTTGTTGAAGTTTGGCCTGCTGCAAGGAAAAATTCACCTTTGAAAAATCACTGTCTGTGACACTCCCTTTGTCGTGCAAGGTTTTTAGGCGAGAAAATTCGTCGGAAACAGCATTGACCTGAACGTCCGACAATTCTTTGGCGATGTGGTAATTAGTAGGCTCCAAACTTGCTACTAACTGGCCTTTTTTGATCATTTGACCTTCTTTGGCCGAAATAAAATTTACTTTACCCGCCACCAAAAAAGCCAATTTTACGGTGGTATTGCCTTCGATATTGCCACTAACCGACACATCGTTTTTCACGGTAGTGGACTGCACTTCTTCTATGCTAACGGGAATGGCTGCTTCGGCCGTTTTTTCAGCCGTTTTTTCAGTTTTTGAGTTACACCCTACCAGCAATGCAACCAAGGCTGGCGCGGCAAAAATGACTGTCTTTTTCATGGGGATTGCGTACCTTTTGTTTTGATGCTACAAAGGTCGCGGGTATTTTTCCCCCAATTTTTAAGATAGATTAAAAAATGAACTGATTTTCATTTTTTAATCAACCACCCATTTTAACCGATTTGTCCACGAATTACGCTGAGGGTTTGTTGGGTAATGCCCAAATACGACGCCACGTGCCCAAGCGGCGCCCGAAGAAGAATGTTGGGATACTCGGCAATCATGCGCTCGTAGCGTTCTTTGGCCGAATGAAACTTCAAGAAGTAATTGGTATCGGCTAGTTTTTTGATAACACCGTACAAAATGAGTTTTTCTAAATGACTCACCTCAGGTAGCTTGTTGCTCAGCTCCGTAAAGTCACGAAAATTGAACGAAGTAACCGTAGTTGGCTCTAAGGTATCGCAGCCGTACGCAGAGGATTGTTGGTAAAAAATACTTTCCACAGACATCAACACGGAATCTTCGGCAAAGAAACCGTGGGTGATTTCTTTGCCATCTTTTTCGTAAAACATCCGCAAAAGTCCTGATTCGATGAAATAGACGCGTTGGGGAGAATCGCCTTCGGCAAACAAAACCTGGCCTTTGGGATAGGTCTTGGTTTTGGAATGATGCTGTACCCAATCGACGAGCGAATCTGAGTAAATACCGTGCTGTTTGAGGTACGACAATATGTCCATCGAAATTTGCTTCTTGAGTTTGAGGGGTAAAGTAATAAAAAATCCGTTTTTAAAACTCTCGCTCCCCAAATTCGCTCGATGGTAACTTGGCTTTACGGTCGGTTTTGTTGAAGCTATACGAAAGGTTTAGCAAGAAAATATTGGTTTCTTGGATGTAGTTGGTAGTCGTATAAAAATTGGCACCCCAAGTCGAGATCCGTTGTTCATTGACTTTCATTTTTCCAAAGGACGTATTTTGCCAAAGCAGTGAAACGCTCATCTTGTTGTTCATCAATGATTTCTTTATCGAAAAATTGGGTTGGTAAAAACGCGAATCTTCTCCCTGCGCCGTATTTCTAGCTGATAAATACGAGAGGTTAAACTGCGTGCTCAACGTTGGCGTAAATTGGTAATTGAGGTTAGCATTGATGGAATAAGCCCAACCTTGACTATTGACTACCACCGAGTTATCAAACAATGTCCCCTTAATTCTTAGATTATAAACGTTGCCTCCCACAAAGATTTTCAGCTTCTTGACGGGCGAAATTGTCACCCCGATTTCTGAACCCATCAAGCGCGCTTTGCCTGCATTAGTATAAATTCGATTCAAAATCGTGTCATTATATACACTGTTGACGCGGTTGACGATGTTCGTAATTTGTTGGCGATACACGTTCCAGTACAACGATACCTTTTTAAAATCTTTGGTGAGTCCAAGTTCATAAATCCCTACAAACTCAGGACGGATATTAGGGTCGCCCTGTTCGAGGGTTTCGCTGTGTTCGCGTTCAGGGTAAGGATTCAGCTCATTGTTGGTCGAGCGTTGCACGCGACGACTGTAAGCGGCTTTGAGGCGAAGGTCTTTCCCCATATCGTACAACAAATTGGCCGAAGGGAACAAGTTTGACAATTTCAATTCATTCGGTTTTCCTCCACGGTCATCCGTAAATTCCCGCAAAGCGTTCTCATACCTCAGTCCCGACGAAAATTCCAGCTTTTTGTACTTGCCCGCGTACTGCGTATAAAGACCATGTATTCGGTTATAAATAGAAACGTTGGCCGTAAAAGCAGGATTAACCACCAACGGCTGATTGTTTCCATTTTTCTCAGAATACACAAACACGCCCTCTTGGTTTTGTTGACGATATTGGTAACCTATTGAGAGTTTCCCAATGCCTAGTTGCTTTTCATAATCGGCTTTGAGGCGGAGGGCGCGGAGCGGATTCGAGCCCGTATTGAGGGTGTATTGAAGGGTATCTCTGAGGTTATTGATGTTGATATTGCTATTTTTGGTAAAGCCATCAATCATCGCATCTTCGTACAAACCCGAAACGCTCAAGGCGGAGGAGTTTTTGAATTTGTGGGTATAATCGAGATTTACGACCTTAAACTCTCCCGATTTTAGCACCAAATTGGGATTATAATACTGCGCTCTCCCCACCATTTGGCTGGTAAGAATATTTCTTTTAGTATTGTTTCGGTAATAAATATCTGCCGTTCGGTACTGGTCGCGGCCACCCACATATACGCCCGCCGAAAGTTCATCCGATTTCGAAATGGTATAAATGGCGGAAGCCCGCAGGCCATAGTTTTCGCGTTTTAGGCTTCGCTCTCCGTCGCTCGGGAACTGGGTCAGTACATTATTAATGATGGTATAAACATCTCCTACGCGTTGTCCTGCAATGTCGTTTTTGAGGTAATTGCCCGAAACCGTCACGTCCCACTTTCCTTTGCGGTAATTGAGCGTCGCATCGACTCCATAGCGACGGGGTTCGGTGGCGTTTTCATAGGCTTGCAGACGAGGCAAGCCGTATTGGAGGTTGGTGGTTAGCGACAAACCGTCGTTGGTACCCGTTTTGGTGATGATATTAATAATTCCCGCTTTGCCATCGGCATCGTATTTGGCCGAAGGTGCAGTAATCATTTCTATTTTTTCAATGGTATTGGCGGGAATTTGCGACAAAATTGTGGCGGCATCAATTTGCGAAGGTTTGCCATTGACCAAAATCAAAAAACCTTTTGACCCTCTGACCAAAATTTCCCCTTCGGCATTGACCATCACCGACGGGATATTTTTTAGCACATCGGTGGCCGTCCCGCCCCTTGCTACTTCAAACTGTTCGGCCTTAAATACTTGTTTTTCGAGGGTTGCTACTACGTTGGGTTTGATTCCAGTCACCGTTACCACGTCTAATTGTTGGCTCGTTGGAGTGAGGGAAATCGACCCCAAATCTAGGCGTTGACTGGCTTTGTCATAACTCACTTCGATGTACTTGGTTTTGTAGCCAACGTACTCGACTTTGATGACGTACTTATCGTCTTTTAGACCCACAAACTGAAACGACCCTTTGTCGTCGGCCACTTCACCTTTTACCATACTACCCTGCGATTTGGACTCCAACCGAATGGTGGCGAACGACAATGGCTCGGCTGTCAGCGAATCAACAAGTTTACCTTTGATAAAACTGCCCGACTGTGAATAGCTCGTCAAAGCCAGTAGAACTAACAATGGAATAAAAATCAACTTTTTCATAGAATGGGGTAAATTCAACTTCTCATTACAAAAGTGTAAACTTCCCCCAAGCTACTTTGGTTTCCAGTGGGTGAGGCGTTCGCGGCATTCTTTTAGGGGAAGTCTGCGGTTAATTTTCATTAACTGCTCTAATAATTCGCAAGCCATTCGTTCCCTAACCTTTTGATTGCGAACCAATTCATCCAAAATCCACAAGATACCATGAACCTCTACACCACTGCTACTAGCTCTAGTTCTCAGTCTATTATCACCTGTCAGTAACATACAAGACCACTTTTGGGCAAAATAATACGCTGACCAGTCTTGTTCTGATAAATTTGGGTCAAGTGGCAATAAATTAGAAAGGCCTCAGTTTATTACCTCATCAGAAAAATTCTTAAAACGTATTTTTTAAAACTTTACGGCCTAGTTCAGTTATAAAATAAACTTGATACCCTGAAAAATATTTAGCGCTAATTAGATATTTTTTTTCCAAATATTCAATACTTGGTAAAATATCAACATCAAATTTTTGACTAAGCTCAAACCTATCAGATGGTTCAATAATTAGTTCGTCAAGTATAATCTGTTGAATATCTGAAAGACTAATTATATTTTCTACTTCTTTAGAATTATCAAATGGAGTATCTGGATGTACCTTAATAACTACTAAAAAATGGCTTCTTTCGACATCAGTGGAAAGAATTGGTTTGGGTGATCCATTCACTTCTAATGCATTTAGAATCGTAGGTATACCAGTAGCGTATTTTTCAGCTAACCGCAAATTTTTTAGCCAATCACCAAGTTTTATATTTCTATAGTTTCTTGCAGTTATTTTCAATTCTACCAAGGCATTTTCATCTATTGGTGGCAAAGGTCCTGGGTAACTTAGTATTTCAATTCTTCTTTCGTCGACTTCAGAACTAAAAAATTTTTTTGTCTCAGAATATCTATATATTCGTATTTCATTAGGTGTTGGATTATTGTAACTTCTATGATACAAAGAATTAACAACAGCTTCTTCTAAAGCTTGATAGGGGTAATTTACAAAGCGTCTTGATTCAGCCCTTGAAGCATCTTTTTGAACAAACTCTCTAATGATATTATTTTGTAAATAATCCATTATCTGTTTTATTTGTATGTGTACAGGGCCTTGAAATTTTTTTTCAGAATACTTTGTTCCAGCCTCATTTTCAAACTCTACAATATTTGTATAACAACCTTCAAAGTATTTTTCAGGAGTTTTACAAAATAATAATAATCCAACATTAAGAGGTTTTAAATTTTCAGCTGTCCCTCTTGCAATCTGCATTTTAAGAGCTATTTCTGCCAATGGCAATTTTAGTGTTTCATCATATAAATCACTCTTAACTTCTTGAAGATATGATTGAATCAACCCTAAATCTAAATCGCCAATGTCTGCTTTAGTATTTACCCGATCATCAAAATGTTTATAACCTGATAATTCTCTAAGTTGGTCTTCTAATATTTGTGTTGCTGGAATAGTAACGGACGTTGGTCTCACATATATTCTACGTTGAGCTTTACTACCAAGTGTACTAGGTGCTGAATATGGTCGCTCTTCTCCTGTATTAACCCAAATTACAACTATATGCTTTCCCTGATATTCTAAAGGCTCTATTATTGGGAAAATATTTGGCAATATTTTAAAGCATAGTTCTAAAAATTCTTTTTGAATTCTATCAATTTGATTAAATTGTACACCTTCTGGAGGAAGAATAGGAGTTCCTTCTTGCTCATCGATTCCTATTATAAGGTACGCACTACCATATTCATTTATATCATTTGCATAGGCACAAACAGTATGCAATACTTCTTCAGGATTCCAACCTTTCTTAAACTCTATTCTAACAGATTCTACCGTCTTTGAGTTTACGAGATCTTCTAAATTTATTGGTAATGCCATTATTTATTTTTTGGATATTCTCTGTAAATTTCATTATCAATCATACACCCACCTTTAGCAAATAAGGGGTGTAATTTATTAAGTGTTGGATCATTTTTATTCGGATTATACATTCGTCTCCCCCATTGTTTAAAGAAAAATGGAACTTTATAATCTTTACAGTTTTCTTTAATTTTAATTACCCAATCTTTTTGGATTGGTCTTGCCTTTCCCCCTGATTCACCACCTACGAGTACCCAGTCAATACTACTGTAGTCCTGATAGTCTATATTGCTTATCAATGGCTCAAAAGATATAAATTTTATACAAGCAGAAGTTTCCTTTAACAATTCTATCCTTCTAGTGAAGTCATTACTCTCAACTGAAACCCCTAACCATATATTATTCGACCACTCAAGAAGTGAATGCAAATATTTCAATCGTTCTATTCTCTTTGTCAATATTTGATATGTATGTTGAGGGGTTGAATTCATGACTCTAAAAATTTCACATATATAGGAATCTTCCACGTCACTATGGAATAAATCACTCATCGAATTTACAAACACTATTTGAGTTTTCTTCCATTTAAAAGGATCATTTAAGCGATCTGGGGCCAATGTTAAGTCAAAGCCATTTCTATATTGATTTATTCCACGTTTTTTTTGCATTTTAGCCCATCTTTCTGCATAGCAATTTTTACAACCACTAGAAATTTTCGTACAACCAGTTGTTGGATTCCATGTAGTTTCTGTCCATTCAATATTTGATCGGTTCATAATAATTAAAAAATAGATAGTTCATTGATGCAATCTGAAGTGGCCAATGGTTTTGACACTTTATAATATCTTCTTAACATTCCACGAAACCTTCCCCCTAGCCAAGTCTGATCCTCTAACTGCAACCAAAAGGAGTCAGTAGTCTCATTATGAGCTCTTAAAGCAGCAATTTTAACAGCCTTATCTAGTTCTTTAGACATTTCTTCCACATTCATAGGTAGTGGATTTTCACTAATATCTCTATGCATAAATAACCTTCTTAACACATCTTCTCTTTTAAATCGCATTGAATGAAATTCCCCATGTGTAATTACGACATGCTTAGGTTTAAGTAAGACCAACAGAGTAGGTAAAATTGGCAAAGTAGAACCGCATGTGTCTAAATCAACAATGTCAATATGAATATTATTTACCTTAACATATGCAGCTGCATCAACTGTATCTCCAATAAAAAAGAAAATCTGCTTATTACCTTTTTTATAAAGGTGCCATGATGCAACTTCTGTACTAAATTTCATAAAACCATTAGCTAATGCATTTTTTTCAAATTGCTGTAGCTTGGATTTCATCTTTTCAGAAGCATAGACAATATCAGCAACTGCAATCCATTTAAATGTTTGATGTCCAGCTCCTGCATAAGCATCAAAAACGGATTTAGGCTCTACTTTTTGAGCTATTTTTAAAGTAAAATCTTCCTTATGTCCTCTATAGGATTCTCCAAACAAGTCATGTTTTATTCTTAATTTCCTCACTTTACTTCTAATACTTGGTAAAGCCCTATTAGGAAAAAGTTCTCTAATCAATTTAGTATCAAAAGCTTCATGTTTGAGGTAGTTTAATAATAACTCCTCTTCCTCGTGGCTCCATGACACAGGAATTGTGTTTGCCTTTCTTCTTTCAAGTGCCATTTGACGTTATTTTTATATTGAAGCCTTTCTTATCATTTCGTCTCTAAAGACGTCCATCGAATCATGCGGAATAGGAGGGGCAATGCTGTGAACTCTTACCCAGTCAGGTGTTCCGTTAAAAGGGCTTTGTATCCAAAACTGGCCATGGCTAAAACTATTAGCAACATATGCTAGTTCTTTATCAAGGAATGCATATTGAGCATTTTTCGGATTTATTTTCATGACTATTCTAGTTGGACATTGCTCTGGTACGATTGGATGTAAATCTTGAGGATTTTGAGTACTTAAAACAAGATTTACTCTGAACTTCCGGCCTTCCCTCGCCAATTTTTCAAAATTCGATCTTAGCCTACTGAAAACTTCTGCACTGCTACCAGAACCACTAGATTTAGCAGCAGGTATGATTTGATGAGCTTCGTCGAAAAATACATATGTATTTTGCATCTGTTTCTTCTTCTTATATAACCAACTTACCAGTTGCATTTCCCACATTAGGCGTTCGTCTTGATTCAGATGATCTAAATAAAGAATTGTGGTACCATCGAAATCAAAATCGTCAAGTGGATTTTTATCTTCTTGAAGCCCTATTGGGTCTATATCAAAATATTCCTCAAGGCTTCTGAGCGCCCTTTTACTAGCCTCAAACGTGCTTCTGTAATAGGATACCCCATTCGTTGGAATAGTAATTTGAGGTGTAGTATTTCTAGTCAGAAGTCTTGAAATTGCGGTTTGTAATCTAGATAAGGAGGCAGGCTCACCACTAGCTTTTAACCCTTCCGATAAATCCTCTATTAGTAGCGTTGCTTGATCTGAACTTGTTCGGAATAAATATTCTGCATCTCTAGGTGAATCTAAATCCTGAAATCTTAAACTAATTCTACGAACATCCACACCTCTTTTTTGAGCTAACTTAGTTAAAGCAGTAACCTCTGTATCAGGGTACGATTCCTTTGTCATTGGAACAATTAATCTAAAATTTCCAAATACTTTTTTTGCATCTTCAAAGTCTTTCTCTGTCACAGGTGGCTGCCATCCGCTAGGCGATATGTTCTTTACAAAATCCCAGAATAATAGTTGAGAAATATCTCCCTGTACATCAGTAAGGATAATCTTATTTTTCGAACTGTGCTTCCTGATTTCATAAGCTAAATTTTTAAGAAATACCGTTTTCCCTGACCCACTTTCTCCAACAATAAAGATATGTTTGTTGTCAAGCCTATCAATATCCCATTTGTATTCAATGAATTTTTGATCATTCCAGCCATAAGGCTTATTACCAAATCCAATCATTCCTAAATCAAGCCCATTATCTTTGACCCTCAATATATCTTTAAGTGTAGGTGAGGGGTCAAGACTATCTCGTTTCAATTTTGGAAAGAACAATCTGCTATAACCAGACGGAGGTCTTTGGATTGCGGAATCCATAAATTCTCCAGTTTTGCCTTCAATTTTAGACAATTCTCTAGTCAAGTTAACTTGTATAACCATTGGTTGATGGGTATGGGGGCCATTTAGAAAATCTAAAGGTCTAGTAGGATCCATTTGACTATCTTCCTGATAAAGCATACTAGTTCTTTCAGGATTAAAAGGAGATACAACCTTCAAACCAATAATTCGACCAGCATACCAAAAATCACGATACTCATTTGTACCAATACCTTCTGTTTTCCTATCTCTTATCAAAATAGACGCCCCTAATGCTAACTGGGGCATCTTTTCTGGATCATTTATTATATATTCTGCTAACGCTCCATGCTCATCAATTGAGAATGGGGTATTTATATCATGGTATGGTTTAGCAACCTCGATGTTATGTGATATATCGTTATCCGTCATGTCCTCAAATTTAAAATTCAACCAAACCAAGCTTTTTCTTTTCAAATGCCGCCTTTATCTGTTGCTCTATAACCCAATGTTCATGGTCTAAGACACACCTTTCCAATGCAGCTTTAATTATCAGAGGCCTATCACCACCAAGTTCATACTGCCAAATTGCCGAGGATATTGCGAATTCAACCTGTTCTTTACATTCATCCCACATAAATTTTGGAATTTCTATCCTTATGAAATTGTATGGTTTTGATCGCTTATGATAATAACAAGTAAGAGGCTTTAAACCTTCAAACCCTTCTTTTTGAATAATAGGCTCTCTTGTTTGTTCTATGTATTCGATTAAAGGAGTTCTATAACCAGGTTTTAATACCTTTTTTAGAAGTAGGGCATCAGTGCCAAATGAGTTGATTACCCCAATTGTAATTTCTTGATTCGGAAAATAGCTTTCGATAAGATGAGGATAAGCATTTAATGTATTAATAAGAACTCTTGAATCCGCTATTTTTGATGACAGCGCCACAAATATTTTCTTTTTGTTAGCCCATGAAAATAGTTTTTGTAGTCCGTTTTGTATATCAGATGGTTTACTACTGTTAGAAAATAATGCTCCATCCTTTATACAAACTAATGGGCTAGAATCAGTCACATCTATGTCCGCTATTGCTAATAGTTCAAGGGAGTGCTGAAACTTAACAGCTAACCCTAAAGATTGTGAACTAGGGGCTTTTTTGAATTTTTCGTAATTATATTTAAAAATGAAAGGTCTTCCTTTACTTTTTTGCAAGTGATCATAGATTGGACTATTTGCATTATCTATAAGTTCATTATACGTATATAGGTTATATGCACTATCAAAAATATTGTTGTCTAAAATTAGCAAGGCCGACACATCTTTACTTTTAGTATAGAAATAAGGCTTCTCGAATCCCTTCGTATATTTAAAATTGACAATGGATGATCTAGCTAAAATTAAATGAAAAGAGGTGGTTAAAATTCTATTATTGGCTCCAGTGATTCCTATTATATTCAAACCATCTAAATCATCTTCATTTGGGAGATATACTTCTTTAATTTCTGAAGTCTCAACGATTTTAATTCTGTTTGAAGGTATTATCGAACCATCTTCTTCATCCTCGCCATATATGTCTTGATCAATAGACCTAAGCTCTTCATCCGAAACAGACGAAAATGGCAAATCGATTGGCCCTTTAGGAGGGAGTGAATCATACTTATCACCATCCACTAAGTTATCAAGGATTCTGCTAAAAGCATTTATTATATTTTTCTGACTATCTTCCATTTTATATTTTTGATGACCACAAAAGATCCTTTATGTCTACATTCAAAATATATGCTATATCCAGAAGTGTCTCTAGTGATGGTTGCATTTCATTACTACACCATCGAGAAATTGTCGTTGGATTTTTTTTCATTTTTTCTGCCAACCATTTGTTTGTCAAGTTTTTCTCGGCTAACACAACACGAAGCCTATTAATGCTTTTATTTATCATATTTTTAGCGTAATACGCAAATATATGAACAAATTACGACAAATATTTCTTCTGAAATATACCATAGCCGTTTTTCATTATAATATTAGAACTACATCTTCCAAATTTATTCTTTTTTCGTAACTGTTTAGGTAGCCCATTGCAAAGTGCCTCGTAGAACACTTTGGATATTGAGGATGATATTCTGGTTCATTTTTCGGGTTGTAGAAATGAAGCCAGCGATACGGGCGTAGGCAATGACCCCAACAATAATTCGGAAGCAATTACTGACTTTTTGTTTAACCTTGGCGGCTCTAAGGTCACGCTCGCCTGATTATTGGTGAAGGGTACGCCTGACTCGAATGCAAATGCAAGCACGGCTTCTTGATGTAGCATCAAGCGCTGTAATAAGTTACGCCCTGTCGTCCTTTTGGCTCGGCCCAAGCGGCCATTCGATTTGATAAAGCAGATAGGGGGATGTTCTTCTTAATCAGCTTGTTGGCAGATTTGTTGGTAGCGACTTCTCCAATGAGCTTGTAGGTCAACAGGAATTCGACCATTGATTGAGGTGCGACAACAAATGGGTTTTATTGAACTTGTCCACCTCATAGCCCGTAGCTTCTGGCATCGCAGGGCCATTTTTGGCGTACCATCAGGCTTCATGAAAGAGGTTACGTCAATGATTTCGTCGCCTTTAATGACCGTATTTTGGCCTGTATTTGGTGTTTTAAGACTTTCAAAAGCAAACATTGGCGCAAAAGCTGCTTTGTCTTCCCAACGATGTACCCGCGCACCCGAATGAAAAATAGCTTCGTCAATGTCAAACGACTTAGGCGCGGTGGTTGGTCCCCCAAAGCCTCCCACATTATCGGGGCCACCGACGGTTGTCATCGTTGCTCCTTTAACAAACACTACCCGAAAGTACTTAGCCGCCACCTCTGGAAACGAAAAAGTACGCAATGGCAAGGCACGAATGTCGTGCTGCGGCCCAAGCAATGCCAATAGCGTTTTATAGTTTTTTCCATCTTTACTAAACTGAACGTACCCCACTCGCATCATACAGCTGGAAAACCTTGCTCTATCCCCCAATGCCAACGAAAACGACCTCGCCGTAAACGGTTTTTCATACTCAAATTGTAAATAAACTGGTTCGTCTTGTTTGGGCGCCTCAAGGGTAATTTTTGAGATTAAATCATCATCCAAGAGGACATCGTATGCCACATTTTCACCTTTGTGGTTGGTGATTTTGGGCGTAGCCACTGTCAGTTCTGCTTCGGGCGTTTTGTAGGCAAATACAATTTGATCTTGGTAAAAAGGTTTCGATTTGCTGTTGCTACCACCGAAGCTTGCTCCTTTGGGCAAATTCCGAATTGGTCCCGCAACCGTTGGTGGTAAAGGCAACGGACTGCTAAGTTTTTCACCTCCGCGAAGTTGGGTTCTACTCCATACTATTTTTTTTCATGGCTTCCTGCGGCTTTACCCACGTTCCACCCGTTTCGCTCCAACCTGCGGCAGTTACCATGGTCATTTCCAAGCCCAAACGGTCGGCTTCTGCCGCGGTGTGTTTGATGAGTTCCAGCCATTCAGTTGTCATAAACTTGACTTTTTTCTCAACGATTTGTCCACCACCAATCGACACATCAAACGCTTGAAAACCACCAATACCAACGCGCTGCATCCATTCGAGGTCTTTGGTGATTCCTTCTCTGGTCACATTGCTCCCCACCCAATGCCACCACACGACAGGTTTGGCCGATTTAGGGGGATTTTGAAAGTTTTTTCGCAAAGTAGTTTTTGCCTTACTCCCGAAAGTAACTACAACCAATACCACGAATAGAAGTGTTTTTTTCATTTGACCGAAATTTTGTTTACAACCGATAGTTACTTACCTCAAACGATTTACCTTTTAAATCCAAAAATAAATCCATTAAGTATCATCTCTATCCTACACCTACCTGCTATTGTCTCAAATAGAGAAAATAAAAGTCTTTTGCCATTTTGCTTGACGAGCTTATTTTTTATTTAACTTGCTGTAACGCTCCTCAACCCTTTCGCCATGCGATTTTTCATTTTTTGGTTTGGTTTCTGTGCTTCCGTGTCGTTGTTTGCTCAACAACGTTTTGTGTATCGTTCTTCCGAGGAACTGCAAAACGTAGAACCCTTTACCTATTTTTTAATTGATTCTTCTAAAACATTGACGTTTACACAATTACGTCAACTACCCGACAAAGCATTTACCCAAAACACGAAAAGTTTTCTCAATTTTGGCAATACCGAATACCCCATTTGGCTTCGCGTAGATGTTGAAAACTCGTCGAATGAAGCGTTATTTTTGACGCAAGAATTGCACGACGTGCGATTGCTGGATGTATATGTATTTGACAAAAACGATTCGCTAAGAACCTGGCAAACAGGCGCTATGCGGCCTTTTGGAACGCACTTTTTGAAACGCAGCAATACTGTTTTTGACATCGGGAAAGCACCCAAAAGAGTCTATTTACGCATCCAAAACACCAGCGTGTATGTACCCCTAAAAATGGGTACGATTCAGGCCGTTTCTAATTATTTACACAAATATGACTTGCTTTATGGGGCTATTTACGGCGTTTTGTTGGCGTTGATGTTCTACAATTTGTTTGTGTTTTTGGTCGTTCGCGATCGCGTATTTCTCTATTATTTCTTCTATATCCTAACCTCGGGTTACATCATTTTTAAAGCCGACAACCACCACCACGAATTTATTTTTAAGCAAATCCCTAATTTTAGTTCTGACATCAATTCTTCTTCCGTCATCACTCTATTTTTTATCATTCTATTTGCCAATGCTTACTTGCGAATGAAGGAACTGACCCCCAAATTCTTTTGGACGTTGGTCGTTTTGTGGTGTATTGGGCTAGTTTTACTGCCTTTTGAATGGCTTCCTTACCGTGGCTGGGTCAATGACGTGTTTCAGTTGTTGGTGATTTCCATCATGTTGGTGCTTTTGGGAGCCAGTATTTACATTCATTTTCTGGGCTTCAAACACGCGCGGTACTTCGTACTGGCCTTTGGTTTTTACATTTATGGGGTCGCCAATGTGTTGTTGGGTTTTATGGGAATTGTGTCGATGAACAATTTACGTTCGGCGTATATCTACCAAATTTGTTCAGTGTTGGAGGCCATTTTCTTTGCTTTTGCGGTCGCCTACCGTTTCAACACTTACCGAAAAGAAGCCAAAGATGCGCAAGAAATTGCGTTGAAACGCTCGCAAGAACACGAAGCGTTACTGCAAAAAAACAGTCAGTTGCTGACCGAAAAATTACAAATGGAACAAAGCCTTCAATCGGCATCGAATCACAAAGATTTTGACCAGTTGCTTCAACAAATCAAATCGGATAGCCAACCGATTAAGAAAATTTCAATACCGACCGTAGAAGGGGTGATTCTGTTTCCCGAACAGGACATCAACCGCTTAGAAGCAATGGGAAGTTATTGCACAATTTACTTGACCGACCACAAAAAAATCACCACCTCCAAACCCATGGCGCACTTTGAGCAGATGATTGACGAACGGCAGTTTATGCGCATTCATAAGTCGCACATCGTTAATCTCGACAACGTAACGCGCTACATTCGGGGTGAAGGTGGGTCGGTAGAAATGAAAGATAAGTAGGTAGTACCCGTGTCGCGACGAATGAAAAACGAACTTTTGCAACGGTTGGCGATTGAAACACCCGCCGTTTAGAAATTAGATGCCGCCGTTCAGAAAGTAGAATTGTTTTGAGGGTAGTAAGGCCACTACTTTTGGAGTGAGTTCTTTACCACATAGTCCACAATAGTATTTACACATAGTTTACACTAGGTTTCTCTGTGTTACTTATGTGGTTTTATTCTGATGTGTACTATGTGTGGTAAAGAAATGTAAAAAGCACTCTTAAACCTCAAAATTATGTCAAAATCGGCCAAAACCGTCTATTTTTTCAGTTTTTACCTTTTCTTGGTAGGGCTTGAACTTACCTTTATCCCAAACTTTTTCACCAAAACGGCGCAACTACCCGAAGCCCACGAACCCTACATTCGGGTGGTGGGGATTTTGGCCCTTATCCTCGGCGTTTATTATTATCAGTCGGCCAAAAATGAGCTTACTCCTTTCCTCAAAACCACGATTATCGGTCGGCTGATTTACTTTTTGGGAGCCGTTGGATTGGTCGTTACGCAAATCGCTCCTCCCCTTTTTATCGCCTTCGGTGTGCTTGATTTGCTGGGCGCTGTCTGGACGTGGCAAACACTGAAAAGCGAAGGCAAAATGTAAGTACAATTCTTTCTTCTACAAATACCCATTCACTAACTGTGCCTACGCACGTATTCCCATGAAAAAGCTCCTTTGTTTCTTATTTTTTGCCGTTGCGTTGACAACTTCCGTTTCGGCCCAAACTCCCATTGCGACCTTGTTTGAGAACATGAAAAAAGAGTTTGAAGCAAATCCCTCTAAAGCCATTCAAGACCAAGCGATAGAAGACTATGTGCTTGTTTCGGGCACGGGCTACATTGCCAACAAACAACAGATTGTCAATTTGTTCAAAAACGTCAGTAAAGTAGAGGCGCGCTTTCAAGACCTCAAACTCCGCCAATTTGGTAACCTCGTCATTGCCACTGGTCGCGAGTTTTCCGTTCGGCACTATTCCAACGGCACTCCCGACTTATCCACTGATTATTTGGTCACTTATGTGTATGAAGTCAAAGACGGCAAACTCACTTACGTAAGCGGACAACATACGGTACCCGCAGCTAAATGATTTCTGCTTACACACACTAAGCGTGAGGTCTGGTCTGACTATCGTCTGACCTGTGTTACCCCGCAATAGGCAAGCCTCTTCAGCCCCATGTCGTACGGCCTGGGGCTAAAAGAGTACGTAGATGTCGCATTTTTACAATTTCCGCTCATTTTAATGGGGTAGTTTTGTCAATGAAAAAAAGGTATTTACACAAACCAAAAAACGACCAATGAAAAATCTTTTATTTCTTTTTCTCATCGCCGTGGCGGGTAACGTTGTTGCTCAAACCCAAGCTGAAAAACTCTTTCAGCAAAACATGAGCGATTACCAACAAAATCCTCTGAAAAACGTAACGGAAAATCTCAGCGACAATTACTTACTGGTGTCGGGAAGTGGCTACATTGCCAACAAATCGCAGATTATGGCTTTGTTCAAAAATGTTAGAAGCGTAGAGAGTAATTTTAAAAACCTATCTATCCGCCAATTCGGGAATACCGTGATTGCTACTGGCAACGAACACCATGTAAGACATTACAACGACGGCACACCCGACTTATCAGTTGATTATCTTTCGACATACGTTTATGAAATCAGGGGAAACAAATTGGTTGGTTTGAGTGGGCAGCATACCTATGCGACTCCTAAAAATACCCAAGTAGATGAAGAAATCATCAAAAATAAGCTCCGCCAAGAAACAATTGACGTGTATGCAGGCAAAGACGTAACAGGTAGCTTTATCGACTCTCCAAAAACCTTCAGAGGCTGGAATACTCGTACGGGGTATTCGGTGAAGTTTGGCGTTGCCGATATTAAAAAAGAAAACGACGTTACATTCGGATACCGACCTCGGGAAATGAACCCTATCAATGAGAATTTTACGTTTAAGTTTTACACGCCAAATGTCGCTTTGGTTATCTACGACCAATACCTCTACGGTAAAACACAAATTCCCTCAAAAGAGATGCGGATGCTCGAAAAAGTTAACGGCACGTGGAAAATTGCGGGTTTGTTAGCGCTTTGGGACTATTCAGACAACGCTTTTGAAAAAGGCAATGTTCGTAAAACCATCGAAGCCGAAACCAATGCGTACCATGCAGGCGACGTAGAAGCGATGAATAAACAGTGGGCTTACAATGCCAGTTATGTGGAGCGTCAGCAGGAATATTTTAAGAAAATGGGCATTCCTGTTTATTTGAAAGGTGATGCGCTCAGAGCGTTTGGCGAACAATTTAAGAAAGCCCACAAACCCACTGGCCAAACCTACAAAATTTCGGATTATGAGGCACACGTAGGCACCACCAACGCTTGGGTCACTTACACACAAGAGACTTTTAATGCTGATGGTAAAGTTGCCAATAAAACCCGTGAAATGAGAATCCTGGAAAGAGTAGATGGCTGGAAAATTGTCGCCATGAGTAATGTGGAATTGTAAAGCATACTAAGCTTTGGTGCAAAAGTGTTTCTTTTCTTTGGCCAGAAAAAAAACACCTTTGCTTACCTTCTCAACCTTTGTCTAAAACACGTACGAAAGCGTAAAACTTGGCGATAGGCGGCTCGATAAATTTACCGACAAGTTTTCTTGAGCCCCAAAAGGTGAGTTGTAATAGATATTTAAACCCGCCAATTCGGCCTCAACCAAAAAACGGTTACTAATCAAGTACGCAAGTCCGACCGATGAACCCAACTGATAGGTGTTAGTGTGGTACGTGCTATTGGTAGAGCTTCCTTTTTGGGTTGAGTTAAAACGCATAAAATTGAGCGAGCTTTCGATGTAAGGTGTAAAGCGGCTGTTGGCCAAGTAGCGCTTCACAAAGACACCACCCGAAAGTTGCTCTTCGGTTCTGGTGAAATTTCCTGATACATTGGTATATTCTTCCTTGTCTTTTGCAAATCCAACGCTTGCTCGAACACCAACCACCGTTCTATCTTTTACAAATTTCCCAACTTTTACCCCAAAACGGTAATTACTTTCGTTGTTTCGTACGCGGTAATTATTGACAACGGAATTATTGTCCTTTTGCTGCAATGACGACAAGCCCATGTCTAGTCCAACAACCCAATTACCATTTTGTAACGTAGAAAACGTTGCTTCCTCTACCCGAAACGACGTAGGACGCACCCAGTAAAGTAAGCCCAAAGAGACTCCCGAAAAGTTGATGGGAAACGAGTTTGAAGTTGTTTCAGCCTTTAGCGCCCACTGTTTATCCATGAAATAAATGGCTCCTGCCTTAAAGATTGGGTTGACAGAAAAACTCGAATAGTCTGAGTTTACAAGCGTGTTTGTTCTATTTTCGCTTTTGCTGTTAGTAAAACTGATTCCAATATCTATCCCTCCTCCCACAAAGCCGCGCCATTGGTTTTTTCCAAAAAAGTACGACCCTGAAGTACCTATTCCAAAACCCGAATTGGTCATTCGGAATTGATTATCATTGGCTCTTCCGACGACATTGCGACTAAAAACGATGCTCTCATTGGCATTGATTTCCCAAAGGACATTATCTTTTACAAATTTTCCGTACTGAAGCCCTAAGCCCACAGCCGTACTTCGCCATTTTGAGTTGTAATTCTCTTTTTTCAGCGTCGTTTCAAATCTCGTAGAGAAATTACCTGCAATAAACGAATTTCCTTTTTCGGTTTGACCGCACACACTGAGGGCAGAGAAAGTGAGTAAAAATACGTAAGCGTTTTTCATGACATTGTTTTTTTGAGTGAATAACTATACTCAAAACGCCGATTTCACTACTTTATTGGGGAAACTACTTCCTAAATAATGTTAAATTTCGTCGGTTGTCTGCTTTTGTCATTATTCCTAACACCTCCTCCATGTTTCGCCATTTTTACCTCCTCCTTTTTCTTCTTGGGTCGCTCAAAAGTTGGGCGCAAACCAACGACCAAACCTATTTTGACCAAGCCCTGGCCAACGGCAAAGTGGCTAACGAAGCCTTCCTACGAAGTCACCGTTTTTTGTTGGGATGGCTTGGCAAAGCTGACCCCGCTACGGGCCTTATTCCGCGTAACCTTACCCAAAGTACGTGCATTTGGAACGCTTGGGATGCCGCCGCCGACAATTATCCGTTTATGGTAATGACCGCTTCCATGCTCGACAAGCCCCTTTTTGAAGGCAAAATGCGGAAAATGCTTGCTACCGAAACCCGCCTTACGTCACGCGTCGGGCGACTTCCCGATACGTATTCGTTTTGCAAAAAAGGCTTTGAAAATGCGGTGATTGATAGCAGCCAACTGGTGTTTGGCAGCGCCGAATACATGAAAGACGGACTCATTCCCCTCACCGAATGGCTGGGGACAAGCCCGTGGTCGGAGCGGATGTTGGGAATCTTGGAAGACCTCGATAAAATCGTGGATGTACCAACTCAAATCAAAGGCAGCTTTTTTGGAAACAGCGCCGTGGTGGAAGTTGGCGGCGATTTGTTACAGGTATTGGCGCGAATGTATTGGCTTACCAAAAACCCCAAGTGGCTGGCGTGGGGCATCCAAATTGGCGATTATTACTTGAGCGAAGCCCATTTGCCCACTCGTGCATTGCCGCGCCTTCGCCTTCGCGACCACGGCTGTGAAATTGTGTCGGGGTTGGTAGAAATGTACGCGGTTGTATCGATGGCAAATCCTGCCAAAAAGAAACAGTGGCAGCCGTTTATTCACGAAATGTTGGATACCATTTTGGCCAAAGGAAGAAACGAACACGGGCTTTTTTACGACGAAGTAAATCCACTGACGGGTGAAGTGATTCAAAAGCGAATTGCCGATAATTTTGGCTATACGCTCAACGCATTCTACACCGTGTATCTTCTTGATAAGCAACCCACTTACCGCGACGCTACCTTAAAAGCACTCAGCGCCCTCAATGCCAATTACTGCAACCACGATTGGGAATCGGGCAGCGCTGATGGCTACGCCGACGCCATTGAAGGCACGTTGAATTTGTATTTGCGCGAACCTATCGCCAGCACCAAAGACTGGCTTGAAAGCGAAATCAAGGTGTTGTGGAATTTTCAAAAACCCGACGGAATCATTGAGGGCTGGCACGGTGACGGAAATTTTGCGCGAACGTCGCTGATGTATGCCCTTTGGAAAACGGCAGGCACGCAACTTTCAGACTGGAATCAGGAGGTTGTGTATGGCGCTGTGACCGACAACAATACTGTTTACATTACGCTCAGTTCGCCCAAAGCTTGGTCGGGAAAGCTGATTTTTGGTGGACAATGGCACAAACAAAACTTGCATTTACCGTTTGACTATCCGCGCATCAATCAGTTTCAAGAATGGTTTCCGATTGATGCCAACAAAAGCTACGAATTGACGATTGACGGGAAGTCATCCAAATTAAAAGGGGCGGTTTTACTGGCAGGCTACCCCCTCCAACTCAAACCTCAACAAACGATTCAGGTACGGTGTAAGCGTTGACAAAAAAAAATTGAATTTGTCAAAATCGCCTCGGCAGAGGCGCAACATTTGTAGAAAGGTTTTAAAAAAATCCAAAATCGCTTCGGAGAAGCGCAACCTTTGTAGGCGCAACATTTATTGAAAGGTTTTGAACAATCCAAAATCGCTTCGGAGAAGCGCAACCTTTGTAAGGGTTACGCTTCTCCGAAGCAATATAAACTTCTTTGTAACTATTACTCTTTCACCTCAAAAACATAACTTCCTGATATTAAAGGCAAAACCACTTCTCCATTTTCCAGCTTTGCCCCTTTCCATTGCGCAATAGGTTTGCCGCTTTCGGTGATTTGGGTCAGGCTTTTGGCAGGAAGATGCAACGTCGCGGTTGTATTGGCAGGCACCGTGCATTTGTACGTAAACGTAGTTGATTTGCTTTCCCATTCACTCGAAATGCGTCCGTACATTGTGTCCACGTAGCCTTTAGCAAAGGTAATGCGTTTGTCGGGGTCAGGAGTAGGCTTGAGTACAAACTCTTTGAAAGCGGCTTTGTCGGGATGGCGCTGAATTCCCAACGAATAATTGTACATCCACGAAGCTACCGCCCCGAAAGAATAGTGGTTGAAGGAGTTCATGCTGTTGTTTCCTCCAAAACCATTTTCAACGGTGTAGCTGTTCAAACGTTCCCAAATCGACGTTGCGCCATTGACCACCGAGTACAACCACGACGGATAGTCTTTTTGCTGCACCAAACGATACGCTTGGGCGTGATTTCCGTTATCAGACAGCGCTTCCGAAATAGAAGCAGTCCCGATAAAGCCCGTCATCAGCGAATAAGGGGGACGTTCGATGCCGCCGTCGTCTTTGTTTTTACGCTCAATGGTTTCGTTTAAATACTTGATAGCAAACGGCTTATTTACTTCGTCAAACATTCCCAACGCTAACGGAATGGCGTACGAGGCTTGGGTATCCATGAGCACGCCTTTGTCCGATTTTGTTTCAGCCGCTTGCGGCCCTGGAGGCCCCATCCGTGCTGCTACTACCCCCGATTTGATGGTACGGTGCGTATTTTTATCAACATAGACGTCATTAATGGTCTTTTTGATTTCTTGTTGACGTTTGGCAAACTGCGCCGCTTCGTCGGTTTTGCCCAAAATGGTCGCGACTTTACTCATAATTTCCAAGTCGTAGGCAAAGTACGACATCCAGAAAAGGGTGTTGTCATTTTTGTTGTTTTCGGGACTGAGCCAGTCGCCCAGCGGGCCTTCGTTCAAAATCCCGTTCGTTTTGTCCACCTTGGTTTCCAAGAAGTTGATGTACTTTTTCATGGCATCGTAGTGTTCCCGTAAAAGTTGTACATCCCCGTATTGACGGTAGGTTTCCCACGCCACCGTAAGCCCTGCACTTCCCCACAACGTTCCTCCAAAACCACCACCCACGGGCGCGACGTCGGTAAAACGGCCATTTTCAGGCTGCATGTCACGCATTGCCAACAAATGGCGGCGCAAGAAAGGATTGGCCTGAGTCAAAAAGGTAGCACTTTTGACAAAAACCGAAATATCACCACTCCAGCCCATGCGCTCGTTGCGGGCGGGGGTGTCGGTGGGAATCGACAAGAAATTACTACGCAACGACCACGTAATGTTTTGCCAAAGCTTGTTCACCAATTCATTGGAAGTGGTGTAACTCGACGATAAATCCATCACCGAGCTAATCACCAAACCCTTTACATCCGACACGGGAATGGCTTGGTCGATGCCCGTAATTTCTAAATAGCGATAGCCGTGGAAGGTAAAACGCGGCTGAATCACTTCGTCGCCCCCCTTCAAAATGTACAAATCTTGGGCCAACGCCGCCCGAATGTTTTCCATCATCACCATGCCTTCATTGCCTTTGTAGTCGGGCAAATTGGGGTACTTCACTTCCGCAAAACGCAGGGTAACAGCTTGACCTTTTCGGCCATTTTTGATAGTAATTTGGGGGACACCTACCATGTTTTGCGTCATGTCATAGACAAATACCTTGGGGCGCACTTCCTCCACGCTTTTAGCGGTCAACGTTTTGACAATCGTGGCATTTTCACCCATTTGTCCAACAAGTTTAAAGTCATCGTATTCCAGCGACGATTTCCGCCCCAAGGCATCGGTAACGGTACCCTTAAACGCAGTTCCGTCCAAAGGTACAACGACTGCCGATTTCCATGCAGCATCGTTGTAGTCCGCCGTCGCCCAGCCATTGACGACTGCTTCTTTGTTGGCATCATAAACCTCGCCCTGAAAAAACGAACCGTACCGAATGGGACCATCGCCAAAAAACTTCCATTCGGTAGGATTTGACGTTACCACTTGCTCTGAACCATCGGCGTAGGTAATGACCAATTTACTCAACAACGACTGACGGTCGCCGAAGAAGTTCCAGTTTTCGCCGCTGAACGTGATATTACCACTCCACCAGCCTTCGCTCAACCATGCTCCAATGGCATTCTTTTTACCCGATTTTATACCAGTAGTAACATCGTACGTTTGGTATAGGTGGGTTTTGTTGTACTGCGTAAGACCTGGGTTAAAATAATCGTTAGATACGCGACTTCCGTTGAGAAATAGTTCGTAAATCCCACGGGCAGTAACGTACAAACGTGCCTTTGCGATGGGTTTCGACTGGGTAGTAAACGTAGTCCGAAGCATGGGCGCTGCATTTTGGCTGGGGTCGGCCGTGACTAAGCCGCCACTTACTGCGTAGCTTCCGTTCTCAATTTTCACATTTGAAGCCGCAAAAATCCCCGAATATGGTTGTTTTTGGAGGTTTTCAGTAAAAATTGGATTGGATGGATAGCGATAATTCCGAATTGTTACTCCCGAAAAAAAGGCTTTTTGTCCGTTAGGTACGCGAAAACCAATGTCGGACAACATGGGAAAACTGATGTAATTATTTCCACTTCCAACGGGATTTAAGTTGTACCCCCGAGCACCAAAACGCCCTCCACCGCCAGCGGGTGCCGCTTTGTCTTTCAGCTTGTTAGCATCTTTGTTGCCGTCCACGTAAAATTCAAACAATCCAAAATTACATTCCACCAGCAATTGGTGCTTTTCGTATTTATTGGCCGTATTTATCAACGATTGCGGAATGTCAAAGCTTTTCAATGGGACGTCTTCCTTATCGTCTTTGGTATAACCTACACGATAAATAGTCAGTTTGGCGAGACCGTCCGCAGCGTCGCTAACGTTGGAAATATCCAATTCCAAGGCCACATAACTTTCGTTTTTGCCTTTGGTCATCCCCATGAGGTTCAAGTCTTTGGTCATCAAACGGCGGTCGTTGGCACCAAACACAAAAGAAGCTTTCGTAGCATTGCTAGTTTTATCGAGTTGAAGGCCATACTCAAACTTAAACACCGATAAATAATGCGAATACAACACCATATCGTCGTCGCTTCCCCCAATCCAATTGGCTCCCGACCACGCCGCAATCGAAGGGTTCATCAAGCCCGTTTCAAACCAAGAGTTACTTGTAGTTGGTTTACCCGTATTGTCCCAAACAGTCAATTTCCACTGGTAGCGCGTGGTGGGTTGGAGGCCATTTCCAGCATATTCGATGCCATGCGAAAGCGCCGAGTTTACCTTTTTGGTGTCCCAAACCACTTGATTTTTAGCGTTGGAAACCACAATTTGATAAGCAGTTTGGCTGTAACCTCGTTTGGCGTCCAAGGCTTTCATTTGCCAAGAAAACTGCGGAATTGGGGTATCAATTCCTAAGGGCGTGGCTTGATAGTTGACTTGTAATTGGTTCAGCACGACGTTTGCCAACACCTTTGCTCCCCACAAAAACAAGACACAAGCGGTAAAAATTAGTCTTTTCATTTTTGAACTTTGGTTTAGATATGCCATTGCATTTCTTTTAATTATTCAAAAATATATTGACATTATACCGCTTGTATCCTGTGCTTCCCCGTTATTGTCTCAAGTGGGGGCAATAAAAACTGACTATGGCTACTTCACCACTTCACTCACCAAAATGATGGGAGCGACATTGGTATAATTGGCAAAATCAGCCCGAATGGCTTCTCTATTAGGGGCAACGGCTGCTTGATAGTCGCTTAGACTTTTGATGTAAAAAGTCCCAATCGCCATAAAGGGAAGTGGTTGATTAGGCAGCCCACTCGCCAATCCTTTTTCAATGGTATATTTTACCAAATTTGCCCCCAAATATCCTGCAACCATGGGCATGTGCTTGGTTTCGTAGTACTCCATGTTGAAGGTTTTGCCTTCGGCGTAAGGATACATGACGGATACTTTAATCAAGCCCTTTTCGGCAGCTTGATTTGACTGTTTTTCTTGGCTAAACGCCGCCAAACAAGAAATAAGAAGAAAAGATGACAGAAGTAGTTTGAGCTTCATGGCTAAGGGTGCTTTTTAAGTGTTAACTGATTGATTTAAAACAATTTCGCACAAATATCTAAAGAGGTTTTATATTTGCAAAACGCTATTTTTCGATAAAAACAATCGAAAAAACCGATTTAGAAAGATGGAATTACGACAACTCAAGTACTTTTTAAAAGCCAAGGAGCTCTTGAACTTTACGGAGGCGGCAAAGGCACTGAATATCAGCCAAAGCACTCTTTCACAGCAAATTAAACAATTAGAAGATGAATTAAACGTGCCCTTGTTTAACCGTATCGGCAAACGAATCACGCTTACCGAAGCGGGAGGTCTGTTTGAAATGTATGCGTTTCAGTGCATCAATAGAGCAAATGAAGGATTATTGCTCTTGCAAGATTTGAAAAACCTGAACACGGGAAAAATTACCGTCGGCGTGATTTATTCCATGCGGATTCTTTTTGCCAAAACCTTGATACAGTTTGCCCAGCAGTACCAAAATATCAAAATCCAAGTGGTGTTCGGTACCACCAAAGACCTGCTCGACAAACTCAATTCGCACCAATTTGATTTTGTCTTGATTTTCCATGAAAAGCCCAACGAGCCACACCTCAAATACCAGCCTATTTTGACCTCTAATATGGTATTGGTTACTGCTAAGAAATCATCGTTGGCCTCCAAAAAAACAATCTCTCTTCATGAAGTAGCAGCCCTTCCTTTGGCACTCCCTTTCAGCGGCTACAGTACAATCCAGTTTTTTGAAGAAGTGTTCAGCCAAAAAAATTTAGAACCCAACATCTGCATGGAAATCAACGATATACCTACATTGTTTGAAATTGTAAAAACGGGGTTTTGGCACACCATCTTGAGTGATACCAGCGTCAATGACCCCGAAGTAGTGGGCATTCCCATCGAAGGCGAAAACATGAAGCGAACGATTATGATTATTTCACTCAAAGAAGCCTACGAGAAGCAGGCGGTAAAAAAGCTGTATGAATTGCTGCGGGGGATTTGAGTTATACAGAATGTCTATTTACTACTAATCTGTTGTTGAACAGCTTTAACAAAGTCCACCGTAGTACCTGCAATCTCTGCGATTTGCTCAAAAGTTTTGTTTCCTTCACGCAAAAGAAAAGTAACAAATCTTATTTCAACTTTTTCTTGTCCACGAAGATAAAGAACGTCTCTTTCTTCTTTGATATATTCTGCGATACTATCCATAGCATTTTTTAAATTTAGCTCCAAGTTACGAAGTTGAGCCAACACACGCAACTGATTAAAGTATCTCTTTAACGAAAAATCCCCTTGAGCAGTTTCTCTTACACGCACAAGTATCTGTTTTAAAGCAATTTCTGGGTTTTCTCCCTTGAAATTCACCAAAATACCTAAGATGATTTCCTCAGGCTTGTCTGAATTGAGGAAAATATGATAATCAAGTGTCGAGAGTGCAATAAGTGGAAACTTAAATTTGAGCATCTCTCGATCAAGTCTCGTTGACATTTTAGGGTCTCCAGAACCAAGAAAAATAACAAATTGCTTAACAGGCAAATCATACTTCCTTTCCAGCATGATAAAATATTCTGCCATTCGGTAAACCATTTTTGGTTCATTCCTCAATTGGAACTCTATTTGAAGCACAAATGTATCTCCCGCGTTATCAGTTATTTTTTTAAGTACATCTGGTTTTCGCTCCTTGGTATATTGAATATCATCAGGCAATTCTTCCATAGAAACAGCAGTCATTTCAACGGGGCCGCCCTTTAGGTTTGTACTATGGTAAAATTTCAAGATTGAGTATTTTTAACAAACAGTACCAGA
>NZ_JBYFCH010000036.1:0-57447 GCF_057652295.1 Runella sp. R5_40 | reverse complement strand
TGTGGAATTTTTCCTTTATCGGCTAACGCAGTTATATGCTTAATCCAAGTTGCTCCACAAATTTTGGTTTTGATCCCAGTCTTTTAAGGCTGGTAAGCCATTTTTTTGTATTGATACGGTGTTGTATTAAAGTGTTTCTGAAACTGCTTGCTGAATTTGATGGGAGAGGAGTATCCAGTAATGCGCGACACCTCAATGGCTTTGAGCCCTTGCGCTAGTAAGGTTTTGGCATACTCCATTTTTTTGTCGAGGTAAGCCTGATAAAGCGTTTTTCCGTACGCTTTCTTGAACTCTACCCTAAATAGCGCGGGACTTATTCGCATTTTCTTTGCTATTTCCGATGCGTTGGGTACCTGCTGGTTGTTGTGGTTGAGTATGTAGTTTTCATAAATGAAATCCATTAAGGTCATTATGGATAACCCTCGCAAAGGAGGTGCAGCGGTCAGAGAGCCAGTTGACGTTGATATACTTGGGAGTACATATTGTTCAGATAGGGCCTTTATCAGGGCTTCTACTAATTTACACTTGTTCTCCCTAAGGCTCTGCAGGGCTATACCGTTTGGTTTTAAGACCAATCCTAAAATATACTGGATTGTTTTTGAAGGGGCTGGTGTTGGAAGAATCACCACACTCTCTTGGTTGTTCACATACGCTATTTGGGGGGCTATTAATGCTTCAAATATAGAAATAGGCATAGACAGCGTAATGATGTTGGCAGGAGCATTCAGGGGTGAAATTTGCCAACTATCAGAAGGGAAATTAATAAACAGATGATCGGTAACGATACTGATGTCCAATTGCTCAAGCTGTATTTTGGTTGAACAAAAATAAACATTACAATAGCCAGGGTGGACTGGAAGCAAATCCATTTTGGAATCAACCGTACTAATGATGACTTGCACGGCATCTAAACTGGTGTTCATAAGAGTGTAGTTAGATTTTGGTGCTTTTGTATGCCAAATACAAGCGAGAAGCGTCCACTTTGTTGTTGACATTTAAGGCTTTGTAAATTTGTTTGATTCGAAATCGGATGGTGTTGACCGACACATTCATTTCTCGGGCAATCTCATCGTATCCTTTGCCATTGGCTAATTGCCCTAAAACCGCCAATTTATTGGGGGTAAGTTTTTCAATCGCTTGTTGTAAGTTCTTGGGAGTGTTTTGCGAAATGATTTGATAGGGTAGAAGCTCTGCTTCCATCATTGCCGTCAATTTTGGCAAGTATTGGGTGGGGATTTTAAACAGAGTTGCCTCTTCAAATGTTACTGGTAGTTCTGATTCTGGTAATTGATTGATTGGTATATTCATTAGATAGAATGGGGATTTTGCTGCAATAATTATAATAAAAATAACTAAATGCAAGCGAATAAAGTAGTTAATAATAGCTATTTTTGTGTTCTGCTGTATCGTATATTTTGCCTTTAAATCGAGGGAGTGGTATATGTTTTTTGGATAATACTTTTGGTTTTATCCTATTTTTGAAAATAAATAGACAAGATAGTATAGCTATTTCACAGGCATAGTTATACCAGATTTAGTTTTTAAAGGCAGAAAATAGAGCTTATTTCTGTAAAATAAAGTTTACAAATAATAAAAAAAGAAGAGAAAATAAATGTCGAAGTAGCTCTGTCGAGTAATCAGAGCTTGCCTGCTTCTTGTGCAACCCGAACTAGCTCTGTGCTATTTTTGACTTGGGTTTTTTTAATCATATTGATGCGATGATTATTCACCGTATAAATACTGAGCCCTAGCTGTTCGGCGATATCTCTGCTACTATTGCCTTCACTGATTAATTTTAAAATGGCTTTTTCTTTCTCAGACAGAAGATGTAAAGGATAGACAGATGGTGTACTGGAGAGTGGCTGAGTGTTGACGGGGCGATATTGAATCAGGGCTTTTTGAATAATGGTGGCAATTTCTGGGGTAAAAAAAGCCGTTCGGGCGTAAGCACATCGAATAGAACGAATAATATCTTGTCGGTCTGCATTTTTGACAATGTAAGAGGTAGCCCCTTGTTGAATGCAGTCTAATACGTATTTATCGTCATTAAAAATAGAAAAAATGATTATGCGGAGCTGCGGGAATTTAGCCAACAATTGGGGGATGATGTGCAATCCCAAAGGTTGATGGTCAAAAAATAAGTCAAGCAGTAAAATGTCAGGTTGTTTATCATTGACTGATTCCCAGATTTCTTGCTCGTTTTTTGCTTCTCCAATAACGACCAAATCTGTTTCTTGACTTAAAAGCGAAATAATACCTTTCCGTACAACTTCGTGGTCGTCTGCTACAACAATTTTAATATTCATCACCAATGTCAAATGTACAGTCTATGGTATTAGTTTAACGCCAATATTAAACATAATTCTGTGGATTTGCCAAAAAATGCTACATTCTCGGGTGGAATGCAGATGTATGTCTATAAACTTATTAATTCAGTAGCGGAACTGTTGCTTTGATTTCTGTACCTTGGTTGATGATAGATTCAAGATGAAATTCGCCAGAAAGTAACTGGCACCTCTGCCGCATATTCTCAATGCCAAATTTCGATTGGCTCATTCGACAAATTTTCTTTAAATCAAACCCTGAGCCATCATCTACAATACGCACGGTAAGTGCTCCTTGCTCAATTTCTATTTCAACGAGGATTTCTTTTGCCAAAGCATGTTTAAGGGCATTGTTTAGGGCTTCTTGAACAATTCGGAAAATTCCCAATGAAACCCAATCTGAAAGTGGAGGAATGGGAGTGTTGGGTTGAAAAAACTGAAAATGTACGTTGGGATGCTGCGCTTGAAGGTCGTCAATCAATGATTGTACAGCACCCAAAATTCCAAAAGTTTCGAGGGTGGATGGGAGCAACCCCATCAAAATACGTCTTGTTTCTTCAATCGTTTTATTGGTAAGTTGAAGAATCCCTCTAAACTGATTGCACGTATTTATAGACGGTAATGAACCCTTTAAGCTTTCCAATCCATACTTTATTCCTGCGAGCATTTGGCCAATGCTATCGTGTAGTTCGTGCGCTATGCGTTTTCGTTCTTCTTCTTGACCTTTGATTAAGTATTTTTCCTGCTCAAGCACAAGGGTTAATTTGTCTTGTAAGGCTTGCATGGAGCGTTTTTGCTCGGTTTCGAGGAGTTGTTGGGTAGTTTTTAGATTTTCATTGACCCTTCTCAATTCAAGATTGACTTTGTTGACCTCGCGTTGGCTTTGTAAATTTTGAAGTAAATACTGATTTAAATAGGTAAAAGAGGGCTTGACAATTTTAAATGCAATGATGATACCAACCAAGGAAAGAATGCTCGTAAGTGCAAAGTTGATCCAAATATCCAACACACTGAAATCGCTTTCCATGTCCTCGAAATAGTTATGGACAATAGCATGTAGCTCGCTTTCGTAGAGGTCAATGTAGTTTAAAATTTCGGAGATGTTTTTTTTGTCGCCCCAGTTACCCTGTGCAGCTATTTTTAATTGTCTATCAATTTTTTGGTAAACTTGAATGGCTTTCGGAATACTATTTTGTAGGTACTTTTCCATTTGAGTACCTAAGTACGCATCTTGTTGTTCGTACGAATTTACCAATGCTTGATGATTGATATAAAATGGTCTTACTTTGGCTTGAAATTGTTGGTTGATAGCGGGAGTAACACTAGGAAAAGCGGCTATGTGGTGCAGTTGTTCTTTTAAAATAGCGGAATGGGTAAGCTGATGGTTAACATGATAATACAGTTGATTGTCTAATCTTATTTCTTGTATAAATTCTGAGGTGACAACTCGACCGATAAGCCAGATAAAAAATAGAATAACAACAGAGAAAAAATAAGCCCTAAGGATGCGATAACGAATGTTTTTACTGGTTAGAATGGTAGTCATTTTGAGGTGAGTAGGTGCTTAACGAAACGGATAGAAATTTGAAAAATACCGACAAAAGTAACTGCCTGAAAAATAAGAAACTACGAAGGACAACTCACAAAAAAAGGAGCAATAGAAATACTGCTCCTTTTTTGCTTCTTATAAAAATATTTTCTTAAAGAAAAACGGGCTTGGTTATTAGAAAAACAACCCCACTGTTCCTGTAAAATTAAGCGATGTAACGTTAAGTTTGGCAGAGAAATAATTGGACGGGTCGCTGAGTTGATAAGGCGAATACGCATCCTTTGTCTGTAAATAAGTACCTGCCAAATCAACATAAAAACGCTCGGTACGATAACCGAGTCCGCCTGATAATTGAATTTTAGAACGGTCAAGGCTGCCTTCTACGTTATAATTTTGACTGTAGGCATTGGGCAAAAAGCCTGCTCCCGCCCGCACTCTAAATTTATCCAGACGAGCTTCGCCTCCTACTCGCAGATTGACGACGTTGTTGTAGGATGATTGAATCAGGCGCTTGTTGTTCGTTTTGAATTGGTTATCATCGGCTGTGCTAATACCCATTCCTTTGTAACCCACGTACTCGGCGCTACCTGTGATAAATCCTTTTTTGCCAATAAAAATGGTAATTCCTCCATTTGCTCGCAAAGGAGTGCGCATTTTATACTCAAAGTCGTAAGGCTCAAGGTTGACCCGAGTCGTTACAATTTGGTCAAAGGCTTGCTGTCCTTGCGCGTTTGTAACGGGGTTGCCGTTGGCGTCAAACACGGGGACGCGGTTGTTCAGGATGTCAATACCAACTTCTTCCTGATAGGTCATTTGGAGGTTGCTAAACGTTGGGCTGTGGATAGAAGCACCAAGTTGTAGCATAGCGTTCGGTTTATAAATCACCCCTGCTGAAATAAAAAGGCCGCTTCCTGAGATATTTACATCCTCGCGGTAGTCCAATCCCCTAAATGCGCCTCCGTTGACAAAGCGCTCGGTGTAGTTGTTTCTACGGATGAAGGTATGACGAGAAAAACCGCCCGAAACACCCAAATAAAGCTTGTCGGCATAGTTGCCAGCATACGCAAAAGTCCACTGTGAGGAGCCGCCCGAAACTTCGACGTTGCCGCTTTGTTCAAACGATGCTCTCGATAGTGGAATAGGCCGACGGTAAGGGCCATTGTCCGATAATGCATCTATTTGGTATAAATTATAAAACGCAGATTCAATCGAGAATGGGCGGCTATTGTTGTATTCATCTTCGAGGGTTTTGACTGAAAGGCCCGTAGCCAGCTCGGCGATATTGTCGATCATAGAGCTGCGATTATTGGTTCCTCCATACGTAATCATGTTATTAGCATTCACTTGGCGAGAATAGCTAATTCCAAACGAGGTACGACGCCACTCGCGGTTATAGCTTTGTGGGTTTCCTGCCAAAATAAGCGAGAACTGCGAGAGATTTGGATTTAACTTTTGGTCACTCCGAGTATTTCCAATATAAGAAGCTTCGTTGCTAATGTTATAAAAAGTAGGACTAAGGCTAATTTCGGAGCGGTTGAAAAAAGCAATCCCTGCAGGGTTGCCAAAAATGTTGCTGGCGTCGCCACCTAGTGATGCGTGGTTTCCTCCTACTCCTTGAAAACGAGCGGTGCCGTTTTGAGTGAGGTCAGACAACTGCATGGCAGTGTTAGCGTATAAGCGACTTTGGGCGTGGGTGTGGGAAGAAACTGCTAACCCTAGCAAGATTCCCCATACGATTGGGCGGTTTTTCATGGCAGGAAGAAAAAAATTGTTAAAAGTACATTTATAATTCATAAAAAACCTCGCTACTGATGTGAATAGCGAGGTTTGAGTATTTCAACAAATGTAAATACATTCTTGAAAATAGAGGATTCTATGTTAAAAAAAACGCGTGTTTAATGACTAGCGTGGACCGCGTGAACCCGAACTTGACGAACCGCTTGAGCCACTGCTCGACGATGATGAGCTTCCACTAGATGAGCTACCGCTACTCCAGCTACTAGAGCTGCTACTACGAGACGCTCCGCTGTCGTTCCAGCTGCTCTGACGACTGCTGTTGCTGTTGTTCCAGCTATTATTGTTTGAATAATTGTTGGAATTGCTGTTGTACGATGAGCGTTGGCTACTGCCACTGCTGCTCGCTTCACCATAGCTACGGGTGGCACCACCACGTGTACCTGACGAATAAGAATTTGTACCAGTGTTTCCTGACGAATACGAACCACTGCTAGTGCGTCCACCTGCGTTAGAACTATAGCCATCGTATGAGCGATTCGAGCCTCCACGTGGGCGAGAATAGTAGGAGTCGCCTGACGACGATGAGTTGCTGTTGTAGCTTCCAGTGCGGTCTGTCGGGTCATATCCCTGACGGCGGCCTTGGTTAGTGTAGCGTGCGCTGTTGTTGCTATTGTTGTTGTAAGCGTTAGATGAACGATCAACGCGGTTGTAGTAATCAGTACCCGGACGACGACGAACATCTACAATTTGGATATTGTTGGTTGGGCCGTTGTACCAAGTATTGTTATTCCAGTAGCTACCCCCACCATAGAATGAGTTTCCGTATCCATAATAAGGTGAGTAACCCCAAGGAGAATATCCCCAAGGTGAGTTGAATGAGTTCCAGCCGTACGAATTTCCCCAAGGTGAATAGAATGGATCGTTCCAAGCATAGGCCGAGCCAAAACTGTTCCAGCCATAAGGGCTATAAAAACTATTATATCCCCAATTGCCAAGACCATAGCCTAATCCAAACATCATGGGTGAATTCCATCTATTCCAGGTATTGAACCCACTACGCCAAGGCGTATTCCAGTAATTGCCCCAATTGAGATTGTTGTAGGCAGAGCTGTAGCCATCCGAAAAACCTGCATTGTAGCCTGCATTAGGGCCAAGGTTACGGGCAATGCCGCGTGAGCTCAAGTAAGATTCGTCATAGTAATCCTCTTGGCTGTTGTTATTGTTAGTAGAACCCTGGCCTGCATAATAGTCAGGATTGAGGTTACGATTGTCAGCGGCTTGTTCGGTTGAGCGACTGGCCATTGCTACGGCTGCGCTCGACGAATTTCCGTACAAATCATCGTATTCGGCATCATCTTGGGTGGCATATTGTTTGGAGCTGCAACTCCACAATCCCATCAGGCCAAGCGCCGATAAAAGGGTGAGTGAACGAAGGGTTTTCATGGTGTTCAAAATGTTTTATGTTCAGTTAGAAATCAGTCCCTGCTACCTATAAAACGTTATTTTGATGGATTCTGATTCAGTTTCGTCACAAATTTAGGATAAAAAAGTATCTTTGCAAGGATTTTTTATAAAAAAACTAATGGGTTATTATTAGTAAAATAATTGAAAATCAAAGAATTATAAATGTCAACTTCACACTCAATACCACAAAATACTGATAATTAGCATTTAAAGCGGTATAAGTGTGTAAAATACGTTTAAGCCTTTGACTATCAGGGCATAAAAATTAAAAAATTTTAAATTGGTAGAAGGCGCATTCGACAATCAAAAATAAGAAAAAGTCAACTAAGTGACTGTAAAGTTCAAGAGTAAACCTGTAACAAATACTAACGATGGCAAACGCGATTCCGAGCCGTGGCGATAATTATTCTGAGTGGTACAACGAATTAGTTAAAAGAGCAGATTTGGCCGAAAATTCGGCGGTAAGAGGGTGTATGGTGATAAAACCGTACGGTTTTTCTATTTGGGAAAAAATGCAGCGCGCCCTCGATGATATGTTCAAAGAAACGGGGCATACCAATGCGTATTTTCCGCTTTTTATTCCCAAATCATATTTGAGTAAAGAAGCAAGCCACGTGGAGGGTTTTGCCAAAGAGTGTGCGGTCGTAACGCACTATCGCCTCAAAAATGCCCCAGATGGGAGTGGGGTAATTGTGGATCCAGATGCCAAACTAGAAGAAGAGCTAATCGTGCGCCCAACGTCGGAAACGGTGATTTGGAGTACGTATAAAAACTGGATTCAGTCGTACCGCGATTTGCCATTGTTGATTAATCAATGGGCCAACGTCGTGCGTTGGGAAATGCGTACGCGCTTGTTTTTACGCACAGCCGAATTCCTTTGGCAAGAAGGCCACACGGCGCACGCTACAGCCGACGAAGCCATGGCCGAAACCCGTCAGATGTTGGAGGTATATGCCCGCTTTGCCGAAGAATGGATGGCGATGCCCGTAATAAAAGGTTACAAAACAGAAAATGAGCGTTTTGCTGGTGCTGAAGAAACATTGTGTATCGAAGCCATGATGCAAGATGGAAAAGCCCTGCAAGCAGGAACATCTCACTTTTTAGGACAAAATTTTGCCAAAGCATTTGATGTAAAATTCCAAAGCAAAGGCGGTGGCTTAGAATACGTGTGGGGTACTTCTTGGGGCGTGAGTACGCGTTTGATGGGTGCGCTTGTGATGGCACATTCGGACGACTCAGGCTTGGTTTTGCCTCCAAAATTGGCACCAATTCAAGTGGTCATTGTGCCTATTTACCGTAACGAAGAGCAATTAGGCCAAATTTCTGAAAAAGTAAAAGAAATTATGAAGGGCTTAAAGCGCATTGGAATCAGTGTGAAGTTTGACGATTCGGATGCGAACAAACCTGGTTGGAAATTTGCTGAATATGAACTCCGTGGTGTGCCTGTTCGGTTGGCCATGGGTGCGCGCGATTTGGAGAATGGCACGGTTGAAATTGCGCGTCGTGATACGAAAGAGAAAACGACGGTTTCGCTTGAAGGAATTGTGGAGTACATTGAGCAATTGTTGGAAGATATTCAGAAAAATATCTACCAAAAAGCCTTGGCATTCCGCGAAACAAATACCCACAAGGTGGATACGTATGAGGAGTTTAAACAAGTTCTTGACGAAAAGGGAGGATTTGTGTTGGCTCACTGGGATGGTACGTCGGAAACCGAAGACCGTATTAAAGACGAAACGAAAGCCACCATTCGTTGTATTCCATACAATGCACCAGAAGAAGAAGGAACATGTATCCTGACGGGCAAACCTTCAACGCGGCGGGTATTGTTTGCGCGGGCTTATTAAGAACCATTTAATTCAAAAATAACTAACATGAGTGTAGCAAAAGCAGGTGATACCGTACAGGTACACTACAAAGGGACGTTGACCGACGGTACGTTGTTCGACTCGTCAGAAGGTCGCGAACCTCTGCAATTTCAATTAGGCTCGGGCATGGTGATTCCTGGGTTTGATAACGGGATTCAAGGAATGACCATTGGAGATAAAAAAACAGTGCATATTCCAGTAGAAGAGGCGTACGGGCCAGCACAAGAAGAGCTCATTTTGCCTTTTGAACGTTCTGAACTTCCCGCCGATATTCCGTTTGAGGTAGGTATGCAATTGAACATGCACCAAGACGGAAATCCACAGCCGATTCCTGTGACGGTGGTGCAAGTAAACGAGACCCAAATTATCGTGGACGCAAATCACCCACTGGCTGGGCAGGATTTAGTGTTTGAAATTGAATTGGTAGGAGTCAACTAAGTTGATGAACGCCAAAAAGGAAGTCCCACCGAGGTTTGTAATCTTGGTGGGACTTCGCTTTTTGGTACATTGCTTATTTCTTTGGGGCGTATTTGTCGTTGATTTTTTGGTAAAGTTGTGAGGGAACTTTCGTCTGAACGTCGGGGAGTTCTGGACGCGGACGAACCCAATCTAAGTAGCCTTTACTCCAAGCGTAGGCCAATCCTAAAATAAGTATTCCGACAAACAAAGACATTTCTACCAGCGAAAACCAGCCCCACAGCCCATCGGTTTGACGAATGAGGTTTGCTTGCCCAAAAACCACTGCCCACGGAAAAAGGAAAATGAGTTCCACTTCAAAAAGAAGAAAAACGATGGCAATCACGTAAAAACGGACGTTAAACTGCACATTGGCATTTCCGAGTGGGTCTTCCCCCGATTCGTAAGTAGTAAGCTTTTCCTCATTGGGGCGATGAGGGCGTATTACTTTGGCAAGCGTGAGCATCACCGCAATAAGCGCAATCGCCGCAAAAATGAACAAAAGAATTACCCCAAATTCTGAGACCATAAGAATGTTAGTTGACTATGCCCTTCCCGAAAGTTTTAAACTTTCGGGAAGGTATTGAAGATTATTTTACAAAAGGTATTGAATATTATTTTACAAAAAGCATTTCGCGGTATTTGACAAGTGGCCAGTCTTCATCGTCGATGAGCAATTCGAGCTTATCAACTTCGTAGCGAATTTTTTCAAAATAGTCCTTCACTTCAGAACCGTACAACACGGCGCGCTCCACGAGGTCTTCGGTATTATTTGCCTTTTTGCGGGCTTCGGTCATTGCATCCACCGATTGTTTGATGGTCAATACCCGTTGAGATACTTCCTTAATCAATTCCTTTAGGGGCTGAGCTTCTTCCGTCAAATCAAGTTCTACCAGTGCTTTGGCAGTTTGGGCCAACTGAAACTGATACTTTACTGTCGTTGAAACCACATGGTTGAGGGCCAAATCACCAATTACCCTTGACTCAATCTGGACTTTTTTGATATAGTTTTCGAGCTCAATTTCGTAGCGTGCGTGTACTTCGCGTTCGGTTAAGACACCCATTTTTTCGAGTACTGCAATCGCCGACGGTTCGATGTATTTTTCAAGCGCAACGGGGGTAGAGGCAATATTCGTGAGTCCACGTTCGGCCGCTTCCTGAATCCAATCCTCAGAATACCCGTTTCCTTGAAACAAAATACGCTTGGAATGGCGGTAGTAGTTTTTCAGAATGTCCACAATCGCCAATTCTTTTTTCTCCCCAGCTTCGAGGCGCACTTCGAGTTCTTTGCGGAACTCTTGGAGTTGGTTTGCCACAATTGTATTAAGGATAATCATTGGAGAGGCGCTGTTGGCGCTTCCACCTACGGCGCGGTACTCAAACTTATTTCCTGTAAAAGCAAACGGCGATGTACGGTTGCGGTCGGTATTGTCGCGCATGAGGGGAGGAGTGCGCGTAATTCCCAGTTTATAAAATACGTTGTCTCCTTTTTCAAGCTGAATTTCCCCACGGTTTTCAAGCGTTTCGAGCAAGCGAATTAGCTCATCGCCTAAGAAAACGGAGACAATGGCAGGAGGGGCTTCGTTGGCACCCAAGCGGTATTCGTTGCCAGCGGAAGCAATCGAGGCCCGCAACAAATCAGCGTGGTCGTGAACGGCCTTTACGGTGTTCATCATAAACGTCAAGAAACGAAGCGTTTCTTTGGGTTTGCTACTAGGCGCCAACAAGTTCACGCCTGTATCGGTCATCATCGACCAGTTGTTGTGTTTTCCACTACCATTGATACCCGCAAACGGTTTTTCGTGGAAAAGAACTTTAAAATTATGCTTTTCGGCTACTTTGTGCATCAAGTCCATCAACAGCGCGTTGTGGTCGATGGCCAAGTTGAGTTCTTCAAACGTAGGCGCACATTCAAACTGCCCTGGGGCTACCTCATTGTGACGTGTACGCACAGGAATCCCCAATTTCCAAGCTTCGTACTCAAAATCAACCATAAACGCATTTACGCGGGGCGGAATAGAGCCGAAGTAGTGGTCTTCCAATTGTTGACCTTTGGCAGGAGAGTGTCCAAAAACGGTTCTTCCCGACATCATGAGGTCAGGCCGAGCGTAGTAAAGGGCTTTATCAACCAAAAAATATTCTTGTTCCGCGCCGAGGGTTGCCGTTACTTTTTCCACATTGCGGTCGAAGTAATACATCACAGCCGTGGCGGCTTTGTCGAGCACATGAAGGGCACGTAAAATGGGCGTTTTGTAATCCAATGCCTCCCCTGTGTAAGAAATGAAGACCGACGGAATACAGAGCGTTTTACCCCCTGCGCCATTGTCCATCAAAAAAGCGGGAGAGCTAGGGTCCCAACCCGTATAGCCCCGAGCCTCAAATGTTGCCCGTAAGCCCCCGCTCGGAAAAGAAGAGGCGTCGGGCTCTTGCTGCACCAATGCACTTCCTTTAAACTTTTCAATGGCTTTTCCTTGAGCTGTGACGTCAAAAAACGCGTCGTGTTTTTCGGCAGTTCCGCCCGTTAAAGGTTGAAACCAGTGGGTATAATGCGTCGCGCCTTTGGAAGTTGCCCACGATTTCATGGCTGCGGCTACTTCATCGGCAATTTCACGGTCAATTCGAGAACCCGACTTAATGGCATTAGAAACTTTGTAATAGGCTTCGGGCGTGAGTAGCGACTTCATAACGTCGTCGCTGAAAGTATATGAACCGTAATAATCGGCTACTTTATCGCTTGGGGGTGTTACACTGATTGTTGCGCGGTTATGGGCCGTTTCAAGGGCCTTGAATCTCATATTTGCCATAAATGAAGTATCGGGTAATTAGAATGAAAATCAACTGTTTTTGGAATAGGCACCAAACATATATTTTTTTTGTTTGATTGACAAAGTTATGGGTTTCCATTGAAGGATTTGACGAATATATGGATTGTTTGTCGCCCAAACGAGTATTATCACTAATTTTGCACCATGAAAAAAGTTGCATTTTATACATTGGGGTGTAAGCTCAATTATTCCGAAACTTCCAGTATATCAAGGATGTTTGAGCAAAAAGGGTATCAAAAGGTAGCCTTTAACGAACAGCCCGATATCTTCATCATCAATACTTGTTCGGTTACAGACAATGCCGACAAAAAATGCCGTAAAATCGTCAGAGAAGCGCAAGGGATAAATCCCAACGGTTATGTAGCTATCATTGGCTGCTATGCGCAATTAAAACCGCAAGAAATTTCTGAAATTCCAGGCGTGGATGCCGTACTTGGAGCCGCCGAAAAGTTTCGGTTGATAGATTTATTGGATGGATTTGTCAAAGCGCCCGTTGCGCAGCCTGGGCGTGTGATGGCATCACCGATTGAAGAGGCCGTTGACTACCATGTTTCGTATTCTCTCAATGACCGTACGCGCACTTTTTTGAAGGTGCAAGACGGCTGTGACTATCCGTGTGCGTATTGTACCATTCCGCTGGCAAGGGGAAAAAGCCGCTCTGATACCGTAGAAAATGTGGTAAAAGCGGCACACGAAATTGCAGCACGGGGGGTAAAAGAAATTGTGCTTACGGGTGTAAATATTGGTGATTTTGGCCTTCATGACGGCAAGCGTACCGAAACATTTTTTGAACTTGTACAAGCGCTAGACGAAGTAGAGGGCATTGAGCGTTTTCGTATTTCTTCGATTGAACCCAATTTGTTGACAGACGAAATTATCGCCTTTGTGGCTCAATCAAAGCGTTTTGTACCTCATTTCCATATTCCACTTCAATCAGGTTCAAACAAAGTATTGGGCTTGATGCGCCGTCGTTACCGTCGTGAGTTGTACGTAGATAGAGTGACGAAAATCAAGGAATTGATGCCAGACTGCTGTATTGGCGTGGATGTCATTGTAGGGCACCCTGGCGAGACAAAAGAAGAGTTTTTGGAAACATATAACTTCTTGAATGAGCTTCCGATTTCGTACTTACACGTATTTACCTACTCCGAACGCCCCAATACGTTGGCGGTTGGTATCAAGCCAGTTGTGCCGCAGTCGCAGCGGGCAGAGCGGTCAAAAATGCTCCATATTTTGTCAGATAAAAAACGTAGGGCGTTTTATGAAGGCCAATTAGGCACCGAGCGGACGGTGCTGTTTGAGGATGAAGTGGTGGATGGTAATATGCAAGGCTTTACCGAAAACTACGTGCGTGTGACGGCCAAATACGACCCGCTACTCATCAATGAGGTAAAACGTTTGCAACTGATTGAGATTAACGCAGAGGGCCAAGTAGAGGTGCGGGAAGTAGAAACAGAAGTTTTTCACCACTAATAGAGTAAGTAAGGACAAAAAGCGTTCTTTTAGGGATAGTATTGGAGAGAGAATAATAAAAAAAAAGAATATCTTGTTTGATTTGAAAACCATTTCATTAACTTAGTGTTTGATAAGGGTAATCCTACTTACCAACCAAAACCACACCTTACCACTGACTTACCCGCTATCAAACACTAAAATATAGGCTTAATACGCATTAATCGAAAGAAGCACAAGTGTACAGGCTTCTTGGGCTTCGATTCCGTTTTGTGTTAACAAAGCGACAAACTCATCATTTTCTGTGCCAGGGTTAAAAATAACTCGTTTTGGATGTAATGACACAATGTAATCGTACCATTCGGGTTGATTGCGTGGCCCAACGTATAAGCTAACTGTATCAATATCGTCAAAGGCTGGTTTGTCAGTATGTATCTGTTGACCCGCAACAACGCCCTCTTTGAGACCTACCAACTCAATGGGATGGCCGTGATTGCTAATACGATGTGCCGCAAGAAATGCGTAGCGTTCTGGGTTGGTAGAAGCCCCAAGGATGAGCGTTTTTTTCATTTTAAGACTTGATTGATAGTAATTTTAAAACAATAAAAAGCACAAGTTAGTTGTACTGACAATGCACAAATGTATTGAAAAAGTACGATTGCTGGGATTGAAAAAATCAACAACACAAGAACCATGGCTGATAATAAAATAGCAAACTACTGGAACGAGAAGTGGGTACGAATTGAGTTTGAAGGAGTTGAAAATCCGCCCCATTATAGAGTGTCTAACTATGGCCGCTTGGCGAGCTTTCAGGGAGAAGATAATCAAGGGAAAGTAATCAAAGGGTCTGTGATTCAGGGGTATCGCTCCTTAAATATTCGCATTACAGGGGGCAAAACCATCAACAGATATGTGCATAAATTAGTGGCTGATTTGTTTGTAAAAAAAGAAAGTGAAAATGCTAAGTATGTTATTCACTTAGATTTTGATAAACAAAATAACCGTGCCGAAAACCTAAAATGGGTGACCAAGGACGAAATGGTGGAGCACAACCGCAACAACCCAGCGGTAATCAATCGCCAGATTCCGATACGTACCCGTAATTACAAGCTTACCGAACCCAAGGTAAGGATGATTAAGAAGATGCTGAAAAGTGATAAAAACCGCTTAAAAATGATTGCAAAGCAATTTGGGATTACGCACACTCAGCTCAATCGTATTCGGTCGGGAGAAAACTGGAAGAACGTGAAAATTGATGATGAATAAAAAAAGAGGGATTATTACCCTCCAATGGTTGACATAGATTCCGAAACCACACCCACTTTACGTCTAGCTTCGGCTTCAAAGCCATCTTTTGCCCTGTTTTGTAATGCTTCGTAAATGTACGTTTGGAGGGTCTCGTCGTTGAGCCCCTGCCGAATCAAGTCACGAATGTTAAAAACTCCATCGTCGTATAGACACGTCCTGAACTGACCTTGTGGGGTTAGGCGAAGCCGATTACACGTACCACAAAACGTGCGACTGAAGGCCGCAATGATGCCAATCGTACCTTGGTGCCCAGGAATTTGATAATTGTAAGACGTGGAGGCAGGAGGGTCGGGGAGTTTATAAATGCCAGGATAGGCTTTTTTTAGCTCGTCCAAAATTCGACGATAATTCCAAAATTCTTGGTATTCGTGCGCACCGTCGCCATTGAAAGGCATTTCTTCAATAAAACGTACACTGACGGGGGAGTGGCGCGTGAGCTCGGCCATTGGGATAATGTCGTCCGTATTTTTTCCTGACATGACCACCGTGTTTATTTTGGTCGAAATGTTGTGGGCTTGCAGGGCTTCAAACGTTTGCCACACGTTCGGAAATTCATCGCGACGCGTAATGTCAAAAAAGCGTTGACGGTCGAGACTATCTAAACTGAGGTTGACCGATTTAATCCCAATTCTTTTTAAATCAGGCACTAACGGCGCAGTGAGCACCCCGTTGGTCGTGATATTGATTTGCTGTAAACCTTCGATTTGACTGAGTTCTTCCAAAAACTCCATAATTCCTCGCCGTACAAAAGGCTCTCCCCCCGTAATCCGAACTTTGTCCACCCCCATGCGTACTAAAATGCGAATAACACGCTCCATTTCTTCCCACGTCAGAAGATGCGGTTTGGGCACATATTTGATGCCTTCCTCGGGCATACAATAAAAACAACGCAAGTTACAGCGGTCGGTTACTGCCAGCCGTAAGTAGTTGATGGGGCGCCCGTGGTTGTCAATTACTTGGTTCAAAGACGTACTTGGTTAAAGGAGAAAAATCAGCAGCGTTATTGCTCAAAGTAAATAACGGAAAGCAGAATAAACAAGTTCTAGGCTGCCAGAAACTAAAAAACGCACAAAAAAATTATTTTATAATTTTAATTCTCTACTTTTGTATTGGCAGTACGCCAATCATTCATTTTTTTAATTTATTTTGTAATGGAAACTGGAACAGTAAAGTTCTTCAACGAATCAAAAGGATTTGGCTTCATCGTTAGCGGTGGACAAGAAATTTTCGTACACGTATCTGGCTTGGTTGACAAAATCACCGAAGGAGATACTGTAACGTTTGATAAAGTCCAAGGGAAAAAAGGCATCAACGCCACCAACGTTAAGCTTGCTTAATTGCAACACTCCACTGATATATTGAAAATCCGATTCTAATTGGTCATAACAATGTGTCAAATCAAAGGGCAAACGGGGTTCTCCGCTTGCCCTTCTTTGTTTTTGCCCAAATCTTATAGGTTTACTTCCCATCATCCTACTCAAACGTATAAGGTTTTTATTATTTATTCCGTACTTTTGCGGACTTTTTGAGGAATTTAAGAAATAATATTCTATGCTTAGAACGCACACTTGCGGTGAACTCCGCATTTCGGATGTAAATAAAGAAGTTACCCTAAGCGGTTGGGTTCAGCGTATCCGCGATAAAGGAGGTATGATATGGATTGATTTGCGTGACCGCTACGGCATTACGCAGTTGATGGTGGAAGAAGGAAAAACAGCCGCTGACATCATTGCCAAAGTTCGTGAGCTTGGCCGCGAATTCGTTATTCAGGTCTCTGGTACAGTCTCTGAACGCTTTGCCAAAAACGATAAAATCCCAACGGGAGATATTGAATTGAAATTGAGTAGTTTGGAGGTGTTGAACCCTGCTAAATTACCGCCTTTTTTGATTGAAGACGAAACCGACGGTGGTGACGAACTTCGTATGAAGTACCGTTACTTAGATTTACGTCGTAATACGGTGCGCAAAAACCTCGAATTGCGTCACAAAGTAGCGCAACAAACGCGCATTTTTATGGATGCGCAAAACTTCATTGAGGTAGAAACACCTGTGTTGATTAAATCAACCCCTGAAGGGGCACGCGATTTTGTGGTGCCAAGCCGCATGAACCCAGGGGAGTTTTATGCCTTGCCACAATCACCGCAAACCTTTAAACAATTGTTGATGGTATCGGGCTTCGACCGTTACTTCCAGATTGTAAAGTGTTTCCGTGACGAAGACCTTCGTGCCGACCGTCAGCCTGAATTTACGCAAATCGACTGCGAAATGTCGTTTGTAACGCAGGAAGACGTATTGCAAATGTTTGAGGGATTGATTCGTCACTTATTTAAAGCTGTCAAAGGAATTGACCTTCCCGAAGTACCTCGCATGACCTACGCAACGGCCATGAAAAAGTACGGTTCAGACAAACCCGACGTGCGTTTTGGCATGGAGTTCGTGGAGTTGAAGGGCGATATTGACTTGATTTCGGGTAAAAACTTTGCGGTTTTTGATGCGGCTGAATTAGTCGTAGGGATTTGTGCCAAAGGATGCGCCGACTACACCCGCAAGCAAATCGACGAGTTGACAGAATGGGTAAAACGTCCTCAAATTGGTGCCAAAGGGCTAGTGTACGCGCGTTACAACGCTGACGGAACCATCAAATCGTCGGTAGATAAATTTTACAGTGAAGAAGACCTCAAAAAATGGGCCGAGGCGTTTGGTGCCGAGCCAGGCGACTTGTTCTTGATTTTGGCGGGCGAAGCTAATAAAACCCGTAAGCAACTCAATGAACTTCGTTTGGAAATGGGTAGCCGTTTGGGCTTGCGCAATCCTGACGAGTACAAAGTACTTTGGGTGGTTGATTTTCCATTGTTGGAGTACGGTGAAGAGGATCAACGTTGGTTTGCGATGCACCATCCGTTTACTAGCCCCAAACCCGAAGACATTCCGTTGTTAGCAACGGATTTAGGCGCGGTTCGTGCCAATGCCTACGACATGGTGATCAACGGAACGGAAGTAGGTGGAGGCTCAGTGCGGATTTTCCAACGTCCGTTACAGATGCAAATGTTTGAAATCTTGGGCTTTACGCCTGAAGAAGCCAAAGCACAGTTTGGGTTCTTGATGGATGCGTTTGAGTTTGGAGCGCCGCCACACGCGGGTATCGCCTTTGGATTCGACCGTCTGTGTTCAATCTTCGGAGGGGCAGATTCAATTCGTGACTTTATTGCGTTCCCGAAAAACAACTCTGGCCGCGACGTGATGATTGATTCGCCATCGACGATTGACCAAAAACAACTAGACGAATTAAAAATCGCTACAAAATAAGTCAGACGCTAGTCAGACTTTAGCTATAGTAAGAGCATCGGTCTGACTATCGTCTGACCTAGTCGAAACTCCTCACTGAACTTACTCAGCGAGGAGTTTTTGTTTTAGAAACCCGCTTATTTGTACAGCGAAACAATAGGAGAGCTAAACGACCCACTTACTTGCAAGGTATCGGGAAAAGCCTTGTATCTGGTAGTATTTATGACCCAAGACAAGGGGGAGGACTACTAGTCGCTCAGAAGATAACTGACAAATTCTTTACTAAACAGGCATGTTTCAAGATTCAACAGAACCACGTCTGTTTTGACTGTTTCCCCATATTCGTTTTCAACATCAACAGGAATTATATACTTTGTAATAGACACGTCTGGTTTGTATTCGGAGTTTTCAGCGTCATCAAACCATCTGTTAAATAGCTTACTTCTTTTTTGCTGCCTTCCATCGCTATAGTCGCAAACATAAATGATGCTTGAGTGAATATTATTATCTATATATTCTTTCAATATGGCTAGGATGGTATATTTTATCCTTACATCTCGTGTAGGAACTTCTGATGTATGATTGGCTGATATGGTATCGAAACCAAATTCTTTAATGTATCCACGGTAATTTGGGTTGCCACCTAGGTATTTCTCGCCTCCAACAAAATAAACGCCATAGACTAGCCCCGAATCAGTCGTGAATTCGAATATAGTAGCAAATTGACTCGAAGTGTGGGTGTAACTGTAGTGTCTAACTGAGCTTGATGCCTTTTGCATTTAATTCTTCGCTGGTTATTTCGCCGCGAAAATGGGCAAAAATAGCCTTTTTATTATCTAACATTTTTGAGGCCATGTTAGACTGTTTGCTGCCCTTCTTGAAGGTATTGTTTTTGGGAGTGTCTATTGTTTTCATGTCCTTGCAGTATTTGGCATGTATGGTACAAATGTAATACATAAATTAGACAATAAAAGTTTTACAGGGCTAGGGCCAAAATGTTAGTTTTTGTTTTGAAAGTTAAAAAGTCAATTCTACGTCTTAAATTGCGCCATTCGTCCCATTTTTGGGGAGTAAAACAATAAATTTTGCCAACTTCGAGTTTTTAAGTATCAATTTGTGATTAACAATACGCATTTAACAGCCCAAACCATCCAATATGAGCTTCTTTGAACGTGTCAAAGCCTATTTTAGTCGCGATAACTTTCAAAAAGACCCCGAATTGGTGTCTTTTGATGAATTGGAGCCACCCAAGGTCGCTGCTCCAATGCCTGCGCCCGTAACGGCGACTATGCCTACGTTACCCACTACGGGTTCTATCATGCCTGCGGTGGTTGCGGCTCCGTCACAACCTTTGTTTGCGGAAGAGCCTCAGTCGGAGACGAAATCGTGGGTGATGACGCCCCCTAGCCAAAAAATCGAGTGGCCAAATTGGCTAGAAGATGAAACCCTGCTGCGTGATGAAGGGGTGATTTTTGGTTTGTCTGAGTCAAAAGCGGAGGAAAAGGTAGCTATTATCCGTAATTATTTTGTCCACCAAACGGCCGATTGGGAACGGGAAGTGGAGCGTCACGGGGAGAAAATTCAAGAATTGAACCTGTTTATTGAGCAAAAGGAAAATCGTATCACCGAGCTCAAGGAAAAATGTTCGGATATGGAAAGCCGCAACCACGACGGAGAGCACCAATTGCCTCGTACAATTGTGGGTTTGGCCTTTTCGGCGGCGATGTGCGTGGGGAATTATTTTCTGATTGACGATACCCTCCGCCCGTTGTATCCCAACAGTCAATGGATTGCAGTTGGGGTGTTTTTAGCGGGGATGTTCAACCTGTTTGGACGGGTGTCGTTGTTTCACGATACGGAAAGCAACGTGTCGTGGCGGCGAATGCTTGAAGAGGTGGGGATGCCGTTTGCTGCTGCCTTGTTTGTGTTTGTGCAAGCTATTCAAAATCAAGGTGTTTGGCGGGCAGGTGCGTTGTTTGTCTTTGTGTTTTTCTTGTTTTTGTTTGCGGGAAAATTGTTGTTAAGCAATATCACCGTATTGCGAAATGACTTGAAAATATGGTTGACAGGGACAAATTTGAAGAAAGAAAAATCAACCAAAACGGAAACTTGGGACGGCGAAGTAGCGCGACTAACGGCCGAAATCGACGCGTTACGGGTGCAGAAATGGCAGATTTTGCCCAATCTCAACAAAGCTGAGGCCGAAGTGGCTCGTTTGAACGCCCGCCGCGATGCACTTATCAAATTGTTTGAAAGTGAGTTTTACTTGGCACGTCAACTTCGCGACCGCCTAACGGATAAGCAATGGCGTGAGTTTGAAAAAGGATTTGAGTAGGTGCTTTTTATTTAGCCAAAAACAACCATGGAAGAGAACCAACAACATACCGAAAAACCTGATTTTTTGCACGGCTACAATAGCGGTGTTGAAGGATCGGAAAACCGAAATCCGTACGAAAGCTATTTGTCAAGCGAAATACATTACAATTGGCTGGTGCAACGAGTTAATGACCGTCGCAATGAAGTGCAGCGGGTTGAAAATCAGATAGAAGAGACGACGGTAAAACGCAAGGTGGCGTACGACCATTTGCAAGAATTTGTCCAGCGTTTTACCAAATCGAGCAAACGTTTGGCCGATTTAGTCATGCAACGTGACCAAATTGACGAAGAAACCGAGGCGCTTCGCAACCGCCGTAAACAAACGCAGTCGGAGTACTCGCTGTTGGCGGGCTTGTTTTTCTTTGCGGCAGGTTTGGCTTTTGTGTTTGGCGATTTGATTATCTCGCACGAAATTGTAGCCTATGCCCTCAACATCCGTAACAACTACGAAGCTTGGGCGTTTGCCATTGGTTTGGCCATGATTTCTATTTTGCTCAAACCCGCCTACGACCGCCTCATTGAAAAACCCTACACCGATCAACATACGCAGCAAGCACGCTCGCGTTATGCGTGGTTTAAGGTGGGTTTGGCAGGATTTGCGATTGTGACATTGGGGATTTTGGGCTGGTTTCGTTACGAGGCGTACCGTACCGACAAACTCAAAGAAGCCATCAATAAGTCGGTGAAAAACTTGCAGTTAAACGCTACGCCACTCGACCCAACGGCGTCAATTTCGCCCGCGCAGCAGCAAGCCTTGTTACAAAAAATTGAACAACAATTGCTACGTTCCGACGAGCTGAATTTAGGGTTGGTCAACAGCCCGTGGGCCTTGGCATCGTTTGTTTTGAGTGGAATTTTGTTTGCCTTAGCGGGTGCTGTTTCGTTGGGAATGGCCTTGCCCGTTTTGCAAAACTTCTGGTACCGCTGGTTACAAATCGACCCGCGTTTGGGGCGCTTGCGTCGTCGCCGTAAAAAATTGGTGAAAGAAATTGAAGGTGCCGAAAAAGAAGTGGCTGAAGATACGACTCAGAAGGATATTTTGGCGCACGAGCTAGAAATACTCCCTAATTTGGACGACTTACGTGCCGAACGCCTCAAACTCCGCAATGAGCTTGACGAACTGATTGAAACTACGCGTTTGGCCCAAACCGATAGCCGAATTGCGTCTTTTAACGATGGTTACGCCAAAGGTGAAATTGCGCGCGAATTGATGAACGAAGAAGAGTTTACGCAGTTTCGAAACTCGGTGATGAATACACATAATTTGGCTTTAAAAGCAGCCACCGCCGCCGACCGCAGCATTAATTATCTCACCACAGGTTCGGGCAAGAAAGGCAATTCCCTTCGCCCACACCAAATGATTCGGAAAATGATTACCGATGAATTTCGAGGAGAAGGAGAATAAGATAGGAATGTCGAGTGGGAGAGTGACGAGTGTCGAATAAATACTTTTTAATCAAAAAAGGAGGGCTTGCCCTCCTTTTTTGATGCTTAATTGATGGCTTGACCTTGTTCTAACTTTTTAATCATGGCTTCGACGCTGGTTTTGTTGAGGGCGTCGGGTGCTTGGGGAAGCGCGGCTTTCATGTATTCTAACGCTTTTTTGCTGTCGCCAATGGCCGAATAACCACGCGCTAAACCTACGTTGGTGGTAAATGTGTTGGGGTTTTTATCATAATTTACCTTGAATACCTCAAAGGCTTCTCGGGCGCGTTTGGCTGCCAGCAAGGTTCGGGCATATTGGTGGAGTTCGTTCATCGAGCCTAGTGGCAGGGCTTCCTTCATGAGTGCGTCGGCATCGGCGGTTTTGTTCATCTTTAACAACACGCCCGCTTTGGCGCTCAGGGTTTGGAAGTTTTTTTGCCCGATAAAAGGCGCTGAAATGCCTTGGTCGGCCCAAGCCAATGCTTTGTCTAAGGCAATGTTGTGTTGAACGCAGTAATTGGCGGCTTCTACAAACCCCTGCCATGCAAACCCAGGCGTGTTGCGAAGTTCGTTGGCAAACGAGGCTACTTGCGCAGCGTGAACGTCGGTTTCTACCTTGAACGCAATCTGGCGTTTTTCCCACCGCATTGCTACGGTTACGCCGTTTTCGGTTTGGTCAGTGAACTCGTATTTGAGCCATTCTTCACTTTGGGGAAGCGATTGGTTTTTGACTGCCACACGCAGGGCATCTTCGGCGGGGTCGTAGTAAAAACTACCCCAAGAGGTATGGTTTTTTGAAAAAATGAGGGTGGTTTCGTCCGCGCCTAGTATCATGTGGAGGCCGTAGGTGCCCGCAGGTAGGTCTTTTCCTTCGATTTTGACGGGGTAGGAGAACGAAATGGCCGTGTTTTCGTTGGCACCTGCGCGCCATGGAGCGGCTTTACTCGTACCAAAACCCAAGTCATTGAGGCCGTAGGGGGCAATGGGCGTTCCCCAGATTTTTCCCTCGCGACCTTTGACCCCAGGGCGATGATAAGAAATGTCGATTTTTACCACGCCAACGTATTCAGAAACAAAGGCTTTTTTATTGCCACCGTCGGGGGCGGTAGTGAGGCGGCCTTGGGCATGAAGCAGGGCGTAGGCACTAGCAATGTACCAGCCAAAAAGAAGGAAGAGACGTTTCATGGAAGATGAAGTTTTGTTTTCCTGCGAAGTAGAACAAAATTACTAGCATCTACATCCCCCTTTTTGGGGTATTTTGGCAGGAAACGAAGGTTATGGGAATAGCAAAACTATTTATAATCAGCCAATCGCTCCTCGTTTTCCCAACTCAATCACTTCCATTTGACTGATTTTACCGCTGTCTAAAACAAACCGTAATAGGGTACGTATTTTGTGAAAACCTTCTCGGCCTGCCGCGCCTGGGTTGAGGTAAAGCATATTGTGAAGCTGCGGGTCGCGCATGACGCGGAGGATGTGCGAGTGGCCACACACAAAAATATCGGGCGTGGCATTGACCAACTCTGGCCGAACGTGCGGGTTGTATTTCGGGGGAGCGCCACCAATGTGCGTCATCCACACTCGAAAACCTTCCAGCTCAAAACGTTGGTGTTCGGGGGCTTGCCAGCGGACTTCTTTGGCGTCGATGTTGCCATATACCGCTCGTAGCGGTTTAAATTGGGCTAGTTTTTCCAAAATTTCGACGCTACCCACGTCGCCCGCGTGCCAAATTTCGTCACATTGGTCAAAGTGGGTAAAAACGGCGTCGTCCAAAAAATGGTGGGTGTCAGAAATAAGACCGATACGTTTCAATGTTTGTTTACGGTTTGTAGTTTACAGTTGATGCGTTTTTGTTGTACTTGCTTTTTGCGCTTTGCCCCTTGCTTTTTATAATTTCAACAACGTCTGAATCGCCATGCCGCTCATGATGAGGACGACCAGCCAGCCCGCAAGTTGTAACCAAAGCGGGTGTTGGTAGTTGCCGACCAATCGTTTGTTGCGAGCTGCAATGAGCATAACCGACAGCGCAATGGGTAGAATAAAACCATTGACGGTACCGACAAACACCAAAATCTGAACGGGTTTGCCGACGGCCAAAAAGATAATGGTAGAAACCGTAATAAACGCGACGGTTAGGTAACGGTGGTTGCGTTCGAGGGATGGGTGGAAGGTTCGTAAAAACGAAACCGACGTATAAGCCGAACCAATGACCGACGTAATGGCGGCACTCCACATCAAGACCCCAAACAAGCGATAACCTACCTGCCCAGCGGCCAACTGAAACACCGAAGCGGGCGGATTGTCTTTGCTCAAAGTAAGTCCCGTAGCCACGACCCCTAACGTTGCTAAAAATAAGAAATATCGGATGATGGAAGTAACCAAAATACCTGTGGTAGCACTTCGGTTGACTTGGGGAAGGTACTGCGCCCCTTTTATACCCGCTTCGAGCAAGCGGTGGCCGCCCGCAAAAGTGATGTACCCGCCGACGGTTCCGCCAACGAGCGTGATGGTGGCAACGGGGTCAAATCGTTGGGGAGCAACGGTGCGTATAAGGGCCTCACCCACGGGAGGATAAGCCGAGAAAACTACGTAAGCGATAAGAAGTAACATTAAGATACCCAGATACTTGGCGAAGCTGTCCATGGCTTTGCCCGCTTCAGGAAGTAGAATCAAGGCGATGCCAATGCCTGCACTCACCAACGCGCCAATCTTGACATCCAACCCGCTCATGACTTCAATTCCTAAGCCTGCCCCTGCGACGTTACCAATGTTAAATGCCAATCCTCCGATGACTATCAGGGCTGAAAGTAAATAACCCAAGCCAAAAAATAGGTCGTTGGCGATGTCTTGGGCGCGTTTTTCGGTGATGGCAATGATGCGCCAAATATTGAGCTGTGCCCCTAAATCAAGCAAAATCGAAAGCAGAATCACAAAGCCGAAGTTGGCGAGCAGTTGCTGGGTAAAAACGGTAGTTTGGGTCAAAAAGCCTGGGCCTACCGCCGAGGTCGCCATCAGAAAGGCAGCGCCAAGAAGTGTGTTCGTGGAGGAGGGAGGGTTCGTAGATGCTTTGCTCATTAGGGAAGGGAATTTTGCACAAAATCATAAAATTTGAACACAGATACAACAGATTAAACGGATTTACACTGATTTTTCTATTGCATACCATTGTAAATCTGTCTCCTCCGTCCAGTCTGTGTTCAAATTTTCTTCCCGTTATCAATGGCCCAAAATCAACTCCTTCATCTCTACCCGAATCCGTTTTTTGTCAATTTTACCCACCGACGTTTTCGGGATTTCGGGGACAAATTTAATGTTGTCAGGCACGTACCATTTGTTGATTTCGCCGCTGTCAACCCGTGCTTGGAGTCCTGCTTTGATTCCTTCGGGTGTGAGTTTGCCTTGGTAATCGGGTTTGATGACCAAAATGGCGTGGGGGCGTTCTCCCCAACGGGGGTCGGGAAACCCAATCACCGCCGACTCGGCTACGCCTTCTACTTGCGAGAGCAAGTTCTCAATATCGAGCGAAGAAACCCATTCACCGCCCGTTTTGATGACATCCTTGACGCGGTCGGCGATGGTGACGTAATAATCGGTGCCAATCGCCGCTACGTCGCCCGTATGTAGCCATCCGCCTGCCCACAGTTTTTCCGACGCTTCAGCATCTTTATAATAGCCTTGTGACATCCATGGCCCACGTGCGACCAATTCGCCCACGGCATCGCCATCGTGTGGGAGTGAATTGCCGTCGTCGTCAATAATATCCAGTTCAACAAACGGCGCAATTTTCCCCGCTTTGGTTCGGAACGGAAGTTGTTCATCGATGCTCAACTGAAGTTGTTCGTCCGTCATGTGTACCACCGACATAATAGGCGCGGTTTCTGACATTCCGTAGCCTTGAGTCACGTTGATGCCTAGTTCTAACGCGGCTTTGGCCAGTCCTTTTGTAAGAGCAGAGCCGCCAATCAGTACGCTCCACTTACTCAAATCCACTTGTTTCGCTACGGGGCTGTTGACCAACATATTGAGAATAGTCGGAACGCAGTGAGAGAAGGTTACTTTTTCTTTTAACAACAACCTCAACAACATTTCGGGTTCGTAACGCCCTGGATACACCTGTTTAAAGTTAAGCATGGTTGCCAAGTAAGGAAAGCCCCAGCCGTGGACGTGGAACAAGGGCGTGATGGGCATATACACATCGCGGTGGTCGAGTGGCAAAGCGCGGTAGCCAGGAAAATACGCCAACAAACAAAACGTGTGCATCACGAGTTGTCGATGCGAGAAATACACCCCTTTCGGATTTCCCGTTGTACCTGTGGTGTAGAAAGTTGTAGCTAAGCTATTTTCGTCAAAATCAGAAAAATCGTATTGGTCAGAGGCGTTACTAAGGAGGCTTTCGTATTCACCTTCAAGGCGAAACGAGGTTTCGACCAATGGCGCATTGGGGTCTTGATACACTTTATCACTGACGATGATAAATTTCTCGACGGTAGTAAGTTGGTCTTTGATGGCTTCGATGATGGGTACAAAATCCTCATGCACAATCACCACTTTGTCGTCGGCGTGGTTCATGGTATAGAGAATTTGGGCGGGCGAAAGCCGAACATTGATCGTATGTAAAACCGCTCCTAAACACGGTATCGCAAAGAAACACTCCAAATAACGGTGGCTATCCCAGTCCATAACGGCCACCGTATCACCTCCTTTTACCCCTATTTCGGTGAGGACATTAGCTAGTTGACGTACTCGTTTGTCAAAGGTGGTATAATTCATCCGAAACAAGTCACGGTACACGATTTCACGTTGTGGGTTGTATTTTGTGACTTGGTTAAACAACATTTTAATAATCAATGGCGGGTCGTAAGCCGAGGGCGTGCGGGGTATAATGCGCGTTTGAATCATTGCTAGCGAAAGGTTTTTTGTTTGGGTAAATTTATGTTTTTTCTTTGAATCGCTATAAAAAGTGGTGTGCTTCGAGTAAAATAACTTTTTCACCGATGAGTCAATGCGCTATTTTCTCTTTCAAAGCTTTAATTTTGGTATATATTGTTATGTTGATTAGTAAAAAAAGCGGATTCGTAACCAACTGATACATTTTTATTTAGAAGACAAAAAAAAATTTTTGAGTAGTAAAGTAGAGTTTGGCACGTAAGTTGTTTACAAGAATAGCATAGCTCACAAAAACAGTTTGTAATGAAGCAGATTTTAGGAGTAGGTTCTCGAGTACGTCATAGCGAGTTTGGAGATGGGGTAGTGATAAATGTGAAGTCGAGTAGTTATAGTATCACATTTATTGAGTACGGGAACAAGGTCATTAAATTGGACGCTCCTTTAGAGATTGTAGAAGCGGTTGAATTAGACACCGATTTGGTTAGTCTTTTTGATGTAGAACAATCTTTGACTAAAATTCTTCAAAAATGGTTGGATGTGAGCGAAGTAGTTCCATTGGGAGATAAATGGAAGGGTGGAAAATTGATTTTGAAGCCTGGACGAAGTGATTTGGCTCCCAAAGAAATGACGATTGATAGTTTTTTCCATAAAATCGTGATGATTCGCGACCGCCTACGCGTACTGGAACAACGTATCAATGCGAGTAAATTAGATGACGAAGAAAAAGTGAATATTCAGCAGTATATCACCAAGATTTACGGTTCGATGACCTCCTTCAACCTGCTCTTCAAACAAACTGAGCACTATTTCGTGGGGGAAAAATCTAGCAGTGATAACGCATAAAAAGCTTCTCAATTCACGTTTTTATGTGATTTGAATAAGGGGTAAAGTAAAAGCGGAGATCGCGGGGGGCCATGCCCCCCGCGACTTTTTTTTAGGCCCTTGGGTGGTATTTGGTGACTACCTCGCGGAGGTATTCGCGGTCGAGGTGGGTATAGATTTCGGTAGTAGTGATTGATTCGTGGCCGAGCATTTCTTGAACGGCACGCAAATCGGCCCCACCTTCGATGAGGTGCGTGGCAAAGGAATGACGAAAAGTGTGCGGGCTGACTTTTTTGGGTATTCCAGCCACTTCAACCAGGTTTTTGATGATTAAAAATACCATGACGCGGGTAAGCTGCTTACCTCGACGGTTCAAAAACACAAAATCTTCGTGGCCTTTTTGTACTTCGAGAGCGCTACGGGTATGGTTTACGTAAAGCAAAGTTTGTTTGACGGCATCGCTGCCAATGGGCACCAGTCGGGTCTTGCTTCCTTTTCCAATCACCCGCAAAAAACCTGCGTCAAAATAACAATTTGTGATTTGTAAATCGACCAACTCAGATACCCGCAGTCCTGAACTGTACAGCACTTCCAACATGGCACGGTTGCGCATGCCTTCGGGAGTCGAAAGGTCATTGGCTTCCAACAACGCTAAAATTTCGGGGTAAGTGAGGACATCGGGCAAATGCCGCGATAAATGGGGAGATTCAATGAGTTGGGTTGGATCAATTGTAAGGATATTTTCGAGAAGTAAGTACTTGAAAAATGCTTTAAGACCTGATAAAATTCGTGCTTGTGAATGCGCCGCCAGTCCCAAATCGTGCAGGTAGCCCAAAAATCCCAAAATATCGAATTCAACCACCGCCGTGATTTCTTTTCCTCCCATCAATTCGACGTATTCGGCGAGTTTGGTGGCATCGCGTACGTAAGCTTCCACGGAGTTGTCGGCCAGACCGCGTTCGAGGAGTAAAAAATCTTTAAAGTGTTTTAGGTAAATATCCCACATAAATAAGCCCTCTTGATGATTGATGGCACAAAAGTACGGGCTTTTGGGTGGAAATCAGGAGGGCTAAAAAAACAAAAAGCTGCTCGAAATTTCGAACAGCTTTCCGACGTTATCCACACCATTTCTATAAATCCAATTTCTCGAATGAGAAAGAATTGAATTCGAGAACAAAGCTAATGCATTCTTTATTAAAATGAAATTAAAAAGTGCGAAATTTTTACTGAAACGGCTTTTATTCCTTTTGATACATACTAATTGCCCAATAAATGGTAAAACTAACTACAAGTGTTCCGACATAATAAGCGGCCAAGAGGGGATTAGACACGACGACGGCAATTAATGACACCAAAGTAAGCCCAAAAGCACACCAAGGAATGTAGGGATACGCAGGTGCACGAAAGGGCCGAGGGAGGTTGGGTTCGTTTTGGCGGAGGCGTATCACACAAATACTCCCAAAGCCATAAAGGGTAAGCGCTCCGAGCACTGATAACACGATGATGTCGGCCGAAGTATTGGACAACAAAACGATGATTCCGACTACCATATTTACCAACAACGCATTGGCGGGGGTTTGGAGCTTGGGGTGAATTTGACCCAAAATCCGTGGAAAGTGCCCAACGCGGCCCATCTCAAACGTGGCGCGTCCAGCTGCCATTAGCAACCCGTGAAACGAGGCTACCAAGCCAAACAAACCTGTTACAATAACGGCACTGTACCAAATTGAAGACTCACCGACCAAGCGTGCCAGTGCCAAAGGCAAGGGAGAGTCTGAAGAACTGCCATCGGCTTTGTAGATGACAGCCTCCCAGCCCGCAATCCCTACCGAACCGATGAAGGTAATGCTACAAAGTATGACGAGGGTAAACATCGCAGAACCAAAGCCGCGTGTTAGGTCGCGTTGGGGGTTTTTGCTTTCTTCGGCGGCGTTGGCCAGTCCTTCGATGCCTAAAAAAAACCAAATGGCAAAAGGAATGGCAGCCCATACGCCCGACCAGCCATTGGGTAGGGCATTGTGCGATAAATGCTGAACCGAAACCGCCCCGAACGTAATGGAGGCAAATAATAAAAGCCCCGCAATGGCAACAAAGGTAATTAAGAGCTCAAAAGTAGCGGCCAATTTTACCCCAATGATGTTGAGCGAGGTAAATACGATATATGCACCGATGGCGGCATACGTGGGTGGTAATTCGGGGAAAAAAAGATTGACGTGGGCGCCTATTCCAACGGCGATGGCGGGGGGAGCCAATACAAATTCAACGACTTGAGCAATGCCTGCTACAAACCCCCAGTCGCGACCTAATGCGCGAGTGGCGTAGTCAAAAATGCCGCCAGCCTTGGGAATAGCGCAGGAAAGCTCGGCGTAGCCAAACGTAAAACAGACGTACATAATGACAACGAGCCCCGTGGCAAGGGCCATGCCGAGGGAGCCGCCTTTTTCAAGGCCAAAATTCCAGCCAAAGTACATTCCTGATATAACGTAACCGACGCCCAGCCCCCAAAGTAAGGTGGGCGTAAGGGATGCTTCTAAATGGGTGTTGTTTGTTGAGTCCGACATGGTGGTGTGTCAGTGGGTTTAGTGAAAAAATGAAAAGTAACGAGGCTAGGCTATACTTGGAACGTCGATACCGTCACTAAGATGTCAAGGGCAATTAAAACGAGCGCGACCATCAAGAAATACCTGTATTTATTACTTACAACGGCCACTTTACGGCTATCAATTAGCCGATTTTCCACCGAATTGATGGCATCAACAACATCTCCAATGGCGTTTTGTTGGCTGTTGATTTCGAAATATTTTCCGTTGGTAGATTTTGCTAACTCTCTTAAATAAGCATTGTTGAGGTGCGTGGTTACAATTTGGTCGTTGTCGTCTTTTACCCATCCTGTTCCTTCTTTGATTCGGCCACCGTTGGTGGTGCCTATGCCCACAATCATGAGTTTAAGGTCAAATTTTTTGATATTGGTAAAAGTTTGACGTTCGCAGGCACCAAAATTTTCCCCGTCGGTCAGAAGTAAAATAATTTTTGAGGTATTGGTCGAACGGTTTTGGACAAGTTTTTCTACCCCCAAATCCAGCGCACTGCAAATATCAGTACCGTGGTTGCTGACTTGAGAGGTGTTGAGGGTTTGGGTAAACAAGCTGAAAGCGTTTAGGTCGAACGTAAGCGGAACTTGCAAAAATGGACTACTTGAAAAAATCATGAGGCCAAACCGATTTCCGCTGAGGGAAGTAGTGAGGCGTTGTAGTTCAAATTTGACTTTGTCGAGGCGAGAAGGCTGAACGTCAGTCGCATCCATTGATTTTGATACATCGACGAGCACCATGATGTCTTTTCCTTCAGCAATAATGTCGCGTTCGGGTTCACCAAAAAAAGGCCCTAAAATCGCTACAATCAACAGCGCAATGTAGGTAGTTCTCAAAAAAAACTTGATGACTACGCCCCGCGCAGTACTACCCAACGCCTTGGCAACGTACAAGGTTCGTCCAATGTACACACTGTACAAAATGAGGAATGCAGCAATAAAAATATACTCGACGAGTGTGAGTTCGTAGTTGAAATTCATATCAAAACCCTAAAATCCTGTTCAAATAAACAAAAAATCCCCAAAAGGTAAACCGTGAACTGTAAACTCTCCGCTAACTTTGCAGCATGGCAATGATAGGAACAGATATTTTAGCAGTAAAAAAACTCCTTGAAGCGGGGGAGGTGGTGGGAATTCCGACCGAAACGGTCTATGGTTTGGCAGGAAATGCGTTGAATGATGACGCTGTTCTTCAAATTTTTAAGGTTAAAAATCGTCCACAATTTGATCCACTGATTGTGCATACCAATTCGTTGGAGAAAGTCAAAACGTTTGTAGTCGATTTCCCACCCAAAGCCCAGCAATTGGCCGAAGCATTCTGGCCTGGGCCATTGACGCTGCTCTTGCCAAAGTCGGAAGCCATTTCTGATTTGGTAACGTCGGGGCTAGGGACGGTAGCGGTACGTATCCCGAACCATCCTCTGACGCTGGAGTTACTCTCCGAACTTGATTTTCCATTGGCTGCACCCAGTGCCAATCCTTTTGGCTACATTAGCCCGACCTCGGCGCAGCACGTTGAGAAACAGTTGGGTAAAAAAATACCTTACATTTTGGATGGAGGTGCCAGTCAAGTAGGAATTGAATCGACGATTGTGGGTTTTGAAGAAGAAGAAACGGTGGTGTATCGGTTGGGTGGAGCATCGGTAGAGGCCATCGAAAACGTAGTGGGTCCCGTCCGTTTGGTGGCACATTCAAGCTCCAATCCCAAAGCGCCAGGTATGTTAAAAAGCCATTATTCTCCCCGAAAACCGCTCTTTATTAATGCTTTGGAGGAGGTGTTGAAAGCGTATGACGCTCAAAAAGTGGGATATTTGACCTTCAAAAAAACTTCTCCGCTCGTTCCTGCCGAGCACCAGCGCATTTTATCGCCATCGGGGAGTTATGCTGAGGCGGCCAAGCACCTTTTTGCATACATGCGCCAACTTGATGCGCTTGAGGTTGAGGTGATTTGTACTGAACTTTTGCCCGAAAAAGATTTAGGCCGAGCCATCAATGATCGTATCCGACGAGCAGCGGTTCGAGAGTGAAATGCTTTATTGGACACTTTGTCCCTTTTATGAACTTCAAAGTCGGATAATTAAGGCAGTTTTTATAGTGTTACAGTCAAACACTTATCGACTTGTTGTTGTTAGAAAAACATGGAAACCATTGATTTTGCCCAGCCCGATATTTTTGCCCAAACGGCTTTCTATATGTTTTTAGGCATTTTTGGGCGTTATGTGCTCATTGCTGCCTTGTTTTACTACTTGTTTAAAGTAAAATACCAAGCTTATTTTCAGCCAAGAGAAGTCAATTTACGACCTCGTCGTCCCGAACAGCATTGGCGCGAAATTGGCTTTTCGTTTATTACATCGGTTATTTTTGCCGTTGTAGGCACGGCCATGGTGGTGCTTTGGCAGAAGGGATATACAAAAATTTATACTGATTTTAGCCAATATTCTATTCTGTGGTTTGTGTTTAGTATTGGCTTAGTTTTGTTTTTGCATGAAACGTATTACTACTGGCTCCACCGCTGGATGCACCTTCCAAAGGTATATAAATGGGTTCACAAAGCCCACCACGATAGCATCACTACCTCCGCGTGGACGTCTTTTTCTTTTCACCCGACAGAGAGTATTTTACAGGCGTTAGTTCTGCCTGCGTTGACGTTTGTGATTCCCCTGCATTACAGCGCAATTGTGGTTATTTTGCTCATAATGACTACTACGAGCGTTATCAATCACCTGAATACGGAGCTTTATCCGCGCGATTTTCATCGGCATTGGTTTGGCAAATGGTGGATAGGTGCGACGCACCATAGCCTACACCATTCGCAGTTTAAGTACAACTACGGACTGTATTTTACCTTTTGGGATAAATGGGGTAAAACCGAAAGCCCTGATTACGACAAACTTTTTGATAAAAAGACTTCCCAAGTGGGCGAATCAGCTTGAACGCATTAAAGCATAGAACTACTATTTATGGCTCCAGAGGGCTACATCATAGTAGAATAAAGTGTACGCAATTTTGCAGAAAACCACATAGCTGACTTAGATTTTTCACATAGAAAACAAATCTAAAGTCCGAAGCGGCTGTTATCTCCATTTTCTATGTGTTTATTCTAATGTGATCTATGTGGTTTGGAATGAATGCTGATTAATCTTGCATTTATTGGTACCCCAAATAGACAGCCTCTTTGTACAAGTCAAGGTTATCTTTGTGTAAACTTTTCGAATCAAGCCCGCTATTTTTTACACAAATTTTCGTACACCAACTGGATAATTCCATCTTTTAGTCCCAAGTCAGGAACGATAATTTCGGAGGCTCCCGCCCACTTCATCACCGAAATGTAGATGTCGGAAGCAGGTACGATGACGTCCGCACGGTCGGCGTTAAGGCGAAGTTTATGGACGCGGTCTTCTTGGCTGAAGGAAGCAATGTAGTTGCGCATTCGAGCAAGTTCCTCGACAGACGTAGCGTTATCGGACGTTTTTGAGACCAAGTTAAAAAGCTTAGAAATGTTGCCGCCTGTTCCTACCGCCTTTACAGGCTCATAGCTGTCCACGTTTTCTTCAATCCAGCGTTCCATTTTTTGCCAAGCGCCTTTGCTTTCTTTGCCTTCTAGCAGCCGTACTGAACCAATCTTAAAGGACTTAGAAGCCACTTTTTGACGGTTAAAATACAGGTTTAGCTCCGTACTCCCACCCCCAACGTCGATGTGGAGGTATTGTCCATCTACCAGGGCCTGAACCACCACATTATTGATAAGTTCGGCCTCTTTGCTGCCGTCGATGATGTGGATTTTTATCCCTGTTTCATGGGCGATGCGTTCAACTACCTCGTGCCCATTGGCCGATTCGCGCATGGCGGAGGTAGCGCAAGCCATGTATCCTTCCACGTCATGAAGCTCTAGCAACAGCTTGTAACACTTCATGAGTTTAATGGTGCGTTCTTGGCTTTCGGGGGTTAGACTGCCGTAAGTAAACACATCATGCCCCAAGCGGAGTGGAAAGCGGACGTACTCTACCTTTTTGAAACTGGTGTAACCTCCATCTTTCAGAACCGATGAAATTTGCAAACGTGCCGCGTTTGAGCCAATATCAATTGCTGCTATTTTCAATTTTGTCTCAATTTAAGTTTCTGCAAAAGTAAACGGGAAAGAGCTACCATTAAATAACCTATTTCCTAATTTTTTGAAATATTAGGTAATCCTGCGTAGTTTTGTTGCCTTATATAATTCTGGTTGAATGAAAATCCTTGGAATTTCAGCATTTTATCACGACTCCGCAGCCGCCCTCATCGATAACGGCGAAATTGTAGCAGCAGCACAAGAAGAGCGTTTCACTCGTAAAAAACATGACCCTAATTTCCCTACCAATGCGGTCAAATACTGTTTAGAGTACGGTGGGACTACCCTCAATGAATTGGACGCTATTGTCTTCTATGACAAGCCCCTTTTGAAATTTGAGCGCTTGCTCGAAACCTATTATACCTTTGCTCCTAAGGGGTTGAAGTCATTTATTACGGCGATTCCTGTGTGGATCAAAGAAAAAATGTTCTTGAAGCGCCTTATCAACGAGGAATTAGAAAAAATAGGTTACGACAAAAAGAAGCCCGTTAAGCTTCTGTTCCCTGAGCACCACTTATCGCACGCAGCAAGTGCTTACTATCCATCTCCCTACGAAAAGGCAGCTGTCTTGACCATCGACGGGGTGGGTGAGTGGGCTACCGCTTCTATCTGTTTGGGTGAAGGAAACAAGATGTCAATTCTCAAAGAATTGCGGTTTCCGCACTCGTTGGGGTTGTTGTATTCTGCTTTTACGTACTTCTTAGGATTTAGAGTAAACTCGGGAGAGTACAAATTGATGGGATTGGCGCCTTACGGCAACCCCACTGCTCCCGAAGTTGATAAATACATCGAGACCATTAAAAAAGAACTGATTGAAATCAAAGAAGATGGCTCTATTTGGTTAGACCAACGCTATTTTGATTATGCAACAGGCTTAAAAATGGTAAACGAAGGTGAGTGGGAGCGCATGTTTGGCATGAAGACCCGCCGTCCTGAAGACCCGCTCGAAGCCCATCACTGTAACCTCGGGTTGGCGATTCAGCGTGTGACCGAAGAGGTGGTAGTGAAAATGGCACAAGAAGCCAAACGCCTCACAGGAGCCGATTATTTGTGCCTAGCGGGTGGGGTAGCACTCAACTGCGTATCGAACGGAAAATTACAAAAATCGAACGTTTTCAAAGAAGTATATATCCAACCTGCCGCAGGTGATGCTGGTGGGGCATTAGGAGCTGCTTTGACGGGTTATTATATTTATTTTGACCAAAAACGCGTCATTAACTACACGCGTGATGCTATGAGAGGTTCTTACTTAGGACCTACTTTCTCTGACATCGACGTGGAGCTCGTCGCGAAAAAATACAAAGCTTCGTTTAAGCATTTTGACAAATTGGACGACTTAACCAAAGAAGTTGCTCAGATTTTGGCAGATGGAAACGTAGTAGGTTGGGTGCAAGGCCGTATGGAATTTGGACCACGGGCGTTGGGAGCGCGTAGTATTTTGGGCGATCCACGTAATGCCGAAATGCAGAAAAAACTCAACGTAAAAATCAAATACCGCGAGTCGTTCCGTCCGTTTGCGCCTTCGGTGTTGGCCGAAAAAGTAGGTGATTATTTCGACTACGAGGGAATTTCGCCTTATATGTTGCTGGTTCACCCTGTCAAAGATTCGCGTCGCAAACCTTTGCCAAAAGACTTTGATGGATTCGATTTGCGTAACAAGCTTTATTATTTGCGCTCTGATTTGCCATCGATTACCCACATCGACTTCTCGGCACGGATTCAGACTGTTCACCAAGATACCAACCCACGCTACTACCAGCTTATTAGCGATTTTGAGAAGTTGACAGGCTACGGAGTAATCGTAAACACCAGTTTCAACGTACGTGGGGAGCCTATCGTTAGCACGCCAAATGATGCCTACCGCTGTTTCATGCGTACCGAAATGGACTACTTGGTGGTAGGTAACTATTTGTTTGACAAACGTCAACAGCCCGAGTGGCAAGATACCGATAACTGGAAAGAAGAGTTTGTCCTCGATTAAAAAATGACTTCAAAACTCGTCACGTCTGTTTTTAGACTTTTATTGCTTGGTATTCCATTTGTCTTGTTGTTTTTCCCTGACAAATGGAATATCAAATTTGACTACCCCTATGCAGGGTTAGTTGATAACTTCTACATTCGCCTTGCCAAGGCCATGACCTTGCTTTTGGTGCTGGTAGAATTGCTCCGCATGTTTTATTACGGAGTAATCAAAAACGAAAAAAGCAACAAGATTATCGCTAACATCGCCACCTTGGGGATTATGGTGGTTTGGTTGGTGGGATTGTTGGAAATAACCTTCATGTTTATTTCGCAAAGCCACGAAGGTGACCTTAGCAAAGCCTCTCAGATTTGGTTTGCCAAATACTGGCGTCCCATCACAGCTGAGGGTTACCGCGATTTTCCTAAAACAAACGCCGAAAAGAAAAAGAAGGTATTGGTTTTGGGAGACTCGTTTGCGGCGGGGCACGGATTGGAAAATACGGAAGATCGTTTCTCTGACCAATTAGAACAAAAGCTCGGAGCAGATAACTACGCTGTTTACAATTTAGGGGTTTCAGGTTCAGACACGCGCGATGAGTTTCAGCGTTTGCAGAAGTTTCCCGTAAAGCCCGAAGTATTGGTGCTGGAGTATTTTCCGAACGACATTGAAAAAGCGGCGCGCGATGCTAAATTGACTTTGGCACAGTTTCAACCTTACGATGACATTAAAATTCCAGGAGCAGGTTCGTTGGTGATGCGTTTTTATTTTCCCAACTACCTCTATTGGCAATTTCCGCACATGCCTCCTGCGTCGATTACCGATTTTGTTCAAAAATCATACACCGACACAACGATTCTGAACCCACACTTGCGTGACTTACAGAAAATTGTGGACTATGCGCGCCAAAACAACGCTCCCATGTACGTGGTGATGGTACCGTTTTTACAGAACGTTGAAAAAAGCAATGGTTATACCAAGCCTATTGAAGACTTCTTCATTAATCAGAAAATTCCAGTCGTTCGCCTTAGCGATCATTTGGGCAGTATTCCCCCAAAGGAGCGAATTGTGGGTAAAAACGACGGTCATGCAAGCGCCAAAGTAAATGCGTTGATTGCCGACTTATTATATAAACAGATTCATGCAAGCACCCCGTAACAGTGCGAGGCAGAAAGGTTTGTTTGCATTAATTACCATCGTATTGATTGGGCTTTTTTGCGAACTAGCTTTTCGTCTAACCCTGAAAATCAGCAAAGAAATTCCTTTTGTTAGACCCGACTTAGCCGTTGAGGAACATTTTTATAAGGAATTGAAACTCGTTCAAAATTCGACTATTTCAACGGATAATGATTCGTTGGATGTGCTTATTTTGGGTGGGTCGGTTGTGGCTGATGAATGGAGGAGTAAAGTAGCTCGCTATCTGCAAGATTCGCTACGAAAAGGACTAAATACGTCTAAAGTTCGGTATTTTAACTTAGCCAATTTGGGTCATAATACCAACGACAACTTGTATAAGTACAAGATGTTGGGAGACAAACGCTTCGATTTGGTGGTTTTTTATGAAGGGATTAACGAGACCCGTTTCAACAATGTACCCGCCTCGTTGTTCCGCTCTGATTATACCCACGTGCGCTGGTACCACGATATAGCTTTGATAAAACAACACCCTGAGATGCGTTATACAGTGATTCCGTTTACAGTTCACTTGTTCTTAAATTACGCCTCTACGCTTGTGGGGAAACGGTATTTTATCAACGATACTCCCGACGAACGCTTTTATTCGGAAGCGTTTGACGTTAAAACCGCCCCTACGTATCGAAAAAATCTGAGTCAGATTGTAGCAACAGCACAGGCGCGGAAAGAGCCACTTATTTTGGTGAACTTTACCTATTACATCCCCGAAAAATGGCGCAAATCAAATTTTAAAGACCAAGAATGGGATTATGCGGGCTGTGATTTATCATCGCCTATTCGGACATGGGGAACGCCCTTGGCAGTAGAGAAAGGAATTTTGACCCACCGCGCCATGATGCAACAAATTGCGAACGAGAACAAGGGTGTATATTACCTAGATATGATGCCACTTTTGCCTCGTGAAGGCCGAAATTTCTGTGATATTTGCCATTTGACGGACGATGGTTGTCGGGTGTTTGCCAATAATGTGGCCTCCTATGTTTTGAAAAACAATATGATTCGCAGCTCATATTGAGTTGGTTATCGTAATATTGGTTATTTTTGCGGGCGTCAGAGGGTTACGCAAAACCTCGGCTAGGCTAGTAACAACGATTAAATTTGCACTATAAAAACGTTTTAAAAAAATGGATTTTCTAAAAGACTTGTTGGCGTTCTTGAGCGAGCGTAAAAAATGGTGGTTAGCTCCAATGATCATCCTTTTGTTATTGATTGGTATCATCATCGTGATTGGTGGTGGCTCGGCCGTAGCACCTTTCATTTATACATTGTTTTAATTGAATGTTATCCGTTATTGGTTATCGGACTTCCCAATAACCAGTAACGGATAACAGATAACTTTTTCCCTAAAAATGTCAGAAGCAGAAAAAAGTAAAGCCCAGTTGGTGATTGTTACTGGGCTGGTGGTGTTTTCGTTTATTTTCAAAAATGCAGCTACGTATCTTTTGTATGCGGCAGGGGCAGTGGGACTTATCAGCATTTTTATCCCAATCGTTGGCGATTTTATCGTTAAAATCTGGTTTAAAATCGCGGAAGGACTTGGCTGGTTTAACTCACGGGTTATTTTGACGGTTCTCTTTTACGTGTTTTTGTGGCCGATTGCGACACTTTATCGCCTTTCTACCAAAAACCCAATGAACGTAAAACGCCCAGATTCAAATACGGTGTATGCAGAAAGAAATCATACTTATACACCCAAAGATTTGGAGCAAATTTGGTAGTTAGCTTCCCTTTTGCTTAGTTACAGACAACATTTGTTTCGATGGCGCGGCTTTTATGCTGCGCCATCGTTTTTTTAAGGAGACGTACCACTCGGTGCATTTCTACTTCGGTGCCAATGGCAAGGCGGAGGCAGTTTTGGAGCGGATAACCTACCAAAATACGATTGGCTTGGAGGGCAAATTTGAGGTTGTTATACAAATCCTCATCGTGAAAACGGAGCAACAAAAAGTTGGCCGCTGAAGGCTGAACCGAAAACGTATGAGGGGTAGCCACTTCGTCGATAAGCTGATAAACAAAATCGCGCAAGTTGTTGATACGTTGGATATTGGCTTGCTGGAATTTGATAAACTCCGCGTTGGTAAGCGCTTCTGAAACAATAACTTCTGTAAAACAATTGACCGTAAAAGGAATCGTATATTTCTTCACTAATTGGATAAGAGCTGCGTTGCCAGCGGCATAACCAAAACGAACACTAGGCAAACCGTACCCTTTTGAAAATGTACGGAGTACGAGCAAGTTGGCATAGTGTTGTACCAATGAAAGTGCCGTTTCTCCCCCAAAATCACCGTAAGCTTCATCAATCACAAAGACACATGCTGGATGTTTTTCTAGCAATGTTTGAAGCTCTGCCAACGGAAGTGTTGCGCCCGTCGGGTTATTGGGTGATGTCAATACTACCAACGCAGGCTCCGTCACTTGAGGAAAAGACGCTAGGTCAAAACCCGTGTTTGGTGACAATACCCATTCTTTATAGCTCATCCGTTCGTTTTGACATACTTGGTGGTAAAACGTAAACGTAGGGCTTTCGAGAATGGCCGTCGAAAATACCTTCGAAAAGCAGCTGACGATTTGTTGGATGAGTTGTGAAGAACCATTTCCCAAGAGTATGTTTTCAGAGGTTACATTGGCTTGTTGGGCAATGAGCGCTTTGAGTGCGGTATTGTGAAAATCGGGATAGTGATTCCAGGCCAACGATGCCATTTTGGCGGTCAATTGCTGCTTTAATGCTTCGGGTAAATCGAAAGGCGTTTCGTTGCAGTGAAGCCGAGCGACAGTTTCAGGTGTTTCGACTGAGATAGTTTGTGGAGTAAAGGCAAATGATTTCCGTATCTCGCGGGGTACCGCCAGTTGTGCAATTGAGTTCATGGTTCTGTTATGTTAGAAAAAGGTTCAGAGAGTTATTTGAAGCGTTTAGTATGGCTTATCGTCAGCTAAGGTTGTTGAAAGTTTTACCCGCTAATTGGCGCAGATTTCCGCTGACTGTTTCTGCGCTACTCCGCGGGTATTAATTCTGTGAAATCTGCGGGGAAAACAATGAAATGATTAAACAGCCCAGAAAAGACTTGTAATTTCTTCTCCTTCAAAGACCGTGGCGTAGCGATTGGGCAGGTCGGTTTGCAAATCTGTTCCGTTGAGGTGGGTGTATTGGAACTGAGCCTCGCGTTTTTCAAGTTGGAATCCTGTTTCGGTCAGCAGTTGTTCCCATTGCTCAGTGGCGTAGTGTTTTTCTACGCGAACTTCCTCCGAATTGCCCAGAACATCGTCGATTTCACGGCTAAAGAACAGTTTCAACGCTGCTTTTTCCGTATTGGTTATGTCGAGGGTATCAATGATTCTGAACAACGCGCCGTAGTGATTGACGCAATTTTGGAAGCGACGCTGGTAATTGGGTTCGTAATGGTTTGAATTGGGTTCGCTCAAGGCCAATGCTTTAATACCGAGCGTTTTTAGTAATTCAAACACCGTTTTACGTTGCGAAGCGTGTTGAATATGGTGTAAGGCAAACGAGGCGTTGGCATAAATCCCGTCGTGTTGCGCGGGTAGAAGCGCTTGCAGCGTTTCCAAGGTATAGTTTTCGATAAATGCGACTTCCGTTACCAATTCAACCGTGAATGGAGCTTGGGCACTTACGCGTTTTACATTTTCGTGGGCAGTCGTCACGGCATCTGCAAATGGCTCAATACCAACGACGGTTAGGTGCTTGACGTGGCTGTTTTCTTTTTTAGACAACCCTTCAATGATGTTAGCCACCTGAAAACCAGTTCCGATACCGATGTCCATCAAGACGGGATGCGTGTGCTGGGCGAGGGCGTCAATCAATAAAGTATTGGTGCAATGTTGGCTCAAATTTGCCAATGGAAATTGTTGAATCAACAATTCAAACAAACGAATTTGGGGAATTTCAAAACGTTGTAAATAAATATGTTCTTGGCTCTGTGTACCTGTAGTGTGCTTACGCATGGCTTTCGTAAGCGTATAATTGAACAGTGACTCGGGGTTTTCTAAATCTTCGACTGACTCAAAATAAATGTCGCTAAGGGTTTGATTATCAGCTTCGGTGAGCGAATGAGGCATCCGACTAGCTAGGTCATGTAAAGAAGTCAAGGCGGTAGTTGCGAGAAAGTCCATTGTCGAGCGCGGTTGTGTTTTTGTTTGATGGTTCAAAGCTACAATCAATGCCTCCCAAGGTTCAAAACTGAGTTGCCAAGGCGTTGATATTTGCCATTGAATAGGGAAAAAATGAAAATGAACCGCTAACTCTTTTCAAACAACCACCAGATAGGACGACGGCGGCGTTGGATTTTAAAATTTGCCTTCAAATAACTTTGGATGTGCTGGGTTGCTTCTTCCAGGTCATCGGTGATTTTGAGCAAATTAAGGTCATCAGGAGAAATGGTTCCTTTGTCAATCATCTTTTGGAGCATTTCAATCAGGGGCTCATAGTAAGATTTTCCAATCAATACCATCGGAAAATTCTGAATCGTCCCCGTTTGAATAAGCGTTAGGGTTTCAAACAGTTCGTCCATGGTGCCTACGCCGCCAGGCATAATCACAAAAGCGTAGGAATATTTGACCAAAAGTACCTTACGGATGAAAAAGTACTTGATTTTCACCCATTTGTGCATGTAAGGGTTTTCACTTTGTTCGTGCGGAAGAATGATATTGCAACCCACCGAACGCCCGCCTGCTTCAAACGCCCCACGGTTGGCGGCTTCCATGATGCCAGGCCCACCGCCTGTCATCACGGTAAGGCCAAGTTCTTGGGCAATGCGCCGACCCATCTCACGGGCTTGTTCGTAGTGTTCGCTTCCTTCTTTGAACCTTGCCGACCCAAAAACCGTGACACAAGGGCCAACAAAGTGCAGGGCACGGATTCCTTTCAGAAATTCCCAAAAAACTTCGAGCACAAACAAAAACTCAAATCGACGGCTTTTGGGGCCTTCTAAATAGTAGTCGCCCGTGCGTTGGTCGAGGAAGGGCGGAGGGAAAGGTGGATTGGGCATAGAACTCGTCTGGTTTCGGAAATACTTTAGTAACTTAGCGGCAGAATAGCTTAACTACTATGATTCAAATCACTTCTTTTGTTTTTTCTCCTTTTTCAGAAAATACCTACGTTCTTTATGACGAGACCAAGGAAGCGGTCATCATCGACCCAGGTTGTTTGATGCAGTCGGAAAAAGAAACACTCGCTAATTTTATTTCAGAAAAAGGATTAAAAGTGACCGCTTTACTCCAAACTCATGCGCATTTGGACCATGTCTTTGGGAGCGCATTTGTAAAGCGTAAATATGGCGTAAAAATGTACATGCACAAAAAAGAATTGCCTGTATTGGAGGCGGTCGAAAGCCGCTGTAAGTTATGGGGAATTCCTGGTTTTGAACCCGTAGAGGCCGATGCGTTTTTGGAAGAAGGAGACAAAGTGACGTTTGGACAGTCGTCGTTGGACGTGGTTTTTGTGCCAGGCCACGCGCCAGGGCACATTGCCTTTATTTGCCATCCGCAAAAATTTGTCATTGGTGGCGATGTGTTGTTTAAAGGAAGCATAGGCCGTACCGATTTTCCTTTGTGCGACCATGCAGCTCTCCTGAACAGCATTCGTACCAAGTTTTTTACGCTCGACGACGATTATCAAGTATATGCAGGACACATGGAACCCACCACCATCGGCTACGAACGCCGTTATAATCCTTTTTTGAAATAAACGTATGCGCCTTTTTACGATTCCCAATTTGATGACCTGCGGCAATCTACTTTGTGGATGCTTAGGTATTGTGTTCAGCTTTCGGGGTGATTTGTTATTAGCGGGAGCTTTGATATTTTTGGCTGCGGTGTTGGACTTTTTTGATGGCTTTGCCGCGCGACTTTTAAATCAATCCTCGCCCATTGGCAAAGAATTGGATTCATTGGCCGACATGGTGACGTTTGGTGTTTTGCCTTCCATGATTGTGTTTCAATACCTCGAACGTACCAATGATTCCATCGAAATCGAGGGGATGTTGGTGTCCTTCGTGGCGTTTTTGCTGGCAGTTTTTTCGGCCTTGCGTTTGGCCAAATTCAACATTGATACCCGCCAAGCCGATTCGTTTATTGGGGTACCCACTCCCGCCAATGCCATTGTAGTGGCCTCGCTTCCTTTTATTCTTAGGATGTATCCTGAGTCTCAATCCATCATTGTGAATCCAACGGTATTGATCGGCTACACGCTCGTGATGTCGTTTTTGATGATCATGGAAGTGCCTTTATTGGCCTTTAAATTCAAAAGTTTTGGTTGGAAAGAAAATCAACTCAAATATATTTTCCTTGGGGTGTCGGTGGTTTTATTGATTTTGCTGAAATTTGCAGCTGTTCCGCTGATAGTCGGTATTTACATTTTACTCTCATTCATAGCCCCCAAATCCCCAAAAGGGGCTTAACAATCAAAATCTCCCCCATTGGGGGTGGGGGGCTTTAAGTTCTATGAAATTCATCGCCGAAATCAACGTCATGCCCCAAAAAGAAATCCTTGATCCACAAGGGAAAGCCGTTAAACTCGGGCTTCATAATTTGGGTATCGACGACGTATCTGATGTCCGTATTGGCAAACACATCACTTTGAGTTTAGACGCTGATTCAGAGGCTGCTGCCCAACAACTCGTCGAAACGGCTTGCAGTAAATTGTTGGCCAATTTGATTATGGAAGACTATACTTACACGTTGAAAGAAGCTTAGTGAAGCGATAAAGGCAGAGCATTCGGAAGGAAGTTCTGCCTTTTGTTATTTAATACTCCTACAATCATGCCATATTCCAAAATTACAGGTTTGGGTTTTTACGTACCCGAAAACGTAGTAACCAATGATGACTTGAGCAAACTGATGGATACCTCTGACCAGTGGATTCGTGAGCGGACAGGGATTCAAGAACGTCGTTACTTTACCTACGGCAAAGATACCAACGCGAGCATGGCTACTGCGGCGGCCCGTCAGGCATTGGAACGGGCGGGTTTGCAGCCATCGGATGTTGACATGATTGTGTATGCCACCATTACGCCCGACTATTTTTTCCCAGGTTCGGCGTTTTTGATGCAGCGCGAACTCGACCTCATTGGCATTCCTGTGATTGACATTCGGGAACAATGTTCGGGTTTTGTGTATGCGCTTTCGATTGCCGACCAATTTATCAAAACCAGTACGTATAAAACGATTTTGGTCATAGGGGCCGAAATTCAATCGACTTGGACTGATAAAAGCAATAAAGGCCGCAACGTTGCCGTAATTTTTGGGGATGGTGCAGGGGCTGCCGTTGTGCAAGCGACCGAAGACCCCACCCACCGCGTGCTTTCTACGCACTTACACGCCGACGGTCGTTTTGCCGAAGATTTGTTTGTGAAAGACCCAGGCAGTAGCCGCCCAGTTCGCTCGGCTACCAAAGAGATGGTGGACGAGGGAGGATTTGAAGTCATTATGAACGGAAACGCGGTCTTCAAACACGCCGTTGTTCGTTTTGCCGAAGCCATCAACGAAGCCTTGGATGCCAATGGCTACAAGCCCGAAGATATTTCGCTGCTGGTACCTCACCAAGCGAATATTCGTATCAGCGAGTACATTCGCCAGCAAATGGGTCTGCGCGAAGACCAAGTCTATAACAACATTCATAAATACGGTAATACCACCGCCGCCTCCATTCCAATTGCCCTTACCGAAGCTTGGGAAGAAGGACGCGTCAAAGAAGGCGACCTTGTTTGTTTAGCCGCTTTTGGTAGCGGTTTTACGTGGGCGTCTGCACTGATTAAATGGTAATCGTACTGGGCAACTTATCGAAGTAATCATAGCCTTTGTTTCCATGAAAACGCATTTTCTCCGACTTCTCGATTATGAACGTTGGGCCAACGCCCAATTGGTCGCTTCTATTGAATCGCTCGAAACACCTCCCGAAAGAGCTTTGTCGCTGATGAGCCATGTGCTCAATGCACAAATGGTTTGGTTTACACGCGTTGCCAATGATCATTTGGTGGTAGGCGTGTGGGACGTCTTACCTGTTGCTTGGCTTTCCGAAACGTTGGAACACAGTTACCAAAAATGGTCAAGCTTTGTAAAAGATACCGACGAAGCCGATTTTGATAAAATTATTACGTACCAAACCACCACTGGGGCTACTTTTCAGTCGTCGTTAGGTGATATTTTAACGCACTTGAGCCACCACGCGGCCTATCATCGTGGACAAATCATCAGCATTTTGAAACCCGAATTGTCGCAAGTGCCATCGACTGACTTTATACTTTGGGCGCGTCAATCTTAGGTGCTAAAGCACAAGTTATCCGTTCAAAATTAGCGGATTACGTTAAAAAAACACCCTAAAACTTTTGCACTGTTACTTAAAAAATAGACCAATGGAAGAGTTTGAACAACCCAAAGAAAAAGACAAGTCGAAGAAAGAGAAAAAGAAGAAGAAAAAAAAAGAAGGCCGTAGCGCCGAAACAATGTTTCGGACGACGTTGGCAAGTCATCTTCAGCTCAGCGCCATGGCCGACCAAAAAGCGGGCTTGATGATTTCGATTAATTCTATCATCATTTCGGTGGTTATCACTTTTTTGGTGAGTGAAGTAGAGTCTAATCCTCGGTTATTGGTGCCGATGACTTTATTGGTACTCGTTTGCCTTGCGACTATCACTTTGGCGTTGCTTTCTACCCGCCCGTCGGTACGCTCAAAAGCCGAGCGTCTGACGTTGGATAAATCCAACATTGACCTGTTGTTTTTCGGAGATTATTTGGCGCTATCGCGCGATGAGTACAAAGAAGCAATGAAGCAACTGGTGACGGAAGAAGAACGAGTGAAAGAAACGATGATTGACAATATTTACGCCCAAGGGTTTGTCATTGAACGTAAATATCGTCTGTTGAAAATCACCTATTTGGTGTTTATGATTGGTTTTCCGTTGGTTCTTCTTAGCTTTTTGGTGGTGTTGTTTGGGGTTAGTTAAGCCCTTTGATCACAACACCCGCCGCCTGTGGTTTTCCCCCACCATAAATCAGCAAGCGCTTTACATCTTTAGGATTGTCGATAATCGAATAAAAATCATCCAAGTAGCGAAGGGTGCGTTTGACGTAGCCTGGTTTTAGATGAGGGTTGTTTTGATACAAGGCATAGATTTCGGGTTTGGCGGCTTTAAACCGTGCAAAAACCTGCTGGAGCAAAGCGGGCGGATAGGTCAATCCTCGGTAAAGTCGCTCACGCACGGAGGCAAGTTCCAATTGCTCGGCAGGTTGGGCGTATTTGGCTTCTACAATACCCGAATGGTCAAAATCATAAGGAACAGGAATCGGATATTTTCCTCCTTTGGGGGCTAACAGTTTGATATTGTGCAAATAAGGTACGGACCAGTCGGTATTGCCAATCATGTATTCAAACACCGCAACCGTTGCCATTTGAAGAGAATCAATGCGGGGCATCGGAATTTGTTTGATTGTATAATCTTTGGCTTTGTTGCGTTTGGCCATATCGTCTTCGTCTTCAAGCAAAAACGCATAACTTGTTACGGGTTTTTGAAGCCCCGCCGAGTCTTCGTACGTTACCTGAGCAATTCGCGCCCGAAAACTGTAATTTGTAATCAGGTTGTACATTCGATACACCAAGTATTCGTTGAAAATGTATTCTTCGCTTTGGCAATGCGTAACGAGTTTAAGCCGATTTTGACGCTCAAAGATGGAGTTTTTGTCTTTTTTTTGCGGTAAATCCAACAGCAAAGGGGGAAAAATGCAGTTTTTGGCTGCTTTGCGGAAGTTACCGCGTACTTTGAGTTTGATAGGAATTTTTAAGTCCCCTTTCTTCTTGCGGGCATAATACAATTCGGCCCAGTGGTTGGAAGGAGAAGCGCCTCGGTCTTTTTGGAGCGCCTTGATGTTGGTGACAATGCGCAGTTTGATGACGTCATCGTTTTTAAAGAGCGGGCCAAAATTGGCCTTTTTTTCCACTTTTGCCGTGTCGGAAGAAACAGATTGGCCGAAAGTGCAAGGAGCAAACCAGGCCCAAAAAGCAACTAGATAGAGGTAATGTTTCATAGCAATGGCTGATTGGATTATTTAACAGGATTAGGCGGTGTAAGGTGGGGTGCCAGGAAGCGATAAATCTCTTGCCGCGATTCTTTGGCTAATTTTGTGTCAATGCGGTTAAATGTATGCCCGCCTGGGGCTTCTTGGTAAATTTTATACTCAAATTTTTTACCGTTGGCTTTCAGTGCGTTGATAAGTCCTTCTACTTCCAGTACGTTGACGTCCTCGTCGTTGGTATTGGTGTGAATGAGAAGTGGGGTTTTCAGTTTTTGAGCATTCCAAAGCGGCGAGCGGCGGCGGTATTCGGCCACGTTTTCGGCGGCATCTTTCCCAATGTGGTTGGGCGATGAAAACTCGTTGCGATAGCTTTGGGTTTTGTAGCCCATGCGCGCAATCAAGTCACTCACAGGCACGCCAGCGTAGGCAACGCGGTAATCTTCTGGATGGTCAAAAATATTCATGAGCGTAATCATCCCGCCGTGGCTCCATCCCATAATTCCTACGCGTTCGGCATCGACTTGTGGCATGTTTTCGACGGCCCAGCGTTTTCCTGCCAACACATCGTCGTTTTCATAGGCGCCGTAGTCGATTTGGCGGTAAAAAGTGCTTCCGTAGCCCGTGCTTCCTCGGTATTCGGGAGCGATGATGATGTACCCTTGCTCAACCATTTCGCGGACGATGTGGGCATAAAACGTATTAAAATCGCCGTGAACACCGCCGTGAATGAGCACAATCAACGGCAATTTTTTCGACTCAGCATATTTTTTTGGAATAAAAGTATAGGCAGGAATAACCACGGGATTGTAGGCACCTTGCCCAGTGGGGTTGCGTACCACGTGTGGGGGTTTGCTGGCGTACCGAACTTTGTCGATGATAGCGACATCGCCCAGTTTTTCGTACCAAAGCAGGTCGTCGATGGTCTTGGTAAGACCTTGTTCCATAAATTGGAGTTTGTCTTCCAACGCTTTCACACGTTCGTTGAGGTCGGAACTTTGTCCAAATGACCACGTTGTCAAGAACAATAAACAAACAAAATAGAGTTTTCTCATGATGAATGGGCGTTTAGGTCGTTTTATTTAGCCAAACCTGCTTCCGAAACGAGCGTCAGCAAGGCAAGTTGAATGGCTTTGTAGCTGTCTTTTTCGTCGTACCACCACTCGTTAAGGGCGTGGTTATTGCCCGTTTTTCCGCCTTGTCCGAGCGTAATGGCAGGTATTCCTTTGGAAATAGGCACGTTGGAGTTGGTCGAGCCACGGGTTAGTCGAGGCGACACCCCAAAATAGGTAGTAGCGGCCATGGCGCGTTGAATGAGCGGAAGACTTTCGGGAAGTTCGCCAGAAGGACGGTCACCGATTTTTTTGATTTCTACCGTCAAGGCAGGCCCCATGCGCTTCATGGCATTGTGCTCCACCAAGGCTTGTTGAATGGACGCTTTTAGTAACGAATCGACCATGTTGAGGTTTTCGGGAATTTCGGAACGCATATCGACTTCCATCCACGACTCAAACGCAATCGAGTTGACCGATGTCCCGCCGCCAATGCGCCCTACGTTGTAGCTCGTGCGAGCGCCCGAACGCGTAAACTTATCCGCCGCTTTGGAAAAATAATGAATGGCCGAGCCGAGCGCGTGTTGCGGATTGGCCAGCCCAAAAGCGCCCCACGAGTGACCACCAGGGCCACGAAACGTAACACGGTAACGAAACGAACCCAAACCCATGTTGATAAGCGTGCCCGTTTCGCCGCCGTCGATGGCAATCCAAGAGTCGATGCGGCGACTTTGGTCGGTAAACAAAAACTTGGTACCGCGCAAATCTCCTAAGCCTTCTTCGCCCACTGAGCCCACAAACAGCACATCCGCTTCGGTTTCTACCTTGGCCTCTTCCAGCGCTCTGACTACTGATAGCAACAAGACCAAGCCACGGGTATTGTCGGCAATGCCTGGCGCAAAGAGCGTATCGGCATTGTTGCTTACTTTAATCTTGGTTTCGAGCGGAAAAACGGTGTCCAAATGGGCGTCAAAAGCAACCGTGCGCGTGCGTTTTTTCCCCTTGCGAAGTGCGAGCACGTTTCCTTCCTTATCCGTCCAAACCGAATCAGCACCCGCTTCTTTGAGCATACTGGCAAAGCGTTCGCCGCGCTTGGTTTCCATAAATGGTGGCGCAGGAATTTCGGTGAGCATAACAAGCTCGTTTCGGTTGCGCTGGGTTTGGCCTAGAATAGACTGAAACGCGGCTTGCAATGGCTTGGTTTTGGCCAATTGCTCTACTTCTTTCAAATAAGAGCTTTCTACTTTTCCGCTTTTTCCTTCGCCGTTTTCTTGGGTATTTCCGTGCTTTGGAAGAAAGACAAAACAACTCAACAAGGTAAACAATGTGAAGGTAGAGGTACGATTTAGCATATTGATGTTGTAATTGAAGAATGAAAGTAACAGCTTAGGCCGTTAAGATGGGTATCGAGCCAAATTTAACTTTTTTCAACGAATGACACCAACTTCTTCTTTAAAGTTCTAGGTTCTTGTTACGGGCTACCTATTTCTATTTGATAACATGTGGAGAATGTGTATGTATCGGGGAAGTACATGGATGTGAGTGAGTTGGCTGCAAAATCAGAGTGTTTTCTGACGTTTTCACTCAATATGATAGAATGAAATTTTGTACCTAGAAAAACAAAAAAGGACACGTGTTGGGAATTATGGTATATATAATATATATAGTTTATTGTTTTAATTAAGCATATATATTCTTAAATATATGCCTATTTGTCGATAGGTTAATCTTCTAAAAATACTTTTAAAACTGGGTCTTATTTTTTCTCCTTTTACTTCTATTAAGTCTCTTTTTTTAATGATATGTGGCTTTATTTTAAAATAAGGGAAATAAATTATTTTCCCTTGTGCATGTAAAAACGTCTTATTTGGCATAATACTTGTTCATTTTTGACAGTATAAATATGTTTTATAATTAAGGACAGATATACTCTTAAAATGATAAATATACTGAATTTAATTTTGATTGTTTTTTGCGCCCTATTTTCGGATAGCTACAATTATATATTGCGAAAGGGCAAAAAGAATAATAGTAGGCTCACTTCAGTACATACTATCTGCTATCTGCCCAAAACGGACCACACATCAGTCGATAGATATTGAATGAGTACCTAATTAGTATGTTACATGGTTATTTACTTAAACGGGCGTATCGAGGTGATTTATAGGTGTTTGCGAATTATTGTAATCGTTCTATGCTGCACTCTTTCAAGCAAAGTCCAAGGTCAATTGGTTTTTGTGGATCGAAGCGACTTATTGCCATCTCAGGGATTTAGTAGTTGGCTACAAAAAGGCGTAACGGATATGGATGGCGATGGACGGGATGACATCGTTCGGGCGGATCGCCAAGGTTTTTTTTATATTTTATACCAACAGCCCGATGGAAAATTTACTTCACGAGCCTTGGGTTCGGTTCAGTCCTCTACGCCTTTGAGTGTTGTTTTGGCAGATATCGACAACAATGGCCATGCCGATATCTTGACGGGCGGGGAGTATACTGGAGTACGTTCAGTGATGCTGTCTCCAACGGCAAGCCGTATTATTCGCCTTCCCGAAGACAGTGTCTTTACCCAAGCATCGGCTTTAAGCGATATAAATAACGATGGTTTGCTGGATGCCTTTGTATGTAATGATGATAGTACCAATGCGGTATGGAAAAACACACCGAACGGCAGCTTTGCCCGCGATAATATGGGGTTTGCTTTTACGTCGCTTCCGCCCGAAAAACAGGCTGGCAACTATGGAATTGTATTTGCCGATGTTGATAATGACGGCGACCTTGATGCGTATGTGAGCAAATGTAAGGCAGGGGTGACTGATTCGACCGATGCACGTCGGATCAATCAATTGTTTATCAACAGCGGAGGGATCTATACCGACCGGGCCAAAGAGTACGGTCTGGCCGACAGCTCACAAACGTGGGTAACCGAATTTCAGGATATAGACAATGACGGCGATTTGGATGCTTTTATTGCCAATCATCATTCGCCTTCCCGATTAATGCTCAACGACGGTCATGGTCATTTTACTGACATTACGGCTGGGACGGGTTTGTTGGGGAACACCCCCGATGGGCTGTTGCAGGCCCTGATGCGCGATTTTGACAATGACGGGTATGTGGATTTGCTGGTCAGCGGCTTGACGGATGCCAAACTCTTTCTTAACAACGGCAATCGAACTTTTCGAGAGGTAACACTACCCCTTTTGGTGCCCAAAGCAGATACACCGCTGCGTTCGTTTGCGGTGGGCGATCTCAACCATGACGGTTTTTTAGACCTGTATTGTTCCTACCTCTTTAGAACCACGGAGCCCGATAGGCTATGGCTCAACACGCCCAATGCGAATCATTACATGGCGATACGGTTGGTGGGGACAGAGAGCAATCGCTCAGGGGTGGGGGCAAGAATCAAACTCACTACGAAGGATCGCCGTATTCTGGTGCGCGAAGTACGCGCTGGGGAGAGTTATGGCATCAGTAATAGCCTGACGCAATATGTAGGGCTGGGAGCTATCGGAACGGTAGAAAAAGTAGAAGTACTATGGCCTTCTGGTCACAAAAGCGAAGTACTGACTCCTCCAATAGACGAATTGCTCACCCTGACCGAGCCGACTTGTCAAAAACAACTCTGTGTTCCGATAAAGACAACAATAAAAAAATGAATTCCTACAAACCAATATCGACGAATATGAAAGATAGAATTGTACTCAGCTGGTTGTTTACCATAGCAACTCTTCTGTGTCTTCGTGCACAAACGACCCTGCCGACAGGGGTGGTGAATGCGTATCGGCCGGTGACGGCCATGTCGGGCAAGACCCTGACGGTGGGGGCCTCCACGGGAGCGACCCATACCTGGGCGGTCGGCGATAAGGTGTTATTCATTCAGATGACAGGTACAACAAGCAGCGGAGCTGGTCGGATGGAATATTCCACGATTGCTTCGCTGACGGGCAGTACAATCACTTTGAGCAGCCTGACGCGGACCTACGCCACGCCCTCGGCAACGGCGATGTTTCAGTTGGTGTGGGTACCCAATGACCCGGCGGGATTTATTGTGCCGAGTGGCGGGATTGTAGCGAAGGACTGGGATGGAAGTACGGGAGGGATTGTGACGTTGACCACGACGGGGACGCTGACAATGAATGGCAACATCAGTGCCGACGGAGCGGGCTTTCGGTATGCTGACGGGACAAATACAATTTTGGGCCCTGATATTTACATGGGTGGCGGCGGTGGAATATGCTATGCCGGTGGTGGTGGTGGTGGTGGTGGCTATGGTTCCCCAGGAATGAAAGGAAATGGAATACCATGCACTCAGCTTGCTACTGATGGTACTTATAATGGAGGGAATGGAGGAGGAACAACTGCTAACGCCGTTAATACCAGTGGAGGTGGAGGTGGAGGTGGAGGGGTAGGGGGTGCTGGTTCTGGGGGCGCTTCGGCTCCACACGGCGGTGGCGGTGGCGGGGGGGCAGGCTATGGAGGCGGGGCTAATGGTGGGAATTCCTCAGCGACTAATAAGACTGGCGGCCTTGGAAGTTTGACTAATACAGATACCGATGGAGGCAAAGGGTCTGATGGAATCGCGACATCCGGTGGTGGAGGGGGGGGGAATCGCTTTGTAGGAGGAGGAGGAGGAGGAGCGACAACTCTACAAAACATATCACCTCAGGGAAAGTCAGGAACTAATGGCGGAAAAGGGGGGGAAGGAGAAGCTGGCGGCGTAGCCAGAAATGGGGGTAATGGTGGAGGAACTTTGGCAACCTACCATCAATACCAATATTGTGATGGTAGTTTTCAATGTCCTGATCCGAGGGTATGGATGGGAGGAGGTGCACAAAATACTATATATGGAGGCGGAATTGTGATGGTGCAGGCGGCTTCAGTAGTTTCCAATGGCAAAACGATGTCGGCTAATGGAGATAATGGTACACTTTTATATGCAGGATATTCAGCCTCGGGAGGTACTGGAGGAGGTGGTGGGGGAATTGTTGTCTTAAATACCCACAGTGTTACCGGAGGTATACTTAATGTCTGTGCCAAAGGTGGAAATGGTGGACAAGGGCAAGCAGATGGTTCGCATGGTGGCGGTGGCGGTGGCAGCGGCGGTGGCGGAGTTGTTTGGGTGCAGGATCCCTTGGGAGGGATTGGGAATAATTCCACTGGCCTACCTCCAGCCGTGACTAATATGAATTTCTGTATCGAAGGAGGAAGTGCGTCTTTACCCGCGCTCAATCCCAAAACCGGTACGTATACGGGCATCGGGGGCGGGGGCGGAAATGGTGGCGTGTCGGTCAGCCCTAATTGTCAGGTATTCGGTACCTGTCCTGTGTTTGATTTAGCATTGAAAAAGACCTTAGCCGTCGGGCAGGCTGCCACGGTGGCTCCCGGCAGCACGGTTAAATTTACCGTGACCGTGTATAATCAGGGTTCGGTCTCCGCTTATAACGTTAAATTGTTGGATTATATTCCGACGGGCTTAACCTTAAACGATGCCAATTGGACGGCCAACGGTACTACGGCGACCTTGAACACGTCGATTGCAGGGCCGCTTGCTGCGGGAGACAGTGCCAAAGTGGACATCAACTTTACGGTCAATGCGGGTGTAACGGGAGAGTTGGTGAACCGCACCGAAATCATGAGTGCCGATGACGACACCGATCCCAACAACACGCCCCCGGTGGACCGTGACAGCAAATACGACTCTGACCCGAGTAATGACGCGGGCGGGAAAGAAAACAGCGCTTCGGACGATGCGCTCAACGGCGACGGCACAGGCACGCCGGGCGGCACGGATGCCGCTACGGACGAAGACGATGAAGACCCAGCGATCATCACCGTGACGCCTGCACCAGTGTTTGACTTGGCGTTGAAGAAGACGTTAGCAACGGGCCAGGCGGCAAGCGTCAATCCGGGTAATACGGTGAAATTTACCATCACAGTTTATAATCAAGGTAATGTGAACGCCACGGCGATTCAAATCAATGATTACATACCAACGGGTCTGACTTTGTCGGATGCCAATTGGACGGCCAACGGTATTACAGCGACATTGAACACACCGATTGCCTCGTTGGCAGCGGGAGACAGTGCCAAAGTGGACATCAGTTTTACGGTGAATGCAGGCTTTACGGGTACGGCCGTCAACAAAGCCGAAATCAGTGCTGCCACGGGCGGCACCGACATTGACAGCACGCCTGACCAAAACGTTTCCAATGATGCGGGGGGCAAAGAAAACACGGCCTCAGACGATGCGCTCAACGGCAACGGCACAGGCACTCCGGGCGGTACAGATGCTTCCACGGACGAAGACGATGAAGACCCGGCGGTCATTACCGTGACGCCTGCACCAGTGTTTGACCTGGCGTTGAAGAAGACGTTGGCGGCGGGTCAGTCGGCAAGCGTCAATCCGGGCAGTACCGTCAAATTCACGATTACCATCTATAATCAGGGTAATGTGAACGCTACGGCGATTCAGGTTTCTGATTATATTCCAACGGGTCTGACTTTGTCGGACGCCAACTGGATGGCAGTTGGGGGTATTGCGACATTAAACATGGCGATTGCTTCGTTGGCGGCGGGGGCTAACACTACCCGTGATATTACCTTTACGGTGAATGCGGGTTTTACGGGTACGGTGGTCAACAAAGCCGAAATCAGCTCTGCCACGGGCGGCACCGACATTGACAGCACGCCAGACCAAAACGCGAGTAATGACGCGGGCGGGAAAGAAAACACGGCTTCTGACGATGCGCTCAACGGCGACGGCACGGGCACAGTAGGTGGCACGGATGCGGCCACGGACGAAGACGATGAAGACCCAGCGGTCATCACCGTGACGCCTGCACCAGTGTTTGACTTGGCGTTGAAGAAGACGTTAGCAACGGGCCAGGCGGCAAGCGTCAATCCGGGTAATACGGTGAAATTTACTATCACGGTTTACAACCAAGGCAATGTGAACGCTACGGCGATTCAGGTTTCTGATTATATTCCAACGGGTCTGACTTTGTCGGACGCCAACTGGACGGCAGTTGGGGGTATTGCGACATTAAATACGGCGATTGCTTCGTTGGCGGCGGGGGCTAACACTACCCGTGATATTACCTTTACGGTGAATGCGGGTTTTACGGGTACGGTGGTCAACAAATCCGAAATCAGCTCTGCCACGGGCGGCACCGACATTGACAGCACGCCAGACCAAAACGCGAGTAATGACGCGGGCGGGAAAGAAAACAGTGCTTCTGACGATGCGCTCAACGGCGATGGCACGGGCACAGTGGGCAGTACGGATGCGGCCACGGACGAAGACGATGAAGACCCAGCGGTCATCACCGTGACGCCTGCACCAGTGTTTGACTTGGCGTTGAAGAAGACGTTGGCGGCGGGTCAGGCAGCAAGCGTCAATCCGGGCAGTACCGTCAAATTCACGATTACCATCTATAATCAGGGTAATGTGAACGCTACGGCGATTCAGGTTTCTGATTATATTCCAACGGGTCTGACTTTGTCGGACGCCAACTGGACGGCAGTTGGGGGCATTGCCACGTTGAACACGCCGATTGCCTCTTTGGCGGCGGGAGCCAGCACCACGCGTGATATTACCTTTACGGTGAATGCGGGTTTTACGGGTACGGTGGTCAACAAATCCGAAATCAGCTCTGCCACGGGCGGCACCGACATTGACAGCACGCCAGATCAAAACGCGAGTAATGACGCGGGCGGGAAAGAAAACACGGCTTCTGACGATGCGCTCAACGGCGACGGCACGGGCACAGTGGGCAGTACAGATGCGGCCACGGACGAAGACGACGCCGACCCAGCGGTCATCACCGTGACGCCTGCACCAGTGTTTGACTTGGCGTTGAAGAAGACGTTGGCGGCGGGTCAGGCAGCAAGCGTCAATCCGGGTAATACGGTGAAATTTACCATCACGGTTTACAACCAAGGCAATGTGAACGCTACGGCGATTCAGGTTTCTGATTATATTCCAACGGGTCTGACTTTGTCGGATGCCAATTGGACGGCAGTTGGGGGTATTGCGACATTAAACACGGCGATTGCCGCTTTGGCGGCGGGAGCCAGCACGACGCGAGACATCAGTTTTACGGTGAATGCAGGTTTTACGGGTACGGTGGTCAACAAAGCCGAAATCAGTGCTGCCACGGGCGGCACCGACATTGACAGCACGCCAGACCAAAACGCGAGTAATGACGCGGGCGGGAAAGAAAACAGTGCTTCTGACGATGCGCTCAACGGCGATGGCACGGGCACAGTGGGCAGTACGGATGCGGCCACGGACGAAGACGATGAAGACCCAGCGGTCATCATCGTGACGCCTGCACCAGTGTTTGACCTGGCGTTGAAGAAGACGTTGGCGGCGGGTCAGTCGGCAAGCGTCAATCCGGGCAGTACCGTCAAATTCACGATTACCATCTATAATCAGGGTAATGTGAACGCCACGGCGATTCAGGTTTCTGATTATATTCCAACGGGTCTGACTTTGTCGGACGCCAACTGGACGGCAGTTGGGGGTATTGCGACATTAAACACGGCGATTGCTTCGTTGGCGGCGGGAGCCAACACTACCCGTGATATTACCTTTACGGTGAATGCAGGCTTTACGGGCACGGTGGTCAACAAAGCCGAAATCAGTGCTGCCACGGGCGGCACTGACATTGACAGCACGCCAGACCAAAACGCGAGTAATGACGCGGGCGGGAAAGAAAACAGTGCTTCTGACGATGCGCT
>NZ_JBYFCH010000035.1:56254-59805 GCF_057652295.1 Runella sp. R5_40 | reverse complement strand
CAATTGGCGTCGCAAGCCGCTTGGTAGCGGTGGGGTTGGTTATTGGACGGTTGGGAAACTGGGGCTGTCGCTGACCAGTTGCTCCATGCACCACTGCCCACTTGTACGCGCCAAACGGGTGAACCCGAAACGCACGAAATCAAGACGTTAAACTGTAAACTGTTAACTGAATTCGCATCGGTATCGCAAAGAACGGGATTATTGCCTTCGTTTAGGGTTTGTTGAAGCGTCGTTAGCGTGATCGTTGGTTTGTTTTGAACGGCCACACTGCCTGTAACGTTTGGCGAAACACAGCCGCCAGCATTACTCACTGTCAGGCTATACGAAATTGAACTACCCGTCGCGGGGCCGCTCAAATTCACCACAATCGGCGTTGAAGGTAGTGTTCCGTTGCTAACCGATGTAATTCCTACTCCCGTAATCGAATAACTTAGTGGGCTACCCGTCGTGGCCGTGTAAGGTATTGTGAAGGAAGTCGCTCCTGCACAAATAGGCGCGCTTGCTGCCGTTGTGATGCTTACATTGCTAGGGGGCACAGTAATCTCCACATCCCCACTCGCCACCGATGTACAACCTGCATCATTGGTCACGGTAAACGTGTATATTCCTGACACCAACCCTGAAACCGTCGTCGTCCCGCCCGTGCCCGTGCTAGTTACCGAACCAGGGTTGCGCGTCAATGTCCATGTACCACTCGATGGTAAACCGCTCAATTCGACGCTTCCCGTAGCCAATGCACAGGTCGGTTGCGTAATCGTGCCTACTGTTGGTTGAGCAGGGGCAGATGGAACCGCATTCACCGTCAAAGCCAAACTCGGTGATATACAACCCGTGGCCACGTCCTTCGCCGTCACATTGTAGTTCCCCGCGTCCAAATTACTGAACGTCGCCGAAGTTTGATACGCCCCGCCAAGGCTGTATTGAATATCGGTGCCTGTAGGGGCCGTCACCACAATTGTCCCTTTTGGCGTGGTACACGTCGGTTGTACCGTCACCGAAGCCGTTGGTTGGGCAGGTGCCGATGGAACCGCATTCACCGTCAAAGCTAAACTCGGTGATATACAACCCGTGGTCGTGTTCTTCGCCGTCACATTGTAGTTCCCCGCATCCAAATTACTGAACGTTGCCGAAGCTTGGTACGTACCGCCAAGACTGTATTGAATATCGGTGCCTGTAGGGGCCGTCACCACAATTGTCCCTTTTGGCGTGGTACACGTCGGTTGTACCGTCACCGAAGCTGTTGGTTGGGCTGGGGCTGATGGCACTGCATTCACCGTCAAAGCCAAACTCGGTGATATACAACCCGTGGTCGTGTTCTTCGCAGTTACATTGTAATTCCCTGCATCCAAATTACTGAACGTTGCCGAAGCTTGGTACGTACCGCCAAGACTGTATTCGATACCCGTCCCAACGGGGGCCGTCACCACAATTGTCCCTTTCGGCGTAGTACACGTCGGTTGCACCGTCACCGAAGCCGTTGGTTGGGCTGGAGCAGATGGAACCGCATTCACCGTCAAAGCCAAACTCGGTGATATACAACCCGTGGTCGTGTTCTTCGCTGTCACATTATAATTCCCCGCATCCAAATTACTGAACGTTGCCGAAGCTTGGTACGTACTGCCAAGACTATATTCGATGCCCGTCCCAACGGGGGCTGTCACCACAATTGTCCCTTTCGGCGTGGTACACGTCGGTTGTACCGTCACCGAAGCCGTTGGTTGGGCTGGGGCTGATGGCACTGCATTCACCGTCAAAGCCAAACTCGGTGATATACAACCCGTGGTCGTGTTCTTCGCCGTCACATTGTAGTTCCCTGCATCCAAATTACTGAACGTCGCCGAAGTTTGGTACGTACCGCCAAGGCTGTATTCGATGCCCGTCCCAACGGGGGCCGTCACTACAATTGTCCCTTTTGGCGTGGTACACGTCGGTTGTACCGTCACCGAAGCCGTTGGCTGAGCAGGAGCTGATGGCACCGCATTCACCGTCAAAGCCAAACTCGGTGATATACAACCCGTGGCCACGTCTTTCGCCGTCACATTATAATTCCCTGCATCCAAATTACTGAACGTCGCTGAGGCTTGGTACGCCCCGCCAAGGCTGTATTCGATGCCCGTTCCAACGGGAGCCGTCACCACAATTGTCCCTTTTGGCGTAGTACATGTCGGTTGTACTGTCACCGAAGCTGTTGGTTGGGCTGGAGCAGAGGGCACGGCATTCACCGTCAAAGCCAAACTCGGTGATATACAACCCGTGGTCGTGTTCTTCGCTGTTACATTATAATTCCCCGCATTCAAATTACTGAACGTTGCCGAAGTTTGGTACGTACTGCCAAGACTATATTCGATGCCCGTCCCCACGGGGGCTGTCACCACAATCGTCCCTTTTGGCGTGGTACACGTCGGTTGTACTGTCACCGAAGCTGTTGGCGTCGCAGGGGCTGATGGAACTGCATTCACCGTCAAAGCTAAACTCGGTGAAATACAATCCGTTGCTACGTCTTTCGCTGTCACATTATAGTTCCCCGCATCCAAATTACTGAACGTTGCCGAAGCTTGGTACGTACCGCCAAGACTGTATTGAATATCGGTGCCTGTAGGGGCTGTCACCACAATCGTCCCTTTTGGCGTGGTACATGTCGGTTGTACTGTCACCGAAGCTGTTGGTTGGGCTGGGGCTGATGGCACCGCATTCACCGTCAAAGCTAAACTTGGTGATATACAACCAGTGGCTACGTCTTTCGCTGTCACATTATAATTCCCCGCGTCCAAATTACTGAACGTCGCCGAAGTTTGGTACGTACCGCCAAGGCTGTATTCGATGCCCGTCCCAACGGGGGCTGTCACCACAATCGTCCCTTTTGGCGTGGTACACGTCGGTTGTACCGTCACCGAAGCCGTTGGTTGGGCAGGTTCCGATGGAACCGCATTCACCGTCAACGCTAAACTCGTTGATATACAACCCGTGGCTACGTCTTTCGCTGTTACATTGTAATTCCCTGCATCCAAATTACTGAACGTTGCCGAAGCTTGGTACGTACTGCCAAGACTATATTCGATGCCCGTCCCAACGGGGGCTGTCACCACAATTGTCCCTTTTGGCGTGGTACACGTTGGTTGTACCGTCACCGAAGCCGTTGGTTGGGCAGGGGCAGATGGAACCGCATTCACCGTCAAAGCCAAACTCAGTGAAATACAACCCGTGGTCGTGTTCTTCGCTGTTACATTGTAGTTCCCCGCATCCAAATTACTGAACGTCGCCGACGCTTGGTACGTACCGCCAAGACTGTATTCGATGCCCGTCCCAACGGGGGCCGTCACCACAATCGTTCCTTTTGGCGTGGTACACGTCGGTTGTACCGTCACCGAAGCCGTTGGTTGGGCGGGTGCTGATGGAACAGCATTCACCGTCAACGCTAAACTCGGTGATATACAACCCGTGGTCGTGTTCTTCGCTGTCACATTGTAGTTCCCTGCATCCAAATTACTGAACGTCGCCGAAGTTTGATACGTACTGCCAAGACTATATTCGATGCCCATCCCAACGGGGGC
>NZ_JBYFCH010000035.1:55386-56154 GCF_057652295.1 Runella sp. R5_40 | reverse complement strand
ATACAGCCCGTTGCTACGTCTTTCGCTGTCACATTATAATTCCCCGCATCCAAATTACTGAACGTCGCCGAAGTTTGATACGTACTGCCAAGACTATATTCGATGCCCATCCCAACGGGGGCCGTCACCACAATTGTCCCTTTTGGCGTGGTACACGTCGGTTGTACCGTCACCGAAGCTGTTGGCTGGGCAGGGGCTGATGGCACTGCATTCACCGTCAAAGCCAAACTCGGTGAAATACAGCCCGTTGCTACGTCTTTCGCTGTCACATTATAATTCCCCGCATCCAAATTACTGAACGTCGCCGAAGTTTGGTACGTACCGCCAAGACTGTATTCGATGCCCGTTCCAACGGGGGCTGTCACCACAATTGTTCCTTTTGGCGTGGTACACGTCGGTTGTACCGTCACCGAAGCTGTTGGCGTCGCAGGGGCCGATGGCACTGCATTCACCGTCAAAGCTAAACTCGTTGATATACAACCCGTGGTCGTGTTCTTCGCCGTCACATTGTAGTTCCCTGCGTCCAAATTACTGAACGTCGCCGAAGTTTGGTACGTACCGCCAAGGCTGTATTCGATGCCCGTCCCAACGGGGGCCGTCACCACAATCGTTCCTTTTGGCGTGGTGCACGTCGGTTGAATAGTCACCGAAGCTGTTGGCTGAGCAGGAGCTGATGGCACCGCATTCACCGTCAAAGCCAAACTCGTTGATATACAACCCGTTGCTACGTCTTTCGCTGTCACATTATAATTCCCTGCGTCCAAATTA
>NZ_JBYFCH010000035.1:0-55286 GCF_057652295.1 Runella sp. R5_40 | reverse complement strand
CTGAACGTTGCCGAAGCTTGGTACGTACCGCCAAGACTGTATTCGATGCCCGTCCCAACGGGGGCTGTCACCACAATTGTTCCTTTTGGCGTAGTACACGTCGGTTGTACCGTCACCGAAGCCGTTGGTTGAGCTGGAGCAGATGGAACCGCATTTACCGTCAACGCTAAACTCGGTGAAATACAACCCGTGGCCACGTCCTTCGCTGTCACATTGTAGTTCCCTGCATCCAAATTACTGAACGTTGCCGAAGCTTGGTACGTACCGCCAAGACTGTATTCGATGCCCGTCCCAACGGGGGCTGTCACCACAATCGTTCCTTTCGGCGTGGTACACGTCGGTTGTACCGTCACCGAAGCCGTTGGTTGGGCTGGGGCAGATGGAACCGCATTTACCGTCAAAGCCAAACTCGGTGAAATACAACCAGTGGCTAAGTCTTTCGCTGTAACATTATAATTCCCCGCATCCAAATTACTGAACGTCGCCGAAGCTTGGTACGCCCCGCCAAGGCTGTATTCGATACCCGCCCCAACGGGGGCTGTCACTACAATCGTTCCTTTTGGCGTGGTACACGTCGGTTGTACCGTCACCGAAGCCGTTGGCTGGGCTGGGGCAGAGGGCACTTCATTCACCGTCAAAGCCAAACTCGGTGAAATACAACCAGTGGCTACGTCTTTCGCTGTCACATTGTAGTTCCCCGCGTCCAAATTACTGAACGTTGCCGAAGCTTGGTACGTACCGCCAAGGCTGTATTCGATGCCCGTTCCAACGGGGGCTGTCACCACAATCGTTCCTTTCGGCGTAGTACACGTCGGTTGTACCGTCACCGAAGCCGTTGGTTGGGCAGGGGCAGATGGAACTGCATTCACCGTCAAAGCCAAACTCGGTGAAATACAACCCGTGGTCGTGTTCTTCGCTGTCACATTGTAGTTCCCCGCATCCAAATTACTGAACGTCGCCGAGGTTTGATACGTACCGCCAAGACTGTATTCGATGCCCGTTCCAACGGGGGCTGTCACCACAATCGTTCCTTTCGGCGTGGTACACGTCGGCTGTACCGTCACCGAAGCTGTTGGCGTTGCGGGGTTTTGATTGAAAGTAATAGTTACATCATCGGTAGAAGTACAACTTCCATTCGTAATCGTCCAACGCAATGTGTAAGTGCTTCCTGCCATCCCACTAAACGTTGACGTCGGGCTATTCGCATTACCAAATGTCCCGCCTGTACCACTTACCACACTCCATGAACCCGTACCTACTGTCGGTGCATTGCCCGACAAAGTCACCTGCGTTAGACCGCAAGTAGTCGCTCCCGTTTGGTCGGGACCAGCGTTAGAGGTTGTCGGGTTTTGGTTGAAAGTAATAATCACATCATCGGTAGAAGTACAACTTCCATTTGTAATCGTCCAACGCAATGTGTAAGTGCTTCCTGCAGTCCCGCTAAACGTTGACGTCGGGCTCGAAACAGTACCAAAGGTTCCTCCTGTACCGCTTACCACACTCCATGAACCCGTACCTACCGTCGGCGTATTGCCCGACAAAGTCACCTGCGTTATACCGCAAGCTGGAGTTTGGTCGTCGCCTGCACTGGAAGTCGTTGGGTTTTGCGTGAACGCTACACTCACATCGTCCGTTGAGGCGCTGCATTGCCCATTACTTATCGTCCAGCGAAGTACATAACTATTGCCCGCTACGCCTGTAAAACTTGATGTAGCACTATTCGCATCCCCAAAAGTTCCACCCGTGCCACTTACCACACTCCATACACCTGTTCCCACCGTCGGTGCATTACCTGCTAAAGTCACTTGGGTTGTTCCACAGGCTGGAGTTTGGTCAGGACCTGCATTGGATACCGTCGGGCATACTTGCTCCACCGTTATCACTACGTCGTTATTATCGGCCCCTCCCGTATAACTAATTGTGGCATTCAATCCTGAATTTAAAAAGTTTGACAACGTTGCGCCTTGGGCAAGATTATTAAATGTACCACTAATAGCATCTGTACCGTCGTTATCCACGATGACAAACGCCTCTCCTCCCACCAGCGTAGTCGTACCACTCAACACCAAGTTAACCCCCAACAAATTCACCCCACCCACCACCTTGAGCTGGGAATATGTACTACCTGTTCCATCTCCGACCGTCATACCGTTGATGGCAATGTTTAAGTCTCCCCCCAACGATAGTGTACTCGCCGTTGCATCCGTGCCGTTGAACGTAGGTTTTACAGCCGCAGTTGGCGTACCTGAATCGAGCAACAAAGTACCTCCACTCGTATTAAACCCACCGCCACTGATGAGAACATCTCCCCCACTGACAAGCTGTACATTGGTACTCGCAGGGCGAGAGATTTCCCCAGAAACAGTGAGATTCCCACTGTTGGCATTACCAATGATGAGCGTGCCTGTGGTAATGTTGTCTAGTTCAGTATCGCTAAGCCCCAACGGCCCACCGATGCTGTTCGTAGATGTGCCGAGGTTGATGGCTACGTTGTTGGTATATGGCCGTAAAGTAGTGCTACCTGCGGCTTGGGTGCTGATGGTACTCGCTAAGTCCATGCTATTGGCAATGAGGGTGATGTTACCGCCGTTGGTGGCGGTAGTAATACCTAATGAACTAGCTTGGCTAATACCCAAACTACCTGCTCCTCCCCCTTCGATACCTGTTAGGATTATATTACCCCCACCTGACGTAATTTGAGTGCCATCATTTGCGATTCTTACACCATAATTACCACCGCCTGTACCTGCCCCACCTTGCCCAGTGATTGATAACGTACCATTGCCACCAGCACTAACCTGTGAGCTAAAACTAACATGGGCGCCATAATTACTACTACTTGCCCCTGTACCTCCACCTACAGCATTGATTGTTACATTTCCTCCTGATGAACTAATTAAAGTCCCAGCATCTTCCATCCTAAGCCCTGAATTGGAGCTCCCCGTCGTGTTTGCACCTCCGTTGGCTTGTATGCTTACAGTACCACTACCTCCAGCTACTACCTTAGCCGTGGAAAACATAAGTAAACCGACATTACTTAAGGATGTACCTGAGCCTCCGCCTTGTGTCGTAATCGTAATGTTTCCATTTGTACTGATAATGCTCGCATTTGAGCCACTAACATATATACCATGATTAGAATTTCCACTTGTACTTCCTCCTGTGCCATTTACGGTTACACTCCCTGTGCCTCCTGCTGAAATTAGCCCACTGCTTCCAATATAAATACCACCATTAGCCCCACCCGTGGAGGCTCCTCCACCTTGCCCAGTTACACTGACATTTCCCCCCGAAGATGTGATTTGTGCACTACTATTACTCACATATACCCCGTAATTATTGCCCCCTGTCGTATTTCCACCCGTACCAGTTACATGTACAGTACCCGTACCTCCAGCGGTTATTTGGGCGGCACTATTGACAAGAATACCAAAATTATAGGCCGAACTGTTCGCTCCACCGCCCTGCCCTGTTACATTGACATTGCCCCCACCAGAAGTGATTTTGGTATTGGCATCTTTTATGTAAACTCCATTATTATTGTTTCCAGTAGTAGCCGCTCCCGTTCCATGTACAGTGACCGAGCCACTACCGCCTGCCGTAATGGTGCCTCCTAACTCCTGCCAAATGCCATAATTATTGGTACCAGTGCCTCCGCCAATGCCAGTTACGCTCACATTTCCCCCCGAAGAAGTAATCAATGTATTGACCGTTCCTGCGACGTAAACCCCTGCATTAAAGTTACCACTGCCAGCGCCACCCGTACCACTTACCGTTACAGTGCCACTGCCACCCGCAGTGATGGTTCCATTTGTGATTACCACTACACCACTACAGGTTGAACTTGCCCCCGTACTTCCTCCCGAACCCACTACCGATACATTCCCACCCAAAGAACTAATGCGGGCATTAGTTCCCGTGACATACACGCCAATATTACCATTGGCAGATCCAGCACCTACCGAACCCTCTATCGTAGCAGTACCACTGGTACCACCACTAATCAATCCGCCATTTTGTACAACTATTCCAAATTGATTAATGGCTGAGTCGTCGCCACTTTTGCCTTTAACGCTGAGTGAACCTGTACCATTGACCCGTACGGTAGCGCCATTGACCGATACGCCAACAAAGTTGCCTGTACTGGCTGTAGTCTGCTGATTAGCTTCCAAAGTCAGGTTCCCGTCGGTGGTTTCGAGAGAAGCGGTGCCATTGCTAAAGACAATGTTACGACTGACTTTTAGGACAGCGGCACCTGTGCCCGTGAGTAATAGATTAGCATTGTTCGTAAAAGAAACCTGATCCGTGCCAGGATTGGCATCATCGTTTTGCAAATCCACGTCCAAGTTAGCATTAGCCACAAAGTTGATGTCACCATTAAAGTTCACTTGATCGTCGCCCGTGCCGCCATTGATGCTTAGGCTAGGAAGGGAGTTGGAGGCAAAGCCTCCCACATTGATGATGTCGTTACCCGTGCCAGTGTTTACCACAATGCTGGTAATTCCCCCAAGCGCCACATCCGCTGGCGTGGTAAATGGGGTAATTGCTCCACCGTTTATTGAATACGTACGGCCTGTTACGTTAAAACGAATATTACTGCCGCTTTCGGAGATATTCAGCGCTTCGCCATTGCCCGATACATCGTTGATGGTAAGCACGTTACTTGCAATAGAAATGGCGTAGTCGGCCGACTGGACGGTCAACGTAAAGGTAGCATCGGTAAAGCTGCTACAATTGTCCGTGGCACGAACGGTGACCGTATAAACGCCTGCGGGTACATTGTTGGGTACTGTCACTACACCCGTTACGTTGTCCACCGTCAACGTAGCAGGTGAAGTAGCTGGCGAAACGCTTTGTAACACAATGGTTGAAATACTTCCATTGTCAGAAGGGCCAGTAGCAGGATTGACCGTGGTAGCGGTACCCGTATTGACAGAAGCATTGCCATACGTCAATGTTGGGGCGGAATTGGCCGTGACGTTAACTGCCACCGTAGCCAAAACACTCTGACTTTGATTATTTGTAATTTTAACGGTGAAGCTACCATTAGTAGCCGTACAGGAAGCACTCACATTCGCCGTTACATTTCCATCGGCTGCCACAACGACGTTATTGAGCGTTACTCCATTCAACGTAGCCGACGAGCCAAAGTTTGTTCCATCGCTACTGACAGCCGTCGTAAGGGTATTGGGCGCTTGTGTCGTCCCCGACGTAGCACTCCCCATTGACGTACCTGTGGCAGTTACTCCTTGGGTGATGTTTACGGTCGTCGTATTTAAGGTAGGTTGGTTATTTTCGGGGTACAATTTAATCTCCCCAATTTGTGTGCTTATTGTGGCCCCAGCGTTCTTAATGGTTGGAAAAACCAACATAAACGAGGTATAGGGAGTCGTATTTGTAAAGCTCACCAACTGCGAATTGGCGTTGTCTAACGTACTCGTATTTCTTCCAGAAGGCAATGCAAGAGCGCCCGAAGCAATAAGAGTAAACTGAGTAGCATCAAAGGGGCCATTTCCTGAAATCGCCGAGTTAGTACCGTAAAAAGAGTAACTTGAGGGGTCGCGGTCAGGTGTGTCGTTGGCAGTATAAATTCTAAAAGAATTGATAACTCGCCCTGATTGACTGCAACTTGCGGGGGTAAAAATATACCCTGCGTTGGTTGTTACCCGAATGAGCGATTTGGCAAATGTCCCGTCAAAAACATTACCAGGTGGCTCCGTTGATGGCCACGTATTTGAACCGCTACTATTGACAGTACCCACTTGAAACTGATTTCCGTTCAACTGCCCTCCCCAATACGGCATGGCATTGGTCATGGTTGTAGTACCAGCAAGGGTCAAAGTGGCGGCATTTGAAGGAATCATAGCACAAGCAGCCGTACTTACAACCACGTCATAACTACCCTCATTGGCCACCGAAAAAGAAGAGATAGCAAGCGTACTATTCGTTTCTCCGTCGATAGTTACTCCACCTTTCCGCCATTGATAGCTTACCCCTGCTGAGTTATCAACTGCCACTGACAAGGTCGCCGTTGACCCGCCACAAATCACCTGACTGGTCGGGTGGGTGGTAATGGTTGGACAAAATACAACCACCGTATAAGCTTGGTCGGTGACACAACCAAGATTGTCAGCAACTTGAATCGTAAAATTGTAAGTACCATTAACGGTCGGAGTACCCGATAAACTTCCTGTGGGCGACAGGATTAGTCCCGTAGGTAAACTACCCGAGATTAAGTTAAAAAAGTAAGGCGCAGTTCCACCACTTCCGCTTAATGTTAAATTATAAGGAGCACCCGAACCAACGGTAGGTATGGTGCTTGGAGAAACTGCTACTGTCCCTGAGCAGATTTGTGCTTCCAGTGCTCCGATGTCACTTCCATCGCCTCCTGGGGCAGAACTGACCCCAGGCTGATCGACGGGGCGAGTAAGGTTTCGTTGGTCAACACTGACCGCCGCGCTTCCTTTGTCGATTGCTGGACTACCCGATAAGAGCCTATGTGACGGTACCGTCCCTCCTCCAAAATACCCCAAAGCACTTACGACCGTCGTAAATACGCTGCTTGAAGCAATACTTTGGTCTTGCGAACCACCCGTAGGCGCCCCCGAACCACTTCCAAAAAGATTGTAGCCATTTGTGTTAAACGCCGCACTATTATTGTCAAAATCAGCGTAGCTACTTTGTTGTGCGTTATTGGCCGCCACAATGGCGTTTTTTAACGTAACGGTCCCTGATTCGTTGTAGATACCTCCACCACGGCTACTCCCTGCTCCTCCATTGCTTGAGCCGTTGGACGAAGTTCCTCCAGCCCCTCCCGTCACAGTGTTATTTACAATCGTAACGTTTAAAAGGGTGGTAGTCCCGCCATTTTGAAAAATAGCTCCCCCAGCACCACCGCCACCGCCACCTGCACCGTTGCGAGAAACCGAAGAACTTCCTGCCCCACCACTGCCTCCCAAGAAACCCGCGGCACCGCCACTTGTCCCACCTCCTGCCGCTTGGCCACCACCGCCGCCACCACCAAAGCGTCCACCAGCAGCACCACTGTAACCGTTTCCACCACCGCCGCCACCGCCGCCGAAGTTGCCCGCCGTGGGGAGTGAAGGATTGAGGGCAGAACCTCCTACACCACCATTTCCACCACCTGAACCACCGCTTCCAACGCAACATCCGCTTGTCCCTCCCCCACCTGCTCCACCAACTGCTTGGTTTCCAGAAAAGGTTGTATTGGTACTATTAACCGTTCCTCCGTTGTTTAAAATTCCTCCTCCAAGGCCACCACCGCCACCGCCACTCCCTGCGCCACCGTTGCCCGCTTGCCCCGTAGCAATGTTATTCACCACAGCACAGCGGTTGAGGGTTAGCACACCCGTACTCGCATTGAAAACTCCCGCTCCTCCTCCTGTAAGCGGCCGAGCTCCTGTTGTCGTATTTCCACTGAGCACACATTCCGTGAGCGTAAGGGTAGCGGCGTTATAGATACCCCCTCCTTCCACTCCACTACCGTTGCTAATCGTCAATTTGTTGAAGGATACGACGCCGCTATTCACCGTAAAAATACGAAAAGCAGCCCCACTGCTACGATTAATGGTCATTCCACTGGTTCCTCCATTGATGGTCAAGGGGAGTGTAATGTCTGGCAAGGCGGTCGCGATATTAATCGTACCCGTTACGCTAAAATTAATTGTATTAGAACAGCCCCCTGAGGCCATAATTTCTTGCATTGCGGCGCGAAGAGTACAAGTCCCTCCTGCCGTAGCGCAAGTATTATCCCCAGGATTGGTATCGGCGCCATCTCCTGTATCATTGACGGTGAAAGTACGGGCACTTGAGCACCCATTAATAGTTAGCGTATATGCTTGGCTTCCTGAACAGCCAAGGCCATAAATGGCAGTAACGGTAAAGTTGAAAGTACCTCCCCCCGTTGGCGAACCGCTCCATGTTCCATCACTTTGTAAAGTAAGCCCCGCTGGTACGCTACCCGATGTGACGGAGTAAGTATAGGGAGCTGTCCCGCCCGTTGCAGTAATACTTTGGGAATAATTGACACCTACCGTTCCACTAGGTAATGAAGATGGGCTAAGGGTGACGGTATTACACGATGGAATTGCTTCGTATGCTCCAATGTCGCTATTATCCCCCCCACTTGACGCTGCAATGGTAGAAATATCGTAGGCACGAACTTGACCGCGCTGGTCGGTGGTAAGCCCTGCTATCGCCGCACCTTTGTCAAGTGCTGGGCTATTGGCTAACAAAGCGTGGGTTTGGGTCGGTCCACCGTTGTCGGCCAATACAGCAAGATAGACATTCGCAATCCCCACTTGATTATTATTTGTTCCGTTGGTCAATCCTCCTACACCTCCTGCGCCAATTAGATTGTAGGAGCTAGAAGCGCTCACAGAACCCGCAATATTTTCATTACTCGTATTGGTAGCAACATTTCCTGCAATGATTGAGTTTTTGAGCACATGGGTTGAACCCGACAAATTCATTGCCCCACCATCAGTAGCCGTATTGTTCGTTACGGTGCAATTGGTTAGATCTAAGGTACCCAAACCAACAAAAAAACCGCCCCCTGTACCACTTGCAGTATTCCCACTAACGGTACAATTAACGAGGGTGGTGGTAGTTCCATACATGGCAAAAGCTGCTCCCGCTCCCGTTGAAGTATTACTGTTGATGGTACAACCCGTCATGGTGAGTACCCCATCGTTCTGAACTCCTCCCCCTTGTGGTGCGGAACTGCTTTTCACGGTACAATTGGTCATTGTCAAGGTACCATAATTTTGGATGGCTCCTGCTTGGTTTGCTTCGTAACCGTTGGTAACGGTCAAGGCCGAAATAGCAACCACTTTTCCAGTATTGATGGTAAATGGACGGTATAAGTTTGCCCCACTGACCGACAATACATTTGCCCCAGGCCCCGTAATGCTCAGGTCATGGTTGATAGCAGGAAGTGCGCTCGTCAGGTTTATTGTACCTGTGGCAGTAATGCTAATAGTAATAGAACTATTGCAACTTGTCAGTGCATTGGCCTCCTGAATAGCTGCCCGTAAAGTACACACTCCACCCGATGTGGCACAAACACCATCCCCAGGAACTGCATCGACTCCATCACTTAGCGTATTTACTACCAACGGACCCGAACAAGCAAGCTCATAAGCGCCAATATCAACACTGGTACCAAACTTTCTTACGAACCCATCTCCGCGTTGGTCAGTAGTCAAATCGGCATTGCTATTTGAAACATCTTTTGCGAGTACACTGACTCCTGCATTTAAAGCGGGGCTCTCCAGCAATAATGCGTGCGTCTTGGTTAGTCCACCATCATTGGTCAAAGGCAATAATCCAGGTGAAGCATTAACAATATCGGTTGGACCAGTGCCCGTCATGCCACTTGAGTTACTAAATAAATTATACCCAGACGAATTAATCGTCCCTGAAATGTCAGCACCAGTTGCGGCCGTATTTCCTGCAACTATCGTGTTTCCTAAGCTAACAATTCCACTACTACTATTTATTCCCCCGCCTGTGGTGGCGGTGTTATTCGATATAGTGGCATTCCTGAGCGTGACTGTCCCTGTTGTATTCCAAATACCTCCACCGCTACTAGCTGTATTACCCGAAATAGTACTATTGACAATTCTCAACGTTCCTGCATTCCACGCTCCCCCTCCGTTTGTGGCACTGTAACCCGAAATAGCCGAACCAACCAAGTTTAACGTCGCCCCACTCACGTTCGCAACCCCACCGCCATTGGCCGAAGTAGCGCTGCCAGCAATCTCTGTATTTTTTACCGAAAGCGTGCCTTGATTATTAAAAATCCCCCCTCCATCAGAAGCGGCACTGTTGCCTGTCAGAATGTTATTACTGAACGTTAGTGAACCTGTTCCCGTTTTGTAAAATGCTCCCCCGCGGTTCAAATTTGACGCATTGAGTGCTTGATTATCCGTAAACGTTGAACCAGTGATTTCTGTCGTAGAAGTACTCCCAACATTTACATAAATAGCCCCTCCTAGTGCATCAGTCGTAGCAGTAGCCTGTGTTCTATTATTGGTAAAAGAATTATCGCCGATTTCCAAAGTACCTCCAGCACTATCCAACCAATGAAGAGCACCGCCGCCGCCGAGTGTACCACCACCTGACTGATTGTTGTTAAAGGTTGTTTGATACACCGATAGGTATTCAGCTGTACCAGATTGAAAAATAGCCCCACCAAAGCCACCTGAAGTATTATTTTGGAGTGTTGATTGGTAAATGGTAATAGCATGTGGCGACGCAATTGTACCAATGGCACCACCATTTACGGTTGAACTACAGTTTTGTAATACCCCACTTAAAAATTCAAGTCTTGTATTCGCCCCCAGTTGAATGCATCCTCCCGCTGTTGTTGTACTCCCATTTTCCACTGTCAACCCGTTAAGCTTCAGATTCCCATTGGTAGTAGAAACGTTAAAAACACGCGAGGCGTTGTTGCCACTGATAGTTGCTGTCACCCCCGAACCTTCTTGGATGGTAATAGCACTGGTGATGGAAAGCTCTGTGCCTCCCAAGGTATAGGTTCCTGTTGCATTCAACACAATCACATCCGCCCCCGAGCCTGCTGCACAGTCGGGATTCGTGGCGGCGTCGTTGTTGGCATTGGCGATTGCCTCCCGAAGTGAACATTGACCATTGACGCTCACTTGGTCTGCCAATGTCGTTACAGTAATTGTACTGAGAGGTTTAAGCGCCCTGGCGTTCGGGGACGTCATGGTTGTTTGGTGCGCGCGTGTGCCTGCTTCAAGTGGGTTGGCGGCCAACAAAACTGGCTGGCTCATTCTTGCTTTTTTGGTATATTGAAAAGCTGACGGAGATTGTTGGAAAACCGAATTTGAAGCATCCGATTTCGGGTTATCAAAGAAAGAATTTTGTCCCAAAACGGGCTGTACACACCAAAGGAATACTAGGAGGTAAAAGAGTTTTTTCATGAGTAGAGTGAGTTGAATAAGTCAAAGACAAATGTGTGGTTTTCAGCCTAGCAAGTGTTAGCACAAACGGCGCATTCTTTAACACATTCGGCGCAGGACACAAAAAAAGCCTCATTTTGAGGCTTTTTAAGGGCTTTACAGTTTCAGAATGTGATTGCTATTTACTGTACACCATACACTGTGTTATCGCTAGCATGTTTGCTTTTGCTATATCTGCCAAGTACTTTCTACCCTGTTGAGAACTACTCATAGTTATGCCACCCAACCCTGACGAAATAAATTGGTAAACAGAATTTATAATATCGGTTGTATAATTTTGCGTCCCCGCGACACCATTAAAGGGTGAAGTCATAATGTTATCATTGGAAGCATCAGTAAACTGAACCGTAGCTTGCGCAAAAGTCAATACAGGCGTTGTTTGATTCGTTTCAGGAATTTTCAATCCCATCAAAATGATGATGTGGTCATCCTTTTGATCATCCCCAATTTCATAATCAATTTTACAAGAAACAAATATTCCTAAACTTCCCGAGACGGACGATTCTTGATACCACGTCCGATAGTGGCTTTCTTCGTACGCATATTCCGTCACTTGATTAAAAGGAAAAGTACCAGTTGTTAAACCTTGTTTTGGTGCCCAACTACTGGCAGTACTCCCGAGTAAATTTGATAGTGCCGAAGGGAAATTATCATTCTCAAAGCTCAATACGTAAGCGTTTTTTTCATTGGTCGGGTCGGTATAAATAGGAAGTGAGTACTGGGTTGCAACTGTAGCACAAATGCGATTGATAGTATGACAAATAACGGGCAAGAAGTAAAATTGACCTCCGTTATCAGTAAATTTATATACTTTATTTGCAATAAAATTAAATACATTGCAAACAAAATTAAAGACATCGACAAACTCATCAGCTGCTTCATCCGATATACCTAATGTCTCAAATGAATTTGTAACTCCTAAGTACCAAGCAATATCATCCACGGATTTGATGACAGAAGAGGGTACATCAAAAGCACCGTTGGATGTCCAAATAAAGTTCTCAATCTGCAATATACTTCCAGCGTTATCAAAATAAATATCAAAAGTAGCCGTGTCATTCCAGGCAAAATCAATGTCATGCTCCAAATAGACATTGTACTTTGTCCAGCCATTTTGAGGCAAATTCGTCGTATCATCGCTTGTGTAATACGTAGTTCCTTGATCGGCTGATTGCTCTTTAAATGCTGGATATTTTATCGAATACGTTGAATCTTCAACCTCATAGGTAATTTTACTATCCGACTCCTTACTTGTGGGAAATGGATACGAATTGTACAAAGTTTGGGAATCAATATAAGGTGAAGCATAAGGAGTGTTCCAAAATTCGGGTTTGTAATTGTAAATCAATAACGAGTTGATTTGGTTTTTCCAATCACCCACACTTTTTCCATTTAAGTCCTTTCTATCTACATCGTTGAGGTCTGAATACGTAGTTTCAGGGTCTATTTTTTTAAAATTTCCCACCATTTTAGGTTGATCATAAATAATTAACCAAGTGTTTGGCCCCGTTTTCAGCGCACTAATGGCATTCGCTCCTGACATAAATCGTCCAGTAGAAGCATAGCCAACATTGGCTACATCAATACAATTTGTAACACCGTCAAAAACCTTATTATCTCCCGAAAAACCACCATCCTCACAAACAAGAACTTGGGTATCATTTAATTCAAAGAGTTCATCCTTACTTGGGGCTTTATGATTTATCGTGTCCCACCAAGAGGGCTTATGTTTATAGAGAACAAAGCTTTGGATTTGGTTTTTCCAATCGCCAATATTTTTACCGTTTGAATCATATCGGGGCGTATGATTCAAGTCAATTTTACCGTCGCTTTCTGTAATCCTTAAAATGTTGCCACTGTAGTCTGTTCCATCAAATGCCAGCACCCATGTTTTTGAATAAGCCTGAGCCGTATCGTCATCAGCCGTAATGTTTGATTGGGCTTGTATATCGGTATAGTGATTGCCCGAATCTCCTAAAGTATTCCATGTTTGAAAGTCCATTTTTTTGTTGTTTAGAGTTGAATCATTGAATTGAGTAAAACTTATGAGGCAAAATTGTCTCATTTTGCACTATCACCGTTAGCACAAACGGCGCATTCTTTAACACATTCGGCGCAGGGCATAAAAAAAGCCCTCAATTCGCATTGAAGGCTCGTTTTGCGTTGAGTATAATTTAAAAATACTCCGAAGGTAGCATACCGAATTTTTCCTGAAAGCTTTTGGAGAAATACGAAAGGTGCTCAAATCCAACTTGATAGGCAATATCCGAAACCGTACCTGCTTTGGCACGGAGCAAATCGGCGGCGCGTTGCAATCGAAACGCTCGAATAAGCTCATTGCTAGAACAATCACACAACGCATTTAATTTTCGATTCAGCTGCGATTTACTCATGTTCATCGCCGTCGAAAATTCAATCACGCCAAACGCACTGTCTGAAAGATTTGCCTCCAGCACTGCCTTTACTTTTTGCAAAAATAACTCGTCCACCGTGCTTGTTTTTACTTCGGTGGGTTTTAGCTTGGTCGGTTTTGCTTCGAGGGTTTTACTGCTGAAATAGTGGCGTAGTTTTTCCTGTTTTTGGAGCAAGTTTTTCACCCGACTCTGGAGTTCGGTTTTGTGAAAAGGTTTGGTCAAATACTCATCGGCTCCCAATTCAAAACCTTCGATGCGGTCTTCGAGTGTGGCCTTGGCCGTCAGCATCACCACAGGAATGTGGCTGCTACGTTCGTCGGACTTGAGGTGGCGACAAAACTCAAATCCATCCATGCGAGGCATCATCAAGTCACAAATAACGATATTGGGCGAGGTCTGAATCGCTAAATCAAGCCCTTCTCGCCCGTCGGCAGCCTCTACTATTTGGTACTCTTTTTCAAAAATACTGCGTACATACGCCCGAATATCGGCATTGTCATCAATAATGAGTAACACTTCTCCCTCTTCCTCGACAGCCAACTGATTGCGTTTTTTATCGACCGACGGCTCTTCCACCAAAGGCAACAAACTGCTGTAATCCAGCGCATTTGCCTGTAATCTTTGCTGATTTTCGCTCGGCGGTTCGGTTAAATAGTCTTTCCAAGTTGTTTCATCAATGGGCAATCGTACCCGAAACGTTGTTCCTACATTTTCTGTACTTTCAACCACAATCGTTCCTTTCAGTACATCTACCAACTCCTTAACCAAGGCCAGCCCAATGCCCGTTCCTTCATAACCTCGTTTTCGGTCGGCTTCGACTTGATAAAAACGGTTAAAAATCTTATCGAGCTGCGCGGGTTTTATCCCAATTCCCGTATCCGAAACGGTAATCATAACCTCCCTACTCCCAGTGCGAGAAATGTACTGTATATCGACCGTCACTTTCCCGCCAGCTTCCGTAAATTTCAACGCATTAGAAAGCAAATTGGTCACGATTTTTTCGACTTTGTCTTCATCCACACAGCCATGTACTTCATCCTGATTTTGAGACACGTCCAAACGCACCCGACGACTTTCGGCCAAAGAAACAAACGAACCCGTCAACGTTCGGAAATAACGCACCAATTCAGTCGAAGTCATTTCGGGTTTCATTTGTCCCGCTTCTAACTTACTGATGTCCAACAACTGATTAATCAAAGTCAACAAGCGACTAGCGTTCCGCTGAATGATGGGAAAGCGAACATCGGCCTCGTATTCCTGAATAATTTGCTCCATTGGCCCCAAAATCAAGGTCAACGGCGTACGAAACTCGTGTGAAATATTGGCAAAAAAGTTGGTTTTAATCGCGTCCAATTCCGCCAAACGTTCGGCTTCTTTGTTCTTATAAAGGAGTTGTTCTTGCAAACGAACTCGGTTCAATTGCGCCAAATACAAGCGATATACAATCAATGAAACGAGACTCAAATAACACAAATAGGCCCACCAAGTGCGATAGAGAGGAGGATTGACGGTAATTTTCAATTCCACAGGCACACTCCATTGACTGCCATCGGCCGAGCCAGTGAGCTGAAACGTATAGCTTCCAGAAGGCAATTGCGAATACGTCACCGAATGGGTTGTCCCTGCTTCGATACGCTTTTTGTCAATGCCCAACAGTTGGTAACGAAAACGATTTTTGGGAGCATTTTCTAAATCAATCAACGAAAAACTGAGCGTCACTTGGTTCTGATCATGCGCCAATTGAATAGACGAAGTTTGTTCTATGCTTTGGGCTAAAATCTCGGTTTCGTCGCCTGGCATCACTTCTTGGTTGTTGATTTTCAACTGATTGATTTTCGGCAGTTGGCTCGCTTTCGTCCGTTGTAAAGCCGCTGGCGAAAACACCGTCAAGCCGTTCACTCCCCCAAAAGCCAATTCGCCATGGTTTGTTTTAAAACAAGAAGCTACTGCAAACTCATCGGCTTGAAGCCCATCTTTGGAGGTAAAGTTGGCGCTCACAAACGTTCTTGGATTAAACTGAACCAAGCCATGATAGGTACTCAACCACAGGTTTTTATTGTCATCGGGCAACATTCCAACGATGTAATCATCGGGCAAACCATCATTGACGGTAAAGTGCTCAAAAGTGCCTTTTGTTTTATTCATTCGATTGAGGCCGCCACCGAGCGTTCCCACCCACAAGTAGGTAGTAGGCTCGTGAGGGTCGTCCACCATCATTGATACTTGGTTTTCAGAAAGGGTGGTAGCGTATTTTGGGTGGTGCTTAAAAAGTCGAAATTGGTAACCGCCTTTGGCATGAGGAACGGCTTGAAGCAGCCCGTTTTGCGTACCCAACCACCACGTTCCTTGCCCATCACAGTAAGCAAAAACTACCTTTACGTTGGCAGGAACAATTTTTTCGTAGGAATAATAGCCCAATCGTTTTTGAAGCGTATCAAATTTGACAATATAAGAACCTAGGCCCATAATGAGTAAATTCCCTTGTCTATCTTTGTACAATCTCCCCAAATTTTCTCCCACTCCCTGAACCTCCAGCGGGTATTTTTCAACCTCGTTTAGTCCTTTTTCGAGGTGTTTGAGAACCATTTTTGAAAAATCTGTCGCATCGTTTTGCAACTGCCAGTAGCCCCCCCTGCCATCTTCAATCATGGCGTGGGTATCTATATACATTGGTTTTGGAGGCAGATTTTGCGCATCTGTGGATGTGACAAGATGAAACGCTTTAAAATTATTAATTACCCAACGGTCATACGTATCCTGAAACCCAACCCAAATGCTTCGCCCCTTAAAATAGTGTTTAAATCGCTGAGAATCATTCGCTTCTTTTAAAAGTCCGTATCCTCCCGTGTTAACCCAACAACTACCACTCTGATCCGATTTTAATCCCGAAAATAACACAAAACTACCTGATTGATAAGTAGGGGTTGTTGTGGTAATATCAGGAGTGAGTTGGGTATAATGTGCCTTAAATAGTCGCGTGTTTTCCAAAATAAAGACGTTTCCCAAATCGTCAATCCGTATTTGTAGAGGTAACCCTTGCGGGTTATTCTTAGAATAAAGCACGTCTATTTTGTTGTCTTTATACGCCAACACCTGCGTGGGCTGCGTAAGGATAAGTGTGCCATCGGGCGCTTCGTACATATTCAAGAAACGCCCAGTACCCGCAGGTTCAATTTTGATGGGAATGTATTGATGGTTGAGGTAGTCGATACGCCCAAAACCCGCTTGAGTCCCCACTACTAGCTGTTTGTTTTTGAGAAGTTTAATAAAATTCACCCGCATCGTAGAGACGAGGTTCGTCTTCAAAGTAGTTACTGTAACGCGGTCGCTAAAATCTACTTTGGTAGGAAAATTACCTTTTTTTAAATCATCGGGGAGCGTGATTTTATAAATTCCGCCCGTCAATGTACCCACCCACAAATCTCCTCGACTGTCTTCAGCAATACAATAAATATGTTGCCTGACCGCAGGAAGTTTATTCTTTTTATCGGTCAAAAAACAATGATAAAATCGTTGCGTTTTGACATCAAACAAATTCAATTCACCGCTTTCGGTACCAATCCATAGGCGATGGTGGTTATCTTCGTAGAGGGCCGTCGTTTGGTTAGAAGTAATGGCATAAGAAGGGCTAGTATGGGTAGTAAAAACTTTGAAACTATAGCCATCGTAGCGGTTTAGGCCCGCTTTTGTCGCCATCCAAACGTATCCTTCTTGGTCTTGAAGTAAGTCAAAAACAGTACCATGAGAAAGTCCATCGGCCGTTGTAACAGAACGCCATTGACTTTGTTGAGCAAAAAGTAGGGTCGAGTAAAAATAAAAAATCCAAAAAAAACGCATTTCCAAAGGATATTTATCCTCAAATTAAGCGTTTTTTTTGGACAAAACAGTCCCGCAGTTACTAAAGGTATATAATTCCTGCGGGACTATTTATTAAATTACAACTTTATCACCTTCAAAGTAGCCCGTTTTTCGGACGTCGTTACCTGCAAGAAATACATTCCCTTCGGCAGCTCACTTACCCCAAACTCCTCTTGGTGCGTGTTGGTTTCGGGCACAAATTGGCGATGTAAAATTGCCCGTCCTGAGGCATCGCTCAAGGTAGTTTGCACCACTTGTCCTTTGCTATCTTGCACGTTCAAGCGAAGGATACTGGTAACTGGGTTGGGCAGAACGGTAGCGAAGGCGCTGTTATCAGTTATCGGTTGTCCGTTATCCGAAACAACTTGCCCTTCACCTCTTGCCCCTTGCTCCCCACTCTCCGCTGTCCTCGCTGCTCCCACGCCTACCCCGTCTTTCGATTGGATTCTAAACCAGTATTCTTGGTAGGCCAACACGTTCCCTTGGGGTTTACGCGTCGATGGATAGATACTGCCCCAGCCTTTCATATCCCAATAACGTATCCCTAACTTATACAAGCCCTTGGGAAACCCTTCGTCATAGATGTTGCCACCTGAGCCATTGTCCGCATAAAAACCGTACAACGGATGATTTTGCGCGTATAACTCCGTCCAGCCTGAACGGTTGGCATACATAAAATACGGCGCACTGTTCTCGTGGGTGTTGTACGAACGTACAATGCCTGTTTCGGGCGTCGCCAACAAATCGTAGGTCAGTGAGCCACTCTCGCCCAATACACACGCATCCACGTGAATTGTCCAATAACGGGGAGCCGTCTTGTTCAAATTCTCTGAAAAATACACCGTCGGATTAGCCTGCGTACTCTGGTCTAGGCTCGGCCCCGCATCTGGGGTCACAAATTGACCCGACCACGCACTGCGGCTGTTGGTCTTTGTCCCAGACTTCGATTCGCCGATGTTGATGAGCGTCAACTCAAACGCCTTCCACATTACTTCCTTGCTCGCACTTACACTACTCTGACATCCATTCGCATACACACAACGTACCGAATAACTCTGCTTGGTCACATTCGCAAACGATACCTTAAAGCTATTCTCCGTAACTCCCGTGTTCCACAAAGCACTCGACCCCGCAGGACAACTCGTCGATACCGTCACTTCTACTCCCGTACATACCACGTCGGCACTTACTACTACTACTGGCACCTCGCTCACCGAAGCCACCGTGTAAGTCACCACATTACTCTTTTCACTCATACAACCACCAATCGCCTGACAACGAACATAATAGGAGGTCGTTTCACTCGGTGTTTGACTTGGTAAACCCGCTAATGCTTCGTTTGTTACCGCATTGTACCAAATTGTACTCATTGAACCACAATTTGATGTACCTATAAAACTTGTTGCCAAACCACATCCGCTGGTCACATTTAAACTCGCCATTGGCACCATCGACATACTCGTTAAGCGAAAACGAAGCACATTCGACTCCGTTTCTATACAAGAATGTACATTGTCCCATTTGCGACAACGTACGCGGTAATTGTGGTACTGACCATCCACCATCTGCGTCGGAACCACACTCGTGTAATCCCCACCATCAACCGAATAAACCAAGACCTCTCCCACACCGCAACTAGCATTAAACGTAATCGCATTTCCTTCCACGTTACAAATATCCTTCGTTTCACCAGCATTCACCACCACGCCATCGACTAACAACGATACATTTTGTGGAACAGATGCGCGGTAGTTGATGGTCACTTCAATCGGGCTCGTATAAGTTACTGCACAACTCGCATCGCACGCAGCTTGGTAGCGATGAGGTTGGTTATTGGATGGCTGGGTAACTGGTGCTGTCGCTGACCAGTCACTCCATGCCCCACTACCCACTTGTACCCGCCATACGGGCGAACCCACCACACACAAACCCGTAACAGCAAACTGCAATCCATTCACTGGATTCGCATCCGTATCGCAGAACGTCTGGCTGTTGCCTTCATTCAAGGTTTGTTGGAGCGTTGTTAACGTGATTACTGGTTTAGTCTGAACCCTAACCACCGCACTGCCACTCTGAGTTTGTGAACAGTTCGCATCGCTCACACTTACCAACGTATAATTATATACGCCTTCTGCGCTGCTCGATTGACTCACCGTCGCTGTCGAACTGCCGCCTGTTGTCGTCACAGTTTGTACTGTTCCTCCGTTCAACTGATAACTGAACGTGTAAGGGGCTGTCCCGTTGCTTCCTGTAAACGTCAGTATCGATGATGCACCGCCCTTACAAGCGGTCGTCGTGCCACTTACAGTCGCCAAGGGCAACGGGTAAGACGCCACTTGTGCAGTGCCCGTCATGCCTAAGGTACAGTTTGTCGCCGCATTCGTTGCTACCACCATATACGTTCCAAGTGACGTTTGTAAACCAAATGACAACGCCGAACCTGTTCCTGGCAACGAACTCCCCACCACGGCGTCTCCCAACTTGAGTTGGTAATTAATACCTGTCGCTGAGCTACTTAAACCAACCAATACCCCTGTTCCCCCTTGACAGTAGCTGCCGCCCCCTGTCACAGAAAATGCAGTAGGTAATGCGTTGATACTTACCGTCGCCGACCCACTCATCGTGGCCACACAACCACCCGTCGTTGTCGTGGCTTCAACCGTGTAACTGCCCGCATCCGTCTGATTACCAAACGAAAGTGCACTTCCCGTGCCTGCTACCACACTGCCGACGTTGCTGCCGTCTTTCTTCAATTGGTAATTGACCCCCGTTTGGGAATTGGATAGGCCAACCGCTACACCTGTGCCGCCTGCACAATAGGAGCCTCCGCCTGTCACGTTGTACGCCGTTGGTAAACTAATCATCGTTACCGTCATACTGCCCGTCATGGTCGCCGTGCAACCACCCGCGGCCGTCGTGGCTTCTACCGTAAAGGTACCTGCGCCCGTTTGATTCCCAAACGGTAACGCACTGCTCGTGCCCGCTACCGAACTGCCGACAGTGTTTCCGTCTTTCTTCAATTGGTAATTAACTCCCGTTTCTGAATTTGATAAACCAACCGCTACACCTGTGCCGCCTGCACAATAGGAGCCTCCGCCTGTCACGTTATACGCCGTCGGTAAACTAATCACCGTCACCGTCGCACTGCCCGTCATGGTCGCCGTGCAACCGCCCGTGGCTATGGTGGCTTCTACCGTATAAGTGCCCGCTCCCGTTTGATTCCCAAACGGTAACGCACTACCCGTGCCCGCTACCGCACTGCCGACGTTGCTGCCGTCTTTCTTCAATTGGTAATTGACTCCCGTTTGCGAATTTGATAACCCAACCGCTACACCTGTGCCGCCTGCACAATAGGAGCCTCCGCCTGTCACGTTGTACGCCGTCGGTAAACTAATCACCGTTACCGTCACACTGCCCGTCATGGTCGCCGTACAACCGCCCGTGGCTATGGTGGCTTCTACTGTATAGGTACCTGCTCCCGTTTGACTCCCAAACGGTAACGCACTGCCCGTGCCCGCTACCACACTGCCGACATTGTTACCGTCTTTCTTCAATTGATAATTAACTCCCGTTTCTGAATTTGATAAACCAACGGCCACACCTGTGCCGCCTGCACAATAGGAGCCTCCACCTGTCACGTTGTACGCCGTCGGTAAGCTAATCACCGTCACCGTCACACTGCCCGTCATGGTCGCCGCACAACCGCCCGTGGCTGTGGTGGCTTCTACCGTATAGGTACCCGCTCCCGTTTGATTCCCAAACGGTAACGCACTTCCCGTGCCCGCTACCGCACTGCCAACGTTACTGCCGTCTTTCTTCAATTGATAATTGACTCCCGTTTGCGAATTTGATAAACCAACGGCCACACCTGTGCCGCCTGCACAATAGGAGCCTCCGCCTGTTACAGAATAAGCCGTCGGTAAACTAATCACCGTTACCGTCACACTGCCCGTCATGGTCGCCGTGCAACCACCCGTGGCCGTCGTGGCTTCTACCGTATAGGTACCTGCGCCCGTTTGATTCCCAAACGGTAACGCACTTCCCGTGCCCGCTACCGCACTGCCGACGTTGCTGCCGTCTTTCTTCAATTGATAATTGACTCCCGTTTCTGAATTTGATAAACCAACCGCTACACCTGTGCCACCTGCACAATAACTTCCGCCGCCTGATACGGTAAACACCGTTGGATTCACACATGGACATGCACTTTGGGCTAATGCAAAAGTAGCGTCAACACAGTCATTATCTTCGTTTGCTCCCCAGCCCGCTGTAGGGGGTAAACTTGCGGTAGAAGGTGCCTCAAAAACAATATCTGTTAGTTGGGTTGCTCCTAATGCACCTTTGCCTACATACCAACTTGCTCCCGCCTGAAAAATATGAGCTGTTCCGTTGGTGTAACTTGGGCGACCGTTGTAGTCAGTTCCTCGGGTGTAGTTACCATTGTAGGCAGCGCAGTCTGTTGTAATGCACACTGCCGCTGGAATATCATTATCCGTAATGGCAATATCCCGAGTAGTTAGGCTTCCCAACGTGATGCCCGACGAAGGATTACTGATGGTCAGCGTAGCCGTTTCAGTGCCTTCTGCTAAGGCATCGTCTATTACCGTGAAAGTAACCGAGCCTGAGTTTGAGCCAGCTGGTATAGTGATGGTCGTAAGACTAAGGGTGTAATCACCCGTGGTGATGCCCGTACCCGATACGCCTAGGGTTACGGTTTGATCGGCTGGTACCACCACAGAAGCCGTGGCCGTAACAGTTATCATAGTAGCGGCCCCCTCCGACGCATTGTTTGTACTTACCGAAAGATTGACGGCAGGTAAAACAGTTACATCGACTCGATTAGAGGTTGTGTTGATTGGTGTATTGGGATTATTGGGGTCTTCGTAAGTTGCAGTGACAGTGTTACTAATTGCCTGCCCAGACGCCGCCTGATTCACTTTTCGTTGAAATGACAATGTTCTGGAAGTACCTGAGGCAATCTTGCCTGTCCAATCATGCCTATATTTAGTCACATCCGTTGAAGCGGTAGTCCCTGTTTGCTCTCCACCCAAAAGATTTGTAGCAGGGTTTCCACTAAAATATTGAGTTGTCCCTGTACTTGAGGCCAAAACCGACCCTACAATGTGGCTAGTATATATATCTCCTGCGCTTTCTACTGCCCAATTATTGGGAGCTTGACTACCGTCTTCAGTCACTACCACTTTATCCGCGTCCAAAGTAATATTGCCAACTCCAGCAGAGGGATCAGAAATATTTTTGAACTGTATTTGGTATTCAATGATATTTCCAAAAGCAGGTTTCTTTGATGTTGTTGACAGCGTGCCATCAGAACCTTGAACGGCGGGTCCTGTTCCCTGTAAAATCCGCGACTGTTTCAATTGTTGGAGGAAACCCGTATATACACGATCAATCGTCTTATTTTGCACTGCGTCATCTGCCGAACCATTACCATTGGCATCAATGAATGCGGTGATTGTTACGGGAAACCCACGTTCAACGCTAGAATTAGTTGACAGGGGTGTTCCAGGGGGCAAATCAATTTCGACACCATAAGTAGCCGTTGCATTTGCGGCTAATCCATTAATTTGGATGGGGTTAGTTCCGTCAATTGGGTTACCAGCCACAAAACCAATGCCGGATAAAAATACAAAGGTTGTACCATTGTAGGTGTAAGTAGCAGAGGCGCTACTGTAAGAAAGAGTTACAATTGTATTAGTAGGCAAATCTGACAGTGTGGTAGGAGCAGACGGCCTTAATGATATATTGACTGACGACGTACTTGTATTTTTTACCGTATTCGTAAAGCCAACAGATTGTGGATCAATGGAACTCGCTGGTGATGTACCCGGTGAAACAAAGGAAGATTTATTGGAAAAATCATCATTATTATCTGTGGGGCCAGTAGCCTCAGGAGAACCTAATGGGCCATTGGCTACCATATTATTAGGAGACGGAGTAACTGTCATACTCCCCATATTATTTACACTAAATGATAAACCTGAGTTCGTTCCTGCCCCATCAGTATCTGCGTAAGTCCAGTTTGCTCCGCCATTAAGCGAAAAACGATATACATAACTATACGACCCCGCAACGCTGGGAGCAGTTAAAGTAGCTTGATATTCGTCATCGTTTCCGACCTGCATGCTAAAGGATGCATTGGTATATACCCAGCCAGAGGTACTTCTTGGATCGGTATTTGATGGCCCATAACCAACTTGTGCAGTAACTTGGGAAGAAGCACCTGCTACTGAAGTTACTCCCGTTTCAAAAATTCGTCCATAAATGACTGGTGTTGTCGCTCCACTACTAACTGTAATAGAAGTGGGAAATTGTAAATTACAATAGTCTGGTTTATTTAGGTTTGTAATCGTAATATCCTGTGTAAGAGCACTTCCTAATGTAATTCCTGAGGATGGACTACTAAGTGTCAATACTGCGGTTTCGGTAGATTCTTCTACGTCATCATTTACTACTTTGAAGGTGGCCGTACCCGCTGTACCGCCATCGGGGATGGTAATGGTAACGTTGTTGGTGGTTGTATTGTTGAGGGTATAATCTCCCGTAGTGATATTGGTACCCGATACGGTGAGGGTCACCGTTTGTGCGCCCGACACCGCCGCAGAGGCCGTGGCCGTGACGGTGATTGAGGTCGCGTCTGCCTCTGTGCCAGTGTTAGAACTGACTGAGAGATTGACAGCGGGGTTGGAAGGGGTACTAGCAAATTCGACAGTAACTTTCACGTCATTAAAGCCAACAATACGCACTTTATTATTTTCTGCAAAAGCACCGCGCAGACGACCTGTAGTACCTGCATCATAGGCTGTCCACGAAAGGCCACTGTCGCTTGAGACCAGAACATAGGCACTAAATGGCGTAACACTTTGGTTTTGCACCGCCACAAATTTTCCGTTGGTGTAGACGAGCGCGCCAAAACCCGAATTCCCAAGCGGATTTGCACTATTGCTGTAACCATCAATAGTGGTCACATTGCCCATGTAAAAAGTTGAATTGGTAATATCACTGGTAGTAGTGGAGAAAAACATCCTAGACGTTGCCGCAGCGGAGTTGAGCCGCCCGATAAGCAGATAACTCGTACCATTGTACGCAATGTCGTGAAAATGGCCAGTAATGCTGATGCTGGGGCTAGAGTTGGTCCATGAACTACCGTCTGTGGAGTAGGCTACACGCGCTGTTCCTGTTGTTGCTGTAGAACCTCCAACCGCAATAAACATCCCGTTGAGGTAGCGAACAGAATAGTAGTTACTGCCTGTGCTGGCATCTTTGGAAATTTGAGACCAATTGGTGCCATTGGTAGACCGTAAGATACTTCCCTGGTTACCAACCGCTACATAGGCTCCGTTACCATAGGCAATACTGTTTAGGTTATCCGTACCATCGGTGTAGCCTGTACTCCCCACCGTCCATGTGGTACCGTTTACAGAGGTAGCAACCGTACCGCCTTGTCCAACGGCTACATATTTGCTGCCATCATGAATAACAGCGGTAAGCAAAGTTCTGACAGTATTTTGAAACGCTGCTGTTTGAGAAAAAGACGAGAAGTTGGTGGAGCTGAAGACAACACCCTCGCTGCTACTCCCCTGCCCCACCAGGGCATATCCCGTACCATTGCCAGCTACGCCATAAAAGCCCCCACTGGAATACACATAATTTATCCCATCTGCAGAATAAAGGGGCCCTGTACCAGTACACATGAAAAATTTATCATTTAGGTATACAGCCTCATTAACGGTGGCACTGACACTCTTAGATTGCAAGGTGAACGTAGTCGCATTGGTTGAAGTAAGTACTACGCCACTGGGTGAAGGCGCAGGTACCGTACCGTTACTATTATAATACTGATGTGTGCCGATAAGGTAGTATGTCGTGCCATCACTTACGGCCTGTGTGAACTGAGTGGCCCCCCCTGCAAAGGTTGAGGTACTGCCGTTGGGAAGATTGATTGTGTTGGAGGTGATATTAGTCCATGAAGAGCCATTTGTGGAAGTAAATACTGTACTCCCTACCCCAAAAATAAAAAAACGGTCTTTGACAAAATCTACCCCGTTAGTACCAGATTCAGACGGATTGATAGACTGCGAAGTCCACGACCCCGAAGCCCCCGTGGTAGAGCGATAGATGGACATTCCACCTGTACCAGCAATTCCATACGCCAACACATATGCCCCGCTACCATACGCAATACTGTTGAAATTTTGGTTGCTGTTGAGTACTTCCAGTACCTTTGTCCAAGTAACACCATCGGGGGAAGAAAGAACCACGTTGTTCTGGACATCAACCGTTCCAGTGGTTTGCAACCCCACGACATAGAATGCCCCGTTCAAAAACTGAATATCGATAAAGTCCATTGTTGTGCCGCTAGTTTGTGAGGTCCAAGAGGCACCATTATCCGAAGATGTAATGATTTTACCAGCATTACCCGCAAATACAAATACACCATTACCGTAGGCTCCACCTCCAGAAAAATACATGTCGGTTGGAATACTTGGACTTACAATTTTACTCCAATTAGTCCCATCAGTAGATGTGTACAAACTACCAAAGAGTGTCGTAGAATTCACTCCTGCGATGTAAGTTCCATTACCATAGGCAATACTATTGACCGACTGTCCATTCGGGTAGCCCTGCTGAGTTGTAATAATGGGTGCTTGTGCCTGAGTTTTGAATAGCCCAATAACCAATAAGCATACAAGGAACGGAACGGGAATAACGTGTTTCCATAACAACAGGGTAAGTCGCCTAAAAAAGGCACTCAGTGCATGAAAAGGTTGGCTGAAAGAAAAATACTTCATAAAAAGTTGAGAATAAGTGGTTAAAAAATAAGTGGAATGATAAAAAATTAGAATGCTTGAATTTATATAATAATTACAAGGCTAAGACATACTACCGAAAAAATCAAAAAAGGCTATTTTTCATTTGAAACAACTAATAGTTATTCACAACAAAGGCTATCCCTAAGATTAGGGATAGCCTTTGCTTTTTTTTACTCATTACTTACTCCACCTTCACTACTTTCAGGGTAGCTTGGTGTTGAGCCGTACTTACCTGCAAGAAATACATTCCCTTCGGCAGCTCACTTACCCCAAACTCCTCTTGGTGCGTATTGGTTTCGGGCACAAATTGACGATGTAAAATTGCCCGTCCTGAGGCATCAGTCAACGAAGTTTGCACTACTAGCCCTTTGCTCTCTTGCACCTTTAAACGAAGTACATTTGAAACTGGGTTAGGCAGAACAGTAGCGAAGGCGCTGTTATCGGTTATCGGTTGTCCGTTATCCGAAACAATTTGCCCTTCACCTCTTGCCACTTGCTCCCCACTCTCCGCTGTCCTCGCAGCTCCCACACCTACCCCGTCTTTCGACTGGATTCTAAACCAGTATTCTTGGTAGGCCAACACGTTCCCTTGGGGTTTACGCGTCGATGGATAGATACTGCCCCAGCCTTTCATATCCCAATAACGTATCCCTAACTTATACAAGCCCTTAGGAAACCCTTCGTCATAGATGTTGCCACCTGCCCCGTTCGATTCATAAAAACCATATAGCGGATGATTTTGCGCGTACAACTCCGTCCAGCCTGAACGGTTGGCATACATAAAATACGGCGCACTGTTCTCGTGGGTGTTGTACGAACGTACAATGCCTGTTTCGGGAACGGCTAACAAATCATACGTCAATGAGCCGCTCTCGCCCAATACACACGCATCCACGTGAATTGTCCAGTAACGGGGAGCCGTCTTGTTCAAGTTCTCTGAAAAATACATCGTCGGATTCTCTTGCGTACTTTGATCTAAACTTGGACCACCGTCTGGCGTCACAAATTGATTGGCCCAAGCGCTACGACTATTCGTCTTTATGCCCGACTTCGATTCGCCGATGTTAATTATCGTCAACTCAAACGCCTTCCACATTACTTCCTTGCTCGCACTTACACTACTCTGACATCCATTCGCATACACACAACGTACCGAATAACTCTGCTTGGTCACATTCGCAAACGATACCTTGAAGCTATTCTCCGTAACTCCCGTGTTCCACAAAGCACTCGACCCTGCTGGGCAGCTTGTAGATACTGTTACATCCACACCCGTACATACCACGTCGGCGCTTACTACTACCACTGGCACTTCACTCACCGAAGCCACCGTGTAAGTCACCACATTACTCTTTTCACTCATACAACCACCAATCGCCTGACAACGAACATAATAGGATGTCGTTTCACTCGGTGTTTGGCTTGGCAAACCCGCTAATGCTTCGTTTGTTACCGCATTGTACCAAATTGTACTCATTGAACCGCAATTTGATTCACCTATAAAACTTGTTGCCAAACCACATCCGCTGGTCACATTTAAACTCGCCATTGGCACCATCGACATACTCGTTAAGCGAAAACGAAGCACATTCGACTCCGTTTCTATACAAGAAAGTACATTGTCCGATTTGCGACAACGTACGCGGTAATTGTGGTACTGACCATCCACCATCTGCGACGGAACCACACTCGTGTAATCACCACCATCAACCGAATAAACCAATACCTCTCCCACACCGCAACTAGCATTAAACGTAATCGCATTTCCTTCCACGTTACATATATCTTTCGTTTCACCAGCATTCACCACCACGCCATCGACTAACAACGATACATTTTGTGGAACAGATGCGCGGTAGTTGATGGTCACTTCAATCGGACTCGTATAAGTTACTGCACAACTCGCATCGCACGCAGCTTGGTAGCGATGAGGTTGGTTATTCGAGGATTGGGTAACTGGTGCTGTCGCTGACCAGTCGCTCCATGCCCCACTACCCACTTGTACTCGCCATACGGGCGAACCCACCACGCACAAACCCGTAACAGCAAACTGCAATCCGTTCACAGGATTCGCATCCGTGTCGCAGAACGTCTGGCTGTTGCCTTCATTCAAGGTTTGTTGGAGCGTTGTTAACGTGATTACTGGTTTAGTCTGAACCCTAACCACCGCACTGCCACTCTGAGTTTGTGAGCAGTTCACATCGCTCACACTTACCAACGTATAATTATATACGCCTTCTGCGCTGCTCGATTGACTCACCGTCGCTGTCGAACTGCCGCCTGTTGTCGTCACGGTTTGTACTGTTCCTCCGTTCAACTGGTAACTGAACGTGTAAGGGGATGTCCCGTTGCTTCCTGTAAACGTTAGTGTCGATGATGCCCCGCCCTTACAAGCGGTCGTCGTGCCACTTACAGTCGCCAAGGGCAACGTATAATAGGCTACCACTGCGCTACTCGTCATATTGCTCGTACAAGAAGTGGCCGTTTTTGTCGCCATTACCGTATATGTACCCGTACTTGCTTGACTACCAAACGAAATGGTGCTTCCTGTTCCTGTTACAGCACTTCCAATGGCCTCATTGTCTTTCTTTAATTGGTAGGTAACCCCCGATTCTGAACCGCTCAAACCTACTAATACTCCTGCTCCACCTTGGCAGAAATTACCTCCCCCTGTTACGCTGAAAGCTGCGGGGGCTGATTTTACAATAACCATCTGATTGCTAATCATCATCGATTCGCAACCACCCGTTGCAGTAGTAGCTCCGACTGTATAAACTCCTGCTACCGTTTGATTCCCAAACGAAATCGCGCTGCCCGTCCCTGCTACAACACTGCCTACATTGCTACCATCTTTCTTCAATTGGTAATTTACCCCTGTCTTTGAACCAGTCAAACTGATAGGCACCCCTGCGTCACCTGGGCAAATTGGACCGCCACCTATCACGCTGTAAGCCGTTGGTAAACTAATCACTGTTACGTCCACACTCCCTGTCATCGCTTGCGTACACGTGGTCGTACTTGGCGTAGGCGCGGCAGCACCTCCTAAACGCACTGGCGTCGGACTACCGCCTACCTTCGAGGCTTCCACCGTGTAAGTGCCTCCTCCCGTCTGCACCCCAAACGAAAGCGAACTACCTGTACCTGCTACCAAACTGCCGACATTATTACCGCCTTTCTTCAATTGGTAACTTACGCCAGATTCCGAACCACTCAAGCCAACCAATACCCCTGTTCCACCCGAACAGTAGCTGCCCCCACCTGTCACAGTAAAGGTCACGGGTAGAGTCACTACACTCACCGCCACGTTACCGCTCATACTGGCAACACAACCGCCCGTAGCTGTGGTGGCTTCTACCGTATAGGTGCCTGCTCCCGTTTGATTCCCAAACGGTAACGCACTACCTGTACCTGCCACGACACTGCCTACATTGCTACCATCTTTCTTCAATTGATAGTTTACCCCCGTTTGCGAACTAGCCAATCCTACTTCAGAACCACTACCTCCTGCACAGTAAGGGCCACCGCCTGTCACGTTGTACGCCGTCGGTAAGCTAATCACCGTTACGGCCACACTCCCTGTCATCGTTTGCGTACACGTGGTAGCTGTTGGTGGAGCCCCTGTTCCCACACCAATGCGCGCTGGGCTTGCCCCTGCTTTCGAGGCTTCCACTGTATAAGTTCCAGAAGCTATCTGCAAACCAAACGAAAGCGCACTGCCTGTACCTGGTACGACACTTCCTACATTATTGCCGCCTTTCTTTAATTGATAACTTACGCCAGATTCCGAACCACTCAGGCCAACTACTACACCTGTTCCGCCCGAACAGAAGCTGCCACCACCCGTGACTGTAAAAGTTGTCGGCAAGGTTATCACACTCACAACTGCATTGCCTCCCATGGTCGAAGTACAACCTCCTGCTGCTGTGGTCGCTACTACAGTATAGGTACCTGCTTCTGTTTGGTTACCAAAAGAAATAACATTGCCCGTTCCTTCTACCGCACTTCCTACATTGTTTCCGCCTTTCTTGAGTTGATAATTTACGCCCGTTTGTGAACTCGCTAACCCCACTTCAGAACCTGCACTTCCTGCACAATATGGACCGCCGCCTGTGACGTTAAACGAACTTGGAAGGCTAATAACTGACACTGTCGCACTTCCTGTCATGGTAACAGAACAACCGCCCACTACACGGGTAGCCACCACAGTGTAAGTTCCTGCATCAGAGACATTTTCAAACGTAAGTCCAGCACCCGTTCCTGCTTTGGGAGAACCAACGTTGTTACTACCATTTTTCAATTGATAATTAATTCCCGTTTCTGAATTACTCAAAGAAACCGTAAAGTTACCCGTTCCACCAGCGCAATAACTTCCTCCGCCTGATACGGTAAACGCCGTTGGATTTACGCATGGGCAAGCCGCCAAGTCAATTGTAATGTCAATGTCTTCACAAATATTACTTCCCCAACCCACAGTAGGGGGTACTTGAGCTGTAGAAAGTGCTTCGTACACAATATCAGTACGATTGCCCACTTCACCAGAAACCAAAAACCAGCTTTGGTCTGCTTGAAAAATGGAGTAACCGCCTCTAGTATAGGTAGGGCGGCCATTATAATCACTTCCTTTGGTATAATTTCCACTTACCCCCGTACACTCCGTTGTAATACACAAAGCCGCTGGAACCGCATTTACCGTCATCGTGAGCTCATTACTCGTAGCAGAAGTAGGTGAGGCACAACCATCGCTACTGGTCATCACCACTTTGATTTTATCTCCGTTTGCCAAAGTAGCGTCCGAATAGGTCGCACTATTGGTTCCTACATTTGTATCATTCTTCTTCCACTGGTAGGAGGGAGTTGTACCGCCATTGGTAGGGGTAGCTGTAAACGTAACGCTTGTCCCTGCATTAATCGTTGTACCAGGATTAGCAGCAATACTTGCGGCTGGCGCAACCGTCTGAGCCACTAATGAGCCACAACCGCCCGATAAAGAAATGCTACCACAGTTTTCATCTTCAGTCCCCTCTGTTTGCCAGTTTGAACATGGGAGATTTGTTATTGATCCAGTTGTATTGAATGCGACAGGAAGGCCATAATACGATATTTCCCATCTTGCCTCTGTGTTATTCCAATAAATCGCTTTAGAGGGTATTGGCGTACTAACCCAAGTATACGTTCCATTTGTTTGTCCATTTGGAACATATGCTCCTGCCGAAATACACTTTACAGAGGTTACTGTAATATTCTTGGGAGTAAACGTACAAGTCGCAGCCGCTCTAGCCGAGGAATTGGATGATTGTTGAGTTGTAGTCTGAGCTTGTGCCATGCCTAATAAGCAGCAAAATACCAGATACCAAAATACACGCAAGTAAAATTTGGACATAGTTAAAAAATGAGAATAAAACAATTTTTTAAGAAAAAACATATACCATTTTTACACAATATATCCAACAAATATATGTCTATTAACAGCAGATATGCAAGAAGAAAAAGTCACAATCCATGAACTACCTTTTTTTGTACACCAAACCCATCTAACCGTACACTAAATATCTAACCAGTATTGAAAAGAACGAGCGCCTCAGCCTTTTAAAACCCAATAACACGAAAAGGCACCGAAATCTATCGGTGCCTTTTCGTGAATAAATACCTCTAAAATTGTCTGAAACTAATCTTGTTTAAAGCTTAATAATCTTTAAAGTGCTTTGGGTACGTTCTGATTTTACCTGCAAGAAATACATTCCCTTCGGCAGCTCACTCACCCCAAACTCCTCTTGGTGCGTGTTGGTTTCGGGCACAAATTGACGATGTAAAATTGCCCGTCCTGAGGCATCAGTCAACGAAGTTTGCACTATTAGCCCTTTGCTCTCTTGCAGTTTCAAGCGGAGGACGTTTGAAACTGGGTTAGGGAGAACTGTAGCGAAGGCGCTGTTATCGGTTATCGGTTGTCCGTTATCCGAAACAACTTGCCCTTCACCTCTTGCCACTTGCCCTTCGCCCTTTTCCACTTGCTCTCCACTCTCCGCTGTCCTCGCTGCTCCCACACCAATTCCGTCTTTCGACTGGATTCTAAACCAGTATTCTTGATAGGCCAACACGTTGCCCTGAGGTTTCCGCGTCGATGGATAGATACTGCCCCAGCCTTTCATATCCCAATAACGAATACCCAATTTGTACAAACCTTTCGGTAACCCAGAATCATATACGTTTCCCCCCACTCCGTTGTCTTGGTAAAAACCGTAGGCTGGATGGTTTTGCGCGTACAATTCCGTCCAGCCGTCACGGTTGGCATACATAAAGTAGGGTGCGTTGTTTTCGTGAGTATTAAATGAGCGAAGTACGCCCATTTCGGGCGTCGCCAACATGTCGAAGGTCAACGAGCCATTCGTCCCCAAGGCGCAAGCATCCACGTTGATTGTCCAGTAACGTGGAGCTAGTTTGTTGGCATTTTCTACGTAATACAAGGTCGGATTTACCTGCGTGCTTTGCTCCAATTCAGGGCCACCGTCTCGGGTGATAAATTGGCTACTCCACGCCGCGCGGTCGTTAGACTTTATGGCTGATTTGCTTTCGCCAATGTTTATCAGCGTTAATTCAAAGGCTTTCCAACTCACTTCTTTTGCCGCACTTATTCCGCTCTGGCAACCGTTTTCATACTTGCAATAAGCCGTGAAACGCTGACGAGTTACGTTCGAGTAACCAATCGTAAAACTAGGACCTTCCACCCCCGTATTCCAAACTGCTTTGGCGCCCACAGGACAGGTCGTTGAGACCATCACTTCCACGCCCGTACAAACTACTTCGGCACTTACACTCACCACAGGCGTTACATTCACGGGTATCACGGTATAAGTCACTGTATTACTTTTTTCACTCAAACAACCACCACCCGCTTGGCAACGAGCGTAATACGAGGTCGTTTCGTTGGGCGTTTGACTTGGAAAAGTAAGTAGCGCCGCGTTAGTTGACGCATTGTACCAGACTATCGCCAAACTACCGCAACTGGCCGTACCGCTAAACGCCACGGGCGTTCCACACCCATTTGTCACGTTTAAACTTGCCACGGGAGCCTGGCCAACACTGTTTATTCGAATTCTCATTACTCCTGACTCCGTTTCGATGCACGAAAGCGTACCATCTGATTTACGGCAGCGGACGCGGTAATTGTGGAATTGACCATCCACTAATTGCAAAGGAACAATGCTGCTGTAATCTCCTCCGTCCACTGAGTAAATCACAACCTCACCCGACGCACAAGTCGCACTAAACGTCAAGGTATTGCCTTCCACATTACATATATCTTTGCTTTCGCCTTCAATTACCGTAATTCCATCCGCTATCAAAGACACTTGCTGGGGCGTTGAGGCACGGTAATTAATCTTTACTTCAATCGCACTCGTGTACGTACTAGGGCAACTGGCATCGCAGGCCGCTTGGTAGCGGTGAAGTTGGTTATTGGAAGGTTGAGAAACTGGTGGATTGGTTGACCAGTCGCTCCATGCTCCATTTCCCACTTGCACTCGCCAGACGGGAGCGCCTACGACGCACCCCGTTGTAACCGTAAACTGTAGGTTATTCACTGGATTCGCATCTATATCGCAGAGCGTCTGGCTGTTGCCTTCGTTCAAGGTTTGTTGGAGCGTTGCTAACGTAATTGTTGGTTTGCTTTGTATTTTTATTTCCACACTACCACCTTGGGCTTGGCTACAACTCGTTGATGAGCTTTCCGACACACTTACTAAACTATACTTAAACACTCCAAACACATCGGTTGGAATAGCTACTGCTACACTATTTCCGCTAACGGTTTTCACCGTTTGGGCTGCGCCATCATTGATTTTATAGGTAAACGTGTAAGGAGCCGTTGCATTTGCACCCGTGAAAGTCACGGAGGGCGATGCTCCATTTTGACACACCGTCGTCGTTCCCGAAATCGTCGCTGTCGGTAGCGCATTCACCGTCACTGTTGCGCTGCCACTTTGGATTTGACTACAAGTTGTCGATGAACTTTCCGATACACTCACTAAACTATACACAAACTCGCCCGCCGTACCCGTCGGGACTGACACCGTCACACTGTTGCCACTCGTTGTTTTCACCGTTTGGGGAGTGCCGTCGTTGATTTTGTAAGTAAACGTATAAGGTGCCGTCGCATTTGAACCCGTAAATGTAACGTTAGGCGACTGACTATTTTGGCATAACGCCGTTGTGCCAGTTATTGTGGCTGTCGGCAACGGATTCACCGTTACCGTCGCACTGCCGCTTTGAGTTTGGTTACAAGTTGTCGATGAACTTTCCGATACATTAACCAAACTATATACAAACACACCCGCCGTACCCGTCGGGACTGACACCGTCACACTGTTGCCACTCGTTGTTTTCACCGTTTGGGGGGATACATCGTTGATTTTGTAGGTAAACGTGTAAGGAGCCGTCGCATTTGAGCCCGTAAATGTAACGCTTGGCGACTGTACGTTTTGGCATACCGTCGTCGTGCCCGAAATGGTGGCTGTCGGCAACGCATTTACCGTCACTGTCGCGCTGCCACTTTGGGTTTGACTACACGCCGTCGATGAACTTTCCAATACACTCACTAAACTATACACAAACTCGCCCGCCGTACCCGTCGGGACTGACACCGTCACACTGTTCCCACTCGTTATTTTCACCGTTTGGGGAGTGCCGTCGTTGATTTTGTAAGTAAACATGTAAGGTGCCGTCGCATTTGAACCCGTAAATGTAACGTTAGGCGACTGACTATTTTGGCATAACGCCGTTGTGCCAGTTATCGTCGCAGTCGGCAATGGATTTACCGTTACCGTCGCACTGCCGCTTTGGGTTTGGCTACACGCCGTCGTCGTTGCATCTTTAACACTTATCAACGTGTAAACAAACTCGCCTACTGCATCAGTCGGTACATCTAGGCTTACGCTACTTCCAGTCTGCGTCGTTACGGTTTGTTCGGCACCCGTGTTCAATTTGTAGGTAAATGTGTAAGGCGCTGCTCCTTTGTCGCCCGTAAAAGTGATTTTGGGCGAAGTACTATTTTGACACACCGTCGTCGTGCCCGAAATCGTCGCTGTCGGTAACGGATTCACCGTCACTGTTGCGCTGCCACTTTGGATTTGACTACAAGTTGTCGATGAACTTTCCGATACACTCACTAAACTATACACAAACTCGCCCGCCGTACCCGTCGGGACTGACACCGTCACACTGTTGCCACTCGTCGTTTTCACCGTTTGGGGAGTGCCGTCGTTGATTTTGTAAGTAAACGTGTAAGGTGCCGTCGCATTTGAACCCGTAAATGTAACATTGGGCGACTGACTATTTTGGCATAGCGCCGTTGTGCCAGTTATCGTCGCAGTCGGCAATGGATTTACCGTTACCGTAGCACTGCCGCTTTGGGTTTGGCTACACGCCGTCGTCGTTGCATCTTTGACACGTATCAACGTGTAAACAAACTCGCCTACTGCATCAGTCGGTACGTCAATGCTTACACTACTTCCATTCTGCGTCGTTACGGTTTGTTCGGAGCCCGTGTTCAATTTGTAGGTAAATGTGTAAGGGGCTGTTCCTTTGTCCCCCGTAAAAGTGATTTTGGGTGAAGTACTATTTCGGCATACCGTCGTCGTGCCCGAAATCGTTGCTGTCGGCAACGCATTTACCGTCACTGTCGTGCTGCCACTTTGCGTTTGACTACACGCCGTCGATGAACTTTCCAATACACTCACTAAACTATACACAAACTCGCCCGCCGTACCCGTCGGGACTGGCACCATCACACTGTTCCCACTCGTTGTTTTCACCGTTTGGGGAGTGCCGTCGTTGATTTTGTAAGTAAACGTATAAGGTGCCGTCGCATTTGAGCCCGTGAATGTAACGCTTGGTGAAGGACTATTTTGGCATAGCGCCGTTGTGCCAGTTATCGTCGCAGTCGGCAATGGATTTACCGTTACCGTAGCACTGCCGCTTTGGGTTTGGCTACACGCCGTCGTCGTTGCATCTTTGACACTTATCAACGTGTAAACAAACTCGCCTACTGCATCAGTCGGTACGTCAATGCTTACGCTACTTCCATTCTGCGTCGTTACGGTTTGTTCAGAACCCGTGTTCAATTTGTAGGTAAATGTGTAAGGCGCTGTTCCTTTATCCCCCGTAAAAGTGATTTTGGGTGAACTAGCGTTTTTACAAACCGTCGTTCCACCTGTAATAGTCGCCGTCGGTAAAGGGTTCACCGTCACTGTTGCGCTACCCGTTTGGGCTTGGCTACAGGTCGTCGATGAGGCATCTTTTACACTTACCAAACTGTACTCAAATGTGCCCGATTCATTCGTCGGTACATCTAGGCTGACGCTGCTACCGTTTGTGGTCGTTATCGTCTGCTCAGAACCACTGTTGCTTTTGTACGTGAATGTGTATGGCGCTGTCCCAGATGCTCCCGTAAAGGTGATTTGAGGCGAACTCGCATTTTTACAAACCGCCGTCCCGCCCGAAATCGTGGCCGTTGGTAAAGGGTTCACTGTCACCGTACTATTATCTACGATAAGCACAGTACAGTTATCTTTCGCTATACCGATGGGGATTAAGTTAACATCTGCAACAGCATTAGGAAGTGTCAGCTGCTGATTGTTTCCATTCAAAAGTAGGGTTTGGTCCTCCTCAAGTCCTGTAATTATATAGGTCAGCGTAGCACCGCTGGTTCCTTTGACTGTGAAAATAGCGTCCTTGCCTGCACAAATGGGACTGTTGTTACCGACGATCGTTACGGTTGGCAACGGAGGATCCGTCAATTCCTTTGAGGTAGTAAGAGGAATAGTACAGCCCAGTGCCGTAAGCATAAAATTACTGTAGGTACCTGCTGTAAGTCCGCTCAACGTAAAATTGTTTCCTGCGACATTCACACTTTTGGGACTTGTGGTTGTCGAGGTCGTTGTGAAACTCAGTGCATAATTAGTGCCATTTGGCAAATTAGTCGTAGTGAAAGCAATACTTCCTTGATTTCCGCCGCACGTAGTAGGATTTGTGATACTTCCTGCTGCAAGTGTAATGTTACAAACTAAGTAGTTAAAAGGTACAACAAAGTTACACCCTCCGTTGGTAATTTTGGCATAAAGCGTTCGTGTACCCGTCGGAAACGACGTCAAGGGAGTAAAATTATTGGGTAAACTAAAGGTACCCGCCGATTGAGTCGCCGCTTCATCCGAATAAATGTTGATAGAGCCATTGTAAGAACCTCCGAAGCTAAAAATGGGCGTGGTGGGGTAGCTGTTCACAATGACTGACGAAGCGGAGGTGTTGGTCACTGACCCCGAAAGTGTTCCATAACGAAGCACTCCGTTGTTAGTAAATGTTCCTTGATTATCTAGTTCATTTACCACATACACCAATCCAGTATTGGTCAATGTTTTATTAGCTAGATTTCCTAATTTACCCCTCATTACCCTCAATTCCCCGCACGGTTTATTAGCGAAAGTTGCGTCATTTTGTACACCATCTACTCCTACATTACCATTGGCTCCAATCACTATGTTACCCTCATTAGTAAAATTACCAGAAGAGCCATTCATTAACCCAGCCCTACTACTTTGATCAAGAAAAATCTTCCCCCCTGCGTTGTCATTAAACGTCGCACTGTTTAAGATAGCATAGAATCCAACTAACGCATTGGCTCCAATTGTTATGCTCCCCTCGTTTGTAAACGTACCCTTGCCGTTTGATAATCCACTATTCAAAGTTCGGTCAATAGCAATTGTCCCCCCTAACTGATTGAGGAAACTGCTTTGATTACTTATGCCAATTCCGCCCGATGTGCTACTATTGGACCCGACCACAACCTTCCCAGCATTGGTAAAACTCCCAAAATTTTCCAACCCAATGCCCCCACTAGTAAATCGATCAATATAAATTTCTCCCCCTGTATTATTCACAACAGCATCAGCACTATTTGAGAAAGCACGGATACCCGTTAAGTCATTGGCACCTATAACTAGCTTTCCAGCATTGGTAAAAGTACCTTTCTTGTGAGAAAAAGCAAACCTAGCGACTCCATCAATATAAATTTCTCCACCTGACTGGTTTGTCATACTACCATCATTATCAATCCCAGTTGAGTTAGTTAAATTATCAGCATCAATAACTATTTTTCCAGCATTGGTAAAATTCGAAAAGCTATCTGTGTTAAGCCCAGTAGTTGAAAACTTATAAAGATAAATTTCTCCCCCATTTTTATTCTCAACTGCATTTGTATTTAATAAACCGTATGTCCCCACCGTTTTATTGCTTCCAATAAATACCTTACCTTCATTGACAAACAGCGCACCGTAGGCATCAAAGCCCGCACTGGTAGTTCCATCAATGTAAATTTCAGCCCCTGACTTATTGGTAAATTTCCCAGGAAAGGCATCAGCGTCTTGTGTATAGATACCATACGAAACACTACTGCTCGATGGGTCTATGCGAATAACTCCGCTATTTTCGACTATACCTAAATTTACAAATGAAGCGGAAGGAGACGGAGAAGGCCTACCTCCATCAATGGCAAGGCTTGCTCCACTTTCAATTGTTAATCGAGCCCCAAGTTCCACTTGCACGCTATTGGCTACCGCTGCTGTTCCCACCTTAATGATGGGAGAGTTTACTTCTGACGTATAACCAATAACCACATCTTTGTCCGCAGTTGGAACACCACTCGGCGTCCAGTTTGCCGCTACATTCCAATCACGGCTGACACTGGCATTCCAAGTCACTATCACTCTTTGACTACGCAATAGCATGGGCATGAAGCATAGGAAGGGCACCAAAAAACGGAAAGTAAAAGTTTTCATAAAATTCGATGGACGTATATGTGTTTAGTACTTACACAAAATAGACATACTGCCCTCAAAAAAGCTATTTTAGGGGGTGGACAATGGGGGTGGACAATTTACAATTCACTGACTATCAGTACGCTAAAAAGACCCTCTTTTTATATTGGCTTCTATAATAGCCTCCTCAAAATACTAAGCAGGGCATTAAAATTACGCATTTACCTATACGTCTTTCACAAATAATACGTTTAGACAGCCGAAGTAGTGGAGATATCTTTGATTAAAGTGGGGTATTTTTTACGAATTCGATAGCGTGATTTCTTCACCGAATCGGCGGAAATGCCCAACATATTCCCTTTCACTTTATCCGTCAAATTAAGTTTTTCCAGCGCAGTGAGTCGAATTTCAGCTGCTGTCAACTCAGGGTACTCTTTCTTTAACTCGTCAAAAAAGCCAGGAAATGCTTGCTCAAAAACTGACTTGAAAGAAACCCAATCGTTATCAGTAAGTAACATACTTTGTTGAAGTGACTTTAACGTTATTTCAGCCTCGTTTATCTCGACATCAAGCACTACTTCTTTCTTTATCTGCGTATATATCTTTTCAATTAATTCATTTTTTTCTCTTAAATTGTTTACATATTTGTCCAACAACTCATTCGCTTGTTTAAGTTTTCTTTGAATTTTATTATTTTCAACTTCTGCAATTTTTTTATTTTGAATCCGATGGTCATTAAACCATAAAACAATCAATATAAAACACAAAATCAACCCAATAATAATAACATTTCTCAAACGTCTTTCATAATTAGAATTCACCTCTATCTCTTTTTTTTCATTTAAAAATCTCTCAGCTTCCAGTTGGCTTTCAAATGCTTTTATCTTAGTAATATCCTTTTCTATTTTTATTGAATCATTCACAGCTAAAAGTGAATCTTTGTAACTTGAAGCAAGTTCATATTTTTTTATTTTGTCGTAATATAGGCTTAATGTCATATAAACCAGCCGATTATACCCCTTCCTCCAATATTCGTCTTTGGTTCTATACGTTGGTAAGTATTTTTTTGCTTCTTCAAGCGAATCAAGCTTTATCAAGGAGCAAGCGACGTACAATCGGGATTGTGCTGAATTCAAAGGAATTGACTCTTTAGTCATCTCTACGTCAAGTTTAAGGAAAGGAAGTGCTTCTGCATATTTCTTTTTAAACCAGTAGTTAATTCCTAAATTTCCAATAGCAACACTTTCCAGCACAGTATCGTTGGTTTTCTTAGCCAGTTCAATAGATTTTTTAAATTCAGTCTCCGCTTTATCGTATTGGTTCATTTTGAGGTAACACAACCCCATATTATCGTGATAATCAGCAGGAAGATATAAAGTTTTGTACGGGCTCTTTAGTGCCAATTGACAATATCTCATGGCTTTGTTATAATCTTGATAGTAATAATAGAATGAAAAAAAACCTTCATAGTAAAAACTTGCATATCGAAACGAATAATAATTCATATCTTCTAAAATCTGTTTAGCTCTGTATATAAATTGAATGCTTTTTTTTGTTTCATTTGAATAAAAAAAGTACATTCCAATTGTATAGTAATACATCGCTCTTAGTTCTTTATTACTAGAAGATAGTACATAGTTTTCTCCCCTTTCAAAAACTCGTTCTTTTTTTATTGAGTCGGAAGTTAATAAGTAGGTAAAAGTATGTCTTGCTGTTTCAGAATACGCTAATAATTGCTTATCACCTAGCTCCCTTGCAATTTTACTTAGGCTATCCATTCGTTTAAAATCTTCCTGTACTTTTTGCCAATCATAATACATATTGAAAAAATAATTAAGACGATTTTCAACGGGCTGATTGACAATCTCCCTCACATACAACGGTATGTGTTTCTTCCCCCGTGCAGGAAATGAAGTACCTACTATTCCAATCCATAGTAATAGACTCAGGGCTTTAGAGGGAAATAAATACCATTTAAGCGAGTTCAACATAGACGTTTTTGATTCAGTACAAATCAAAAACCTCTTTGTCAAATATGCTATTTTAAAGGGTGGACAAAATGGGTGGACAATTTACAATTTACTCACAAACAAGATGTTACAAACAAAACCAGCAATTTCAATCCCCTATTCTTGGTTTTCAAAAGTAAAATATACCCCCACTTTAATCAGTAAAGCTTTTCTATAAAGGGGTGTTTTCAATCAATGTAGGATATTTTTTTCGTAGGCGATACCGGGTCTTTTTGACAGAATCTGCCGAAATCCCCAACATATTCCCTTTCACCCTATCCGTTAAATTGAGTTTTTCGAGCGCGGTGAGTCGCACTTCAGCCGCTGTTAAATCGGGATATTTTTTGCTTAAATTTTCAAAAAAATACGGAAAAACTTGCTCAAATAACGACTTAAATTCAGTCCAATCTTTCTCCGTCAGTAAGATACTTTTCTGAAGATTATTCAAGGTCGTTTCAGCCACATCTGGCTCCAGTTTCGGTTCCTCTTCTTCCTTCATTTGGGCAGAAATTTGCTCAATCAGCACATTTTTTTCTTTGATATACACCAAATACTGTTCTAATTGCTGATTCGCATGACGCAACATTTCTTCCGCCCGCTGGCGCTTTTCCATTTGAAGGCGTTTTTCTTGCTTTCCTCGCTCATTGAGCCAATAAACAATTCCCAAAAACAACAGGAATAGGAAACCAATAATCACGTTTCTAACTATACGTTCATTTTTCACATCCGATTGCAAAGTCCTGCGCTCATTGATGTATTTTTCGGCTTGCAAGCTACTTTCCAACACCACCACTTTTTTGTAATCTAGCTTAATTTTTAACGAGTCTTTCAACGTCAATAAGGAATCTTTAAAACGGCTGGCTAGGCTAAAATTGCCCATTTTGGTATAATACAAAGCCGTAGTCTCATAGTGAATCAAATCATACGTTGGATAAGTCCAAATTGGCATTGGCATCGTAGGCGGCCTCAAAAATGTCCTTGCTTTCTCAAGTGAGTCGAGCATGATTAGCGCATTAGCGATATAAAATCGACTGATAACCGCATTCTCAGGGATGGCCTTTTCGTTGACCCTCGCCTCTTCGTATAAATACGGAAGCGCTTCTTTGTACTTTCCTTGCAGTCGAAGTAAATTTCCCAAATTGCCTCTTAGCAATACTTCAAAGTTATAATGTTTCTGTACTTTTGCTGCGTCAATACCCTGCTTAAATGCCTTTTCTGCTTCGTCATATTGCTTCATTTTAAGGTAACAAAGCCCCAAGTTATTGTATATCCCCATAGGCGAAAACACCGCATTAGGGGGTTCTTTGAGCGCAATTTGGCACTGTAGAGCGGCCATTTTATAGTCCTCAAAAAAGTAATACATAGAAAAAAAGCCAATGTAATAATAAATGCTTGGAGGGTACTTGCCATAGTAGGTTTCTTCCAACAATTTTCGAGCTTTGAACAGCAGTGGCAACCCCGTCGTATAGTCTTTATTATCGAATGCTTCCGAACCTCTCCAAAAGAAATAATATGCCTTTAAATCGTCATAGGGAGTTATTTTTGTTATTTTCTCCAATTGCTCGGCATACCTCTTTGTTTCTTTTTCTTGGGTTGCTTCTTCTTTTTTCATCCGTAATTGAATAACCTCAAGATAGGCCAGCGAGCGCTCATCACTTTCGTTGTCGGCAACTTTTTGCACGCTGTCCAACTGCGATTGGTAGCGTTTTGACAAATCGTTGCCGACAAATTGATATGATAAATCAATCAAAAAACGTACTCGCTTCTGTTTCACTGAAAAAGCCTGCTGTGCGTTCAGTTGCAGCGTACTCATCATGATTACCCAACTTATTACAACCACAAGTCGGGACATCCTCAACAATTTTTGATTTAGTTTTGAGTCAGTCACACGTATCAAAATAAATTATATTCCAAAAATAACATTTACCTTGGAATAGTTCTTCTATTTATCGAGGCGCTTTTCTTATCAAACCCTTATTTCTCCCCTATTTCTTCCTGATAATCAAAGCCATAACCGAATACTAATTATCCCAAAAACCTCCTTTTACCTCATAAGTGCTAAAGCACAAGTTATCCGTTCAAAATCGACGAATTATATCAAAACAAATACCCTAAAACTTTTGCACTCCTACTTAAAATAACAAAACAGGGGATAATGGAGATTTTTAACGCTCCCCTACCCCCTGCTCAGATTTAGCAATAATGCAAAGTACCCTTAGTGTATCTTTACAACTTTTAAAGTTGCTTGGTTTTCAGCCGTCGATACTTTCAAGAAGTAGATGCCCGTCGGCAATTCGCTGACGCCAAACTCTTCTTGGTGCGTGTTGGTTTCGGGGGTAAACCGACGTTCTAATATCCTACGACCAGAAGCATCCATCAACGAAGTTTGGACTACTTGCCCCTTGCTCTCTTGCACTTTCAAGCGAAGCACGTTGGTGACGGGATTGGGGAGAACCGTGGCGAAGCCGCCGCTATCGGTTAGCTGTTGTCCGTTATCCGACCCTTGCCCTTTGCTTGTTGCCCTTTGCTTGTTGCCACTTGCCCCTTCTTGCCCCCCGCTATCCGCTGTTCTCGCTGCGCCCACACCTACCCCGTCTTTCGACTGGATTCGGAACCAGTATTCTTGATAAGCCAGCACGTTGCCTTGCGGCTTCCGCGTCGAAGGATAAATGCTCCCCCAACCTTTCATGTCCCAGTAACGTACGCTTAGTTTGTAAAGCCCCTTTGGTAAGCCTTCGTCATAGACGTTGCCACCCGCGCCATTATCTTGGTAGAAGCCGTAAGCAGGATGATTTTGGGCGTACAACTCTGTCCAGCCCTCACGGTTGGCATACATAAAGTAGGGAGCATTGTTTTCGTGCGTATTGAACGAACGAATGACACCCGTCTCGGGGGTGGCCAACATATCAAACGTTAACGAGCCATTTGTCCCCAACGCGCACGCATCCACGTTGATTGTCCAGTAACGCGGCGCTACTTTGTTGACATTTTCTACGTAATATAGGGTCGGGTTTTGTTGCGTGCTTTGCTCCAATTCAGGGCCACCGTCAGCTGTAACAAACTGGCTTGCCCACGCCGCCCGGTCGTTGGTTTTTACCACTGATTTGCTTTGGCCAATGTTTATCAAACTCACCACAAACGCATTCCAGTAAATATCCTTGCGAATACTTTCGGCACTTTGACATCCTCCTTCAAAAAGACACTTTGCCCAGTACGTTTGCTTCGTCACGTTGCTGAACGACACCTCAAAACTTGGGGTAGTGATGCCCGTGTTCCAGCTCGTGGTACTTCCTGTAGGGCAGTTGGCCGAAATTCGTACAGTTGTACCCGTACACACTATCTCTTTACTCACCGTTACAACAGGTGCAATGTGAGTGGAAGTAACAGTAAACGTCACCACATTACTTTTTTCACTCACACAACCACCAATCGCCTGACAACGAACATAATAGGAGGTCGTTTCACTCGGTGTTTGGCTTGGTAAACCCGCTAATGCTTCGTTTGTTACTGCATTGTACCAAATTGTACTCATTGAACCGCAATTTGATGTACCTATAAAACTTGTTGCTAAACCACATCCGCTGGTCACATTTAAACTCGCCATTGGCACCATCGACATACTCGTTAAGCGAAAACGAAGCACATTCGACTCCGTTTCTATACAAGAAAGTACATTGTCCGATTTGCGACAACGTACGCGGTAATTGTGGTACTGACCATCCACCAACTGCGTCGGAACCACACTCGTGTAATCACCACCATCAACCGAATAAACCAATACCTCTCCCACACCGCAACTAGCATTAAACGTAATCGCATTTCCTTCCACGTTACATATATCTTTCGTTTCGCCAGCATTCACCACCACGCCATCGACTAACAACGATACATTTTGTGGAACAGATGCGCGGTAGTTGATGGTCACCTCAATCGGATTCGTATAAGTTACTGCACAACTCGCATCGCACGCAGCTTGGTAGCGATGAGGTTGGTTATTCGAGGATTGGGTAACTGGTGCTGTCGCTGACCAGTCGCTCCAAGCTCCACTTCCCACTTGCACTCGCCATACTGGCGAACCTACAACGCACAAACCCGTAACAGCAAACTGCAATCCATTCACTGGATTCGCATCCGTATCGCAGAACGTCTGGCTGTTGCCTTCATTCAAGGTTTGTTGGAGCGTTGTTAACGTGATTACTGGTTTAGTCTGAACCCTAACCACCGCACTGCCACTCTGAGTTTGTGAACAGTTCGCATCGCTCACACTTACCAACGTATAATTATATACGCCTTCTGCGCTGCTCGATTGACTCACCGTCGCTGTCGAGCTGCCGCCTGTTGTCGTCACGGTTTGTATTGTTCCTCCGTTCAACTGATAACTGAACGTGTAAGGGGATGTCCCGTTGCTTCCTGTAAACGTTAGTATCGATGATGCCCCGCCCTTACAAGCGGTCGTCGTGCCACTTACAGTCGCCAAGGGCAACGGGTAAGACGCCACTTGTGCAGTGCCCGTCATGCCTAAGGTACAGTTCGTCGCCGCATTCGTTGCTACCACCATATACGTTCCAAGTGACGTTTGTAAACCAAATGACAACGCCGAACCTGTTCCTGGCAATGAACTCCCCACCACGGCGTCTCCCAACTTGAGTTGGTAATTAATACCTGTCACTGAGCTACTTAAACCAACCAATACCCCTGTTCCCCCTTGACAGTAGCTGCCGCCCCCTGTCACAGAAAATGCAGTAGGTAATGCGTTGATACTTACCGTCGCCGACCCACTCATCGTGGCCACACAACCACCCGTCGTTGTCGTGGCTTCAACCGTGTAACTGCCTGCATCCGTCTGATTACCAAACGAAAGCGCACTTCCTGAGCCCGCTACCACACTGCCAACGTTGCTGCCGTCTTTCTTCAATTGATAATTGACCCCCGTTTGCGAATTGGATAAACCCACCGCTACTCCTGCACCGCCTGCGCAATACGAACCGCCGCCTGTTACGTTGTACGCCGTCGGTAAACTAATCACTGTTACCGTTGCACTGCCTGTCATGGTCGACGTGCAACCACCCGTGGCTGTGGTGGCTTCTACTGTATAGGTACCTGCGCCCGTTTGATTTCCAAACGGTAACGCACTACCCGTGCCCGCTACCACACTGCCGACGTTGCTGCCATCTTTCTTCAATTGGTAATTGACCCCCGTTTCTGAATTTGATAAACCAACCGCTACACCTGTGCCGCCTGCACAATAACTTCCGCCGCCTATCACAGAATAAGCCGTCGGTAAGCTAATCACCGTCACCGTCACACTGCCCGTCATGGTCGCCGTGCAACCGCCTGTAGCCGTCGTGGCTTCTACCGTATAGGTACCTGCGCCCGTTTGATTCCCAAACGGTAACGCACTGCCCGTGCCCGCTACCGCACTGCCGACGTTGCTGCCGTCTTTCTTCAATTGATAATTGACTCCCGTTTGCGAATTTGATAAACCAACCGCTACACCTGTGCCGCCTGCACAATAGGAGCCTCCGCCTGTCACGTTGTACGCCGTCGGTAAGCTAATCACCGTCACCGTCACACTGCCCGTCATGGTCGCCGTGCAACCACCCGTGGCTGTGGTGGCTTCTACCGTATAGGTACCTGCGCCCGTTTGATTCCCAAACGGTAACGCACTTCCCGTGCCCGCTACCGCACTGCCGATATTGTTTCCGTCTTTCTTCAATTGATAATTGACTCCCGTTTGCGAATTTGATAAACCAACCGCTACACCTGTGCCGCCTGCACAATAGGAGCCTCCGCCTGTTACAGAATAAGCCGTGGGAAGCGGATTGATACTGACCGAAGTAGTGGCCGTTACGGGGTCACAACCACCTGCTGCCGCGATGGTGTAAGTGACTGTATAAATCCCCGCAGAACTTGTACTTGGTGTAATTTCCCCTGTGACGGCATCAATACTTAAACCAGCCGTCGAGCTGTAGAAGCCTCCTGTATAAGTATTTGTACCCGTCAGAGCTACCGAAACAGGCAATGCGTTGGAACAAAAAGGGGATCCTGTGTAACTAATATTCGCCGTGGGAGGCGTACAGGGGGGGACAACTGTCACCTTAACAATAGCATCGGCACTGCAATTACCTTCAGTTGTATTCAGACGAAGGATGTAATCGGTAGATGAGGCAACCGTCGGAGCAATAAAAGTTGGATTTCGATCACTTGAACTGAATCCGTTTGGGATGCTGCTCCAAGTGTAAGAAGGCGATGAAGCTATCGAACTTCCACTGAAAGAAATAGAAGCCCCAGAAGCAACGGTCTGAGCGGTGGAAGGAGAAATGGTGGGCTCACATGGAATTGGTAAAATGTCTGTATAAGTAGATAGATACACCTGCCCCCCTGAAACATAAGCCGCTAAAAGATCTTTTTTGTTTCTAAACAGATTTTGACCCGTTGCATTTGTTGCTACTTCTATCTGTGAACCCCAAGTGCTTCCCTGATTATTACTGATTCGAAATCCTACACTGCTGGATGTGATTGAATACCCATCTACCAGGTTTCCAAAGTCATCTACTAACAAGCTTCGTCCAGAAGGAACTTTATTATCTCCCAAAGTGATAGCAGTGGATGTCCCGTCTGTCAGATTTATTTTATATCCTATCTTAACATCTCCTGCCGTAGGTCCTCCGCCAGCAAAGGCATACTTACCAGCGTATGTAATGGAAGCCGTATAGGAAGAATAGTAACGGCTAATACTCGGATTCAACGAAATACTGCCGAAGGTGCTGCCATTGTCAGTACTTTTATGAATTGAAATATTCGGATTGTCACCAACAATGTAAAGATCTCCCGAATACTGGTCGGCGAAAATATCAGAAAATGTTCGATTGGCAATTCCTGTATTCACTGCCGTAAAACTCCCGTCTCCCTGTGTGGTATTTCGATACATTACTATAGCAGTTCTTGGAAGAATATAGATATTATCCCCGTAACTTTCTATACGAATCCCGGGTAAACTTGAGAGAGAAACAGATCCCAACGTGGTCGGAGTGGAAAATGTAGTTCCTCCGTCGGTGCTTTTTGAAAAGTAAGCAACACTTGACCTAATCCAAGTAACATAAATATTTCCATTGTCTGCGATCTCAATATCTGCTTCACCTGTTGTAATGTTATTATCAACTGGTACACTGGCAAGAAACGACTGGCCTCGATTGGTACTTTTAGCGACCCTTACTCCTAAGCTACCCCAAAAAATTACGTAAATATTTCCATTACGGTCAACACCGATATTTTTGGTGGAATTTGATGTCCCTATCGAATTGGAAGCGCCCACATCGCTGACCTGTACAGCCGAGTAAGTGGGAGATTGGGCCACAACGGAAAAGTATCCCATTAGTAGCCCAATTGCTAACAGGGAGAATTGCGTAAATTTTTGTTTCATAATAATTGAAAACTCTTAATTGTGCATTTGCCTTGATTGAAGCCACAAAAATATACCAAGAAAAAGGCTTATTCCATAGGGAGAAACCCCTATTTTAAAGCAGCAAAATTGTATAAAAAAAATGGTTGACTAGTTTTGTGACCCAATCAATCCCGTCTATGAGAAAACTCTTTTTGTATGTTTTGTTAATGTGCAGCCCTTTTCTTCTTCAAGCTCAAAACAAAAAGAAGCTAGACAGTTTATTGAGGTTGAATAACGTTTACCTGAAAAAAGATACTGTTAAAATAAAATTGCTGCTGGACATTCATAGCTCGTATGTCCCATTTGATTCAAAAACAGGGCTGAAATATGCTGATGAAGCGTTGGTATTAGCGCAATCCATACATCACCCCTTTTTTACGGCGACTGCCCAACTCCAAAAAGGCCAGTCGTTACAAGACAATGGTAAACCCGAGGAGGCATTACAGTTGTACGCTCTATCTAAGCAGTATTTTGAGTCAGGCAATAAAAAACATGTTAATCTGGGCTCTATTTATGTGTCCATGGGTAGCGTATATGCTATCCAACAAAAATCAACCCTTGCGTTGCAGTACGTACAAAAAGGGCTTGATTTTTTTCTGGATCAAAAACAAAAAAGAGGAGCTGCCAATGCTTATTTGGCCCTTTCAACCAGTTATCAACAAATAAACGACTCGGCAAAAGCAGAAGAAGCCCTCAAGCAATCGGAAGCGCTGTATCGAGAACTGAAAGATAATTTGGGTATTGCGCTTGTGCTTATTAAAAGAGGGAGACCCCAGTTTGATACAGGGAATTATCAAAGGGCGCTGGACTTGTTTTTAAAGGCTTTACAATTGCTAGATGAATCTGTCTATTCGAGTCGATTATACGAAATATATTCGTTGCTCGGGGATATATTTAATCGAATCGGTGATTCGGATAAAGTATTGCTTTATAAGCAAAAAGCGGTAGCAGTGGCTGAAAGTTTGGGACGAGAGCCCCTGATTGCTGAAAGTTATCTCAACGTAGGGGTAGCTTATTTTGTACTCAATAACTTTGATAAAAGCCTGTCCTACTATTTAAAAGCACTATCAGTAGCAAAGAAAATTGACGACAAACCGAAATTGTTTATTATTTATTCAAAACTGGGGCCTGCTTATCTCAAACAAAAAGACTTTGAAAAAAGCTGGACGTACTTACAGGAAGCCCACAAGCTGAGTCGAGAACTTCAAAATAGCCGTCATATTGCCGCTTCTTTACACGATATTGGTAATTATTACTACACTGTTCCTGATTCCGTTTTACTGAAACGCGGCATAGCGCCTTCACAACGGTACCAAAAATCGTTGGAATACAATATTCAAAGCCTGCAACTTTATGAAAAAGCAGGTGACAGAAGGAATATTTCGGCACGGTGGGCCAGCCTAAGTATTTTGTATCGTGACATGGGAGATTTTAAGCAAGCTTATAACGCATATAGAAAATTTATAACCATTAAAGACAGTATTCTTAATGAAAACATTAAAAATGAAGTCATCCGAAAAGAAGCTCAATATGATTTTGACAAAAAGGAAGCTCAACTTAAGTACGAACAACAACTCATAGCCAAGGAGCTTGAGAAGGAAAAGCTTCTCACAACTCAGCAGCAACAAGCTATCCAAATCACAAACCAAACCCTTATTTTGAGTGAGAAAGACCGAGATTTACAAAGATTAGCTTATCTACAAGAGAAAGCAAAAAAACAAGAACGCGAACAAGAACTCAAACTTGCCTGGCAAGATAAAAAGCTGCAGAGCTCCCAACTGCTTGCACTTACCAGAGAAAAAGCGCTTCAGCTTCAAACCCTCGCCAAGAAAAACGCGCTAATCGGTTTTCTCATTGCCTCGTTGCTGGGGTTGGTGTTGTCCGTATTTTCGTTTTATCTGTGGCAACGCCAAAAACGCCTAAACCAAGAAAAAGAGAACAGTATGAACTTTACCAAACAACTATTACAAAATACGGAAGAAGAACGTCAACGAATTGCTAGCGACCTCCACGATAGTATCAGTCACGAACTCCTCACTCTAAAAAATATTCTTCAGGGGGATATTGCAACAGTCAGTGGTAAAATAGATACCATTATTAACGATGTTCGCAGCATTAGCCGAAACCTACACCCCGTGTTGTTTGATCAAATTGGGTTAGTAATCAACATCAAAACCCTCGTAGAGCGTTTTGAGAACCAAAATGATTTTATGGTGATGACTGACATTGATTACCAAAGCACCCTAACTTCCTCTGATGAGCTTCAATTGTACCGTATCATTCAGGAGGCGTTGAGTAATGTGATTAAATACGCCAATGCCCATGCAGCTAAAATTACTTTACAAGCTACAGAAAAACAGGTATTACTTGAGATTAGAGACAATGGAAAAGGATTTGATGTTGAAAAAACGCTGAATAGTGGCAAAGCTTTCGGATTGCATAATATCATCGAACGTGCTCGGGTCGTTGGCGGAACTACCCAGCTCCAATCCACCTCTAAAGGGACGGTAATATCAATTGTTATTCCTCAAAAAAGCTAAAAAACGTTCAAAAATTGCCTTCTATATTAATCGCTGACGACCATCCCTTGTCCTTAATGGGCACCAAAGTATTTGTCGAATCCCTAGGCTATCGTGTAGTCGATTGCTGTTCTAACGGCATTACAGCACTCAATTTAATAAAGTTACACTTACCCGATATCGCCATTCTTGATATTAATATGCCTGGACTAAGCGGACTTGAAGCGCTACAGCAAGTTGCTTCGGTTCGCTTGCCAACCTGAGTTATTTTGTTGACCATGCACCGAGAAAAGTCAATTTTTGAGAAAGCAAATCAATATGGGGTGTATGGGTATTTACTAAAAGAATTTGCCCAAAATGAGTTAGATGATTGCTTGAAAAAGGTAAACCAAGGCAAATTATACATAAGTCCTAATCTCCAATCGGAGCTAGTTCAAGATAAGACAACCTCAAAAGACGGTTTGGAAAATCTCAGCTTTGCCGAGCGCAAAGTACTGGCTCTCATTGCCGAGCACAAAACCTCCAAGCAAATTGCTGAACTGCTATTTATTGCCGAAAAAACAGTAGAGCATCACCGTGCTAATATTATCCAAAAACTCAATTTACCCAAAGAAAAGAACTCACTTTTGGTTTGGGCTACTGCTAACTATAAAAAGTGAGTTCAATACCTTGTTTGAAAAGTAATATGATATTTTTTATCCCACAGATAAACGCGGATTGGCGCAGATAAGCTCATTAGCCGTATTAATCACCCAAAATCTGCGGTTATCTGCGGCTTTAGAATCAGCGTAAATCTGCGGGTAAATTATTAAGAAACTTAATAAACAACATATTCAACTAGTAGTAAAAAAATTACTCCTCTGTTTTTAACACTCTTAAGACCGCTTGTTTAGTGTGTGTCTGTACTTGTAAAAAATAAATTCCCGTCGGCAATTCGCTAACGCCAAACTCTTCTTGGTGCGTGTTGGTTTCGGGGGTAAACCGACGTTCTAATATCCTACGACCAGAAGCATCCATCAACGAAGTTTGGACTACTTGCCCCTTGCTCTCTTGCACTTTCAAGCGAAGCACGTTGGTGACGGGATTGGGGAGAACCGTGGCGAAGGCGCCGTTATCGGTTAGCTGTTGTCCGTTATCCGACCCTTGCCCTTTGCTTGTTGCCCTTTGCTTATTGCCACTTGCCCCTTCTTGCCCCCCACTCTCCGCTGTCCTCGCTGCGCCCACACCTACCCCATCTTTCGACTGGATTCGGAACCAATACTCTTGATACGCCAGCACGTTGCCTTGCGGCTTCCGCGTCGAAGGATAAATGCTCCCCCAACCTTTCATGTCCCAGTAACGTACGCTTAGTTTGTAAAGCCCCTTTGGTAAGCCTTCGTCATAGACGTTGCCACCCGCGCCATTATCTTGATAGAAGCCGTAAGCAGGATGATTTTGGGCGTACAATTCCGTCCAGCCCTCACGGTTGGCATACATAAAGTAGGGAGCATTGTTTTCGTGCGTATTGAACGAACGAATGACACCCGTCTCGGGGGTGGCCAACATATCAAACGTTAACGAGCCATTTGTCCCCAACGCGCACGCATCCACGTTGATTGTCCAGTAACGCGGCGCTACTTTGTTGACATTTTCTACGTAATATAGGGTCGGGTTTTGTTGCGTGCTTTGCTCCAATTCAGGGCCACCGTCAGCTGTAACAAACTGGCTTGCCCACGCCGCCCGGTCGTTGGTTTTTACCACTGATTTGCTTTGGCCAATGTTGATAAATGTCAATTCAAATGCTTTCCAAGCTACCGATTTTGGTAAACTTACAGCTGTTTGGCAACTATTTTCGTAAATACAACGAACGGTGTAAGTCTGACGGGTTACGTTGGCAAATGAGACTTTAAACGAAGGTGTTACCACTCCCGTATTCCAAAGTGGTGTAGCTCCTGCTGGACAATTGGTCGAAACAGTCACTTCCGTTCCCGTACAGACTAGTTCCGCGCTTGTTGTAACGATTGGAGCAGTACTTACAGCTATAACTGCGTAAGTCACTACGTTGCTCTTTTCACTCAAACATCCCCCGTCAGCTTGGCAACGTACATAATACGACGTCGTTGCTTCAGGCGTTGTTGTGGGCAAATTAGGCAAGGCTATGTTTGTAGTCGCATTGTACCAAATAGAAGTAGCCCCTCCGCAGTTGGCCGTGCCAACCCATGCCACGGGGCTACCACAACCACTTGTAACATTCAGGCTGACAACAGGAGGAGCTGGTACAATCGTTATCCGCAAACGCATCACTCCTGATTCTGATTCTACACACGAGGTAGTTCCGTCCGATTTGCGGCAACGTACGCGGTAATTGTGGTACTGACCATCCACCAATTGCGTTGGAACGACACTGCTGTAATCACCGCCATCTACTGAGTAAAGTAGCACTTCTCCCGATGCACAAGTCGCGTTGAACGTCAAAGTGTTTCCTTCTGCATTGCAAACCTCCTTGGTATCTCCTGGGTTTACCGTTACTCCATCAGCCAACAATGACACATTTTGAGGAACCGAAGCACGGTAATTTACTATTACCTCAATTGGATTGGTAAAAGTAGAATTACAATTGGCATCGCAAGCAGCTTGGTATCGGTGAATCTGGTTATTGGACGATTGGGAAATTGGCGGATTGGTTAACCAACTGCTCCAGGCACCATTTCCAACTTGAACCCTCCAAACGGGTGCTCCTGTTACACACAAACCCGAAACATTAAACTGTAAACCATTAACTGGATTGGCATCCGTGTCACAAAGTTCTAACTTATCTCCTTCTTTGAGTACAGTAGCGTTAAGATTGAGGGTCACGGTTGGTTTTCCCTGTACAATGACTGTCAGCACTGCGTTTTGGACTTGGCTACATCCATTGGCATCCATCACACTAACCAGCGTATATTCGTAACTACCAGCATTTGCCGTTGGATGTTGAATCGTAGCAACACTTCCAGACGACACTATATTTTGTTGGTTTTCATTGTTAATCTTGTAAACAAACGTGTATGGCGAGCTTCCATTAGCTCCCACAAACCGAAGTTCAACGGGAGTCGCATTCGAGCAACTGGTTGTTGTACCAGTTAGCATAGCAGTAGGAAGCGAATTGACTAAGACATCCATCGTGGTTGGGACTGCACATTGAGCAACAGCTGGCGTAAACGTATAGCTGGTCAATCCTACATTTGCCGTACTTATGGCAGCATTCCACGTTCCCGTTATTCCATTTTCTGATGTCGTAGGTAAAACTGCAGGAGTAACTCCTTGACAATAAGGGCCTATTTGTGTAAATGTCGGAGTTACTGAAGAGCTTACTTGAACCATCATAGATGCTGTCGTAGCACATTGCCCCACTGTAGGAGTAAATGTATAAGTAGTTGTACCGACAGTCGCTGTACTAATTGCGCTATTCCACGTTCCCGTTATTCCATTTAATGAGGTTAACGGAAGAAACCCTGGCGCAGCCATTGGGCAGTACGGCCCTAGTTGATTAAACGTTGGAACCACAGGTGTCTTCACCGTTACACTGTTCGTCGTCGCACTGCACCCTGTCGCCGTTTCCGTGAACGTAAACGTTACACTACCCGCAGCTACACCCGTTACGACACCCGCATTCGTTACCGTCGCTTTGCTATCATCGCTGCTTGTCCATGTACCGCCGCTGCTTGGACTCAACGTGATGGTACTTCCAAGGCACACACTTGTTGATGGTGTGCTGACTGTTGGTTTGGCATTGACCGTTACACTGTTCGTCGTCGCACTGCACCCTGTCGCTGTTTCCGTGAACGTAAACGTTACACTACCCGCGGACACTCCCGTTGCTACACCCGCATTCGTTACCGTCGCTTTGCTATCATCGCTGCTTGTCCATGTACCGCCGCTGCTTGGACTCAACGTGATGGTACTTCCAATGCACACACTTGTCGATGGTGTGCTGACTGTTGGTTTGGCATTGACCGTTACGCTGCTCGTTGTCGAACTGCACCCTGTCGCCGTTTCCGTGAACGTAAACGTCACACTACCCGCAGCTACACCCGTTACGACACCCGCATTCGTTACCGTCGCTTTGCTATCATCGCTGCTTGTCCATGTACCGCCGCTGCTTGGACTCAGCGTGATGGTACTTCCAATGCACACACTTGTCGATGGTGTGCTGACTGTTGGTTTGGCATTGACCGTTACACTGTTCGTCGTCGAACTGCAACCCGTGGCGGTTTCGGTAAATGTAAACGTCACACTACCCGCCGAGACTCCCGTTACTACACCCGCATTCGTCACCGTCGCTTTGCTATCATCGCTGCTTGTCCATGTACCGCCGCTCGTTGGACTCAACGTGATGGTACTTCCAATGCACACACTTGTTGATGGTGTGCTGACTGTT
>NZ_JBYFCH010000034.1:0-65292 GCF_057652295.1 Runella sp. R5_40 | reverse complement strand
CGTTGTTTGGGGTTGCAAAAGTCCCACTTTTTTCACCCCATTCCAAATATTTACACAACTATTTTTGAAAATAATTTACAACCACCTAAAAACCAAATCATTACACCTACAAAAAAATACCCAGCTCCTCACTAAAATATCGCAAAACGTGCTCGCACCACCTACTTTTTTTGATTTCAGGGCTAGAAGCCACTTTTCACCTTCTCCGAAATCTGCAAGTTATTCTTGGATAAGGTTTATAAATGGGGCGGATTAAAATGAAAGTATCTGCCCCATTTTCCTTTTATTCTGTTTTTAAGCTCTTAACTGGGTCTGCTAAGGCTGCTTTTATGGCCTGATAACTGATTGTAAGTAGTGCAATAAACATTGCTGACCCTCCTGCGACCAAGAAAATCCACCATTCTATTGTAATATGGTACGCAAATTCTTGCAACCACAGCCCCGTAGCCCACCACGCCAGAGGAAATGCAATACCGTTGGCAATTAATACCAACTTCAAAAAGTCTTTGGAAAGTAAGGCGGTGAGATTAACGACGCTTGCTCCAAGCACCTTTCGGACCCCAATTTCCTTGATTCGTTGCTCAGCGGTATAAGTAGCCAAACCAAACAACCCTAAGCAAGCAATAAAAATAGTAGCAAGGGCTGCCCAAATCAGCATGGTTTCGCGGCGGTGGTCATCGGCATAGAAGCGCGCCAATTGTTCATCCAAAAAATGATACTCCAATAAATGCGCAGGATCAATTTTTGTCAAGGCGTCATTAATCTTGGCCAAAGTCGTCGGAATATCATTCCCCGTAACTCTTGACGTGAAGTAGTCAATCGAATGCACGGGGTTGTTTTGATAAGCCAAAACCATAGGCGCTATTCTTTCACGCAGCGACTGAAAATGGAAGTCCTTGACTATACCTATTACGCGCGCGCGAAAGGTTTCTCTTGAATTAAGAAGACTGTAGCTTCCTCCCATCGAGCGTTCGGGGATTTCTACCAATTGCCCCACGGCTTCTTTTATGTTCAACATGTTGGCAGCAGTCTCATTTAAAATAATCGAAGTGGAATCGTTTGCGCCTATGAAATTGCGCCCGTTCACGACCTTTACTTCAAACGTAGTGGCAAAATCTTCATCCACTCCCAACAAATACGAAATCTTATGTTCGTCGCTATTCCCTTCTGGACGAATCTTAACGGTTGGAATATTTTTCCATTCCCCTGGCACCCGCGACATCACCGAGGTATTTTTCACCGTTGCAATCTTACTGATTTCATTCTTGATGGTTTGGGCATTTTTTCGGACATCGCCCGAATTTATATCCACCACCAACAGTAATTCTTTGGTAAACCCTAAGTCTTTGTTGCTGACGTATTGAATTTGTCGGAACAAGACAATTGTTCCAATAATCATTACGACCGAAATTGTAAACTGAAAAACCACCAATCCTTTACGCAGCGACAAATCGCCTTTGTTTTGTAACTTGAGCGATTTCAAAAGTGCAAGCGGGCTGAAACGTGACAGCAAAAACGCTGGATAACTCCCCGAAATCAAACCCGTCAGCACCACCGCGGCAATCGTGTATAGCCAAATACGGTAATCGGAATGGAAGCCGAGCGAAAGCTGTTTTTCAGTAAAAGCATTGAAAGAGGGTAAAAAAAGATTGACAAACCCAATCGACAATGCGAAAGAAAGTAATGTTACGAGCAAGGACTCAAACAAAAACTGGTTAATCAAATGGCTGCGAAAAGCGCCGTTGGCCTTGCGAACACCAATTTCTTTTGAACGGTTGGACGCGCGCGCAGTCGTCAGGTTCATATAATTGATGCAGGCTATCAACAGGACAAATAGCGCTACTACCCCAAAAATTTTGATGTATAAAATACTGCCTTTTCCCGAACCTACACTGGTAGAACCTCTGGCAATATGGTCAGAATGCAGGCGCATATCGGTAAGGGGCTGCAACGAATAATCGGTCGTTGTCCCTACTTCAGGTTTATAATTGGCTGCCACCAAGGCATTCATTTTAGTACCCACGGCTTGCGGCTGGGTATTTTCTTTTAGCAAAGCATACACCGTATAATCGTGCGATGACCAGTCAGACGCATTCGATTTCTGAAACTCGGCATCGTCGTTGAACGTACTTTCGGATAATAAAGACTCAAAATCGAAACTTGAATTACTCGGATGATTTTTAATGACGGCCGTGATTTTGAAGGGCTTTTCCGTAAAATCAAATCGAAGGATTTTGCCAACAACATCGGTGCTATTAAATAGCTTTTTGGCAATTTCCTCCACAATTATGATTGAATTAGGCTCTTTGAGTGCCGTTTGCTTTTCTCCCGAAATTACCTCAAAATCAAATACCTTCATAAAATTCTCATCGGCCAAGTTGATGGTCAAGTGAGTCTTATTTTTGGTTTCAGGATTCGACAGGTTATCACGCCCAAAACTGGTCATGCGCGCCGTTGTTTCGACTTCTGGAATACTTTTCTTTGATTCTTCGGCTAATTTATAACTTACAGCCGCAACCGTAAGGTCATCGGTTTTGGTCTTTTTGTGTTCGAGAACTCGGTAAATACGCGACGCATTGCGGTGCTGTTGGTCAAAAGTTAGCTCATCGAACAAATACAAGCCAATAATCAAAAAACAAGTGATTCCGAATGTCAGGCCAGCCACATTGAGGGCCGTGTACAATTTGTGACGAGTAAGGGTACGAAATGCGATTTTTAGGTAGTTGCGTAACATAGTTGGGCTGTATAAATAGGTTGTTGGATACGGATTGGGTTTCCGTTTGATGTTTGACCATCGAACGTACGTCAGGGCATCGCGCCAATAGCGTTGACGGGCGTTTGTTTCACCCAAACGTTGGCTACGGCGTTGATACCGTTCATGCAAATCGCCCATCACTTCCTCCCGCAAATGTGGTGCGAGCAGGCGACTAAGCCATTTGTCAATCCAAGCAGGCGGTTGATATTTCATGTTCTATTCCGTCTTCAATGATTTTATTGGATTCATCAGCGCAGCCCTGATGGCTTGGTAACTGACCGTCAGCAAGGCAATGGCGATGGCTCCCAAGCCTGCTACCGCAAATATCCACCACGATAATTCGGTGCGGTACTCATAATGCTGTAACCAATCGTTGAGCAAATAGTAGGAAATTGGCGCGGCGATGAAGCACGCAATCAACACCAGTAAGGCAAAATCTTTGGAAAGCATTTGCCAAAGCCCAGCCACACTAGCACCTAATACTTTTCGGATGCCGATTTCTTTGATACGTTGCTCGGCAATAAACGAGGCTAATCCAAACAACCCTAAACAAGAAATCAGAACCGCTAAAAGGGCAAAGAAGGCCGCGAGTTTGCCGATTCGTTCTTCGTCGCTGAACTTCCGACCATAGACTTCATCCACAAAACTGTACTCAAACGGCGCTTCGGGATTGTATTTTTTGAATACGGCAGCCACTTTGTCCAATGCCTTGCTTGTCCCCAATTGAGAAGAAAGTTTGAAGCTAATCGTGTTGACTGCGTTGTAATTAATGGTATAAAAAGCAGCGTTAACAGGCTCAAAAGGCGATTGTCGAATCATGTTTTTAATGACCCCGATTACTTTATATTCCTTACCACTTCGGACGATTTCGCCGATGGGGTTTTTGAAGCCCATTAGCTTCAATGCCGCTTCGTTGATAATCATAGCCGAAGAATCGGTAGAGAACTTTCTTGAAAAATCACGCCCCTCTATCACTTTCCAACCTACCGTTTTGCCAAAATCGTGGGTAACTTGATTCGCCATGAACAACGGTTGGGTATTCGGCGTTTTTCCTTTCCAAGAAATATTGGTGGTTCCGCCATACTGACCTGTAATAGAACCACCCGACTCCGCAAATTCGACTACTGCGCCCGTATTAAGCAAATCATTCCGCAAAGCGTCATAATGAGCGTAGAGTTCGGGCGTGTTCATGTTGATTTCTACCAAACTACTACGCTCATAGCCCGAAGGACGGTCTTTAGCGTGTTGAATCTGCCGAAAAACGGTGATGATGCCAATAATTAAAGTAACTGAAACCGTAAACTGAAAAACCACCAACACTTTGCGAGGAACGGAAGCAAATCTCGATGCTTTGAAAGTACCTTTCAATACCTTAATCGGCTGAAAGGAAGACAGATAGAGTGCTGGATAACTGCCCGAAATCAACCCCGTAAGCAAACTAAAACCTAACCCAAATAGCCAAAACCAAGGGTTGGCCCATAAAATGGAAACTCGTTTATCTGCGATTTCATTGAAAAAGGGGAGAGCGAGTTGCGTAAAAAGCAACGCCAACACAAATGCTACGAGGGTAATGACAAACGACTCACTCAAAAATTGAAAAATCAATTGGCCACGTACCGAACCAACCGACTTGCGAATGCCGACCTCTTTGGCTCGTTTTTCGGAACGGGCGGTGCTTAGGTTCATAAAATTGATGCAAGCCAATAGCAAAACAAACACCCCAATGGCACCAAAAAGCCAAACAAAGTAAACAATGCCACCCGCGTTTTTCCCATCTTTAAAGTCGGTGTATAGATGCCATTGCTCCATCGGATGTAAGAAAAAGGCAGGTTTGTAGCCTGGCGGGTCTTTGCGTTTCATGCGAATATCCTTGATTTTGGCCGAAACTGCCTCCGCACTTGGTCCTTCTTTTAATTGCGCAAATACCTGAAAAGAGTTCTCATCCCATTCGTCCAACGCTCTTTTGACATACGCATCGTTGGCTACAAACAACTCCCAAGGTGCCAGGAAGAGTACGTCACGAAAGGCGCTGTTATACGGCAAGTCTTCATACACGCCTGTCACTTTCACGTCGGTTTTGTTGCCCATTCTGATAATTTTATTCAGCGGATTTTCGGTACCGAAAAATGCTTTTGCCACCGACTCAGAAAGGAAAATTGTATGGACGTCTTTCAATCCGTCAGCGCTACCCGCCAACATCTTGAAAGACATCATATCCACAAAGGCTGGTTGTACATAATTGCCACTTTTTGTCAATTTTTTATCACCTGCCGCTAGAATAACATCGCGGGTGTAAGTGGAAAGGCTGGTCGCCTGAAAATCAGGGTACTTGCTGCGCAACTCCTCAGCCATTGGAATGGGGACAGAGTTGTACGAAGAAATCGTCCCGTCAAAATTCACAAACTGCCATACTTGGGCGATTCGATCGTAGTTTTTGTGGCTTTTATTGAACGATAATTCGTCCCAAACCCACAGACCAATCAGCATCGCCACGGCCATTCCCGTAGCGAGCCCAAAGATGTTGATAAAGGAGTAACCTTTGTGTTTCAACAGGTTACGAAAAGCGATTTTGAAATAATTGCGTAACATAGTAGGGCTGTATGTATAGGTTGTTGGATACGGATTAGGCTTCCGTTTGATGTTTGACCATCGAACGTACGTCAGAGCATCGCGCCAATAGCGTTGACGGGCGTTCATTTCACCCAAACGTTGGCTACGGCGTTGATACCGTTCGTGCAAATCACCCATGATTTCCTCCCGAAGGTGTGGAGCCACCAAGCGATGCAGAAACTCATCGAGCCTCGGAAAAGGGCTTTTATTTTTTAGTGTTTTCATTGTGGCCAAAGCATTAGCTCCATTTTAAAGTCACTTGAGGCACAATGCGCTCCCAAAGTCGGTTTCGGACTTGGCGTACGTCGTTCAGGACTCTTCCACCCAGAGCAGTTACCGTAAATAAGCGCTTACGTCGCCCGCCGCGTTCGGCAGTAGCTTCGCCCAAAAGCGAAGTCACGTAGCCTTTTTGTTCGAGCCGCTGCAACGCGGCATGAACCGCCCCCGTACTGACGGTTTGTCCCGTTTCTTGTTCCAATTCTTCGGCAACAGACACCGAGTAGGCATGGGGGGCAAGAACCGCTACGGTCAAGAGCACCACCTCTTCAAATTCACCTAAATCACTTCTTCGCATGCGTAATTTTTATTTCATCTATTTCTGTATATAAAATACCTTGCCAAGAAAAAAAGCACCGATTTTGATGTAAAATCGGTGCTTCGTTTAGATTGAATTGTCCAAAAACGGACAGTTTCCAGTACGTCAACGGACAGTCTGTTTACTGTTTGGAGTTTGAGGTTTAGGGTTTAGTTTTTGGGGCTTATACTTTGCCCTTTGCAAACTTGCCCTTTGGAGTTTTGCCTTTTTCGGTTCATGCTCTGCTTTCTACAAATTTGCCACTTGCAAACTTGCCCACTTTTTCGCCCTTTGCAGTTTAAAATTTTACATTTTTCGGTTCATTCTTTGCCCTACTCCGCCTTCAACGCCTCAACGGGATCGGCCAAAGCGGCTTTGGCACTACGAAAACTGAGGGTAAGAAACGCAATTAGCACCGTCAAGAGTCCTGCCAAGGTCGGGATAAGCCAGTTCACTTCGATGCGATAGGCAAAATCGGCCAACCACTCATTCATTAAGTACCAAGCCACAGGCGTAGCCAGTACAATAGCTACCAAAATGGGTTTTAAAAAGTCAATGGAAAGGAGCTGAACAATGCTTGCGACCGAAGCCCCGAGCACCTTCCGAACGCCAATTTCTTTGGTGCGCCGAGCCACGACCAACAAAACGAGGCCGTACAATCCCAAACATCCGATGAGAATGGCAACGACCGAAAAAACACTCGCCAACCGAACCGTCAATTGTTCGGTTTCATAAAATTTTGCCAATTGTTCATCAAGGTATTCGTAGCTAAACACCTCATTTGGATAGATTTTTTGCCACGTTTGCCGAACGTGATTAAGGGTTTTGGAGGGAGAAACTGCCGCAACCCGTACGCCTACTTTTCGATAACGGGCAGTTTGGGTGGAAATCACACAAGGTTCAATCTGTTCGCGTAATGAGCGTAAATGAAAATCTTTGACCACTCCCACCACGGGCGCAGCGACGGGCGACAAGTACGTTTCTATTTTATGGCCTAGTATGTCGTTGGGGTCTTTGATGTTTAGTTTTTTGAGCAACGCCTCGTTGACCACATATTCCCGAATGGTATCCGACGGCGCGACGTTCCTTCCTGCTACCAATTGCAGCCCGTAGGTTTTGAGGTAATCGGCATCCCCCAATCGTTCTCGTATCGGAAAAGCTTCCCATTGAGCACGGTTGTTAAATTTGAACGAGCCACCGTTCATGACCGAAGCCGACGGTGGACGATACGCCGCACTTACCGACTGTATTTCGGGGTATTGAAGCAAGGAATTTTTAAACGCCGTGAGGGCTGTTGGAGAAGGGTCGGGTAGGTTGACGACCAATACGTTGTCTTTTTTAAAACCCAAATCCGATTGCTCCACGTATTTCATTTGCCTCGTCACGACCATTGTACCAATAAGTAAGGCTTGACAAATGGCAAATTGCACCACAATCATCGACTGCCGCAGGGACAAACCTCCCCTTTTCGGCAGAACTCCTCTCCCTTTTAATGCCTGCCAGGGGCTAAAGCCCGACATCATAAACGCAGGATACCCACCCGCCAATCCAATGATACCAACCAAAAGTACCGTCAGAAATAGCGTCGCTTGGGCATCGAGGATAAATGTCAAATTCAATCCTAACCATTGATTAACAAAAGGTAAAATAAGCACGACTAAAAGCCCAGCCCCAATCGCCGCCGTCGTCACAATCAGCGCGGTTTCCAGCAAAAATTGGCGCATTACTTGCCATTTGCTACTTCCCAACGTTTTGCGGATGCCAATTTCTTTGGCCCGACTCAACGACTGCGCCGTGGCTAAGTTGATAAAATTGAGGCAGGCAATTAGAATCAAAAACGCACCAATCCACCCCAGCGACCACAACAACGAGCGCTGAATCAATGCCCCACCCGTTCGTTTTACATCGAAATGCACCTCCGACAACGGTTGAATATGAAACTGGAAAACCGAGGCATCTTTGCCATAGTGTTTTTGAGCAAGCGCAGGAAAGACCGCTGCCACCTGAGCCGCTGAGCTTGGGTTTTTGAGCGTAAGATAAACGCGGTCAGTAGAGTTGAGTGCCCACCAATCGTTCAGGTTTTGGTCGGGAAGTAGATGCGAGAACGTACCCATCGAAATAAACAACTGCACATCGTTATTGGTCGCGCGCGGAGGGTCGGCTAAAACGCCAGTCACTTTTACCTTTGTCAAGTGATTCAAATCCAACACTTTACCAATGGGCTCTTCGTTACCAAAGTATTTTTTTGCCCAGGTTTCGGTAAGTACTACGGTATTGGGTTCTCGAAGAGATGTCTTAGGGTTTCCTTTAAGCCACTGATAATCAAAAACATCAAACCATTCTGATTCAATCAAAGCACCCGTATTTTGTTCTAAAAAACGTTGAGAACTCCCGTTTTTAGAGCTGGGAAAGCTCACAGTCAGCTCACGCAATGTTTTCAGCGAAGTCGCTTGCTCTACTTGCGAAAACTCGTCGCGAAGCACCTTGGCCATGGGGAGAGGAGCCTCGGGGTAGGTTTCTACGGAGCCGTCTTCAAGGTGCAAATCTACCACAATCCGAAAAATGCGGTCGAACTTTTGGTGGTGACGGTCGGTACTGAGGTGATACGAAATGAAAAGAAAAATCAGGATTCCCCCCGCCATTCCGACGGTAAGTCCCAAGACATTAAGCGTAGTGTACGTCCGATAATGGCGGAGGTTACGCAGAGCGATGGTGAGGTAATTTTTGAGCATAAAATAGCAGTGGCGTTATTTTATCTCGAAATTACTCAGAACCTTCTACAGACGACCGTTAAAAAATGTTAAGTGTTTTTGTAAGTCCTTCCAAGTTTCCAAAACTTGGAAGGACTCGAAATAAGTTTCGTTAATTCTGTATATTTGGTAAAAAATCAAATTGTTATGGAAGCGGAATCTATTGATTTTATTGAGCAATATCAAACAGAAGACATTATGTCCTTAAATCATTCGCGAATCATTAATCGTTTGTGCGTTGCGCTCGATAAATACGACGATGAGTATGATACTTTTCCTGAACTTGAACTCGAACTGTCAACAGGAAAATGCAAGCCCGACATTTGTATCTACCATAATCTACCTATTGATTGGTATAATGATACTGTTTTTTTTACCCAACCTCCTATCGTTGCTATTGAGATACTTTCTCCCAAACAAGCCCTTAGCGAGCTAACAGACAAAGCATTTAAACAATATTTCCCTGCTGGTGTTCAAATTGTCTGGATTATTGTTCCTTTATTTCGGACTGTACAGCTCCTCCTTCCTGATGGTGAATTGCATATTTTGTCCTCCAATGATATTCTCAAAGACCCCATCACGAACGTTGAGGTGAACTTAAAATCGGTTTTTAGATAATAAAAGAGAGCCCACTGTAAAGCCAAACGATACCGTCTAGTTTTACAGTGAGCTTATATTTGTTCCCCTACTCTGCTTTCAGCGACTTGACAGGATTGCCCAAGGCCGCTTTGATAGATTGAAAACTGACGGTGAAAAAGGCGATTAAAATCGACAATGCCGCCGCAATCACAAACGTCCAAACGCTGATGTCGATGCGGTATGGATAATTTTCGAGCCACTCTTTGATGGCGTAATAGGCCACAGGAAAGGCAAAAACAAACGACAAACTGACCAGTTTTAGAAAATCTGCCGAAAGTAGCGTCGTGATACTTGCTACTGACGCGCCCAATACTTTGCGGATACCGATTTCTTTGGTGCGTCGCTCGGCCGAAAGGGTAGCCAAACCGAAAAGACCAATGCACGAGATAAAAATCGTCAAAATCGCGCCAAAGAGCATGATTTGTTTCCATTTGGCTTCTGATTCGTAGCGTTTTTCGTTTTCTTCATCCATAAATTTATACTCGTACGGATTCGTTGGGAAGAGTTTTTTGTACGTTTTGGCAAGATGATTTAGGCTCGCCGTTTCGCTTCCTTCTTTGATTTTGATGAACACTTTTCCGTACTGATTCCCCGGCTTCATCGTAAACAGCTGTGGACTTATTTTGGCGTTAAGTGACTCAAAGTGAAAGTCTTTCACCACACCAACTACTTTGTATTTTTCGCCTTCATTGTACCAAAAATCTACCACTTGCCCCAACGGGTTTGTCCAACCTGCTTTTTTCACAAAAGTCTCATTGACCAATATCGACGAAGTAGAATCTGAATTAAACTCCGCCGAAAAATTTCGCCCTTTGATAATCGGGATTTGTAACAACGGAAAGTAGGTGGCATCGACCGTTTCATAGGCAAAATTTATTTCGGTTTGGCCGTTTACTTTGGCAATCGTGTACCAGTTTCCGCCGTTTTTAGGGGCTACATCTCGTATATTTTGGTTTTTCAGTAATTCATCTTTAAAAACCTTCGCTTCATTCCGACTCAAACCCGACTTGTTCACCATCACAATGCCTTTGTCGTTGTAGCCTAAATCTTTGTTAGTCAAATAGTTGAATTGAGAATAAATAGTAAGCGTTGCAATGATTAAAAACGAAGCCAACGCAAATTGCAACACCACCAAGCCTTTTTGAAGGTAGTTTTTGCCCGAAAGGTTGAATCGGCTGTAAAGCGTTTGAACAGGGTTATAATTGGATAATACCAACGCAGGATAAAAGCCCGCCAAAAGGCCAGTAGCAGCAAACAAAGCGAAATACCCTGCAATCAACTTAGCATCAAACAAATACGAAAATGCCAGTGCTTTATTGGAAAGCTCATTGAAGGTTGGTAACACCATTTGTACCAACAATAGCGCAAATCCAAAGGCCAAAAAGCACAGAATAAACGACTCACCCAAAAACTGCATCATCAACTGCGCACGGCCTCCACCCACAACCTTGCGTACCCCAATTTCTTTAGCCCGTTTGAGCGAGCGCGCCACTGTCAGGTTCACGAAGTTGATGCACGCAATGAGTAAAATAAACAACGCAATGCCCGAAAGGATGTACGAAAACATCGGATTGCTGCCGTCCACCAAGCCGTTTTGGGCAGGCATATCTTTATTAAGGTGCATATCCGTAAAAGGCTGCAACATATATTTCATTTTACTCTGAGGACCAAACCGCTTTACTTCTTCTTCCATCGCTTGTTTGGCATCCTTTTCAAAAATGCGGTTCATGGTGGCCTCTACTTTTTTGAGGTTGGCATTAGGCTCAAGCACTACAAACGTATTTTGGAAAAAATTAAACCAATTACCTTCATTGGCCATGTCTTCTTTGCTTACCACATAGGGAAAAAGAAAATCAAACTTGATTGAAGAATTTTGGGGGCATTTTTTAGCAATTCCCGTCACGGTATAGGGTTCAAACTCTTTTGAATCTCCGTTAGAATTTCGCACCAAGAGGATTTTTCCTAAAGCGTTGGTGGTTCCAAACTGCTTTTCGGCCATTTCTTCTGAAAGCACTACAGATTTGGGTTCTTTTAACGCCGTAGCAGGATTTCCGCTGACAAGCGGGAACGAAAACAACGCGAAGAAACTGCTATCGGCATGAAATGATTCAAAACTTTTGACTTCTGTTCCCACTTTGATATCACTTCGATCGCTTTGGTAACGCACCGACATTTTGATTTCGGGAACCCCCGCCGCAAATTTAGGCCCTTGTAAGTACCCCGTGTGGGTGTTGTACGACTGAAAAGCCCCCGCAGGTGTAAACTGTTTGCTCGTAATACGGTAGATGTGGGGGTTGTTGGCGTGAAATCGATCAAAACTTACTTCGTCTTTGGTATAAAGCATGATCAGCATGGCGGCTGCCAAGCCAATACTTAGCCCAATGACGTTGATGGACGAATACACCTTGTTGTGCGCCAAGGTACGAAAGGCGATAGTAAAGTAATTGCGTAACATAGATGGCTGAATTAAAAAAGGGTTATGGTAAGCTTGTTTTCTTTCACGACGACGGACAAAAGGAGGCAATACCGATGCGACATTGAGCAAATAACGCCACGTGGCTTGGCCTTTGCCTGCACGCTCGTACCAGTAGGCGTATAGTTCCTCCAAATCCCCTTCCACTTCTTCGAGGGTATCTTCGGGATGAAGCCACCTCAAGACGCGGTTGGCCCACTGAGGCGGATGAAGTTCGTTGGTTTTCATAGGCTGTTCAATTGCAATTTAGTCGGTGGTAGGAGTTGCCAAAGTTGTTGACGCAGTTGTTGGATTTCTTGCAACGCACGATTCCCCAACGCCGTGACGTGAAAAAGGCGTTTGCGCCGCCCACCGCGTTCGTTCGTCGCACCACCGAGTTCGGAACCGACAAAGCCCTTTTCTTCCAGTCGAATGAGCGTATTGTGCACCGTTCCAAAGGTCACCACCCGCCCCGTGTGCTCTTCCAACGCCTGACTGACCGTGACGCCATACGCCTCTCCATCGAGAATGGCGACCATCAGCAAAACGACTTCCTCAAATTCGCCTAAATAGGTTCGACGCATGGGTATTATGATTAGTTTATATTTTATCGTACAAATCCGTGCCAGAAACCTATATGACCGTTTTTAGGCTGTAAATGCCATTTTTAAGGAAGTTTACGAAAAAACATTTGTCCGCAAACGGACAACCGTTGTCCTGCATTGGACAGATGGGAAATTGATTGTAGAGACGTTGCAATGCCGTAGAGACGTTGCAATGCAACGTCTCTACGCGACAATGAATTTATTCCGATTTCAGCGATTTTATGGGATTCGCCATCGCAGCCCTAATTGACTGATAACTAACCGTCAACAGGGTGATTACCAAAGCCCCTAGCGTAGCCATTGCAAAAATCCACCACGAAATTTCAGTATGGTATTTATAATCCTGCAACCAGTCGTTGAGATAATAATAAGCAATCGGAATGGCAATCAGGCACGAAATAATCACCAATACAACAAAGTCTTTGGAAAGCATTCCCCACAAGTTGAATACGGAAGCACCAAGCACTTTGCGAACGCCAATTTCTTTGGTGCGCTGCTCCGCCACAAACGACGCCAATCCAAACAACCCTAAACACGAGATAAAAACGGCCAACAAAGCAAAAATGGCGGCAAGTTTACCAATGCGCTCTTCCGATTGGAATTTTTTACCAAACTCTTGGTCGGCAAATTTATAATCGAACGGAGCGGCGGGAAGGTGTTTTTTGAACGTCGCTTCAATCATCGCCACCGACTCGGAGGCACTACGCGCGGGATTGAGTTTCATCGTCATCCAATTCACGTTTTCGTAGTTCATAAAATAAATAGTTTGCTTTACGGGTTCGTAAGGCGACTGCATGAGCATGTCTTTAATGACCCCAACAATGGTAAAATGCCCCGCATCTTTTCCTTGTCCCCACTGTACTACCTTGCCCACAGGGTTTTGGATTCCCATAAATTTTACGGCGGCTTCGTTGATGACAATCGCCATTGTATCGGTTGAGAAACTCCGAGAGAAATCGCGGCCTTCTTTAAATTTCCACCCTACTGTTTTACCAAAATCGTGCGTGACCCATATCGTTGCAAATTCAGCTTGCAGACTAGGATCTTTGCCTTTCCACTCAAACCCGCCGTTGTTTGACCAAACTGCCGTCAATGGACTCGACGATTCGGCCATTTCGACAATTGCGCCTTGTTTTTTCAACTCCGTACGAAGCAAATCATATTTCCCATAAAAATCGGGCGACATCATCTGCATCATAATCAGGCCGTTGTTGTCGTACCCCATGGGGCGGTCTTTGGTATGCTGAATCTGACGATAAACAATCAACGTTCCGATAATCAGCGTGATAGATACCGTAAATTGTACGACCACCAACACCTGACGCGGCACCGAAGCAAAGCGCCCCGCCCTAAAAGTACCTTTGAGCACTTTCACGGGCTGAAACGACGACAAATACAGGGCGGGATAACTTCCAGCCAACACCCCCGTGAGGACAATAAAACCTACGCTCACCAGCCAAAATACGGGTTCGGCCCACGGGAAGACCATTTTTTTATCAGTAATTTCGTTGAACAACGGCAAAACAGCCAACGTAAGTAGCACCGCTCCTAAAAAGGCAAAAATTACCACCAAAAACGATTCACTGAAAAATTGATTGATTAGCTGCGCGCGAATCGAGCCTACCGCTTTGCGAATTCCTACCTCTTTGGCCCGTTTTTCGGAGCGTGCGGTGCTTAGGTTCATAAAATTGATACACGCCAACAGCAACACAAACAGCCCCACAATAGCAAACAACCATACGTATTGAATAAAACCACCCGTTTGTACCCCTGCTTCCCAATTAGAGCGCAAATGCCAGTTGCTCATCGGGTGTAGAAAAATCTCCGCCTTAAATTTCTTTACTTCCGCACTTACTTTGTCCAACTTCGTGTTTTTGATTTTAGCGCTTAGCTTGTCCATATCAGCGTGGTCAGCAATTTGGGCAAAAAGCTGAAAGGAATTGTTATCCCACTGACCTTCGTCGAGCGCGCGTTGTACCCATTTTTGCGAAGAAACGTAGAGTTTCCACGGGGCAATAAACGTGAGGTCACGGAATTGGCTATTGTGCGGTAGGTCTTCATACACTCCCGTAACTTTTACGTCCAACTTATTATCAATCCGCATCAGTTTGCCCATGGGGTCGGATGTACCAAAAAGTGATTTTGCCGTAGAAGCCGACAAAAGCACCGAATTCAATTCTTTTAATCCGTCATGATTTCCTTTGAGCATTTTCAACGAAAGCATTCGAGGCATATCCACATCCATGTAGTTGCCTGGGCGCGTAATCTTGGTTTCGCCATACGTCAAAATACGGTCTCCTTGCCAAGTAGCCATGGCCAAATGCTTAAAATCAGTACCGTATTTTGTGCGCAACTCTGGCTCTAATGGCATTGGAATAGCATTTCCTGTTCCCTTATTGCCATTGAAAGTTTGGTGCTGCATCACCTGCGCAAGGCGGTCGTAGTGTTGGTGATACTTATCGTACGACAATTCGTCGTAAATCCACAAACCAATCATCATGGCCACAGCCATGCCGACGGCCAACCCACCAATATTGATGGCCGAATACCCCGCGTTTTTGGTGAGGTTTCGAAAAGCGACTTTTAAATAATTACGTAACATAGAAGGGCTGTATAAAAAGGTGAATGGATAGGGGTTTGGTTTACGTTTCAAAGCAAAAGGACGAATAAAACTCAAGACGTTCAGCACGTACTGCTGTCGGGCTATTTTTACGCCAAACAGCGCCACCTGCCGCTCGAATCGCTCATGCAAATCCCCTTGAACCTCTTCCAATAGGTGAGGCGCACAGAAAAATTCGAGCAGGCGTTCGGCCCAACGGGGCGGCTGGTTTTGCATATAATGATTGTATTGTAAAATGGGATGGAATTGTAGAGACGTTGTATACAACGTCTCTACAGGGGATTATTCCGATTTCAACGTCGTCACAGGATTGACCAAAGCAGCCTTTAGGGTCTGATAGCTGACTGTAAACATAGAAATAGCTACAATCGCAATACCCGCAACGGCAAAACTCTCCCAACCCACCTCGGTGCGATACACAAAACCTTCGAGCCATTTATTCATGGCATAATACGACAACGGAGAGGCGATGAGGAGCGCAATCAAAACGGGTTTTAGAAACTCTTTGGAAAGCAAGGTCGTGATACTGACCACACTGGCACCCAGCACTTTCCGAACGCCGATTTCTTTGGTACGCTGCTCGGCGGTAAACATGGCCAGCCCAAACAACCCCAAACAACTGAGAAGAATGGCAATCAGCGTAAACGAATTGATAATTTTACGGAGCGTTTTTTCCTCTGAATACTGCTTTTGAAGGTCTTCGTCCAAAAACGAATATTGCAACGGTACAGTCGGGATGAGTTTTTTCCAGATTTTTTCCACGTTGGCAAACAGGCTTTCATAATTCTCGGCTTGCACGTCGAGAACCATGTACTCAGGTTGCGAACTGTAATGCGTCATCACGGGTGTCATTTCGTCCTTGAGCGAATTGTTGATGTACGTTTTATGTACCCCAATGACGTTGTAGGCTTCGATATTATCTCCCGCCCCCGTGAACACCTGCGTACCCACGGCCGTCTCCACCGTCAAATTCAAGTCTTTTACACTTTTCTCGCTCAAAATCACTTGGTTATTGGTATCAGCTGGCGTGAAGTTTCGGCCTGCAATGAGTTGGATACCAAGGGTTTTGAAAAAGCCTTCGTCAACGACGTTGTTTTTGATTAAAACGCCTTTGTCCATCGTTCCCCCCGACTTGAAAACCAACATATCCTGCAAAAACTGCTGCGAAGGATAATACCGTACTCCTCCAATATTTTTAATCTGATGTTGGGTCAATAATTCGTTTTTCAGCGCCGTGAAGTGCTTTTGAGCATTTTCGTTGGACAACGACACCACAACTTTCTGTTTTTTGTCAAAACCCAAATCTTTGTTTTGCATAAAATCCAACTGCTTCGAAATCACCAACACTCCGATAATGAGCACAATGGCAATCGAAAACTGAAAAACAACCAAGCCTTTGCGAAGAACCACCGAAGCGGGATTGAATTTAAACGTTCCTTTCAATACACTTACGGGTTTGAAACTTGATAAATAAATGGCAGGATAAATGCCCGCCAACAAGCCCGTCGCCAACGCTACCAGCACCGTTATGAATAAAATATCAAGGTTTTGGGTAATAGTAAGCGCTAACGTACTGTCAGTAAGTGAGTTTAGAAATGGCAAAAGGAGCTTAACAATCGGCAAAGCCAAGAAAATAGAGATAAAAGCAATCAGCATCGACTCGCCCAAAAACTGCCCAATCAACACCGACCTAAAGGCTCCAACGGCTTTTCTAACACCCACTTCTTTGGCGCGGCGCACCGAACGGGCCGTGGTTAGGTTGACAAAATTGATGCAAGCAATCAGTTGAATAAAAGCCGCGATGGTCAATAAAATGTACAAAAACGAAATATCAGACACTTTATCCGTTTGGTTCGTTATGCCTTTTGAATACAGGTGAATATCCGTTACTTTTTGCAGCAAAACCGTTTTTTTCATCCCCAACTCCGCAATTCTTTTTCCGCCATAACGCTGCAAAAGCGCAGGCATTTTGGCGTTTACACTTTCGGGATTGACGTTGGGTTTGAGCTTTACGTACGAATAAATAAAGTTATTGCCGCCCCATTCGGTGTTATTTCGGGCAAACTCCCCAAGCCCACCGCTGTTTAGGCTGACCAAAAAGCTGGGTCGAAGGTGCGATTTGCCAAAACTATCGTCATATACCCCCGTCACGGTGAGGGTAGTGGTATTGAGATTGTTACCAACTTTGATGCGTTTGTTGATGGCTTTTTCTTGGCCAAAAAGCTTTTCAGCAATCGTCTTTGAAAGCACCACGGTATAGGGTGCATCCAACGAGTGTTCTGGCGCCCCTTCTACAAATTGGTAAGTGAAGACGTTGAAAAACGTAGAATCCACCAAAAAGCCTTTGTCGTCAATGAACGTTTCTGTTTTTCCTTCTACCCCCAAAAGGTTATTTTTTGCGGTAAAGAAATTGAGCACCCGCGTATATTCCACCACTTCGGGGAAATCCTTTTTCATGGTAGGCGCGATGATGGGCGAACTCGTGCCGCTGTTGAACATGGGCTGATCGCCACCGTTGTGTAAAATGTTTGTTTGGAGTCGGTAAATGTTCTCGGCGTCTTTGTGGTAGTTGTCGTAGCCAAATTGGTCTTTGACATACAACAAAATATACAAACAGCACACCGTCCCGACGGTCAGACCGAGAATATTGAGCGAGCTGAACATCTTGTGGCGAACAAGATTCCGAAAAGCGATTTTGAGATAATTGATTAACATGGTTGGGCTGTATAAAAAAGTGGTTGAAAACTCGTTTTTTTTACGTTTGAGGGCAAAAGGGCGAATAAAACTAAGGACATTCCATACATACTGACGGCGCGCTATTTTTGCCCCAAACAGGGCTAGTTGTCGCTGATAACGCTCATGTAAGTCACCTTGCACTTCTTCCAAAAGGTCAGGCGCACAAAAGAATTCGAGCAGGCGTTCGGCCCAGCGGGGTGGATTTGTATTCATGGTCAATTTTTTAAAAAGCAAGTAGGCAAGGGGCAAGTTTGCGAGTTTGCCTCTTGCAGATTTGCAAACTTGCCTGCCTCATATCGCCATTCCAAAAGTTGGCAATGATTGAGGTGCAATCGAATCCCACAAACGATTTCGTTGTTCGCGCACTTCCTGTAAGGTTTTACTCCCCAGCACAGTAACACTAAACAGGCGCTTACGGCGCCCGCCACGTTCGGCGGTTGCATCCCCCATTTTCGACGATAGCATTCCTTTTTCTTCAAGCCGATGCAAGGCCGCATGTACCGCACTAATGCTCACATTTCGTCCCGTTTGTCGGTCTAGCTCGTCGGTGATTGCTATCCCGTAGGCTCCTTCACCGAGAATAGCCACGGTCAAGAGTACCACTTCTTCAAACTCGCCTAAGTACGTTCGTTTCATAGTTGACTATCGTTATTCCAAAAGGAGGTGGCGTATTACTTCAACTTTTGTAGAATTAATACTTCTAAAAAAGGCTCAACCTCAAAACCAAGGTTGAACCTTCTTCAAACACCCGAGGCTATTTTTTTAAGCCCAATTCTTGTTCTATTTTTTCAATGATGTTTTTGCGTTCTTTTTCCGATTTATCAGCGGCATTGATTGTCCGTTCGTAAATCACCTCTTCACCGTCTTTATTAAAACGGTAACGCATAAAAAGCTCGCCCGTTTCCGAGTTATATTTTACCTCTTTTTCAAACCCATCTTTCAACGGTTTGGGCGTAGTGTGACCACTGCGTTCATACCCATCCGAATACGTTACCCCTGGAAACGGTGCAGGCGGCGTTGGGGGTGTTGGAGGTGTTGGCGGAGTAGGAGGCGTTGGAGGAGTAGGAGGTGTGGGGGGCGTTGGCGGTACCGGAGGCGTCGGGGATTGAATTCCCAATGAATCCAGCACATGATTGCGCAATTCTTTTCGTTCGGTTTTGCTCAAATGCGCCACGTCGAAGGTGCGGTCATACTGAATCGCCCGCCCGTCAATCGTTCCTTTGACCCGTATTGACATCGTTTGGCCATTGTCGTCAATACTGCTACTGATAGAGCGGTGTTGAGCTACAGCCATTGAACTCACAAATAATAAACCAACGATTGATAAGGTTTTCATAGCAGGAAAGGGTTAATCGGTTTTCAATGATTTTACAGGATTCATCAACGCGGCACGAATGGCCTGAGAACTCACGGTTAGCAGGGCGATAAAAACCGCCACGATGGCCGCCAACGCAAAATACCACCACTCGATTTCGATGCGATAGGCGTATTTTTCGAGCCAGCCTTTTAAGAAATACCACGCAATAGGAAAGGCAATGAACGTAGCCACCAATACCAATTTGATAAACTCCGCCGACAGCATACCTACCAAGTTGGTCACGCTGGCTCCGAGCACTTTTCGCACGCCAATTTCTTTGGTTCGTTGTTCGGCAGTAAAAGCGGCCAGCCCAAACAACCCTAAACACGAAATAAAAATGGCCAAAAAGGCAAAGAAATTCGACAGTTGATTGACCACCTCTTCGCTTTTGTATTGTTTGGCGTATTCTTGGTCGGTAAACGAATATTTGAACGGGAAACTCGGATTAAACTTCTTGAATGTTTTTTCAAGGTTCGCCAATGCCTCCTTGGTTTTGCCAGCATCTGCCCTCACAATCACTACCCCCCAATTTTCGGTTTTGGGTTGTAAGCGTAAAATCAGGGGTTCGATGGTTGAGTGCAACGAGTTGTAGTGAAAATCTTTCATCAAGCCCACGATGGTTCCCTTGCGTCCCCACATGGTCATTTCTTTACCAACGGGGTCTTTATATCCCATTTTTTTGGCACTTGCTTCGTTGATAATGTAGTTGGTCGTATCCATGCCGTATTGCTCACCAAAATCACGTCCGCCCACCAGCTTAATGCCCATGGTTTGGATATAATCGTACGAAATGGCATTTTGGGCAAACAACAATAACTGAGTCGTGTCTTTGCCTGGCCACGTAACGCCTTGGGTAGAAGAACCGACTTCCAACGGATTGGACTGCGAAAGCGTGACGTGCTTGATGCCCGTCTGCCTTTGAAGTTCTTGTTTGAACGAAGAGAAATTTGTTTGTAAATCCCCTTCCAACGGCATATATACCAAGTTTTCGCGGTCGTATCCCGAATTTTTGGTTTGCAGATAATCCAGTTGTTCGTGCACAATCACCATGCCCACAATGAGCATAATCGACAACGCAAACTGAAATACCACCAAGCCCTTACGGAAATAAGTAGCGCTCGGTTTAAACTTCAACGAGCCTTTGAGCACTACTACGGGGTTGAGCGACGACATAAAAAGCGCAGGGTAACTACCCGCTACTAAGCCCGTGAACACCGTCAAACCCAGCAAAGTGGCTAAAATGCGCGGGTCGGTAAAGTTGAGCGTCAGTTCTTTTTCGGTCAGAAGATTAAACGTTGGCAATAACAAAAAGACCAACACAATCGAAATCAGCAACGACAACGACGTAATTAAGATGGCTTCTCCCATAAACTGCCCTACCAAAACACCCTTGACAGCCCCAATTACTTTCCGAACGCCTACTTCTTTGGCCCGTTTGACGGAGCGTGCCGTTGCCAAATTCATAAAATTGATGCAGGCAATGAGCAAAATAACGATGGCTACAATAGAGAAAATACGCACGTATTCGATGCGCCCACCGTCTTGCTTTCCCGAATCCCATTTTGAATATAAGTACGATTCTGGAAAAGATTGCAAGAACAATTCTACGTTGCTGTCTTTGTTTTTGGTTTTGATGTAGCCTTTAATTTTGGCATTTACTTTCTCCAAAGAAGCGTTTTTGGCCAACAACACATAACAGCGTGGGCCATTGTTCCCCCACTCTTTCGACCACGCGTTGGTTTTTTGCCAACGATCGTAGCTCATCAAAAAATCAAACTGTATCGAGTTATTTTTGGGAAGTTCTTTGAGCACTCCCGTTACCATCACCGCATCTTTGTTGTCCACCTTGATGATTTTGCCGATGGGGTCTTGGTTGGGAAAATACTTTTGGGCTAATTTTTTTGAAATCACCACGCCATCAGGACGTTTGAGGGCTGTTTTGGCGTCGCCTTTTTCCAATGGGAAACTAAACAAACGCAAGAAATCGCCTTGCACATAACGCCCTTTTTCTTTGTCAAAGGTATTTCCTACGGTAAAGAGCGGCTGTTCTTCCCACAAAAACTGGCTTGCCATTTCTATTTCGGGGATGTCTTTGGTGATGTTTTCAGCCAAAATCCCTGGCGTGGACGCGTACGTTTCAATTTTCCCAGAATAGTACTGATTTTCCATCACCCGATAAAGGCGAGCGCCGTTGGCGTGAAAACCATCCATGTTTATTTCGTCTTGCACCCAAAGCATAATCATCAGGCTGCAAGCCATACCAAGGGCCAACCCCATGATATTAATAAACGAATAAACCTTGTTTTTGAGCAGGTTGCGGAATGCAATCGTGAAGTAACTTCTTATCATAGCTGTATGGGTAAAAGGCAATAGAAAGGGCAAAGAATTGTAGAAACTCAGTGCCCTTTACGTAAAAAATAGAATGGGATAGGAATACGTGATTAAACGCGCATTTTCTCGGTAACTACCTTACCATCAAACAAGTTAACGATTCGGTGTGCAAATCCAGCATCGTACGGAGAGTGAGTTACCATGACGATACTCGTTCCTTCGTCGTTGAGTTGGATGAGGAGTTTCATTACCTCTTCGCCGTTGGCAGAGTCGAGGTTACCCGTAGGCTCATCGGCCAAAATTAGTTTGGGTTTAGCAACGACCGCCCGCGCAATCGCCGTACGTTGTTGCTGCCCCCCCGATAGTTGTTGAGGGAAGTGATTGCGACGGTGCATGATGTTCATGCGGGTCAATACGGTTTCGACCATCTCTTTGCGTTCGTTGGCAGGTACTTTTAAGTAAAGCAACGGAAGCTCAACGTTTTCATACACCGTAAGTTCGTCGATAAGGTTAAAACTTTGGAACACAAATCCGATGTTTCCTTTGCGTAGTTGTGCCCGTTGGCGCTCCGACAACGTAGCCACTTCGGTTCCGTGGAAGTCATAGCTCCCTCCCGAAGGATTGTCGAGCAAGCCCACTATATTTAGTAATGTAGATTTTCCACAGCCTGATGGCCCCATGATGGCCACAAACTCGCCATCTTTTACTTCCAAGTCTATTCCGTTCAGGGCTGTAGTTTCAACTTCTTCAGTTGAGAAGATTTTTTGAAGGTTGGTTATTTTGATCATGTCAAGCCCCCTAACCCCCAATGGGGGAACGCCAGGGTCAGCGGTTTTGTGTGTTTATGTTTTTTTCGAAATAATTGGCTGCTTAAGCCCCCATCGGACGGTACGCCAGCGAGGTTTGGGGCTTGTTATTACTTCATTTCTAATACTTCCTTATCACCAAAGTTAGCATACGAGCTGGTGATTACTTTCTCGCCTGGCTGCAAACCTTCGAGTACTTCGTAGAACTCTGGGTTTTTGCGACCAAGGGTGATGTTGCGTTTGCTTGCACGCTTGCCGCTGTTGTCTAAAACATACACCCAGTTTCCACCTGTATCGGAGAAGAACCCACCGACTGGTAACAACATCGCTTTTTCGGCCTTACCCAAGTCCAAACGAATCGGGGTCGATTGCCCACGTTTGATGCCTTCTGGTGCTCCTTTTGGGAAACTCATATCTACTTCAAAACGGCCATTGCGTACTTCTGGATAAATGCGCGTGATTTGGAGGTTATGCTCTTTACCATTGAAATCAAAATGTCCCATTAACCCCACAAAAATCCGTGAAATATAGTGTTCGTCAATCGCTACGCGCATTTTAAAACCGTCCAAGTCATCAATTTGGCCAATGTTTTGTCCTTGGCTAATGTTGGATCCTACTTCCACATCAATCGACGACAACATCCCGCTTACGGGCGCTTTTACCACCAAGTTGTCGAGGGTCTGACGCCACAGCTCTACGTTTTTCTGCGTGCGCACCAAGGTTCCCTCCAACTGCGAAATCTGCATTTTGGCGTTTTCTTCTTGGTAGTTTTGCGACTCTGTTTCAATGTCACGTTGCTTTACCAACAATTCATAATCGCGTTTCGACTTCAAAAAGTCAGATTCGGGAATGACCTTGTCTTTGAACAACTTTTGGTTACGGTCGTAAATATCTTTGGCTTGGTCAATTTTGAAATCGAGTTCATTGAGCGTACGACGCATGTTGAATCGGTTGACGCGCAACTGTTGACGCGTATTCTGAAGGTCGTTGACCAATCGGCTCGCTTCGGTTTCCGATTGCAAGAAGTTCAACTTCAAGTTTTGGTTTTCAAGGCGCAAAAGCACTTGGCCTTGGCTTACCATGCTACCACCCTCTACTATTTTTTCTTTCACGTATCCGCCCACAATCGCGTCAAGGCGAATCGTTTTGAGCGGCTGAATTACCCCCGTCACCACAATAAACTCATCGAACGAACCCGTTGAAACGCTTGATACCGTCAGTTTATCGGCTTCTACGTTGAGTTTTGAACGTTTATCTGAAAAGAATACTTGGTATCCGATGAAGGCGATGATGGCGCCGCCGCCTACCACCAAAATGATACGCTGTGTATTCCAAAATTTCTTTTTCCGAACGCGATCCATTGATCCTTGTGTACTGTTGTTTGAAGTTTGGTTGCTAAGTGGATGTTTGACTTCCATGGGTGCATTTGTTAATTCTGATGAATTTAAAAATTTTTAAAACAATGATGGCTGTTAAAAACAACGCCTTGTCTGGCTCACGGTTCTCTAACCTAAACTAAAATCCTTCAATTGTATGTGTTCTTATGGCTGTATGAGTACTGTACCTCTCTTTATCCAATACCCGTGCCAGAACCATAAGTAGTTGAATTTTAGACAATTATTCAAAAATACCATTTCTAATTTTGTCCGTTTTCGGACAAGCATTGTACGGCGGTGGACAGGATTAAAAAGTACGTATTTTCTTACTGATTGATTATGAGGGATTTTGTAACTTGGCACTCTTATTGGGTAAACTCCGTTAGAGTTTAAAATCCTCTGTAAACAACAATCGTATAAATAGCCCATGCTTTCAGCCAAAATCCTCATTGTTGACGACGACGTAGATGTGCTTAGTGCTGCTAAACTGATGCTCAAACGCCATTTTAGCCAAATTGATATTGAAAAAAATCCGCAACGAATTCCTTTTTTGGTCACCAACGGCGACTATGACGCGATTTTGCTGGACATGAACTTCACCCGCGACGTTATCAGTGGTAAAGAAGGATTTGATTGGCTCGACCGTATTTTAGACATTGACCCGCTGGCCGTAGTAGTTCTTTTTACGGCTTTCGGAAACGTAGAAATGGCCGTTCGTGCGATGAAATCGGGGGCGATGGATTTTGTTTTAAAGCCTTGGGAAAACGACAAATTGCTCGCTACCCTGCAAGCGGCGGTCCAAAAACGGGCAGAAAATAAAGCACATGCCAATGTGCAACCTACATCCGCCACGCCTACCGCTCCGCCCAAAACCGTCAACAAACCAACACAGTCCACTTTCTTAGCGACCAGCCCAATCATGCAGCAGCTGTATGCTACCGTTGAGCGCGTCGCTTCTACCGATGCAACTGTATTAATTTTGGGAGAAAATGGAACGGGAAAAAGTGATTTGGCCCAGCTTCTTCACCAAAAATCAAACCGTACCGAAAAGCCATTCGTCACCGTCGATTTGGGAGCTATTCCCGAAAGCTTATTTGAAAGTGAGCTATTTGGAAGTGTCAAAGGGGCGTTTACGGACGCCAAAGAAGACCGCGCAGGGCGATTTGAAGAAGCCCACGGCGGAACGTTGTTTTTGGACGAAATCGGAAATTTATCGCTTCCCATGCAAGCCAAATTGCTTTCGGTCTTGCAAAGCCGCCTCGTGACGCGCGTCGGCTCCAACAAGCCCAAGCAAATCGACGTCCGCGTGATTTGTGCCACCAATCAGCCGCTTGCCCAAATGGTAGCCGAGCGCACTTTCCGTCAAGATTTACTGTACCGTATCAATACCATCGAGCTTCGCCTGCCTCCGCTTCGCGAGCGCCCCGAAGACATTGTTCCGTTGGCCGAATTGTTCTTAAAACAATACCGTCATCAATACAAACGAGTGGTGACCACGTTCAGTGCGGCACTCGTCAAACAGCTCCAACGCTACAATTGGCCTGGAAATGTGCGCGAATTGCGAAGTGCGGTAGAGCGGGCCATTATTTTGACCCAAAATTCTACCCTCCAGCCCGAAGATTTCTTCCAAAATGCCTTTACCGAAGCGTCGCAGTTCAATGAAACGTTTCAGTTGGAAGAAATGGAAAAACAACTGATTGTGAAGGCCATGAAGAAATACAACGGCAATATCACAGAAGTAGCGCGCGAATTGGGTCTTTCACGGCAAGCGTTGTATCGGCGCATGGAAAAATACGGACTATGAGACATTTCTCAATTGGTATTCTTTGGCGCATCGTCCTACTGGTGTTTTTTGTAGGCTTGGCCGTCTATTTTGGCAACAAAGAACAGTGGACGGCCGTATCACTGCTTGGGATATTGGGCGCTGCCGCCATGTTTAACTTGTACCATTATGTCACAAACATCAACCGAAAACTTTCCCGCTTTTTTGAATCGGTTCGTTACTCTGATTTTGCGGTCAAGTTTCGTTCAGACGACAAAATGGGGGATAGTTTTCGCGAAATTAATCAACAGTTCAACGAAGTACTGGAAGCCTTCCGCATCGCTCGGGCCGAAAAAGAAGCCAATTTACAATACCTCAACACCATCGTTCAGCAAATCAATACGGGTTTGATAAGTTTTGGCAGCGACGGCCGCGTCGAACTGGTCAACAGCGCTGCGTTAAAAATGCTAAGTATTTATCGTCTTCGCCAGCTTGAAGATTTGCAAGAGCCCCACCCTCAGCTTTTTTCACTTATAGCAAACATCAAAACGGGGGTAAAACAGCTTTACGAAACCCCCGACGACGAGTCGCTTTCGGTACAAGCAACGCAAATTCAGCTACGGGGCAAAGTCCTTCGGATTGTGGTTCTTCAAAATATTCAGTCAGAACTCCAACAGAAAGAAGTGGAGGCTTGGCAGAACCTGACGCGCGTGCTTCGGCACGAAATTATGAATTCGTTGGCGCCGATTTTGTCGTTGGTTGGCACCATGAAAGAGATTGTCCAGCTAGACATACAACCAGAAATCCCTGACAACGAAGGGCTTCAAGATTTGACCGAAGCCCTTCAAACCATTGAAAAGCGTAGTACTGGGATTATTCAGTTTGTGAATGCGTACCGCGACTTTACGGCGCTGCCCAAGCCTACTTTTGCCGAAATTTCGGTCAAAGAGCTTCTTCAGCGGGTGGTTCAGTTGTTCCAAAAAAGTTTGCAGGAATCGTCGGTGCAATTAAACGTGAGCGTCGTTCCCGACACCCTTCTTCTCAATGCCGATGCTGATCAGATTGAGCAAGTGATCATCAACCTCATTAAAAACGCCATCGAAGCTTTGCAGGGAAACCCTGAGCCCCTGATTACCGTCAAAGCCCATTCGGACATCAACCAACGAACCTATATCGAAGTTGCTGATAACGGTTCAGGTATCGAGCCTGAGGCATTGGAGCGTATTTTCATTCCGTTTTATACCACAAAAAAAACAGGCTCAGGGATTGGTCTGAGCCTATCAAGGCAAATTTTACAGCAACATGGCGGCTCACTTACGGCTACCTCAGAAGTTGGTGAAGGCACCACGTTTGTGATGGCGCTGTAAGAGGCTTTTACCAAGCAATAATTATTTTTTTACTTTTAGATTCTCAACAAAAGCTTCTGAAACACCCACAATTTGGGCAATTTTAGAGCTACTAAAATCAGTATTTCTCAAGAGGTTTCTCACAACCTCTTGTTGAGCTACTTCTTCTCCTTTTTTGATTCCTCTCATATAAAGAGGGTCTTTTTCTTCTTTGAAAAACTCTGATACAGTTAGCATAATACTCATTTCATTCATTCATTGTTGTAATTAGGGCTATCCAAACAACCGTACAGGCTCAAACGCTTGGCCTAGCACCAAACGAGAATCCGCTTTGAGCCAGTCATCGAGCAGCGTCGAATATATTTGACGAAAATCTATTTTGTATTTTAAATCTCCGTTGTCCAAATCTGTCAAATCAGGCGCTTCCGACAGTACAGGCTTCGTGCGGTGTGGCCCGCCAATGACAAATACGTTGTTGGCCGTACCGTGGTCGGTACCGTTTGAAGCATTTTGTTTGACGCGACGCCCAAACTCACTGAACGTCATAATCATCACATCATCAAGGCGGTTAGTTGACTTTAGGTCATCCACAAATACACCCACCGCTTCGGCATACTGACGCAACAGGCGGTCTTGTTGGTCGTTTTGACGAATGTGCGTATCAAAACCCGACAGCGATACGTAATACACCCGCGTGCTTACGCCCGAGGTAATCAGTTCCGCAATGGTTTTGAGGCTTTTTCCCAACTCCGTTGTCGGATACAATTTATTCGATTTATGGATTTGGGCTTTGTTGTACACATACTCGGCCGACGACACGGTTTCTGCCAAGGTTTTGTACAAATACGCCACATTTTCGTGGTCGTCGGCAGGGGTTAGTTTTGAATTAGCTTTTACAAAACCGTTTTGGGTTTGGGAAAATAGCTTTTCAGGATTTTGAAGTGCTAATCCATTCAAATTTTTCCCCTTCAACGCCAAACTCAACGTATCGTCGATTTCGAGGGCTTGGTGCGGAGCGGTTTTGGCACTTTGACCCGCACATTGTGCATCTAAATAACGCCCAATCCAGCCCGTTGACAAATACTCGCTGGCGCTGCTTCCCGTTTGCCAAATATCCATCGAGCGAAAATGCGAGCGGTCAGGGTTGGGGTAGCCTACATTGTTGATAATCGATACCAACCCGTTGTCGTACAATTCTTTGATTTTTTCAAGGGCGGGATTCAGGCCAATGTCATCGTTTAGGCGCAGTACATTCGTTGATTTTATGGCGATAGACGGCCGTTCACGGTAATAAATATCATTCCGAAACGGTACCACGGTATTGAGTCCATCATTTCCTCCTGACAACTGGATAATGACAACCACTTTTTCGTTGAGCGTAGAAGGTGCGGAATACTGCGTTTCATAGGCTTTCAAAAACTGAGGAACTAATAGCGAGCCTGCGGTCGTAAAAGTCGTATTTCTTAAAAATTCACGGCGTTTCATGGTGCTAGTGGTAGTTAGATAGTGTTTTTAACATACTTGATACTCAGGAATTGACATCAACGCCACCGTCAATTGTTTGACACGCTCGACTCGGCTTAGGGCGCTCCCTTGTTTATCAATTTGTTTTAATAAAGAGCTGTTAATAGGTACTTGTATCAAATGTGATGCCAGCGCTTCGGTAAGTTCTTGTTCAGAAAAAGAATCAAAAAAGGAGGAAAACTTTTCCCAATTCATCGTTACCTCAAATTTACTTTTCCGCTTCACCGTTTCTTCGTTCGCATCCCCGCTTTCTTTTACGCTTGCCGCCAGCATTTCGTTGCGAAAGAGTACTTTCGGCAGTTGCATTCGTGTCAACAAACTTGAGCTATCAATCCAGGCCGTTCCCGATGGCCAACCCGCCACATTGGGGGGATTGAACAACGTTTGTCCCAAGAGTTTTTGAGCATACAAAACGGGCGTTTTATCCACAAAATCCATCTGAAGCGTCCGCTGCATTCCCGCTAGTAATTCTACGGGCGACTTGATTTGCGCCCCAATATTGGCAGGGTCGTAAAACCAGTCCTGTGTAAATACATACTCCATGACCTCCAAAATGTCACCATCCGTGCGTAAAAAGAGATTTGTCAATGCCTCAATGTGCTCGGGATTCACTTTTTGATTCACAAAATAGCGGTACAGTTTCGTAGAAATAAACTGAGCCGTTTTGGGGTTGGACAGTAGCATATCCACTACGTCTTCTCCCGTGAAGTTGCCCGTTTTACCCAATATCGTTTTGGAACCTTCATCGTGAAATAGTGGTCGAAATACAAACTCGCCTGAGCCGTTGAATCCCCAACCCGTAAACGCCCTTGCGGCTTCTTTTACGTCGGTTTCGGTATAATTTCCACGCCCAAGCGTAAACAATTCCATCACTTCACGGGCAAAATTTTCGTTGGGGCTTTTTTTACGATTTTGTTGGTTATTCAAAAATTGGAGCATGGCCGCGTCTTTGGAAATAGCCATCAGCAAATCGCCAAATTTGCCAAGGGCATGGCGGCGCAACGTATTGTTTTGCTGCTGAACAAACAATGCCATTCTGCTACGGCAAGCGAAGTGGTTATGCCAAAAGAAGGTCATTTTTTCCCGAAAAGCCCCCGTTCCTTGCCCCATCCGAGCCACCCACGCATCGTTTAAATTTCCAATGCTTTCTCGACGCTCTTCCGCTACAGCCTTCAACTTGTCTTTGATTCCGTCAAGTTCTTGGGTCGGACTGGCTTTCATGTCCCGTTTTTCATTCCGCAACGAAAAATAGGGCATTAGCTCAACGACATTGAAATCGTGAACCTCTTTGCTATCTCGAATAAAATCCTTGATTACCTGATGTTTCGGTGCCGAGAGCGCTACTTTTACCTCATCAGGAGAAGCCCCAAATCCTGCCCTCCAAAAAAAATGCTGAAGCTGACGCTGGTGTGAATTTGCTTCCATAGTGTTTCCTTGAACAGTTTTTTTCTTAGAACCACTCGGAGGGAATAGGTTTAATATACCCACATTAAAAAATCCCCTGCTAGACTTGCTAACAGGGGATTTTTAGAAAAAACGAACTATTGACTTACCAGAACACTGTGTAGAGAATAGCTACTACTACTACGACAATCGCTGCTCCAACGGCAAATGTGCCTTTCACACGGAACATCGACGCATCAATTTCAAGTCCTTTATCACTTGGTTTCCAAAGTCCGAGGGCAATCATCACGGCCACACAGATAAGGAACACGATTCCCATACGGTCGAGGAACGGAACGGTTGACCAATCAGCGCCTGGGAGCCAATTGTTGTGCATTGAAAACGCCAACAAGAAACCACCCACAATCGCAAACATAGCGCCCGCCGAATTGGTCTTTTTCCAGAAAAACCCTAGCAAGAAGGCCGCAAATACCCCTGGAGAAACCAACCCTGTCATTTCTTGAATAAACTGGAATCCACCTTTTTTATCGATACCCATGTAAGGAGAAATGACAATCGCCAAAATCATCGCAACGACAATCGTTACCCGTCCCATCCAAACCAATTTTTTCTCATCGGCTTCTGGCGCAATGTATTTTTTGTAAATATCCAACGTAAAAATAGTCGAGATACTGTTTGCTTTTCCAGCCAATGACGCCACAATCGCGGCCGTTAGTGCTGCAAACGAAAGCCCTTTCAAACCTACTGGCAACAAGTTAAGCAATACTGGATACGCACGGTCTTGGTTTAGCTCTCCACCTTCAATCATTTCTGTTTGGAACAAACCATGTTGGTACAATGTATAAGCGGCAATCCCTGGCAAAACCACGATGATTGGCATCAAAAGCTTCAAAAATGCCGCAAATAAAATCCCTTCACGAGCCGTCTTGAGGTCGGCACCAAGGGCACGTTGCGTAATGTATTGGTTACATCCCCAATAGTTAAGGTTCACAATCCACATCCCACCAATCAATACGGTAAGCCCTGGAAGTGCCATGTATTGCGGGTGTCCTTCTTTAAATATCATGTGGAAGTGGTCTTCCGAATGTTCCATCATGGTTTTAAATGCACCTGCCAAACCTGGCGCATTAAACTCTTGCGACACCAAATCCATGGCAAGATACGTCGTAGCCAAGCCTCCTAAAATCAAGAAAAATACCTGAATTACGTCGGTATAACCAATTACTTTCATCCCTCCTACCGTAATTAAAACGGCAAAAATGGCCAAGCACCACATACAAACTGTAAAGTCAATTCCAGAGATGGTCGATACGGCCAAAGCTCCTAAAAACAGGATTGAGGTTAGGTTTACCAATACGTACAAAAACAGCCAGAAAATCGCCATAATCAAGCTAACGGTGGTATTGTAGCGTTGATTCAAAAACTGAGGCATGGTAAAAATCCTGTTTTTGAGGTAGATAGGCATAAAAAATATCCCCACCACTAGCAGCGTTGCAGCCGCCATCCACTCGTAAGTAGAAATCGCAAGTCCCATCAAAAATCCGTTTCCTGACATTCCGATAAACTGCTCGGCCGAAATGTTGGAGGCAATAAGAGAGGCGCCAATCGCCCACCAAGTCAGTGAACCTTCGGCGAGGAAGAAATCGGTGGTACTTGCTTCTGCTGATTTTTTTCGTTGGTAAATCCAGTAACCGTAGCCTGCGACTACGACAAAATACACTAGAAAGACTAAGTAGTCTAGGGTTTGGAGTTTTTGCATTTTAATTGCTGGGAGGTTAGTTGTTATTAGGGTCAAATACGTCGCAAGATACGGAAACGTCCATAAAAAAGTAGAAAAAATACCGTTTTAATACTATTTTACAAAATAATCGTTCGGTTGCCGTGAATAAACACACGGTCGTTGAAAACCAGCTTCAATGCCTTCGACAACACCGATTTTTCGGTGTCTTTACCAAGAGTGGCCATGTCAAATGCCGTCAAACGGTGATCTACTTCTTTTACATCTTGGGCGATGATGGGGCCTTCGTCCAAATTATCGTTGACAAAGTGTGCCGTGGCTCCAATGATTTTTACACCTCTGTCGTATGCTTGTCGGTACGGATTAGCGCCAATAAACGCAGGTAAAAACGAATGGTGAATATTGACAATTCGGTTGGGGTAATGTTTCACAAAATCCGAAGTAAGCACGCGCATGTATTTGGCTAACACCAGATACTCAGGCTGATAGATTTCGAGGGTGCGTAAAATCGCCTCTTCGTGCTCTTCGCGCGTTTTGTGTTCATGAGAAATAAAATGGAACGGAATTCCAAACTTACTGACCAGCGGCTGGAGGACGTTGTAGTTGCTAATCACCGCCTGAATCGTTGCGTCAAGTTCATCAAAAGCGTACCGTATCAACAACTCGCCAAGGCAATGATGCTCTTTGGTCACAAACAACACCACGTCTTTCTTTTTCTTGGGGTTCAATCGCAGGTTAAGTCCCGCAGGAAGTGTAGCCGTTAAATCATCCAAAATACTTTTCGGATTTCCCTCTCCCTCAAATTCAGTACGCATAAAAAACTGACCCGACGGGCTCACGTATTCGTCTTGACTAATAATATTTTGGTTGTGATTATACAGCACATGCGTGACTTGGTAGATAAGCCCTTTGTGGTCTGGCCCATCCATGAGGAGAATCTGCTTCATTCGAAGGTCAAAGTTGAATTGGTATTTTTTGTTCAAATGTACGAATTACGGTCATTTTACCCATTTAACATTCTTTAACTTCCATAATAATGTCTGATTTCTTGAAAATTCTGATGTTTGCACAAGGTTTCCAAACACCTATTAGCAGCCTTGTTTTATCAAGATTTTTAAATGAAACGCCCCTCCCATGCAACGTTCCCCTGACATTTTGCATCTTATTACAAAATGAGCAGCATTATGACGGGGGAGCGATTTCATTTTGGGCATTTGTTCAGGCGCGTGTCACTGGGTTTTCTCAGTCGGCGCCCGCAAGAACGTCCCAGTCAGCTCGTTCATCGACTCTTTTTTTTATTGAGCCAAGAAAAACTCTACCTATCTCCGCATTTTTCGCTCGACTCGCTCGCCCTTCGCCTCAACGTTGCGCCATCGCTGTTATCCAAAGCGCTCCGCGAAACCATTGAACAAGATTTTTTAGAGCTTATCAATTATTACCGCGTTCAGGAAGCCAAGAAAATTCTTGCCAACCCCAATAACATCGAGGTTTGTCTTGAAAATATTTCGTCCCACTTGGGGTATCTTTCGCACAGCAGCTTCCTTAAAACCTTTTATCAACATACCCTTCTTACACCCGACGAATACCGCCAACAAATGAACTTGGTGTGCGGGCCGTTGGATTCTTAGCTACTTGAAGTGGTTGTCAGAGATATTTTTTGAAAATATTATGCTTGCATACTATTTTTTTCTACTTTTGGTTCACCAAAAATATCTCATTCAACACATACTGATTTAGATACAATGAACCGTAGCATTAAGAAAGTAGCCGTGTTAGGCTCAGGCATCATGGGGTCGCGTATTGCGTGCCACTTTGCCAACATCGGCGTAGAAGTATTGTTGTTAGACATTGTTCCCAAAGAACTCAACGCGGCCGAGCAAGCCAAAGGTTTGACGCTCGAACACCCTGCGGTTCGTAACCGTATTGTGAACGACGCGTTCCAAAATACCCTCAAAGCCAGCCCTGCGGCCTTGTACAGTGCCAAATTTGCGAGTCGGGTCAAACTTGGTAATTTTGACGATAACCTCGCCGAAATCAAAAACTACGACTGGGTGTTGGAAGCGATTGTGGAGCGTTTGGACATAAAACGGTCGTTGTTTGAAAAAGTAGATGCGCTTCGCAAGCCTGGAACGCTCATTACGTCAAATACGTCGGGGATTCCGATTCATTTGATGTCGGAAGGCCGCAGCGATGATTTTCAGAAACATTTTTGCGGAACGCACTTTTTTAACCCTCCTCGTTACCTCAAATTATTCGAGGTAATTCCAGGTCCCCAAACCGACAAGTCTATCCTCGATTTCTTGATGCACTACGGAGACTTGTATTTGGGCAAAACTACCGTACTGTGTAAAGATACCCCTGGCTTTATTGCCAACCGTCTCGGAATTCATGCCCTTGTAGAAACAATCCGCGTGGCAGCCGAAATGGGTCTTACGGTTGAAGAAGTTGATAAATTGACAGGCCCTGTGGTAGGTCGCCCCAAGTCAGGTACGTTCCGTTTGTCAGACGTGGTAGGTTTGGATACGACCGTCAACGTTTGTAACAACCTCGTGCAGATGCAGCACGACGAGTCGAGAGCGGCCTTTGAGCTTCCGCCAATTATGGCCAAATTAATGGAAAACAAGTGGTTGGGTGACAAAACTGGCCAAGGTTTCTATAAAAAATCAAAAGACGAAAAAGGAAAAACGCTCATTTTGGCGCTTGACTTAAACACGTTGGAATACAAACCATCGGTGAAAGTGAAGTTTGAAACCCTTGAAAAAACCAAGGCCATCGACGACCTCAAAAAACGTTTTGGCATTTTATTAAAAGGCACCGACAAAGCGGGTGAGTTTTATCGTCGTACGTTTGCGAGCGGTTTCCGTTATGCTTCTAACCGTATCCCCGAAATCTCGGATGAACTTTACCGCATCGACCAAGCCATTTGTGCGGGTTTTGGTTGGGAAATGGGGCTCTTTACCACGTGGGATGCCATCGGAGTGAAAAACATGGTCGGCATCATGGAGTCGCTTCAGCTCAATCCTGCTCCGTGGGTATATGAGATGCTAGAAGCAGGGAATGAAACGTTCTACAAAGTACAAGACGGGAAAAAACTGTACTACGACATTCCATCTAAATCGTACAAAGCCATTCCAGGCCAAGAGTCGTTTATCATTCTTGAAAATAAATCACAAAATATCATCTGGAAAAACGCTGGAGCGTCGATTTACGACCTCGGCGACGGCATTGCGGGCGTCGAATTTCATTCAAAAATGAATACCTTCGGTGCCGAGGTAGTCGAAGGGCTTAATCGCGCGTATGCCATTGCCGAAAAAGATTTCCGTGGGTTGGTCGTTGGAAATGACTCCAATGAAGCTTTCTCAGCGGGAGCCAACTTGGCCATGTTGTTTATGTTTGCGATTGAGCAAGAATACGACGAAATCAACCTCATGATTGCGCAGTTCCAACAAACGATGATGCGCGCGCGCTACTCGTCAATTCCTGTCGTAACGGCGGCTCACTCGTTGGCACTTGGAGGTGGTTGCGAATTAAACTTACATTCCGACAAAGTTGTGGCCCACGCCGAAACGTATATGGGCTTGGTAGAACTCGGAGTCGGATTGATTCCTGCGGGAGGTGGTACTAAAGAAATGGCCCTTCGCTGCTCGGATTTATATAAAACGGGCGACCCTGAGTTAAACATTTTACAAACGGCCTTTATGAACATCGCGCAAGCGAAGGTTTCGACCTCAGCGCAAGAGGCCGTGGAAATGAATTACATCAAAGCCGACCGCGACCAAATTGTACTCAATCGCAGTCGCTTGATTGCCGAAGCCAAACAAGCAGCAGTGGATTTGGCCGAAAACGGTTACACGCAACCGAAACACCGCACCGACATCAAAGTACAGGGAAAAACAGGCTTGGCTTTGTTTAAAGCGGGAATCGGAAGTATGCGCATGGCAAATTACATCTCTGACCACGACGCCAAAATCGCCGATAAATTGGCCTACGTCATTTGTGGGGGTGACTTGAGTTATCCTCAAAACGTGACCGAGCAATACCTCCTCGACCTAGAGCGTGAAGCTTTCTTGTCGTTGACGGGTGAGAAGAAAACGTTAGAACGTATTCAAGGACTACTTACGGGTGGAAAACCTCCTCGGAACTAATCGTTAATGCCCCTAAAAGCTTTTGCTAACAAAAAGACCCTCCAAGTTTTTGAAACTTGGAGGGTCTAAAAGCCGAATCTTATTCTTGCTTATCGCAAGTCAATTACTTCTACTCCTTTGTATTTTGAAGCGTCAAAGGCAAATGACTTATCATCTACCTTTACGTTTGGCACAAAACTATCTACCTTAAAACCAAGACGTTGCCCGCTGCGTTGAAAGATTTTCCAACTTTTCACTGACTTGTCTTTTTTATCAACTTTGATTTGGAGTTTGGCCACTTTCGAGTCTTTTTTCTCGGGTGTAAGCTCCACTACTTCATAGGCTTTTCCCGCTTCAGTTACTTCTTCCAAGAAGGTGTATTTGTACCCTTTTTTGTAAATCGTATATACCTTCGTTGGGTCAATATCTCCCGCTTCTTTCGGGTCGTAGTTATTAACAGTCGCTTCGTTGCTTTCTTTGATGTAGGTAGTCATGATTTTTCCATCATTGAAAATCTCTTGACCCGCCATCTTCAAACGAAACTTCGTTCCCTTCACGGTGGCATCTCCTTTTAGGGTTTCTTTCGTTCCTTCATTGATGTATGTAAACGCAACCTTGAACGACGTCATCGTCTTGTACTTATTGCTCATTGCATCCAAAATGGTCGCAGCGCGTTTGTCATTTTGAGCATTTGCGAAAAGGCTCCCCAAAAGAGCCATTGCAACTAGGGCTTTTCTCATTTAATATCTGTTTTTGTTAAAGATGCTATATAGACGGCTTTCCAACGAAAACGTTTAAAACAGCACGCCTATATAACCAAACTTGATTGAGCAAAGTTACAACAAGTACCGAAGTGTTCAATATTTGTTGGTCGATAGAAGCCTAGCATCCGTCGAGACAAAAAGGCACTACCCCATGTTTTTGAGCATTTGCTCCAGCGTGGCTATGTCGTTTATCAACACTTCACGGGCTTTGCTGCCTTCAAATGGCCCGACGATTCCTGCGGCTTCGAGTTGATCCATGATACGACCTGCGCGATTGTACCCTAGCTTTAGTTTACGCTGAATCAGCGACGTACTTCCTTGCTGACTCACCACAATCACACGTGCGGCATCATCGAACATCGGGTCGCGGTCGGCCAAATCAATCGTTTCCTTGCCTCCTTCATCGTCATCTCCGCTAAATTCAGGTAAATGATAGGCCGAAGGATACCCACGTTGACTACCTATAAATTCACATACCTCATCAATCTCGTCGGTATCGGCAAAGGCACACTGAAGACGAATCATGTCTGAGCCTGTCGAAAGCAACATATCTCCCATCCCGACGAGTTGTTCGGCACCACCCGTATCCAAAATCGTTCGTGAGTCAATTTTCGACGTAACCCTAAACGAAAGGCGAGCAGGGAAGTTGGCCTTAATCAAACCCGTAATGACGTTGACCGAAGGGCGTTGCGTGGCTACCACCAAGTGAATCCCAATCGCCCGCGCCAGCTGCGCCAAACGAGCAATCGGCTGCTCTACCTCTTTGCCCGCCGTCATCATCAAATCGGCCAACTCGTCAATTACCAAAACGATGTAGGGCAAAAAGCGGTGCCCCCGCTCGGGGCTCAACTGTCGCTGGATAAACTTAGCATTGTATTCTTTGATGTTTCTCACACCCCCTTCTTTCAGCAAATTGTAACGCGTATCCATTTCAATACAAAGCGAGTTGAGCGTGTAAACCACTTTTTTGGTGTCCGTAATAATCGCCTCTTCGCTGTTGGGGAGTTTGGCTAAAAAGTGGCGTTCGATTTTGTTGAACAGCGTCAATTCTACCTTTTTAGGATCCACTAGCACAAACTTGAGCAAAGCAGGGTGTTTTTTGTAAATCAAGGAAGCCAAAAGCACGTTTAGCCCCACCGATTTCCCTTGCCCCGTGGCCCCTGCCATCAGCAAGTGAGGCATTTTGGCCAAATCGGTGATAAAAAACTCATTGGAGATTGTTTTCCCCAAAGCTACTGGCAAATCAAACGTACTTTCTTGGAATTTTTTACTGGCCAATACCGACCGAATAGATACCATTTCACGGTTTTTATTGGGTACTTCAATCCCAATCGTTCCTTTGCCTGGCATAGGTGCAATGATACGAATCCCCAACGCCGCCAAACTCAGCGCAATATCGTCTTCGAGGCTCTTAATTTTAGAGATACGCACCCCCGCTTCTGGGATGATTTCGTACAAAGTCACCGTCGGCCCGATGGTTGCTTTAATGCTCGCGATGCTGATGCCATAATTAGCCAACGTTTCGACGATGCGGTCTTTGTTGGCTTCCAATTCCTCTGCCGTTACCTTCGACTGTCCTTCACCACGGTTATGGAGCAAATCAAGCGTAGGATATTTATAATTGGCCAAGTCGAGGGTAGGGTCATACGGCCCGTGTAACTCCACCAATTCATCCGCTGCTTTGTCAGCATCGGAAAAAGGCACGACTGGAATCTTGGTCGTCGTCCCCGAAATAGGCATATCGTCTGTTTTATCTTCTTTTGCTGCCACCACTTCATCGGCATTTTCCACGATAAGCGTCAAGTTAGGAGCTGCTTTTGGCGTTTTAGGGGCTGAACTATTTGCCGTAAAATCAACCGTTTGTGCTTTTTCTTCAGGCTCATCTGCTGGTTTTGTTTCCACTTTCGGCGGAGTTGCTGGGGCAGGGCGTTCGTTGGGCACAGCGGCTTCCTCTTTTTCCTCCAACACTACCTCAATATCCACGGGTTGAACACGCTTTTTGATGGGGGTTTCAACCATTTCGGCAAACTCATCAAAAGAAGAAATACCGTGAAAATAAACCATGATAATCCCTAATAAGCCCAAAACAACAAACAAACCACCAAAACCAATGTATTTGTTGAGCAGGGCATTGATTTCGTAACCTATCCCACCGCACAAAAAACTAAGCGAGCCAGCCGTATCGGTCTGAAACACGAAGAAGCCAAAAAACAACCCAAGCCACATCAGGTAAATCAATACCAGCTGGGTAGTGCGCTGCAAAGGCAATAATTCACGTCCAAACGCGATTTTGACCCCGATTAAAAACAGTAGAAACGGTAATCCCAAAGCGGCGATTCCAAACCAGCGGAAAATAAAGAAGTGTGAAAGCAAGAGCCCAAAAAAGCCCATGATGTTTTCGGTTTCTTTGACTGATACCCGCATTTTGGTGGTAAAAGCCGAATCGACCACACTCTGGTCGGCCGCGCCTGTGAATAGGTACCAAACAAAAGCACCAAAAATATAAAGCGATAAAAATAACAATACCCAACCCCAAACTTTACGGCTGCGCGGGCTTGGATTAAACGGAATTTTCATTTGCCTGCCTCCTCCGCTGGGTGGGGTAGGCGGGGGTGGTGTCGTCCTGCGATCTTGCTTCGACGAATTGGGAGGAATAACGTTTTTGGCCATTAGATACTCGTTGTAGGGTTTCGTTACTAATTCTTTTCGAGTTACTACTTTATCAAAAAATGCTAACGAAGAATAGACACAGTTATTGAGACCGTAGCACAAAAGCGTTCTACCGTACACAACTCACTCAGTATGAAGGTGTGCTGACGCACAAATGGGGTATGTGAAGCACTAAACGAGGGATTGACAGATGCGCTTTGCCAAGGCGGGGCCTTCGTAAATGAAGCCCGTATAAATTTGGACAAGGCTCGCTCCTGCCTCCAATTTTGCTTTGGCGTCTTCGGGAGAAGCAATCCCTCCTACTCCGATGACGGGAAAAGCCCGATTGGATTTTTCACAAAGATAACGAATTACCTCAGTAGAACGATGCGTTAGGGGAGCACCACTTAGCCCTCCAGCTCCAATTTTTTTTACAAACTCATCATCTGTTTTCAAATCGGCGCGGCTAATGGTCGTGTTGGTGGCAATGACACCCGCGATTTGGGTCGTGGTGACTATCTCAATAATATCATCCAACTGGCTATCGGTCAAATCGGGCGCGATTTTCAACAGAATGGGCTTAGCAGTGAGTGATGAGCGATGAGTGGTGAGCGATGAGTCGCCTGCGAGTTCGTTTGCTCTTTGCTTGAGCGCCGCCAAGATTTTCATCAATGGCTCTTTTTCTTGCAGGTCACGCAAGCCTGGAGTATTGGGCGAGCTCACGTTGACAACAAAGTAATCAACGGTATCGTAGAGAGCATCAAAACTCTTTAAATAATCGTCGAGGGCGTCTTCGTTGGGAGTGAGTTTATTTTTACCAATATTTCCTCCAATCAAAATCGTTGTTTTGCGCTTTCTCAGGCGTTGGGCGGCGGCAGCAGCTCCGTGGTTGTTGAAACCCATGCGATTGATGATAGCGCGGTCGGGTTTGAGGCGAAACAAACGCGGTTTATCGTTGCCATCTTGCGGTTTGGGCGTCACTGTACCGATTTCCACAAAGCCAAAGCCTAAGCAGGCCAATTCATCCACCAATTCTGCATTTTTATCAAAACCCGCCGCGAGTCCTACTGGATTTTTAAATTTCAATCCAAACACTTCTCGCTCTAGCGAAGGATGTTCAAAATTGAATAATTGCTTTGAAATAAACGGAACGCCAGGAATTTGAAAGAAAAACTTGAGGGTTCCACAGATAAAATGATGCACTTTTTCGGCATCAAAACGGAAGAGAATCGGAAGGATGAGCCACTTATACATGGCTACAAAGGTAAGGAAAATCGACGTCTTGAAAGAAAAATGTCTGCCCTTCTTACGTGATTAAAAGGCAGACATTTCTAAAATAAAGAAAAGAAGAGGCTAGAAAACACCGATGTAGTGGTTTCCTGCTTTGTTTACCAGTTTTGCGCCTTTGGTGACGGCTCCTGTTTTGCTGTTGAAAATATAGATATTTCCATCTTTACCCGTTGGCGTTACTGCCACATACACCTCATCGCCACTCACCAAAATACCTTGGTATTGGGCAAAGTTGAGATCAGCATCGTATTCTATATTTACTTTGGTGGCAGTTTTAGCATTCAAGTCCACCCGGGCAATGTAGCCTTGTTCGGTACCATCGTGGGTATAAAGTACGTACGCAATCCCATTGCCAGCATACTTCCAGCTGTCCACATACGAACCTTTTACGCCTAATGCCGCATCCAAACTAAACACGTACGAATTGTCGTATTCGTTATTTTGGTTAATCCGCAAAATATGCGACCCTTTGCTATCTCTTTGGGTAGCTTGGTAAATGTTGCCATCTTCTGACACAAACGCATTCGGGCTACGGTAGCCGCTGTTGTCGCCATTGCTTACAGTCGAAGTAATGACTTTAGGGTTTTCTAACGATGGGTAGTCAACCACCACCGATTTACTTCCTAAGCGGTCGAAGGTACTTTCGATAGCGCCCGTCGCAGGGTTGTACTTACGCATCCACGTGCCGATGATGAGTTTATTTTGTGCTTTGTTGAGTACTGGGGCATCTAAGCGAAAAATAGTATGACCTTTCAATTCCTCTTCCGCCGATAGCGGAATCTCGTATTGTTTGTATCCATTGATAAGTACTTTTTGCAAATCAAGCGCCAATACGGTGGCCGTACCTCGGTAATAGGCAAAGGGTTTGGTTTTATCCGTCGCGTTATTGGCTACGATACTAGCCACGTTTACTGCAATACCTGTTTTATCACCATCAAACAACTTAGACCAGCGTGGTGTGGTAGTGGCGTACTGAGAAATATTGACCGTAACGTCTTCTTGGGTGTAACTTCCTGAACCATTGACTTTATAGCGCGCAAATTCACCGCCGTTGTCTCCCGAATAGGCAATATTAAACAACGTTGTGCCATCTTCCGATGCTTGTAAACGAGCGGTTCTGGTTGATTTTACAGGAAACCCATTGTCATAAACCCCAATAGAGAAATTGGGATTTTTAGCATCTTCCTTGCTTACTGAATAGACCATCGTTCCGCCGTTTCCATCACCCGCCGTTGTTCCCATAAGTGCTCCTGCTACAGTTATCCAACGCTCTTTTGAGGTTTCATCAGGTTCAACCGTCCCGCTTCCTGCATTTTCACAACTCGTAATGGTGAATGCCGCGATAACCGACGTACAAACTAAAACGTTTCTTAGTTGTCGTTTCATTGTGGATAAATTAAATGTTAGAAATTATTAATCAAATAGTTAAGCTTCAAATAAAAGGCCCGACCAGGTTTCTGTACCGCAAAGTTGTCGTAGGCTTGTTGGTCAAATACATTTTTGACATCGGCACTTACCACAAATTTATTTTGAGGAAAAGAATAACTCACACCCAAGTCTTGTATGTACTGGCGTGGCGTCCGAAAATCGTCTAAAATCAACCAAGTAGTGTAAAATCGTTCTACAAAACGAAACCCATAATAGAGATTGAGCGCTGATTTCTTTTTGAACAAATCCTTTATCGTGTATTGAACATTGGCGTTGGTCGTCCAGTACGGCTCGTTGGGGAGCTGTCGGTTGTAGTAATCATATTCTCGGCCATTGGCATCATACTGCACATTAAATACCGAGTTAAACTTCGACATGTTCACATCCACCCGCAGGTTGTTATCAAAAGAATAATGAAGGTCAGCTTCAAAACCAATCGCCTTGTTTTTCCCCAAGTTTTCAAAAGGATTGGTTTGCAGGGCATCATTTACGCGTGGGTTGATGCGCTGCACAATTTTATCGCGGGTATCACGGATAAAGCCCGAAACGGTGAAAGAATAGCGATGTTTTCCTGCATAAAAATTTCCTGCGTTTAGGCCGAGATTGTAATTGTAGCTTACTTCAGGACGAATCCCGAAGTTCTCGATAATATTTTCACCTGGACTACCAAACACTTCCCCTTCAGACGGCAAACGCACAGCTTTCTCAGCCGAAGTCAACAGAATAAAACTTGGATGAAGTGTGTATGACATGGCCAATCCATAGCCAGTGTGTTTTTTACTGCTATTGGCACGGTTTTCTTGACGCACATTTTGGCCATCCACCAAGCGCAATACAGGGTCAACTCGGTCGATGCTTTGCTCATAAAATTTGGCAAAAAGATTGCTTTTCAGCCGATTCTCAAACAACTTAGCCTCGTAGGCTACTGATGTGATGTTTTTTTGGAGGTTACGCGTTCCGATAAAAGTTCTTTCCAATTCTGAACGCATAAAATCTTGCTCCCGACGGTCGATGGCATAATAAATATGATTCAGCACTAAGCGATGGTTTTTGTTCAAATCATAGTTCAGCCCTGCTCGAAAAGTACTCACATTGCGGTCGATGTGCAGGATGGTTGGAGCTGCCTGTTGGGCACCCGTTGGGCGCATAATAGGGTTTCCGTTCAATCCAACGCTTATTTGGCCATACCAATTGTAGTTCCATTTTACCGTATCGACCACCACTTGCCCGCGTTGGCTATACATGGCATTGACGTTGAACTCTAGCCCTCGGGTCAGGAAGTTTTTCTTGACATAATTGAGACTCACGACATTTGCTTGCGATTCGGTGAAGCGCCCCATGTACGGGATAGACATATACGTCCCATGTTGGACTTCTTTATAATCGTCGGAGCCATTGTAACCAATCAAAAATTGATCGGCCCATTTTACATTCATAAAACCCAGCTGAACCTGTCCACCTGTGGAACGATAGGCGTCGTTGAAACGTCGGGCTCTTACGTATTCGTAACGTCCATTGGGTAAAATGTTTCTCACAAATTTCCCCCACACCTCGTAGTCGTTGTCTGAGTAATTGTGAAAGGCCGACGCTTTTACCGTAAAGCCCGTTTTTTCGTTACGGTATGTCCCGTTGAAGTTTGTTTGAAACGTATTAAAAGAGCCGTAAGAAATGGAGGCAGAGAGATTATTCATTGCGCCTTTTTTCAAAATGACATTGATGGCTCCCCCCAAGGCATCATCGGCCAAATGCGCTGGAATCACCCCTTTATAGACTTCTACACGTTCAATCAAAGCAGGCGGAATGCTATTTAGGCTAAATGACTCTCCGTAGGTAGAAATCGGAATTCCGTCAATGAACACCCGTACCGAATTTCCCGACATCCCGTTTAGGTTATAATTCACGGCAGAGCCTAACCCGCCATTCTGCCGAACCCGTATTCCCACTGTTCGATCCAGTAATTCATTGGTTTGGACGTTTCGTTGGGCTACTTCTTTGGTTTCAACGACATTCACGGCAAAACCTACAGTCTCGATTTCTTTTTTCTCTGATTTTTGAACCACCCGCACTTCGTTCAGTTCAAAATTTTTGGGTTTGGCTGCAACAGAAAGGGAAGTCTGAGGCTTATTTATGGTCACTTTTACCTGTTGTGGTTCTATTTCAACCGACGTAATGACCAATTCTTGCTGCCCGTAGGGCACATTTTTCAGCACAAAAAAGCCGTTTTCATCAGCTGCTACCACCGCATTGCTTTGCATTAACTTTACATTGGCGTGGCTCACTCCCCCACTTTCTTTGGTATAAACACGGCCTTTTAGCGTAGCCGTTTGTGCTGAGACACTCACCGAAAATAAAACCAGTAGCAGCGCAAGAAGTGGAAATTTCATATTGTTACTTATGGTTATACGCGTTTTTTAATCCACATTTAACCTTGTTTTAATTTAGATTTAATCTAATTTGATTCACAAAACTAGATTCGTTCTAAATAAGAAACAAAACTAACCCAGCTACTTTGCCCTTTTTCTTTATAAAATCATATAACTGCCTCGTAAAAACACATTCTTACCCCTCTTTTTGTTTGACGAGAAGTGTAGATGCAACATAAATGGCAAAAGTGTTTGCCTTTTCAATTGGGATACACTTTCTTTGTAAGCAATTTAAAATTAGTCTAAATACACCATGTTAAAATTACTAATTCCAATTTCGTTGCTGTTCGTAAGCCTTTTTTGGAAAGGGATGAGTTCCAAAGAAGAGAATCGTGACATTGTAGTATGTGCTGCCACGCCATTGCTCAATGAAGAAATGAGTCCTGACCGACCCACCAACTTAGTTGTGGACGCTCCTATCGCCTTGGATCCAACCAAGTCTTATACCTTACCAACCTTGACTACCAACAGCAAAGGCGAGGTGGTTTTATATTGGACAGAAAAAGACCCTCAAAACCTCATTTCGCTGTATTTTTCTACTTCAAAAGATGGAAAAACGTTTGGGGAAAAGAAGTTGGTCTTTGCAGATGCAGGTTTAGGAACTGGCCGTTTGATGCGCCCCAAATTATTATTCAAGAAAAATGGGGATATGGTAGCTGTATTTTCTTACCGTGCAGGTGGAGCAACGCCACCACGAGAACCACGCCCCGCAACCCCTAGCCACGAAGCCAATCATAACAATCACGGTACGCAAGCTGCCCCTCCACAGGCAAGACCAAAACGTAGTTCAGAAATCAGGTTTACAGTTTCTAAAGACGGCGGAAGTTCATGGACAGCCCCCACGTCGGTTGATACCGATACCAGCAAACTCATCCGTGGCTTTTTCGATGCAGTAGTGTTACCTAATGATGAAATTGCCGTGGCTTACTTGAAAGACGTAAAAGGAAGTACCAAGCACGAAGAACGTGATTTGCGTTTGGCGGTATCAAAAAATGGCGTTTTTCAGGCAGAAAGACTTATTGACCCAGTTGTTTGTGATTGCTGCAATATTAGCATGGTTGTGGATCCATCGGGGGCATTGCACATGGTTTATCGCGACAACAACAACGACGTGCGTGACATGGCGCATATTATCTCAAAAGACAACGGAATGACGTTCTCTGCGCCCAAAATTTTGTACAACGACAAATGGGAAATCAAAGGCTGCCCACATTCAGGTGCCACTTCGGCTTCTACAAAAACCGAACAATACATCACTTGGTTTTCAGGAACGCGCAACGGACAATCGGGCATTCGTTTGACCAACTCATCGGGTAATTTATTAAAAGTGTTGGATGCCAATGCGAAAAATGCTTCAATCGCTGCCGATGCAAAAACCGCCGTTTGGGTATGGGAGCAGACCTCAGAAGCTGGTACTACCAGCGTTTTTTACAGTAAAGTTGATAACGGAAAGTTGCTTGGCAGCCAATCTGTTAACAACTCCAACAATGGACAAAACGCCAGTAGTTTAGCCTACAATGGCAAAGTACTCATCGCCTACGAAGTTGTCACTGCTGATAAGAAAACAGCCCTCGCATTACAAACTGTTGACTAAAACAAATGTGGCTATTTACAAAAAAAGCAAGGCTTGCGGCCTTGCTTTTTTTGTAAGCGCACTTATTTCCAGCCTCCACCCAAAGCACGATACAGATTAACGGTCGTTTGTTGCTGCTGTTTTTGGGTATTGATAAGCACCAATTTCGCCTGCAACGCATTTTGTTGGGCAAAAAGCACTTCTAAATACGACGCCCTCCCCGTGCGATACAGTTTGCTTGAGGTTTCTATTGAGCGAGTTAGTAACATCGCTTCCCGATTTTTAAGGTCAAACATCTGGGCTAAATTGCGTAGGTTGGCCAATTGGTTATTGACTTCGATGTACCCATCCAAAATTGTCTTTTGGTAGTTATATAACGCCTCAATTTGCACGGCTTGCGCTCCATTGAACTGCGCGACAATGGCCGAACGATTGATAATCGGGCCTGCCAAATTTCCTACTACCGAATAAGCCAACGACTGAGGCGTACTCACCAAAAATTTCGGATTAAATGCCTGCAACCCCAACATTCCCGTTAAGCTAAGCGATGGAAAGAAGGCTGCCCTCGCTGCTAGTAAGTCGGCTTTAGTTGCCATAAGTTCTAACTCAGCCGCTCGAATGTCGGGACGGTTTTTGAGTAATTCTGACGGCATTCCCGTTTGAATCTGGGTCGCGACCGCTCGCGATAGTTGGGTTTTATCCCGAATAATTGGCTGGGGAAAGCGCCCCAACAGTCCATGAATGACATTTTCGGTCTCAGTAATTGCCTGTACTATAGCTACTTCTGTGTGTTGACTATTCAGAAGTTGGGCTTCAAACTGTTCTACGGCCAGTTCGTTGGCTACTCCTGCTTGTTTTTGCACTTTTACAATTTTAAGGGCTTCTTCCTGTAAACCAATGGTTTGCCGAACAATTTCTCGCTCGTTGTCAAGTGCCAACAAATCATAATAAGCATTGGCAACGCCCGCCACCAAATTGGTCGTAATCCAATTTTTTGCTTCGACACTTGCCAAATACCGCGCCAAGGCAGCTTCTCGTTGCGTACGAAGTTTTTTCCAAATATCCACTTCCCACGAGGCCGTCAAGCCTACAAAAAAATCAGGAAGGTGAGTTGGAACAACTTTCCCCTCCACAATGTCAGTAGTAGCGTTTCCCGCGCCATCCATTGTATATAATCCAAAACGGCGCAGGGCCGTTGATCCTCCTCCCCAAACCGTTGGTCTGAGCAATCCCTCCGTTGCTCTCACGTTCGAACGCGCCATCTCAATGCGCTGAATGGCGGTTAGGGCATCAAAGTTATTGACCAACGCGGTTTCAATCAGCGCAATCAACGTACTGTCTTGAAAATAGTCTCGCCATTGAATCTGGGCGCTGTTTGCCGTATCTGTTCTACTTTCAAATGTGGTAGGAAGCGGTTCAAATTCGCGTTGGGTAGTCATGGGAGGCACTTTACATCCCGCAATAATTCCTCCCAACAGCAGGATGATTAACAGATTTCTTGGTCTTATATCCATTTTTTTAGGCGCTCTTCGGTGAGTGGTTTCTCTTCTTTTTTGGTAGTTTTTTTCAATTTTTCGGCCAATGTGCCAAAAATGACGTACAGTCCAGGAATGACAATCACGCCAAAAACAGTCCCAAACAGCATTCCTCCTGCGGCTGCCGTACCGATGGTACGGTTGCCAATAGCTCCCGCACCCGTCGCGAACATCAGTGGTAGTAATCCCGCAATGAACGCAAAGGATGTCATCAAAATGGGTCGAAGGCGCACTTTTGCACTCTCAATCGCGGCTTCAACCACCGTCGCACCTTCGCGGTGACGAAGCGTTGCAAACTCCACAATCAGAATGGCATTTTTTCCCAACAACCCAATGAGCATTACCATCGCGATTTGGGCATAAATGTTGTTCTCTAACCCCAAAAAGTGGAGAAATAAGAACGTTCCAAAAATCCCCGTTGGGAGCGAAAACACGACGGGTAGCGGCAATAAGAAGCTTTCGTACTGAGCCGCCAACAACAAATACACGAACAGCAAACAAATGGCGAAGATGTAAATGGCTTGGTTGCCCGTTTCCACTTCGTCGCGGCTAATCCCTGCCCAGTCAATGTCATAACCCGTTGGGAGTTTTTCACGTGCCGTTGCCTGCACGGCTTCAATGGCGCTGCCACTACTGTATCCCTCGGCAGGTTCGCCGTTTAGCTCTGCCGAAGGGTACATGTTGTAACGGGTTACCTGATCAACCCCATATACCCGTTCGATGCGCACAAAGGCCGACAAAGGCACCATTTCTCCTTTGTTATTCTTCACGTACAGGTTGAGGATGTCTTCGGGCTTGGCGCGGTACTGCGGAAGTGCCTGTACCATTACTTTGTACATTTGGCCGTACTTGATGAAGTTGGTGGCATATTCACTTCCCAGAAGGGTCTGCAATGCGCCCATCGCTTTGTTGATGGTCACTTCTTTTTGCGCGGCTTTGTCTTCATCAATGTGCAACAGGTACTGGGGAAAGCTCGCATCAAAAATGGTAAATGCCGAAGCGATTTCGGGACGGGCTTTGAGGTCTTTGATAAACTGCGTGACAACGGCTTCCATCGCTTTGAAGTCGCCACTCCCCGTTTTGTCTAACAAACGCAATTCAAACCCACTCGCATTGCCATAACCAGGAACGGCAGGCGGCGGAAAATACTCAAGGCGGGCATCTTTGATGTGTTGGGTGCGCTCGGTAACTTGCTCGATTACTTCGTCCACCGTTTCTTTTCGATTTTTCCAATCTTTAAGGTTAATTAAGCACGTACCGTAGGTAGCTCCTGTCCCGTCCGAAAGGATATTGGTACCTGCCAACGTAGAAATCGACTCGACCGATTCGAGGCTTTGACACGCTCGCTGTACTTCATCGACTACGGCCTTGGTACGTTCGAGGGTTGAACCCGACGGCGTGGTAATACTCACGTAAAAAGTACCTTGGTCTTCGTTGGGGATAAAACCTGACGGAATTAATTTCCCCAATATACCCGTCCCAACGCAAAACGCCAGCAGCATTCCCAACGTCACTACTCGGCGGTTGACGATGACCGAAAGCAAGCGTTGGTATTGACTCGACAACCCTTCGTACCAACGGTTGAACCCCGCAAAAAAGCGAGCTAAGAACCCCTGACTACGATGTTCAGCGTGGGTATGTTTCAAAAACAAGCCACACAGGGCAGGCGTCAGCGTCAAGGCACTTACTCCTGAGAGCACAATCGCGATGGCCATCGTTAGAGAAAATTGTTTGTAGAAAATCCCCACGGGGCCCGTCATAAACGAAGTAGGTACAAACACCGCCGACATAACCAACGTAATGGCAATAATAGCCCCACTGATTTCTTTCATGGCTTTTTCGGTGGCTTTTCGGGGAGAATAGTTCCCCGTTTCTAGCTTTGCATGAACCGCCTCAACGACCACGATGGCATCGTCAATCACAATTCCGATGGCCAACACCAGCGCAAACAACGTGATGAGGTTGAGCGAAAACCCAAACAGCTGCATGAAGAAAAACGTCCCTACCAACGACACAGGCACCGTGACGGTAGGAATGAGCGTAGAGCGAACGTCTTGCAAAAACAAAAACACCACCAACGCCACCAAAATAAAGGCTTCAATCAGGGTTTTGACCACTTCGTGAACGGACGCATCCAAAAAACGAGACACGTCGTAGCTAAGTTCGTACTCCATTCCTTTCAAGAAAACCCGCTCTTTGATCGTCGCCATTCGTTCTTTTACTTGGGCAATCACCTCACTGGCATTCGAGCCTGGGAGTTGTTTGAGCATGATGGCCGCCGTGGGGCGACCGTTGATTTTGGCTTCTACGTCAAAATACGTCGTTCCAAACTCCACATCGGCGACGTCTTTGATGCGCAAAATCTGCCCATCGGCATTAGACTTGATGGGAATGTTCTCATACTTTTCGGGCGTGTTGTACTTGCCGCCGTACTTGATGACATACTGCAATGCCTGCGGGGTTTTGTCGTTGCTCTCCCCTACTTTTCCTGGAGCAGCTTCCACGTTTTGTTCTTCCAATGCCTCCAGTACGTCTTCTGTAGAAATGGCATAATTGAGCATTTTGTCGGGTTTGAGCCAAATACGCATGGCGTACTCGCGCGCGCCCAAAATATCGGCGTACCCTACGCCCTTTACCCGCTTGAGTTCGGCCAAGACGTTGATGTCCGCAAAATTGTAAAGGAATTTTTCCTCCATGGTGCTATCTCGGCTGTAGATGTTGAGGTACATCAACATGGCATTTTCCTCTTTGGCTATTTTCACCCCGTTCCGAATCACCTCCGCGGGAAGTTCTCCCATGACGGCGGCTACGCGGTTTTGGACGTTGACCGCCGCCACGTCGGGATCGGTGCCTACTTCAAAAATAACTTGTACTACGCCTACCCCATCATTGCCCGCATCCGACGACATGTATTTCATTCCTGGTACGCCATTGATAGCCCGTTCAATCGGGACAAGGGCGGCTTTTGTGACGGTTTCGGCGTTGGCTCCCGTGTATTCGACGGTTACGTTTACTTCGGGCGGGGCAATGCTCGGGAACTGCGTCATGGGCAGTCGGGTGAGCATCAATAAACCCAGTAGTGTGATAATCATGGCGATGACTACCGACAGTACAGGTCGATGTATGAATTGATTAAACATGGATTTTTTGGTTTGAATTGTGCGCTATTTCTGTCCCATACCTGCCATTACCTGACGCATCGGCATCAACTTCGGCGAGACAGAATCGCCATCGACCACTCGCTGAATGCCCTCGTACAAAATCGTATCGGACGTACCCAGCCCCGAGGCTATCACATAAAGTTGCGGCAATCGCTGTAGGATTTGTACGTTGCGGAGGCTGACTTTGTTTCCTGCCTCAAGCACATAGACACAGTTTCTATCTTGCACTTCAAACACCGATTTTTGGGGTACAATCAGCGCATTTTTAAGCGTGCTGGTAAGTTGCACTTTTCCGCTCGCCCCGTTTTTTAACACCTGCTTAGGGTTCGGAAATTTGGCACGAAAAGCAATCGTTCCCGTACTTTTATCAAATTGGCTATCAACGGTTTCGATGACGCCTGTTTGGGAATAGGGCTGACCGTTGGCCAACAATAGCTTGACTGGCCGACGGTGGCCTACCTCGTTTTGCTCCGTAAAATCCAAGTATTCTTTTTCGGTGACGTTGAAATAGGCAAATACATCTTGGTTATTAGACAGGGTAGTTAGCAGCGTACCTTCGTCCACCAAACTCCCCGTTTTGTTAGGAATACGCCCAATGACGCCGCTAAAGGGAGCTTTGATTTCGGTAAGCGAGAGTTGGAGCTGGGCGTTGGCCACGTCCGATTCCGTTTCTTCGATTTTGGCTTTGAGGGTTTCGAGCTTCGACTCCACAATGTCCAATTCGGATTTCGATACCACATTTTGTTCTACGAGGAGGCGAGTGTTTTTGATTTCGAGTGCCAGCGTTTTTGCCTCCGCTTGAGAGCTTCGGAGAATAGCTTGCGCTTTGTTAAGTTCTTGGCGGTAGGCTTGGCTTCCTAGTCGAAATAGCGTTTGACCCGCCCGTACAGGTTTACCTTCGTCCACCAATACAGCTTCGATGTAACCGCCGATTTTGCTTCTTACTTCCACATTTTGGAGCGAAGCAATGGAGGCTACGTATTCTTGGGTGTATGTCGTGTCAATGAGAATGGGTTGAGTAACAGGCAATATTTCTTGGGTAGCTTGTGCGGTTTTTGTCTCTTTGGTGCACGACCAAAGCATTATTAGGCAGGTAGAAATACCCGCCAACACTACGAATGGTTTCATAATAGTTGGATAAAAAGCACAACCGAGCGTAGCTTTTGGAGCTATGCTTTTGTGTTGTTAAAAATTAAGAAAATGACTTAACTCCAGTCGAATGACTAGCTAGTAAAGGGCTTTACCCAAGCCTGTTTTTGGGTGGAGGTGGCACAATTTCGGGGTGAAATTGTGAAGCATAGGTATCTCGATAATGGATTGGGCGCTCCGCCGAAGGTAGCACATCTTCGGTCGTGGTCAGCGAGAATACACTAATGGGCTGACAGTAAAAAAGAATTTTGGCGATAGAGATACTCCCGCCGTCTTCGGTATCATGTTCGTCTTGTTCGGGAATGATGTTATCAAACCCCAAAATGTGTTCAATCACCAACTCCGCCACACTTTCAATGTCGTTATAACTTAGGTTTTCGGGAACGTGGTCAGGTTGAGCATCAGGAGAGTCAATACTACAATTGAGGATGTGCAATGCCATAAACACCCAAACGATTCGAGAAAGAATATGTTTACGGAGAACAGACATCAGTTGTTTTTGGTAGCAGACAGTTAAAGCAAGCGTGTTTTTACAAAAAAAGTTCGTTTTCTAGCCTAAAACACCTGCTGACGGTAAGGAAGATTAAACCGAAAACCAACGGTAGCTAAGTTGGTTTTGAGGTTTACCGAAGCTGCTGGACTTACTTGGTTACGAAACATGAGTCTTCCATCAATGAAAAAATTATGTTTGAGCATGTACGATGCCCGTATGTCCGAAAAAGTAAGATCAACGGGAGTGCCTTGGCCTATATAAGTACCTGTTTCACGAGGAGCATCCTTTAAATAATCACGATAAATATTTCCCCCCCAATTGCGTTCATCGATATCTATTCCTTTGTTAGATCTTGAAAAAGTTCCGTAAAAAGTGAGTCGGCGAGTCGGTTGATAACGAGCAATACCAAGTACTTCCCAAAAATTTGCCCCCAGTGGGTGTGCTAATGACAAATCGTTGTGAACATAATTGGTATAACCCGTAAAATGTGAATATGTATAAGGGCGTGCTAGGTTCAGTTCAACTTGTAAATCTAAATTGGGTATTCCTAGAAAATCAACGTGCTTTACACCTGCCTGAAAAGCGTATTTTTTATTCATAGAGCCTTTTTTGCCAAAGTAATCGGAGGTTTTAAATTCATCCAACATGAATTGACTATAAAAACTGAAACGCTTTAAGAAATTCCATTTTATGTCAAGCCCTAACAAGGCATTGTCGGCGCTTCCAAGATAGTTTTCTAGGTAGCGGTAAAAAATAATTGGATTCAGATAATGGGGGTCAAAAACTTTGTTATCGCGTCCAAACATTTCTGCCTCAAAAATCCCGATGTTAAAGTTTCGGCCAAGATTAATGCTCAGATGATGAATCGCCGCATATTTTTTATTGATGGGGACCTCTTTTCCTCGGTTATCGGTGTAGTAAAGCATACCGCACCATAGGTTGGTGTATTGAAATTTCCCCAACTGAGTTGTCATTCTCAAAAATAAGTAAGGTGAGCTCCAATCTGAGAGAATCATCGAACGATACCCATTCCCGATAAAGTTTCTATCATGCCCAAATTGTATATTAATCTGCTTAATTGGATTAAATGTGATGTACCCACGCGCAGATATAAAATCCATTCCCCTGGTACTGAAACTCTTTACATTTCCCTCGCCAGGTAAAAGATACACAGGATAACCCACATAAATTTCTCGTGCACTTAGTGTAAAATTACGTACATACTGCGGGAACATCGCTTGCGTATCAGTCACATAGGTATAAAAGCCCAGCTTTTTGCCAATGTTTCCCCGCAATTCAACCCCGCGAGCCGTTAGCCATAAATAATCTTTGGAATTATTTTCTCCCCCCAAAATTAGCTGCGTGACGGGGCTGAGGTGTAGGTCGAAGTTTTTGTTCTGAACGTAGTAAAAATCAGAAGGCTTTCGATAAAACCGCTTCCACAACGTTTTTTTGCTCATGGGTGTTTGGTCCGACGACCACTCCCAGCTGTCTTGGCGTAAATAATCTAAGTTAAAAAAATCGGTATCGTTGAGTGGCATGGTGCGGTCGGCCTTGATGCTGTCTAAGAAACTCATCACCGCCGAACGCTGAAAAGGTTTTACCCCAATGTGAAAATCCTCATTTAGTCGTCCACGGCGAATTTCGTACCGATCTATCAGATGGTAGTAATCGTCATTGAGCGGGATGTATTGTGATTGGGCTACCGCATTTTGCAGGAAAAAACACCAACAAACAATCAACGTATAAATTCTAAATTGCATAGCGTTAGTTATCACTTGGGCAAATTAAGCTAATTTTGCCGCTCTGAGAGCGGTATGGTGACTCTCAAAAACCAAAAAAGATTATCCTCTTGAGCAAAGTTTCTACTTCAGTCTATTTTCCTAACCTCAACGGGGTTCGTTTTATTGCCGCCTTTTCGGTTTTGATTCATCACATTGAACAAGTCAAAGAGGTTTTCAAAGTTCCGAATTTTTACGACAATCACCTCATCAAGAGCATGGGGAAATTAGGTGTCGATTTATTTTTCGTACTCAGTGGCTTTCTTATCACCTATTTATTGCTGCACGAAAAAGGCCGATTTGGGTTTATTAACACCCGTAACTTCTACATAAGACGGATTTTACGGATTTGGCCACTTTATTTTCTGATTGTGCTGCTTTCGTTTTTTGTTTTTCCTCAGATTTCGTTTTTTGTAGCTCCCAACAACGAGGTGTCGTTCATGGCGCACAACGTTTTTCGGCGATTGTCGCTTTTCTTGCTCGTTTTGCCCAACATCGGTTTTATTCTTTACAACGCGCCCTACTTAGCGGCCCAAACCTGGTCCATCGGCGTCGAGGAGCAATTTTACTACCTCTGGCCTTGGATTGTCAAAGACTTTAGCTGGAAACGCCTCATCATCACTGTCTTTATCTTCTGTTTCGGCACCTTTGCCGTTTTTTATATTTATTACAACTGGGTTGGTCATACGCAATATGCAAACAACGTGCCTGAAATTACACGTTTCTTCTTCAGTCAATTTCGAATCATTACCTTGATGACGGGTGGACTGTGTGCAGCCTTGGTGTATTACCAAAAAGACAAGGTGCTCAATGCACTTTTCCGCAAAGAAGTTCAGTGGATTGTGTACATCGTATTAGTGATTTGCCTCGTCACGGGGGTTCACGTGAGCAGCCTTAATTTGGAGTTTTACGGGCTGTTTTTTGGTTATTTTATCCTCAACGTATCGAGCAATCCCGCCTCCATTGTCAACTTAGAATACAACTGGATTTCGTATTTGGGCAAGATTTCGTACGGGATTTATATTTACCAAACGGCTTTTATCGTCGCCAGTATTCACCTCATTCAGTGGATGTTTGGGGATTCTCTTTCTACACTTACCTTCAATTTACTTCTTTACCCGCTTTCGGCCTTGCTTACCATTGGCGTTTCGGCCTTGTCGTACCGCTATTTTGAAACACCGTTCCTAGCGTTTAAGAATCGTTTCAGCAAGCATTGATAAGTCGGTTATTGGTTACTCGTTATCGGTTATCAGTTACTCGTTATCGGTTATCAGTTACTCGTTCAACAGATAACGGTTTAACAATTAACAGATAACGGGTTAACCAATAACTGATAACTCTACTTCACTTCGCTCACAATAGAGCTACTGAGGCGGAGGAGTTCGATTTCGGCAAGTTTGACGTTGAAAGCCGCTTCAATCATACGTGACTCCGTGGCAACGGCATTGCGTTGCGCTTCGCGGAATTCGATGGCCGTCGAGTTTCCAAATTTGTAGCGTTCAAAGGCTAAATCTACGTTTTGGCGCGCTATTTTTAGGTTTTTCTCCTCAAAACCAAACAGTTGAAGGCTGTTTTGGTAGCTGTTGTACGTACGCTCAAGGGCCGACAACAACTGGTTTTTCAAATCTGCTTCTTGGTATTCGGTAATGATGGTGTTGACCTTGGCGTTTTGCTCGCGACGGCGTTGGTTATAGCCGTCGTAAATCGGCACGTTGAGGCGCACTCCGTAATTTAACACCCGCGACTGACCTTTTTGGGCTCCAAAACCCGCTTCGTTATTGAACGAAGTATAATTATACCCCGTCACCAAATCCACCTGTGGGTATTTGGTTGATTTGACCTCTTTTTCGTTGATTTTTGCCAACGTACGGCTTTGAGCCGCTGCCAACAAATTGGGGTTTTCGGTCAGTTTTTGCTTCAAATCGACCAAGGACAAATCATTACGAAAGACGATGGTATCCATAACCGCAAACTTGGTTTCAAAATCTCGGAACAGCAAAGCGTTGAGGTTTACATTGGCGTTTTGAATCACCTGCTGCTGCGCCAACACCGCCGCTTGGTCTTGGTTGTAGTCCACCTGCGCGGCTAAGTATTCCGATTTGGACGTTGTTCCTACTTCATAATTTGCTTTGGCAAGTTCTTGGCGCGTTGCCGAAATATCCAACGCATTTTGGAGTGCTTTGAGGCGTTGTTTTTGGCGAATGATTTCGTAATACGCATTGGCCACCTGCGAAACGGTGTTCTGAATCGCAATTTGGACGTTGGTTTTACCCAACTTTTCAAACTCTTTCAAACGGTCGGCGGCGGCAAACATCCCCATCCCATCGTAGAGTGTCCACACCATAGTCACCCCCGCGTTGTTGTTGCGGTTATCAATTCCGCTCTGCACCAACGGCTCACGGATATTGTTAAAAAACGATTGGTTGATGCTGTTATGGGTAAAGTTTTGAAGAGCCGTTCCCGATACCACGGGCAACATCCCCGCATTTCCTCGGGTGTTGTCATTATGGGCAATGGCCTCCCGACTTTGAACCACTTTAATGGAATAGCTTTTTTCGAGTGCGGTAGAAACGGCGTTTTCGAGCGTTAGTAGCTCTTGAGAAGACGAATCCAACGATAAACAAAAAACGATGGGGAACGCAAGAAAAAAGTATTTCATACCAGCAAAAACGAAATTAGTGGGCTTTTATGTAGGGCAAACTGCCATTCTTTCGATAACAGAAATGGCAGAAAGTTCGTTTAATGGATTGCGATAAAACTTTCGCACTGCTTCAAAAATAGCTTTTTAAAGCGTAGCTTTAGGCACAGTTTAACCCTGACACGATGAAAAACTACTTTTACGCGCTCTGTGCCGCCTTTTTAGCGGCATGTTCAGGCCAGAAAAAAGCCGACCTAATTGTTTATAATGCAGCGGTCTATACCGTCGATTCGACCTTCTCCAAAGCCTCCGCTTTTGCCGTTAAAGATGGCAAATTTGTAGCCGTGGGCGATTCGGCTACCGTCTTTTCTCAGTTCCAGTCCGACTCCCTCGTCGATGCCCAAGGCAAACCCGTTTATCCTGGCCTATACGACGCCCACGCCCACTTCTACGGCCTCGGCCAAATGCTCGACCAAGCTGATTTGGTGGACACGCAGTCGCCCGAAGAAATTATCGAACGCCTCAAAAAATACCAAGCCGAACACCCTGACGCCGTGTGGATTATTGGCCGTGGATGGGACCAAAACGATTGGCCCGTAAAGGAGTTTCCGACCAAAGACATCTTAGACAAAGCATTCCCCAATAACCCAGTCTATTTGACCCGCATCGACGGGCACGCGGGTTGGGTCAATTCCAAAGCTTTACAATTGGCCCAAATCACCGCCGACTCCAAAGTAGAAGGCGGCTTGGTGGTACTCAAAAATGGCCAACCTACGGGTGTGCTCATCGACCGCGCCCAGCAGCTTGTTCGCGCCCTCAATCCTACGCCCACCAAAGAAGATATTACATCGAAACTTCTAAAGGCACAAGCGATGTGTTTCCAGTACGGTCTCACCAACGTCGGCGACGCGGGGTTGTCACCTGATGTTATCGACCACATTGATAGCCTTCAAAAAGCAGGAACGCTCAAAATTCGATTGTATCCGATGGTGAGTGTCAGTCAAGAAAACATCGAAAAGATGCTCAAAAAAGGCATTTACGTCTCTGACCGATTGAACGTTCGTTCGTTTAAGATTTATGCCGATGGCGCGTTGGGCTCGCGCGGGGCTTGTTTGCTCAAACCTTACAGCGACGCTCCCGAAACAACGGGTTTTTTGCTTTTTAGCCCTACCGAACTTGAAAAATGGATTTCTCAATTGGCCAATAGCGAGTTTCAGGCCAATACGCACTGCATCGGGGATTCGTCTAACCGCTTGATGCTAAAACTCTACGCGAAGTATTTGAAAGGCAAAAACAATCGGCGTTGGCGGATTGAACACGCCCAAATCGTGGATGTGACCGATGTAGCCAAGTTTGGCGATTATTCGATTTTACCCTCCGCCCAACCTACGCACGCTACCTCCGACATGTACTGGGCGGGGCAGCGCTTGGGCAAAGACCGCGAAAAAAATGGGTATATTTTCAAAACCTTGATGGAGCAAAACCAAAAAATTGCGTTGGGAACCGATTTTCCCGTGGAAGCCGTCTCGCCTTTTTATACTTTTCACTCGGCCGTGTATCGGCAAGATGCCAAGGGCTTTCCTGCGGGAGGCTACCAAGTAGAAAATGCCCTGACGCGTGAACAAACGCTGCGCGGAATGACGATTTGGTCGGCCTACGGTAATTTTGAAGAAAATCGCCTCGGTAGCATCGAATTGGGCAAAGCGGCCGATTTTGTTATCCTAGAAAAAGACCTGATGACCGCCCCCGCCAACGAACTCCGTGAGCTAAAAGTAAACAAAACCTACGTAGCAGGCGAAAAGGTTTTTGAACGAAAATAACAGGCTGAAAGCCTACAAAAAAGGGGTACGAGGTAAAATCTCGTGCCCCTTTTTTATTTTATTTTTTGTTAAAATATTGCAATTATAACTACAAACTAAGATATTTGGAGTACTATTTTCAGCGTTATCTCAACCCTCCACCTATCTATGCAGCCACACGATTTTTTCATCTTATCTTTTATCAAAAACTACCATTTCAAACCATGAAAACGCTCCAAAAAAAATCACGCCACTGCAAGTCGTTTGCTGTGACAACTCCTACCATTTTGAAAAACACTATTTTCTTTCTTTCATTTCTACTCCTTGGGGTTGGGAGTGAACTTAAGGCGCAGGAAAGCCCCAAATGGGAAATTGGAACTGATTTACTTTGGTTGGTCGGTAAAAATTCCTTGCCCGATTATTCGCTTTTTTCGAGATGGCACTATAAACCCAACAGGGCTTTTAGAATTAGAATTGGTACCGACCTCCAAACTGACCCAACACTAACTCCCCGTAAAGTTTTCAAAGCTAATTTTATGATTCGTTTAGGTCATGAATGGAGCAAGCAAATAGCTAAAAAAACAGACTTATTTGGGGGTATAGAAGCTCACTATCAAAAGGATGAAATTCAAGCATGGTTAATCCCTGTGCCGAATGCTCTTCCGTTCTACTTCCCCGACTATAGTTCACAAATTGGAGGTGTGGGTTTTATTGGGTGTCGATACTTTATCAATCGTAACTTTTCTATCTCTATGGAAACCAGTTTAAAAGGTGCTCATCGAACGTATCAGTTAAACACATATAGTGGTGGTATAATGGTTACTAAAGATAACTTCGTATTAGAAGGTGGGGCTTTAAAATTCTTATACCAAACCCCCGTTAGAGGTATGATATTTGAAATTAAGCCTATTCAAGTTCTTAACTTTTCTTATCATTTTTAAAATATTCCCGATAGCGCGAGCATCCTGTTCGTGCTTACCTTCACAGGCTTCTAGCCATCTTCACATAACAGGCTGGAAGCCTGCGAATAAGCGGCACGAGGCACAACCTCGCGCCATCAAGGGCCACACGATTTTTTCATCTTATCTTTTATCAAAAACTACCATTTCAAACCATGAAAACGCTCCAAAAAAAATCACGCCACTGCAAGTCGTTTGCTGTGACAACTCCTACCATTTTGAAAAACACTATTTTCTTTCTTTCATTTCTACTCCTTGGGGTTGGGAGTGAACTCAAGGCGCAGAAAAGCCCCAAATGGGAAATTGGAACTGATTTACTTTGGTTGGTCGGTAAAAATTCCTTGCCCGATTATTCGCTTTTGGGAAGATATAAATTGTCTAAACGAGATGGTTTGAGAGCACGGGTTGGAATATCTACTTCTTTTTCTAATAGTTCGATACCTCGTCTTTGGGATAAAGGTAGATACATGTTACGAATAGGATATGAACGAAATAAGGTCATTATAGAAGATAGGCTTATTGCGTATTATGGAGCAGATTTCCATTATTCTTACGGAAAAAGCTACATTCTAAATCCTTATGGAGCTGTTCGGAATGTAATATATACCAATGATTTGTTAGATGCAAATCAAGACTACATATACCGTTTCGACAAGTCAATAGGTGGAGTTTTGTTTGGAGGTTTAAAATATTATTTTGTAGATTTTCTTTCTATTTCTTTAGAAACTTCTCTATCAACTTTGAATTCAACTCAAAGGTTAAAGCCTTCTTTTGACCAAGGACAAAGACGTTCTGTAAATTATTGGGATACAGCCATTTCTCCTATTTCTGTTCTAAATTTTAGCTTTCACTTTTAATTCTTGATAGCGCGAGCATCCCGATAGTGCGAGCATACTGCTCGTACTTACCATTCACAGGCTTCTAGCCATCTTCACATAACTGGCTGGAAGCCTGCGAATAAGCGGCACGAGGCAAAACCTCACGCCATCAAGGAGTACCAACGTTTATGATTAGTTATCACTTTTAAAACTGCACCACAATGAATATGGTCTCAAACTACACCTCCAAAAATACCATGAAGGTACTCTTCTTAGGTTTCTCTCTTCTGATTTACTCAATTGTAGCAGTCGCCCAAGATGCTCCAAAATCTCACAATGCTGCGTCTTTAGGCCAACCCAATCGCTTAAAAGTAGGATTAGGGCTAGGATATGGCCACACCAATGTACGGGCTGGAAACTATACGCCTCTTTTACGACCAACGGCTTCTATTCAATTAAATCAAACACTTTCTCCCCGAAACCAATTTTTGTACAAACTCACTTATCGTTCTTTTGGTGACAAATACCCTCCCACTTTATTTAATGGGCAGGTTTATCAGGCATACGCTCAATTGGATTTTATAGGTGCATCATTTACGTACTTACGTCCGATAAAATTGGGCCTTCCCTTATTTGTTGGGGCGGGTATTTCGACCGAGCGATTGCTGAAAGATAGAATCAATACCATTTATCCAAACGGCGAACGTATTTCTGTTGCAAGCTACCAAACCTACAAAAAAATGAATGTAGGTGGGCAACTCGTAGGGCAATACCGCCCCAAACTCACCAAGCATTTAGAAACAGTTATTGAAATAGAGTACGCCTTCGGACTTCTCAATTATTTCAAACCTGTTGCCACCCAAACAACAGGCCGCAAAACCTACTTAAATGGGCTTTTTGTAACTGTAAGTGCTTTGTTTTAGTCTATTATAACCGATAGCGCGAGCCTCCTGCTCGTACTTACATTCACAGGCTTCTAGCCATCTTCACATAACTGGCTGGAAGCCTGCGAATAAGCGGCACGAGGCAAAACCTCGCGCCATCATGATTTGATGGTTAATGTAAGTTCTAAACCCAACACATCCCCAATTTTGCTCAGTGTTTCAAAAGAGGGATTGGCAACACCTGTTTCAATGGCAATGACGGTCCGAAGCCCCACCCCCGCTAAGTCTGCTAAATCATTTTGCCGAATGCGCAGCCGTTGCCGCCGTTGCTTGATGACAACTCCTAGTTGGTGCAAATCCATATTTTTTGTTGTTAAAATAGGCAATATACTGCTTATTTATAGTAAATGCAAGGTTTAATAATGGTTTTTTGACTAAAATCGGCAATATATTACATCTTCACAAAAACGGCTAAAAGCACGCAAATAATCAGCACAAGATGCAACTTCTTGTTATTTTTGTGGAAAAACTGCACTAATCGTGACTTTCCGCAAACGAGTTTACAATACCCTTGAGTTTTCGGCCAGTGGGCGACGAGGGCTGAACTTGTACATCAACATCAGTTTGGTATCGGTCATTGTGCTCAATTCCTTGGCCATTGTCCTACACACCGTCCCCGAAATTCGTCACAATCGCCTCTACGAACAACTTTTTCAATATTTCGAGATTTTTTCCGTCGGTATTTTCACCATCGAATACTTCCTGCGGATTTGGTCGTGCGTCGAAAACCCTCGTTACCGAAGCGATTGGCGGGGGCGTTTGCAGTTTATTTTTTCGTTTTGGGCCATTGTCGATTTTCTAGGGATTTTTCCCTTTTATTTCACCCTCCTTACCTCCGACTTTGGCATCATTCGTATTTTACGCGTCTTTCGACTCTTCCGATTGTTTCGGGTATCGCGTTATTCTCGTGCCCTCAAAATGATTCGAAACGTCTTCTACGAAACCAAAGAAGAACTGCTGATTTGTTTGTCTTTCATTGTTTTTACCCTCGTCATTTCGTCGAGTGTGATGTATTACTTGGAACACAACGCCCAACCCGAACGCTTCAAAAGCATTCCTGCTACCCTTTGGTGGGGCGTTATTACGATGACCACCACGGGTTACGGCGACATGTACCCCGTTACGGCTGCAGGAAAAGTTTTTGGGGGTGTTGTCCTCATGCTTGGTATTGCGCTTTTTGCCCTGCCAACGGGTATTGTTGCTTCGGGTTTTATGGAACAAATTCGCCGCGACAAAGGCCGCAAATATGCCCGCTGCCCCCACTGCAATGAGCTTATCGACTTGCAGGAAGTACCTCATATTCACAAACCTGACCCCAAAAAACACTGATGCGGATTGGATTTGATGCCAAACGGGCGTTCAATAACCGAACGGGCTTGGGCAATTACAGCCGTTTTGTGCTCAATGCACTGCGCACTTTTGCCCCTACACACACCTACACGGCCTATACGCCCAAAATAAAATCGGGACTGTTCGACGAATTTCCCGCGTCGCTTACCCGCACGCCTGCGTCGTCCAACGCCCTATACGGCGCTTGGTGGCGGAGTTATGGCGTGGCGTCTGATGTACAACGAGATAAGATTCAACTTTTTCACGGGCTTAGCAATGAGCTCCCTCAGGGATTGGGCAACATCAAATCCGTCGTTACAATTCACGACCTGATTTTTTTGCGTTATCCGCATTTATACCCCGCCATCGACCGTTTTTTTTACCAACGTAAGTTTAAAAAAGCCTGCGCCGAAGCCGACTGCATCGTGGCCGTGAGTGAACAAACCAAACGCGACATCGTCGATTTCTATGGTACTTCGCCCGATAAAATCAGGGTCATTTACCAAGACTGCCACGAGGTTTTTCACGCTAATAACTCCATTTCGGCCTCGTCTTACAACGCAGTTCAACAAAAATACAACCTAACTCGTCCCTTTGTCTTGTGCGTCGGCACGATTGAAACCCGCAAAAACCAAGGTCAGTTGGTCAAGGCATTTGCCGAAGCTTCATTAGAGGGGGCGGAATTGATTTTGGTTGGGGGAAAAACGGCGTACCAAGCCGAAATCGAACGCTACCTAACGCAGCACCAATCCTCGACCCAAGTACGGATTTTTAACAACGTTCCGTTTGCTGACTTACCAGTTCTGTATCGGCTGGCTCGGGTGTTTGCCTACCCTTCGGTGTTTGAAGGTTTTGGTATTCCCATCGTCGAAGCGCTTCACAGCGGTGTGCCCGTGGTGGCAGCCACGGGGTCGTGTCTGGAAGAAGCGGGTGGCAAAGGTGCTTTGTACGCTGCCCCCGACGACGTAAATGAGCTGGCGGCCCACCTTCAACGCCTTTGGAACGACGAGGCACTGCGCGCTCAACTTGTAGCCGACGGTCAGGCACACTTACACCAATTTTCGGCCTCCACCATTGCCAGTCAACTTTCCGCGCTTTATCAGGAAGTAAACCAACAGTAAACGGCAAAACTTCTACCTTTGTCAAACAATTAACCTAAACGACGCCCCATGCGAACGCTATTTGTGGCCTGGACACTGTTGCTGCTTACTGGACTGGTCGAAGGAGTTAGCCAAACCCCGACTCGGTTTATCATCTTCAAAACCGATGCCGACGAAAACGACAATCCTGCGGCCATCGTGTACGTACAGTTTGCCAACAAAATGACCCAAATCGCCAAAATTATGGGCAATGCCGAACTGGTTGATAAAAAGGAATTTGCCGAAAAAGGAATTCCCAAAAATGCCATTGCCGCCTGCGGTGCTTGGTGGGCTGGCGCTGGCGACTATTTTTACCTCATTAAAACTCCCAAAGGAATCGCCATTTACAAAGGTTGGCAAGACGAAGGCCAGCAAGATAAAGGCTACCACTGGACCAAACTGAAAGAGATTTCCCAATAGCATGTTACTTCCCGCACCCTTTATAAGCCTGTTGCAGGCTCAACTTGGAACCGATTACGCTGATTTTGAGGCCGCTTTACAAACGCCTCCACCCGTCAGTATTCGCTACAATCCTAGAAAAACCACCGCTCCTGCGTCCCAAATCACACCAATTCCTTGGTGTTTGGAAGGTCGGTATTTGGACCAGCGTCCTGTTTTTACACTCGACCCACTTTTCCATGCGGGGGCCTATTACGTACAAGAAGCCTCGTCGATGTTGATTGGACACGCACTGCCCCAAGTGGCTAACGTGGCCAAACCGCTTCGCGTGCTCGATTTGTGCGCTGCTCCTGGCGGAAAAACCACCCTATTGACCTCTTTACTTCATCCAGACAGTTTGGTACTGGCCAACGAAGTGATTAAAAGCAGGGTGATGATTTTGAAAGAAAATGTACAAAAATGGGGTTCACCCAACATCCACGTGAGCAACCATGACCCCGAAGATTTAGGGAAATTAGAGTCGTTTTTTGACGTTATTTTAATAGACGCTCCTTGTTCTGGCGAAGGTCTTTTTCGCAAAGACCCTGCGGCCATCAACGAGTGGTCGGAAGGAAGTGTACATGTATGTGCGGGTCGCCAGAAACGAATCGTGGACGCGGCTTTGCCTTTGCTTACTCCTGGTGGCATCTTGTTGTATTGTACCTGTACTTACAACGACAGTGAAAACCAAGGAACGGGTCAATGGCTGCTTGAGCAGGGCATGGAAGAAATCAAAATTAACGTACCCGCAGAGTGGGGAGTGGTAGAAAAGACCATTGGATACCAATGTTATCCGCACCGAGTCAAGGGCGAAGGTTTCTTTTTTTCGGTGTTTGAAAAACCTCAAGCCTTTCGTTCGGCTCAGCGCTACGATACTTTGCCCAGAAGAGGTAAAGAAGAAGGCTTCCGATCATGTAAACGTTTGACTGCAAAACAACTTCCTGAAGCCCGCAAATGGCTCGAACAACCCGATACATTTCATTTGTTTGTAAAACCCAACGGAGAAGTAATTGCGTTTTTAGACAGTCAATTAAATGACATTCGGATTTTGGACAATACCCTTTCCGCCAAAGGATTGGGACTTGAAATGGGAGAGTTTAAGGGAAATGATTTTATTCCGTCGCACGCCCTCGCGTTAAGCACGGCCCTCTCATCGGATATTTCTCGACTTGAGCTAACCGAAAACGAAGCACTCGTGTTTCTAAAGAAGGAAAATTTGTCGGTGGATGCTCCGCGTGGTTGGGTACTTGTGACTTACCAAAATCAGGGATTAGGCTGGGTGAAGGGGTTGGGTAATCGGGTCAATAATTACTTACCCAAAGATTGGCGGATTCGGATGGAGATTCCTGAATGATAAACATTCTAAAAAGCAAAAAGCCTCCCAGCATTGGAAGGCTTTTTGTCGGGATGGCAAGATTCGAACTTGCGACCTCCTGGTCCCAAACCAGGCGCGATGACCGGACTACGCTACAT
>NZ_JBYFCH010000033.1:0-66164 GCF_057652295.1 Runella sp. R5_40 | reverse complement strand
AAAAATAACCCCATTAATCAAATCCCTATTCCCTAAAATAAGGGAAACCCAGTGTCCAGTATTTAGCGGTCAGCACAAAAATAGCTTTGCTCAGAAAAAGAGTAAAGCACCTTACTTTTCTCGGGAAGTGACCATTGAGGACAGCGTTACGCTTACATTGATTAATGAGTATATTGAAAAGGTGCCTCAAAAAAGAGTAATCAGATTATCCATTTCAGCCATAGAGGGCATTTCTTACCGATTAGAGGCCGTGGATGCGTTTGAAATCATTGAAGCCAACAACCCATTTTTTATGTTGAAACACAAAGGGTGTTACATTTTGATTGATAATGGAGTAGGAATGATGTTGAAAGGTAATGAAAGTTTTGTCAAGTACATTAAAAAGAAATTGAAGCGTTTCTTGGTTCATAGTCAAACTATAAGAGACTTAGGAGGTGGGATTCAAGAAGTAAAAACTTCCAACTATGAGCCTCCTGTCATGTCTGCGACTTATTCGCGGAGCGGCGTAAAAGTCCAATGGAATGGCCTTTGAGTGCATCGGCTGGAAGCCTTGGAATAAGCGACACGAGCGGTGACGCTCGCGCCATCGGTAATCAACACAATTTACAGCATGAAAATAGTTATCTTTCTCTCTATCAGTTTATTGATGATTCAAAATGCCTTTGCTCAGAAAAAGAGTAAAGCACCTTACTTTTCTCGGGAAGTGACAATCAAAGACAGCATTACATTGTCATTGATTAATCAATACATCGAAAAAGTACCCGAGAGAAAAGTGCTAAAAATGACTATAACCGTGGTAAAGGACACTATTTTTTATCAGTTTGCGGCCATAGCTACTTCGGATGTAATCTCTGAAATTGTTAGACCTCTTTTTGTGCTCCAACACAAGGGCTACTATGTATTAATCACCAGTGGAGTGGCTAATTTGGTTGAAGGAGATCAACATTTTGCTAACTATATTGCGAAAAAACTGGCAAAGTATTTGGAACCAGGTAGCACAACGAAAACCCTTAAAGATGGTAGTCAAGAAATTAATTTAGGGCCAATCTATGACCCTCCTGTCATGTCTGCGACTTATTCGCGGAGCGGCGTAAAAGTCCAATGGAATGGCCTTTGAGTGCATCGGCTGGAAGCCTTGGAATAAGCGACACGAGCGGTGACGCTCGCGCCATCGGTAATCAACACAATTTACAGCATGAAAATAGTTATCTTTCTCTCTATCAGCTTCTTGATGATTCAAAATGCCTTTGCTCAGAAAAAGAGTAAAGCACCTTACTTTTCTCGGGAAGTGACCATTGAGGACAGCATTACGCTCACCATTTTTAATCAGTACATTGACAAAGTACAGAAGGAAAAAGAAAAAGTGGTTCACGTATCTATTGGCGCGGTCAAAGACACGATTTATTACCGTTTTGAAGCTGTTGCCACTTTTGAAGAGATTACGGATTATTACAAGCCCTTTTTCTTATTCGAGCACAAAGGCTACTATTTTTTGATTGATAACGGGGTAGGCCGTATGTTTCAAGGAAATGAGCAATTCCCCAAACACATGACGAAAAAATTGAAGAAACACCTGATGTGGGGTTATACAGAAAAGGATGCGGGCGGTGGAGTGAAAGAGGTTTCAATGCTATCATTTGACCCTCCTGTCATGTTTGCGACCTATTCGCGGGGTGGCGTGAAAATTCGATGGGATGGGCTTTGAGTGCATCGGCTGGAAGCCTTGGAATAAGCGACACGAGCGGTGACGCTCGCGCCATCGGATAAATAGTAGTCGCTCGTGAGACACGAGCGACTACTCAAACTTGTGCTTTGGCACTTAAAATACGAAGCCAAACCGCACTGCCATTCGGTTATAGACGCGGTTTTCCCACTTCTCTATTTCACCCCAGCCCAAAGGCTCGGTGGACTTGGCGTGTTGACGCTTGTAACTGAGGGAAAGCACCAACGCACTTCCTGATTTTAAGCCAAATTTTAAGCCTAACCCTGGGCTAATCATCATTCCGCCGTTGGTTTTGTAGCCCGTTGCGTCGGCATGAAGCCATTGAAATCCGTAACCCGCATCCAACATTCCCAACAAGGTCACGTTGTTTTTACTTTTGGCTAAGTCGTAGCGTATGCCTGCGGCAACGGGCATCAATAAAGCCGATTGGTACCAATCCAACCCCGTTGTCAGTCCCACGGCCATACGTGGCTTTAGTTGGACTCCGTTAAACGTTTGCAACGTTAAACTAAGGCGATTTTCGACTTGTTGCTGAACGGGAACGCTCCACGGAATATCGTACACCACTCGTCCAAACAACCCACCTACTTCGGTCATGTTGACGTAATGAGGCTTAAATTGCGCGGATGCGGTGAGTGTACACGCTAGTGTACAGATGAGTATCAGCACACTACACCATTTTTTCAAAGAATTTATTTTAGATGCTTCCAACATGGCAAAGTGGTTTAAATTTCAACCCGTTTTACAGGAATTTTACTGATTTGACGAAGCTCTGAAGCGTTTGAAACGTCAAACTGATAAAGTCCATCTTTCCCAATCATCAAAAGCGTTTTGTTCGACAATGGAATCACGTCGTACGCGTCCATGTCTTTCAGGTGTTGAAGTTGTTTTACGTCAAAATCATTGGCAATGTTCAATGATTTAAGTCCGTGCGTGCCTTCACACAAGTATAAATTAGGGTAATCGACGCCCAAACCGTGGGGGTTTTGCATTGGATACGATTTCAACAAGCGAGGAGTCCGCAAATCGGTAATATCAATCACGTCGAGTTGATTTAACCCACGATTACAAGTAGTACCCGACCGCAACGTCACGTAGGCACGGTTATCGGTCACGACCACGGGGTCGCACGACATGGCGTGTTGGAAGGTTGATAGGTGCTGCGGGTTTTCTGGATTACTGTTATCATAAATAAACATTCCCGTCGTAGAACCAATAAACAGCTTATCGCGGTAGGGGAAAATGGTTTCGATACCCCTACCCAATGAGATTTTTGTTGAAGCCTTGGGCTGTGAAGGTATGCCAATGTCAAACAGCTGCATATCGCTTTGACCTACAGTATATAAGTACTTGTCATACAGCGCAAAACGTGCCATTGAGCCTGCCTGTCCTTGCGCATTTGAATTGGAAGGAACAGTGCTCGACTGAAGAGAAGCACTACGGCTATCCATCGCAAAAAATGTTCCTCCCCACCACGAACCATTGCTATTTTCGCAATTAGTTTGAATGGTTTCGGTAACAATCTGCATATTTTGGTCATGAATCGCGCCCGTAGTTGTGTTGAGCGACCACCAAGCACCATCAAATTGACCCGTCTGAAACACGTCTTTTTGGCGGCTTATTTCTTTCACTTCCAATGGGTTAGAAATATCCAACGCCACTAAATCAGAATAGCTATCGGCGTACAAAACATTCCCACGGACGGCCATGTCGCCATTTCCAGGAATGGTAATGAATGAAATGATTCTGGGCGCGGCAGGGTTAGAATTATCAATGATGTGTAAGCCTTTTTTTTGCTCGTTGATAAATAGATAATTTCCTTTGGCGTAAATTTTCCCTGGGGTTTCTAGGGCATGTGCTGTTTCGGTACGTACGCCTTGACGAATTTCGGCCAATGAAATGGTTACGGGCGTGAAGCGTTTGTACTTACGCGTTTCGGTGCAGTGGTCGGTGCACGACCATTGCGCAAGGCCAACAATAAAAAGAATAGGTAAAAGTAAACGTCTCATGGCAAACGGGGGGTTTAAGGTGTTTATACCCCAATGACGCTTTTCTATTTCATTGCGTTGGAACGCAAATAAAATAATCACTTTCCTCGCCACCACTCACGGCTCCAACGGCGCTCAAAACTCCATCCTTTGGCTCGCAGCAGCAACGGGATGTAAGCATGTGATTCTTTGACCGAAATCGCTTGTTGGTACAACTCATCGTCCGTCAAAACAACTTTTTCGTAGCTCTCTCCCTTTTTCACTGTCAAATCCGCAAAAGGAAGTTCTTCTAACACAGTATCCCCCTTTTCCAATGCCGTTTGCTGCAAACGATGTTTCAAAAGCCAACTCGACGGTCGTTTATGAAGTTCCAGTGGCCGTGGACGGTAGGTTCCCGAAGACACATTCAGCGCATACGCTAAGTACGACTTCAACAGTTTAGGTCCCGAATGTACGGCCATTTCTACCTGAAGTTGGTCGGGCCAAATGCTCGTCACCACATACACCTTTTGCCGCGCCCGAGTGACCGCTACGTTCAACCGATTTTCTCCACCACGGGCATTCAAACTCCCAAATTGAGCACGAAATCGCCCGCGGGCATCAGGTGCGTATCCCACCGAAAAAATAATAATATCGCGCTCGTCTCCTTGCACATTTTCAATGTTTTTGACAAAAAATGACTTCTTCCATCCTACCTCGCCTTGTTCGACCGTTTCTTGCAGGAGCTGTTCAATCAACTGTTGCTGTGGATAGTTGAACGTCACCACACCCACCGACGCGTTGGGTTGTTCGTTTTGCAACATTTTCACCAACTCTACCACCCTCTCAGCCTCTGTCGTATTGCGATTTTGTTCCCAAACTCCATCCACTTTGACGTATTCAATCGCTGGGATGCTTTCGTTTATATCCTGAAAATGAGGCAGTAACTGAAGTTTATTTTTGTAAAAATGTTGGTTTGAAAAATCAATCAAATCCAAAGAACGGCTTCGGTAATGCCCTTGTAGCAACGTATCCGAATAGAAATGTTTGGCCAAATCCAACAACGACTCCACTTCCAACGCAACCTGCTCTTCTTCGGTTTCGTTTTCATAACGCGCACGATACAAATCGTACGGCGCCAACTGCTTGCTATCGCCCACAATCACGGCTTGTTTGGCCCGATAAATCGCGGGAATGCCGTACTCAGCATAGCACTGAGAAGCTTCGTCAAAAATCACCACATCAAACAATCCACGCCTAAGTGGAAAAACGGCCGAAACAGTTTCGGGTGATGCCATCCAACATGGCACCAAGCGAAAAACCTCTTCGGCATGGTGTTCCATCAATTTTCGTACGGGCCAAATCTTCCGTTTTTTGGTCACTTGGTGCTGCAATTCGCGGTAGGTTGTGCGATTTTGCAAGCGATTAAAGCTAATTTCTTTGTAGGTTTGCTCACGAAGCTGCATCCCCAATATCTCCCGACTCAGCGCCTGTTTTTGTTCAATCAACTGCTGAAGTTCTTCTTCCCACTGACTCATTTTTAAGGATGAAACCGACCTAAGCACGGGATTTTTTTCTTCTAAATGCGCCAACCAAGCCAGCCGTAGCGAATTCTGAACTACGTCTATCCACGAATGCGACGTTTCGGTTTGCAGCTTTTCGTATATTTCTCGTTCCGATTCGGACAATTCATTTTTCAACGAATCCATTTCTACCAAAGCATCAAAATTTGACTCAAGCGCTTTTTTTAGTTCTGCTCCGTACGCAGCCGACTCCTCCAATCGCAACAACTGCCCTTGAGTCAAATAACGTTGCCAACGTTGGTACTTACCCGAAAACTCCGAAGCCAAAGTCAACAACTGCATTGTCACGCTCGCCCATTCATCTTTTCCTTTTAAAGCCAAATTTTCCAGAAAAGGGGCATTTTGTTGCATTTCGAGCTGTAGCTGTGCCGCTTGCTCCATTGCGGCTACTACTTCTTCCCACCGAAGCAGGGTCTGACTCATACTTCTCTCTCGTATCGCAATCGCTAACTTATTTTCAACCTCGTCCACCCACTGCTCCAGTGCTTTTCGATTTTCGAGTCGTTGACGCAGTTGGTACAAATCAGTCAGCTCTAGGGTTAGACCTAGAGATGCCGTAAAGTCTCGAAAGTAGTCTTTATCTGAATAAAAAAGCCATTTTACCACCGACTGACGGGCCTGTATCAATGCCTGAAGGCGGTGTTCAAAACGGGGCAGTTCGGATGTTGGAAGTTCATCCATTAAAACTGACCCTCCCATTAATTTTTGCCCACTTTTGTGTGCCTTGGCCAACCATTGTGCGAGCGATTTGGTCATTTTTCCGCTAACGCTACGCTCAAAAAAATCCCAATTCATGGGCAGTTGCAAGCGTTCTTGCCATGCTCTTACTTGTGTATCTAGCCGATGGAGTTGCCGTAAATGCGCCGCATTCAAGGTTTGTCCCAACCACTCACTGGTCGATTTTCGGTTATATTCGTAGGTTTGGATGGATTCTTCAATGGTATTTTTTACCTCTGTTATTTCCTGAAAACCAATCCGAGAAAAGTCAACTCGTTCTTCCCAAGGATGCGGTGAAGGCAAAAAACGCTGGTATTGCTCCAAGCGACGCAGTTTCTGTAAGAATGTCTCCAAGCGGTCGTCAAACCGAAACTGTCGAAATTGAGGAATGGGACTATTAGCCGCCTGCGACGAGCTGGTGAGGTACAATTCTTTGGGCGACAAACCGCATTCATTAGCATCAAAAAGCGCCTCTTTGAAGGCGTTGAGCTCACTACAAAGCTGTTCAATCGAGCGACTTACCTGCAAAAATTGCCTTTCTAGCACAATCGAATCCAACGCATAATTCTGCTTCTGGTACTCATCGACTTGGCCAATTTGGGCATCAAGTTGGGCGTACAAATCCGCTCGGTCGTTCTTAAAATCGTGAATAAGAGCCGCAAAAGGCGCTACACCTACCTGTCGAAGCCGTTCGTACACCACATCCAACGCAACCCGTTTCTGACATACCAAAAGCACACGTTTACCACGTGCAGCAAAATCGGTCATGAGGTTCGCAATCAACTGCGACTTTCCCGTCCCTGGCGGCCCTTCTACCACCAACGACTCCCCCTGCTTTACCCTCAGCAGCGCCTGTTCTTGCGAAGCGTCCTGCGGAAACGCAGTGAACGTATTGGCTTCTTTTATTGGAGCCGAAAAAGCACTTGCCTCCTCATCGTCAACCCGTTTTTCCTCTTGCGAAATAAGCGCTTCATAATCGGGTGCTAAATAACTCCCCGCCTGCGGAAAAATCCCCAGAACTGCCTCAGGGTAAAGTTTTAGCTCTCCATTTTGTTCCAAAAGCTCAAGGTCGGCTTTTGAACATTCATCAAAATACTGCAACGTATCTTGAAAAATAGCTTGGTTGAAGTTGAGTTTAAGTGCACTTTCTTTGAGCAATTCGTACAACTCCGTCCGAAACACCAACGAGTCGCGGCTCAGTTCTTCTAGGTTTTTTTCCAGTAATTCATCGGGGATAGTTACCTGATTAAAATACCCATAGGCCAACAAAAAACTACGGTTGAGTAAGGTAGGCTCAGGGCGACGACGAAGCTCCCAGTAAGCGACGTTTTCTTCGTTTTTTTGAAGCGTTACGGGAAAATATACCAAAGGCGCATGTATCACCGTACCATCCATCAATTTTCCTCTCACAAACGGATAGCCCACGTACAAATCTTCCGAACCACGTTCTTCCTCGATAAATCGCTCCGTACGGGCCAATTTCCGCAACCGCTTGCTTACTTCATTGCCTTTTTCCGAACGCGGGTCAATCACTTGGCCCAACCGAACCGTTTTTTTCTGGGCAATCAGGTCGCTCAAAACATCAAATGCCGAGCGATTGTCCACAAAATCCAACGCTTTCCAATCCAAAAACTGATCAGCCGAAAGAGTGGATAACAACAACGAACGGTTTCGACTGCTCAGATTGGTCAAACGGCGCAGGTATTTTTTAAGAATATCAGGAGTCAGATTCATTCTTTGAGGGAGAAATAGGGCGTAAAACAAATATACACCTCCTTGTTTGAGTTCAGTAAACTTTCACGATATTTGTCAATGGTATGCTTGCAGACCACCGACGATATGACAAAATACAATCAACCCTAAAAACCGAAATGCAGATAGCTCAACAAGTTCTTTTTGCCGTGGCGTTAGGAGTAACGGCATGGCTTATGTCAAAACGGGTAGGAATCATCAAAAAAACGATTCAACTAGGCAAATCCGACGACCGCACTGACCGCCCCAACGAACGTCTGAGTACCATGATACGCGTAGCGTTTGGCCAAAAGAAAATGTTTGACCGACCTATTGTAGGGATTATGCACTTTGTCGTTTATACGGGGTTCTTGCTCATCAACCTCGAAGTGCTTGAAATTGTCTTGGATGGACTTTTGGGTACGCATCGTTTGTTTGCTCCCGTACTTGGAGGTTTTTACCACACACTTATCAATTTCTTCGAGTTTCTGGCCGTTGGCGTCCTTGCCGTTTGCGTTATTTTCTTAATTCGCCGCAATGTCACCAACGTAGAACGCTTACAACCTACGCGCCACCGCGAATTAAATGGTTTTCCTGCGCTGGATGCCAACGTTATTTTAGTCACAGAAATTGTCTTGATGTTCGCTATTTTGAGCATGAATGCAGCCGATGCCTTATTGCAAGAACGTGGCGCTGAGCATTATCCATTGGTAGGTGGTTTCTTCTTTAGTACTTTTTTGCAGCCTTTATATTCAGGTTTATCAGACGGCGCCCTCATTGCCATTGAACGGGGGGCTTGGTGGTTCCATATTTTAGGAATTTTCGCCTTTGCCTTATACGTAACCTACTCTAAGCACCTTCACATCTTTTTGGCTTTTCCCAATACCTATTTTGCCAATCTCACCTCCAAAGGAGAAATGCAAAATATGCCAGAAATCACCAAAGAGGTAAAAATCATGCTCGGTTTAGACCAGCCTGACGCCACCGAGGCACCCGCCGAAATCGGCCGTTTTGGCGCAAAAGACGTTACCGATTTGAGTTGGAAAAACTTGATGGATGCCTATTCGTGTACCGAATGCGGGCGCTGCACATCTTCTTGCCCCGCCAATATGACAGGTAAAGCCCTGTCACCGCGCAAAATCATGATGGATACCCGCGACCGTTTGGAAGATGTAGGTAAAATCATGCTGGCCAACGGTGGCGAATTTAAAGACGATGGCAAAAGTCTGCTCGGTGGTTATATCTCCGAAGAAGAGATTTTGGCCTGCACAACCTGCAACGCCTGCGTTCAGGAATGCCCCGTTCTTATTAGTCCGTTGGACATTATCCTTCAATTGCGCCGTTACAAAATCATGGACGAAGCCCAAGCACCTAGCTCATGGAACGCCATGTTTAACAACCTTGAAACTAATCAGGCGCCATGGAAGTTTTCACCAAGTGACCGCTTCAACTGGGCTGATAACTTAAAATAAAAACAAATGAACGTCCCTATTGTAAATAATACCGAAGAAAACCGCTTTGAATGGTGGATTGATGGACAAGTCGCTTTTGTCGATTATGCCCAAACCGAAGATGAGCAAATCACCTTTTATCATACCGAAGTACCTCCATCATTGGAGGGGAAAGGGATTGGGTCAGGCTTGGCTAAACACGTATTGGATTACGCACAGAAACACCATTTAAAAGTGCGCGTGCTTTGTCCGTTTATCAAAACCTACATCCAACGCCACCCCGAATATCAGCAGCTTACTTTTCTATAATCAGAAAATTGTCCAACAAAAAAGCGGAACAAGTATTTGCTCCGCTTTTTTGTTGGGTAAAACACCCCTGTTTTATTCACCAAAGTGTTTACGTACTTTCACTAAAGCCGAGCCAATCACTTGGTGCATATCGTAGTAGCGGTATTCTGCTAGGCGTCCACCAAAAATTACATTGGTTTCAGCTTCTGCCAATTTGCGGTATTCTCTCAACAAACGGTCGTTTTTATCGTCATTGACAGGATAATAAGGCTCCTGCCCTGGCGTCCACTCTTGCGGATATTCGTGCGTAATCACCGTTTTTTCTTGCGTTCCAAACTCAAAATGCTTGTGTTCGATGATTCGCGTAAACGCTGTTTCGCCGTCAGTATAGTTCACCACGGCATTTCCTTGGTGGTTAGCAGTATCCAGCGTTTGGTGCTCAAAACGCAAGCTACGGTACTCCAAATACCCTAATTGAAACCCGAAATACTCATCCAATTGGCCCGTATAAACCACTTGTTTTGCCAACGCCTCGAGCTCAGCACGATTCTGAAAAAAATCTACGCCCAAACGCACATCAGTTCCTTCCAGCAGGGCTTCGTTCAACTTGTTGTATCCACCAATCGGGATTCCTTGGTAGCGATCATTGAAGTAGTTATTGTCAAACGTAAAGCGAACGGGCAAGCGCTTAATGATAAAAGCGGGTAAATCCACGCATTTACGCCCCCATTGCTTTTCGGTATAGCTTTTAATGAGTTTTTCGTAGATGTCTGTTCCTACCAACGAAATGGCTTGTTCTTCCAAGTTTTGAGGGTCTTTGATATTCGCCGCCTCAATTTGCTCCTGAATTTTAGCTTTTGCTTCTTCAGGCGTTTTCACCTTCCACATTTGGTAAAAGGTGTTCATATTAAACGGCAAATTGTACAACTCCCCGTTGTAATTAGCAACGGGCGAATTGGTGTAGCGATTAAACTCCACAAACGAATTCACGTAGTCCCAAATCTCTTTGTCGTTGGTATGGAAAATATGCGCGCCGTAGTAGTGCACATTGATTCCTTCTACATTTTCGCAGTAAGTGTTCCCACCTATGTGGTTTCGGCGGTCAATGACCAAGCATTTTTTCCCGCGTTTAGTGGCTTCGTGCGCCCAAACGTTTCCAAATAATCCAGCACCAACAATTAGATAATCGTACATTTTGTTTAAAGTTGGCAGTTAATTCGATGGTCTATGGTCGATAGTCAACAGTCGGTGGTCATCAGCCAACAGAAAATCACTGTAAGCCATCAACCGTGGACCATGGACTATCAACTATGGACTACCAGCAATCAACTGAAGTTAAAGTCTCCAATAAGTTATTTTCTCGTCCGTATTTCGATACATTCCTTTCAAATCCATCAGAATGGGCGCTTCTTTCATGATTTGTTTAAAGTAATCAATACCCAGTACTTTGTATTCATTATGCCCCACCGACACAATCACCGCATCATAATCGTTTGAGGGCTTGTCCATCAGCGTAAGGCCATATTCGTGCGCTACTTCATTGGGAGAAGCGTACGGGTCAACGATGTGTACATTGACCGAAAAGCTCATCAATTCTTTGATTAAGTCCGCTATTTTTGAATTACGGATGTCTGACACATTTTCTTTGAAAGTAATTCCCATCACCAGCACCTTCGCGTTTTGGGGGCTCTTACTTTTCTGAATCAGCATTTGTATCAAACGCTTGGCGATAAAGGCAGGCATTCCGTCATTAATACGACGCCCACTGTGAATGACTTGCGGGTCGTAACCTAATTTTTTGGCTTTATAAAGCAAATAATAAGGGTCAACACCAATGCAATGCCCTCCTACCAGGCCTGGATAAAATTTGATAAAATTCCATTTCGTTCCCGCCGCTTCTATCACATCTTTGGTATCTATCCCCATACGGTCAAAGATAATCGCCAACTCGTTCATCAGCGAAATGTTCAAATCTCGTTGGGTATTTTCAATCACTTTGGCTGCTTCGGCAACTTTAATTGTCGGGGCTTTATAAATACCTGCTGAAATAATTTGGCCATAGACTTGGGCAATTTCTTCTAACGCTTCGGCATCACTCCCCGACACAATTTTCAGAATTTTATCAATAGTCCGTTCTTTATCTCCTGGGTTAATTCGCTCAGGCGAGTAGCCTATTTTAAAATCTTCTCCAAGTTTCAACCCAGATTCTTTTTCCAAAATAGGCAAACAATCTTCCTCCGTACAACCAGGATAGACAGTTGATTCATAAATCACATAATCTCCCTTTTTTAGAACTTTGCCAATGGTGTGCGATGCGCCAATTAAAGGTTTTAAGTCAGGAACTTTATAATCGTCAACGGGTGTCGGAACTGCTACCACAAAAAATTGGGCTTGCCGCAAATCTTCCAGATTTGAGGTAAAAACAATATCCTTCCCATCAAACACCGACGCCTCTAGTTCTTGTGAAGGGTCAATACCACGTTGCATCAGCTCAACACGGCTATGGTTAATGTCAAAACCAATGACCCGAAAATACTTCGCAAATTCGAGGGCAATAGGCAAACCTACATACCCCAAACCAATGACAGCTATCTGATTTTCTTTCCTGAGGAGTTGTTGATACATTTTGTTCTTTAATCAATCCACAAATATAGCATACTACTCCACTGAGTACCAAATGAAACAGCCCTGACATTGCGGGCCAGGGCTGTTTCAAATTATGCTATTTTGTGCGTCTATGGCATCAATTTCAATTCAACGCGACGGTTTTTCTTCAATCCATCTACTGTACCATTATCAGCGATTGGTTTGAATGCACCGTAAGCGTCCACCACAATGCGGTTTGGATCTTTCAATCCTGCCTGTGACAAGTACTGCTTCACAGCATTTACGCGGCGCTCAGACAAGGCTACATTGTAGCGGTCAGATGCACGACGGTCGGCGTGACCAGCCATTTGGAGGCGGCATTGTGTTTTGTTCATCAACTCTACTACTTTGTTCAACAAGTCGTAGAATTCAGGTTTGATGATGGCTTTGTCAGTATCAAACAATACGTTGGCAAAGATTTCTGAACAAGCCATACCTGGCAGGGCATCTTTCACGTATTTGTCGAAATCAATTTTCTGACCAGCACCCGTTACGATACTTCCAGCAGGTGTATTTGGCTCTTTATCGAAGTAATCAGACACACCATCGTTGTCGGTATCTATCAACAAACGAGGGTCGATTTCTTTTGGCTTATTAGCTTTAGCAATTGAATCGATTTCGGCCAATGAAAGGATTTTTGGTGGTTTAACCAACAACTTAGGATCGGTATAACGCAAGTGGTAAAAGCCTTTTCCTGCATCCAAAGCATTAAAATCATACGCCCATTTGCCATTTTTCTTTTCTACACGAAGTGGGTTTTTACCCAATTTGTACGTCAAGCTAATCGCAAAGAAACCATACTTATCAAGCGCCGAATTTCCTTTAGGTGTTCCTAAGAAACTGGTAGCAGTTCCTCCTTGGTACAAACGTCCACCTTCTCCGCCATCATAGATAGCCGATGGGTCACCGCCCACGGTAGCGTCTAATTTTTCAGTATTGACGTTGTTCAAACGGAAATCCAAACCTAAATCAAGGTTTTTCGTCAGTTCATACGAAGTAGTGAACCCTACAGGAATCACCCACTCCTGCGTGTAAGCAGAAGCTTTTTTGTTCAATTCAGTGATGTTGTTACGCAAAGTCGGAGAATCATCCGAACGACGTTGCAAACGACCTGAACCTAACTGATAAGCCGTTGAACGGAACCAAATTTGGCCTGCACCACCATAAACATCCATTTTCCAACGCTTCATCTTGGTAGGGCCAAAGAGCAACCCTTTCAAGTTAACCGTTGCAGCTACATCCGCTTGGAAATAGTTTGCATTGAAGTACGACTGGTAAATACGGCGTTTCATCCCCTTGAGGTTACCTCCACCTACATCGAGGCGTGCTCCAAAAAGGTAGGTAAGTTGTTTGCCAAGTGTTAGACCCACGTGCATGGTTCCACGTTCCGACTGGCTATCGAAATTGTTCGTCCCAACGGGCCAAAAGTCATACTCACGCAAGTCACCATAGAACTGACTTGGACCCGCATATACTCCTAATGACCAAGTGTTCATTTTGTAGGGACCTTCATAAGGAGCTTTCGGATTATACTGTGCTTGGGCCTCAAGCAAGCATGTTCCCAACACTAAGAACGTGACAAGCAGAAATACTTTTTTCATAATAAACCTTTTTGTAATGTTGAATAAGGGGGATACGTTTATCTTTATCTTAATGACTTCTACTACGGCAAAAATAGTCTTTCCGAACCAAATTCGACAACAAAAGTAGAGATTCAATTTTTATTTCAAAAATGTTTTGGCTTTCTAAAGAAAATTCTTTTTGCCCAATTTTCAAAGCCGCTGGTTTATTTTCTTTAAAATTTCGTTCTTCCACTGGGCAAAGGTACCTGCCAAAATTTGCTCACGAGCCTGACCCACAAGCCACAAGTAGAAAGTTAGGTTGTGCACACTGGCAATTTGCGAACCTAAGATTTCTTCCGATTTAATCAGGTGGCGAAGGTAACTCTTTGAATAAAAAGAACTCACATAACCGCCCAATGTTTCGTCAATTGGACTAAAATCATCCTTCCATTTCTCATTTCGGATATTAATCACTCCCTGCGTGGTGTACAAAATACCGTGGCGGGCATTGCGCGTAGGAAGCACACAGTCGAACATGTCGATACCAAGGGCAATGCACTCTAAGATATTTTCGGGTGTTCCTACCCCCATCAAATACCGAGGTTTGTCTTTGGGTAAAATATCACACACCAACTCCGTCATTTCGTACATATCTTCGGCGGGTTCTCCTACCGATAACCCACCAATGGCGTTTCCTTCCCGCCCCATGCTCGCAATAAATTCGGCCGATTGACGTCGCAAGTCTTTGTACGTACTTCCCTGAACAATCGGGAACAACGTCTGGCTATAACCATACATCGACTCCGTAGCATCAAATCGCTCGCAGCAGCGTTGCAGCCAGCGATGCGTCATTTCCATAGACTTCCTTGCGTAGGAGAAGTCACACGGGTAAGGGGTACATTCGTCAAATGCCATGATAATATCGGCTCCGATTCTCCGCTGAATATCCATGACGCTTTCGGGCGTAAAAAAGTGCAAAGACCCGTCGATGTGCGACTTAAATTTCACGCCTTCTTCGGTAATCTTACGCCCCGTTCCTGCCAACGAATACACTTGGTATCCTCCACTATCAGTCAAAATAGGAAAATCCCAACCGTTAAATTTGTGTAACCCTCCTGCTTTTTCCAATATATCCAGTCCTGGACGCAAATACAAGTGGTAGGTATTCCCCAAAATTATTTGCGCCTTGATGTCTTCTTTTAATTCGCGTTGGTGTACCGCCTTCACCGTTCCCGCCGTACCTACTGGCATAAAAATAGGCGTCTGAATCGCCCCGTGGTCAGTATGCACAACCCCCGCGCGGGCTTTTGAATGCGGGTCGTTGGTCACTAAGTCAAATTTCATCCGTGTTAGTTTGATTAATTTTTTGCGCACTTGGTGCACTTTTTCTGCAAAAATAAAGGTCAATATTGGTTTATCTAGTTCCGCAACTTTCTGTATGCCAAAATACCCCGTTATATTTGCGCACTTATTGAGAATGCATGGATATACTTTATTTCCCTGATTGGTCTTCACATCCCGTTGTTAATCTATCGTTAGGCATATTCGGCGCCGTGGTCGTCGTTCAGCTTTATTACGTTTTGGGCGTTTTTACACGACTGCTCTTTAGGCGCTCTACCGAGCCCCCTGCCCAGCTTCCTGCGGTATCTGTCGTAGTATGTGCACACAACGAACTCGACAACTTACGTGCATTGCTCCCAATGCTTAATGAACAAGACTACCCCAACTATGAAGTGATTGTCATGGATGATCGCTCTTGGGATGGTACGGTTGATTTTGCCGAAACAGAAGCCCAAGCGTGGAAACGTGTTCGTTTTTTGCACATTGAGCAGGAATACGACCACGTCACTCCTAAAAAATACGCCATCACAACGGCCATACGCAGTGCCAAACATGACATTATTTTATTGACCGATGCCGACTGTCGCCCTACCACCGACCAGTGGATTAAGGGGATGGTTGCGTGTTTGACTTCGGACAAACAAATCGTTGTAGGTTTTTCCCCTTACGAAAAGCAGCCTGGGTTTCTCAACCGACTTATTCGCTTTGAAACATTTTACGTGGCGGTTCAGTACCTATCCTTGGCCTTGGCGGGAAAACCCTACATGGGTGTTGGGCGGAATTTGATGTACCGTAAGTCACTATTTCTTCAAAACAAAGGCTTTTATAGCCACTTGCGGGTAACGGGAGGAGACGATGACCTTTTGATGAACGAAATAGCAACTGCCCAAAACACCGCAGTTTGCCTTGACCCCGACGCCTTTATGGTATCTATTCCCAAAAGTACTTGGGCGGCGTGGTACTGGCAAAAGAAACGCCACCTCTCCGTAAGTAAGTACTACAAATTTCCCAATAAAGTTCGGCTATCAGTTTTATCGGGAACACATGTGCTCAGTTGGGTGTTCTTTATTGGTTTAGGAATCTGGGGAGGCGTATCGTTTCCACCTTTGCAATTAGGCTATATTATTATCATTGCCGCTATTTTTGGAATACGCCTATTATCCCAATGGATTGTTTTAGGAATTGCTTCGCGTAAGCTGTACAAATCTGTAGGCTGGTTTGCGATTCCATTTATGGATTTTGTTTTATTTATTTATTACATCGTTATGTCGGTGGTGATGTGGACCAATCGACGCAAAAAAGTACGCTGGCGGTAAGCCATTTGATTATGGAAATCATCGAAAAATATTTTCCCCAACTCACTCCTTCTCAACACGACCGTTTTGCTCGTTTGAAGGACTTATACGCTCTTTGGAACGCCCAAATCAACGTTATCTCACGGCAAGACGTTGAAAATCTTTATGAGCGCCATGTTTTGCATTCGCTGGCGATTGCCAAAGTGGTACAATTTGCCGAATTTGCCAACATCCTAGACGTAGGTACTGGAGGTGGTTTTCCTGGGATACCGTTGGCCATCATGTTTCCAGAAGCCGAATTTCATTTAGTTGACAGCATTGGTAAAAAGATAAAAGTGGTAGAAGCCGTGGCGGAAGCGCTTAACCTCACCAATGTCCGTGCCGAACACTGCCGCGCCGAACAAGCCGATAGCGACTATGATTTTGTTGTTACGCGTGCTGTAGCCCGAATTACGCCTTTACACGGCTGGGTCAAAAATAAAATTAGTCGCAACCACGTTCATTCTATCTCCAACGGCGTATTGGCTTTAAAGGGGGGAGATTTAGACGAAGAAATGAGCGAGCTCAAGCGCAAATACAAAATCTACAACTTACAAGACTTTTTTGAGGAAGATTTTTTTGAAACAAAAAAAATCGTTTACGTCCCAAACTAACATAGTCAACACCGTAATTTTAATGACCAAATGAACGAAATATTCAAATCAAGTAGCATCAAAGACCCTGTTCGCCCCAACGAAGTACACCTGACCGACAAAGGAGTAAGCTTCAAATTAAAGAAGCTCATTGGCGGCACCGAGCAGTTTGTGTTTTACAGCGACATTTCAGGCGTAGAGATTGACAGCGGCATGTTTTTTGCCACTATTCGCGTTATTCCTCGTGCAAGGCCCGAAATTGTGATTGAAAACTTCACCAAAGGAGATGCCCAACGCATCAAAGAGCTCATTTTAGAGCGTGTATAATTGACTGATTTTAAGAGCAAAAGGCTGTTTAATCAAAAAAACAGCAAAAAAATATCAAAAAACTCTTGCGTCTAATTGCAGAAGCTACTACTTTTGCACCACCAAAATCGGAAACGATAACGGTCAAACTCTCGAATAGCTCAGTCGGTTAGAGCATCTGACTGTTAATCAGAGGGTCGCTGGTTCGAGCCCAGCTTCGAGAGCCTCTCAATCAAGCACTTAGCAGAAATGTTAAGTGCTTTTTTTTGCTACGTGCAATACAAGTTGCTCCACAAATTTTGGTTTTGATCCCTTTTACCACAAAGCATCCCAAGAAACCCTTGGTCTTTTCATCGTCAAAATTTCCAAGATAACTTTGAATTGTTTGAATCTAGCCTAATTTTGCCTCCCTATTTCACCGCCGAGAAACCAATCAAGGGCGGATGAGTCATGAACTCATACCAGTAGTCAGATGAGGCTTGTGATGGGTCTAAAAAAGGACCTTGCCACTGAAAATCCCGAAAACCTGCCTTGGCAAAAGCACGTTCATAAGTAAGGGGATGAAAATAGAAGTTATTGAAGCTAAACTCCGTCCCATCTAAATTGAACATTCGATACCTCACAAAATCACCTTCGTTTCGTTGGCTAGTCGATTCTTTTACAAAACCGTACTTGCGATAATTAGGATAATGCTGAAGTTCATTGTGGGGATTGTCATTGAATCCCACAAATCGACCCGAAGACGGAAGATGTTCGTACACTACTTGGCAAAACTGGTGTAAGTCATCGGCCGATTGCGCGTAATTCAGCAAATACATGCCCACCACCACATCAAATTGACGCTCTAATGACATTGTTAGCGCGTCTTGCACCAAATAGTCACAGCCCAAAGGCGCTTTAGCCTCCGTTTCTTGCGCGAGTTCAATCATCCGAGTGGATAGGTCCACGCCCAAAATGGTGGCAGCCCCCCGTTTTTTAAGTTTACGAGTGTAGATACCCTCCCCACAAGCTAAGTCAAGAATGTTTAGCGCAGTTGCATCACCAAGCAGTTGCTCAAGGGTATATTCTTCAATGTATTTGCGGAAGTCCAATTGCTTCGAATCGCGGTATTCGTTGGCAATAGTGTCGTAAGAGCTAGCGTCCATATCGTTGGTTTTCAGAAAAATACAACAATATTTTCTTTCTTTACAATAGCTACCCTACATTTTCATCGCCAAACGCTCAATCGTGTCTAGCAAAGCCGTCAAATCGTTCTCAGTCGTCAGGGGGTTCATCAACGAAACCCGCAAGTACAATTTGTCGCGAAGCGTTGTTTGAACAATATAAAAAGCTCCTTCTTCCAGCAGTTTTTGGCGAATGGCGGCATTCAACATTTGGATTTGCTCCGCTGTGCGTCCCTCTCCCACAAACCGAAAACACACGATGTTGCTTTCGGGTGCTAAGGCCAATTCAAAACCTTGCCGTTCGTGTACGAGTTGCGCAAAACGAACGGCAAGGTCGTGTAATGTCTCTACGTTTTCAGTAAAAATCTCCTCTCCGTAGGTTTTGAGAATGGCGTATATTTTTACACTCATCATGAGCTTTGTACACTCAAAGGTTCGCTTACCTGAGTTAAACCATTCTTGCGCGCCTTGATTTGCCCACAAATACTGCGCTTTTTGGTGAAATGTTTGAAACGAATCTTGGTTTCTCTTAAAGAGTAAGGCCGTTGCCAAAGCGGGGGTTAATAGCATTTTGTGCCAATCAATCACCACCGAATCGGCTCGCTCAATGCCCTTGACCAATGGTTTATAGCGTTCGGAAAAAACCACTGCTCCGCCGTGTGCTCCGTCCACATGGAACCATAATTGGTGTTTTTCACAAAAATCGGCAATGGCTACTAAGTCGTCGTAAGCGCCTGTTGAAGTCGAACAAGCACTTCCAACGACTGCAATCACTTTTCGGCCACTTTGAACCGCTTTTTGGTAATACGCTTCCAACAACTCGGTTCGCATCTGAAAACGCGCGTTGGTCGGAATTTTGATGATACCGCCACTTCCCATCCCCATGGTTCTTGCCGCGCGGTCGATGCAGTAATGTGCTTCTTCTGACACCAAGACCGCCAAAGGTTGTTCGTGGCCGTTTTCCCATACTTCTGTCTGGGTAGCGCGAGCGGTGAGCAGCGCAGTGAGGTTCGCCAACGTCCCTCCCGAAGTCAATAGCCCGCTGGCCTCCGCCCCAAAGCCAATTTTATGCGTCAACAATTCACTCAAAATGCGCTCAAGGGGGTTGGACACCAATCCCATTTCATAGACCGCCATGCCGTTGTTCAACAAGCTGGTCAGCATTCCCGCCATGGCTGCCATCGGCAACGGCGGTGACACTTGGTGCCCCATGTACCGTGGATGGTGCAAATGGGTAGAACGCTGGATTACCTCTGCAAAAAAATCGGACGACGCCCCTGCGCCTTCTTGAGCATTCTGTTGCCAGAAAAGAAAATTTTCCTCGGGCGACTGGTAGGGAATGACCGTCTCAAGTTGCTGACTTTGCGCAGCAGCTAAATAATCCGCGAGCTGGTCAACGAGTCGATGGGCTTCTTCCCGAAAATGCTCGGCAGAATACGCTTGTTGTAAACGCATGAACTTAGGTTAAAAAAATTACAAATCTTCTATTCGGAATAAATGGAAAGGTAACAAATACGGGTCAAGTTCGATGTAGTTATACTCCCCTTTCCAAACGTACTTGGACCCCGTTAGCAAATCGTGGACAATGAAATCTTCCCAACCTGCTTTCCCAATTTTATGCAACGGAATCCGCACCGTATTACCTCGACGGTTATACCCGTCCAAATTCACCACGCACAAAATACGATTGCCATCAGGATGCGTTTTGAGATAGGCCAACAATTGGTCGTCATTGATGTCACAAAACGTAATATTATTGGTTTGTTGCAAAGCCGCATTCTCTTTTCGGGCGCGGTTTACTTGCGTTATGACGTAGGTAAGTTTATTGGTATGATTCCAATCCCAGTGTTTGATTTCGTATTTTTCGGAATTCCAATACTCCTCTTTTCCTGGAAAAGCCTCATGTACCATAAATTCATAGGTAGGGCCAAAAATTCCGTAATTCGACGACAGCGTTGCGGCCATAAAATAGCGAATCAAGAAATTTGGCTCATGTCCTGACTGTAACAATGGCGGGTTGATGTCGTGTGTGTTTGGCCAGAAATTTGGACGGAAATAGTGTTTCATTTCTGTTTGCGTTAGCTCGGTCATGTACGCTATCAGCTCCTCCTTCGATGTTCGCCACGTGTAGTACGTATAAGACTGATTATAACCACCTTTAGCCAATCGCTGCATTACTTTTGGACGCGTAAACGCTTCTGCCAAAAATATCATATCGGGATATTTTCTCTTGGTTTCAGCAATCACCCAATCCCAAAACGCAAACGCTTTGGTGTGGGGATTATCCACCCGAATAATGCGCACGCCCCACTCGGCCCACACAAAAATAATGCGACGAAGCTCCAACCATAAGCTCTCCCAAGCTTCGGTTTCAAAATTGATGGGATAAATATCTTGGTATTTTTTTGGTGGATTTTCGGCATATTGAATCGTTCCATCAGGACGAATCTTAAACCATTCGGGGTGATTTTTGGCCCACGGGTGGTCGGGTGAACACTGAATCGCTAAGTCCATCGCAATCTCCATTCCGTGGGCTTTACACGCCGCTACCAAGGCTTTAAAATCATCAAGTGTTCCCAAGTCGGGATGAATTGCATCGTGCCCCCCCAGTTCAGAACCTATGCCGTACGGAACCCCTGGTTCATTAGGCTGGCACAACACATTGTTATTTTTCCCCTTCCGAAACTGCATCCCAATCGGGTGAATGGGCGGCAAATAAAGCACATCAAAGCCCATACGTTCGATGCGAGGCAACAAATCTATCACATCGCGGAAGGTTCCGTGCTGCCCAGGTTCTTTGGCCGCCGAACGCGGAAACATCGAATACCACGTTGAAAAGCCTGCTCTCGGACGGTCAACCCATAGGCGCAGTTCTTTATACCGAGTCACATTTTCACGGTACGCGTACTTTTCTATCCATTCGGCCATTTGCTCGCCAATGGCCAACAGCACCGCTTCGTTGTAGCGTTTTTCGTCTCTAAATGCCTTTATCGCTTCCTGAATCGCTTTTTTATCTTCTTTGGAGGCATTTTTTACGATTTTTTCCAACAAACTCGCCCCCACCAACAGTTCACTATTGACGTGCTGCGCATCGCGAATTTTGAGGGTAATTTCGTGCTCCCACGACGCGAGATGATCTACCCACGCTTCGATGGTATAAAGATAGTCTCCTTCTTTTTCGGCGATAAATTGCCCTTCCCAACGGTCGTTATTAACAAACCGCATGGGTACTTCAGACCATTTTTTTTCAGATTGATGCTTAAAACAGAGGCGTGCGGCCGTTTTATCGTGGCCATCACAAAAAATATCGGCTTCTACCTGAATCACTTCGTTGGGAACGGCTTTGATATAAAACTGTCCCCCGTCTAGCTCAGGAGTTACTTTTTCAACGATAACGCGGTTTTTTCCAGCAATTTCGGCGAGATTCATCATAGGTTTATTGGTTTTACGCCCTAAACCTAAAAAAATACCCCGACGTGAACAAGCGTCGGGGTAGGGATTTATTATTTCTTGGCTTAAAAACCAATCCGTTGTCGCTCGGCGGGTACTTGCGTACGTTCGCGCAGTAAATCTACGATGATTCTTCCTGCCAATTTTTCTTTTAATAGCTGATTTTCAAGGCGTAGCTTTTCATTCTCCATTTTCAGTTTTTCAAGCTCTAGCTGCTGAATTTGGGAAGTAATAGCATCTTCTTCGCCCATTAAATGCCCCAATGAAGTCGAAAATACGTGGGCAATACTTTGAAGCCGTGAAAGGGTCAAGTCGGTTTTAGCTCGTTCAATATCCCCATAGGCTGTGGTGGAGATACCGAGCATGTCGGCCACATTTTCTTGCGAAAAGCCTTTTTCGAGGCGAAGGAGTCGGATTTTTTCAGCAATCGTTTTCATCATGCTATAAAAACGACGAAAGCTTCGCGAAGGTTCGCAAAGCTTTCATTTGTTGTACTCGTTTGTTGCGGCGAAAATTATTTCGCAGCTGAAGTATCAGCAGCAGTAGTATCAACAGCAGCAGTAGTATCAACAGCAGCAGTAGTGTCAACTGCAGCAGCAGCTGTAGTGTCAGTAGTAGCAGCTTCTTCAGTTTTACCGCCACATGCTGCTAGAGTCATCATACCAGCAACAAATAAGAATGCAAATGCCTTTTTCATTTTTTGTGATGTTTTTAAGGTTTCCGTTACAAAGGTAAATACATTTTTAATATTTGCAATGGTTTCCTTAAAAAAAAATTAAAAAATTATTAAAGTTCAAATTAATTCCTTGAAAAATACAATTTTTTGACACTTTTCCTTTTTAGAGCACGTAAAAAAGGGTCAAAAGTCGCAAGTAATTCCCCTTAACTTTTTGATTATGTGCTGGTTTAACCAGTTTCATTTTTATTGTCTTCTCAAAAAATTTTCACTGATTAATCTCAAAGAAACAATTTTACTTTTTGATTCAAGGGGGGTTTTACGTATAATTGCTACCATTCATCTCCCATTTTTCTAAACTCTTTTCAACCTCAATGAAAAATCTCTTTTACCTTTTTACACTCGTTGTACTACTTGCATCCTGCCAAAAGCGGGCATACGTCACTTTCATCCCCGCTCCTACTTTTGAGTATCACTCAAGCCCACAAAAGGGACAAGTACAAACTCATACCCCTGAACTAATTTCCGAAGCCCTTGCTTCTGCACCGCAGGAAGATAGTACTCCAACCATCCCCGAAGAAGTCGCTCCTACTGAAATAGTAGCTGCTTCAACAGAGGTCGCTTCTACCACAAGCACTACCTTCCAGCCTAAAAAAGTATCATTAAAACAACGCATAGCCCAGCGAGTGGTAGAACGTAAGCTCACAAAAATGGGCGTTTTAAAACATACACAACCCAAAGCCGCTAAAACCGACGGGGTATCAGTCGCCTCATTTCTAGCCGCCATTCTTGGCATAGTAGGTTTATTTGCCACGGGTTGGCTATTTTTAATTGGAATGGTCGCGGCCATTGTTCTAGGCTTTATTGGCCTCAGCCGCGTTCGTCATAGCAACGGGCAACTCGGAGGAAGAGGCTGGGCCATTGCAGGACTTGTTCTAGGTTTTATCGAACTCTTGTTATTAATTCTTGGCGTCTTGTTTGTTGCGGCTTTGATTAGCGGCTTTGGCGCTTAATCTTATTTTATATGAAAAGAACCTTGGTCATAGGTGACATACACGGTGGTTTACGTGCGTTACAGCAAGTAATGCAACGCGCTACTGTCACGACCGAGGATACGCTCGTTTTTTTGGGTGATTATGTCGATGGCTGGAGCGAATCGGCCCAAGTCATTGATTTTTTGATGAAAATTTCGTCAAAACAACCCTGTATTTTCATCAAAGGAAACCACGATTTATGGTGTGAGGGCTGGCTTGAAATGGGCCTTGCCCCGCACCATTGGTTGCTACACGGCGGAAGTAGCACGGCCAAAAGTTATCAACGCTACAACATTGAAGCAAAGCTGGCTCATTTGGCTTTTTTTAGTCAGATGAAATACTACTACATTGATTCTCAAAACCGTTTGTTTGTACACGGTGGCTTTACGTCGGTGTATGGCCCCGAACAAGAAGAGGATGAAACCGTTTGCTGCTGGGATCGTACCTTGTGGGAAACGGCAGTCAGCATGGATAAAAACCTTTCTTCAACGCTTTATCCTAAGCGTTTTAAGCGCTTCAAAGAAATTTTTATTGGCCACACGCCAACCCTCAATTACCACACTGATTTGCCCATGCACCGTGCCAACATTTGGAACATTGATACAGGCGCCGCTTTTCACGGAAAACTCACCTTAATGGATGCGACCACCAAAGAATACTGGCAAAGCGACATCGTCCAAACCCTCTACCCTGGCGAAGAAGGAAGGGGGAAGAAGTAGTTTGTCGGTTTGTAAGTTTACAGTTTGTAAGTTTGGGGTTTAGAGGTTGAAGTTTTTATTTTTGGAAAAACCCAAAACCGTAAACCCAAAACCACAAACAGTAAACCGAAAACCCAATAACTAACGCATCAACTCCCGAAGGACATCCAGTGACTTGATTTCTCCTAACCCTTCCAAGTGGACTTTGTAGAAAAAAATGAGTGCGTCTAGCAATTTGCTACGTTGAAGGCGGTCTAAATGGACTCTGGCTTCGTAGGGTAAATGTATAAACACTTGTACTGCCTCTCGCATTTCGGGTTCGAGGGTATATGGATATAAATTCTCCGCCAGTTGCTCCTCAATTTCCTTGACCGTTTCGGGTCCAAAACCTAGAAAAAACGCAAATTTTGCCAAAAATTGAAGGTGAAAATTTTCGTATCCCGTCGTCGTTTCTTCCAAATAAGTGATGGATTCGCTAAGAAATTCAAACAAAGGACTATTAGTTTCTTCCTCTCTGAGTGTTTTAACCAAAAGTTCGGTGATAAAAAGCGCAATACTCGATTTTACAAAATCAAACGGGAGACTTTTAAATGGCAAACTACATTTAATTTCGGATAGACGGTGGATGGTTTGTTCTTTACTCTTATGGTACACCACCAAGTCGAGCAAAGTCAGTGGCTGAAACAACGCAATTCGGTTGGTTTTGGACTTGGCTGACCTTACGCCGTTTACGATATAGCTTTGAATACCAAACTCTTCCGTGTAGATTTTGGCAATAATCGACGTTTCGCGGTAACGAAGGAAATTGAGTGCTATGCCACGGGTTTTGTGAATCATAAGGGAGATACTGACGAATAGTGGGGCGTGAGTCGTAGGAATTTCAGTAATTTGCCGACCAAATTAGATGTCAAGTTTATGGAAAAATTGCTAGTAATTAAAATAGGCGGCAACGTCATTGATAATCATGAAGCCCTCGATCGCTTTTTGTCGTCGTTTGCGAGCTTGCCTCAACACAAAATATTAATCCACGGTGGCGGCAAAATCGCGACCCAAGTGGCCGAAAAGTTAGGCATCGAAACCTTGATGGTCGATGGCCGACGCATTACCGACGAAGCCATGCTGAACGTCGTCACGATGGTCTATGGAGGTTTGGTAAACAAAACCATCGTTGGAAAACTCCAACAAAAAGACAGTAATGCCATTGGGCTCACGGGTGCTGATGCGGCCGTTATCAAGGCCCGTAAACGCCCCGTAAAAGAAATCGACTACGGGTTTGTGGGCGACGTCGCAGCGGTGAATAGCGACCAACTGTCCGCCTTTCTCCGTGGTGGCCTGGTGCCTATCATTGCCCCTTTGACCTTCGACCCTGCTTCGGGAAGTATGCTCAACACCAACGCCGATACCATGGCTTCGTCGGTGGCAGTAGCCTTAGCGGCCCAGTTTGAAGTAAACTTGGTGTATTGTTTTGAGAAAAAAGGCGTCTTGTCTGACCCTACCAACGATGACGCCGTCATTCCTCAAATTGCCCCAAGTGCCTACCAAGCTTACAAAGCCGAAGGGGTAATCAATAAAGGAATGATTCCCAAACTTGACAATGCCTTTGCCGCCCTCCAAAATGGCGTGGCCAAAGTAACCATTTGTCATGCCGACCAACTTGCTACGGCCGTCAATGATGGCAGTGCAGGAACCCAACTCATCAACGAATAAAAGTAACTATTTCTAACAACCATACTATTTTTTTATGACTGCCGAACAAAATCTCGCAAAACTTGGAATTACTTTACCACCTCCGCCAGCCAAAGGGGGTGTTTACACGCCTGTCGTTGTCACAGGAAATTTAGCGTATATCTCTGGACACATCTCCTTGGAACTTGACGGTAGTCTGATTGCGGGAAAAGTAGGCAGAGACTTAACCGCCGACGAAGCCAAAGAAGCTGCTCGTAAAACAGGCTATTTACTTCTTTCGACGCTTCGTTCGCAGTTTGGTAGCCTCGATAAAATCAATAAAGTAGTAAAAATCTTGGGTATGATTAACGCCATTCCTGAGTTTGAACAACACGCTTACGTCATGAACGGTTGCAGCGAACTGTTCGCTGAAATCTGGGGAGATGAGCGCGGCGTAGGCGCGCGGAGTGCCGTAGGCATGGGTTCATTGCCGCGCATGGCCGCCATCGAAATCGAAGTTATTTTTGAGTTAGCCGACTAATGTGAGCGAGGTTGCTCACAACCTCGCCGTGTTCGGGATTACTCACAACCTCGCTGTGTTCGGGATTACTCACAACCTCGCTGTGTTCGGGGTTGCTCACAACCCCGATGGTCGTTGAGATAACACCTTTAAAAGAGTTAGCCCCCTCCTTCGTCGGGGTGACAAAAAGGAAAAGATACAACAACAGCGGGAAATCCTACAAACAAAAAGCCCTCCGAAAGCATCAAAACTTTCGGAGGGCTTTTTGTTTAGGTCAAACGGTAGGTTGTGAGCAACCTACCTCACATGTATTTACTACAGCTCTGCGACATTGAATCGTACTTGAATACCACCAGAAGTAACCGAGCGGCGATACGAGTTAAGTACATACGGGTTGTTAAACGTACGGTCGAAATAAAACTGTAAGCTCCACAATTTGCTCACTGTATAGTTCAACTGCGGGCGCAACTGGAAGTTATAATTTCCTTGAGTAGCCGTAGGAGGCTCTTCAAAACGGCGCTGAATCGCCCGTGTATCTCTGATGGTAAAGCTACAGCGGAACTGCAAATCATTTTTCAACTTCTTAAATTCCCCATTGATACGGAACGGAATTCGTACGTTGTTGCGCGTGAAACCAATCGTTGCCGTTATGTCACGGTTAAACAGCTCTGCCACTTGTGAGTTCGACAAATTGAGTGCCACGTTACGGTCTTGGTTGTAGCTAAACTGCATGTCAATCTTATTCTGCGTACGGGCACGAATCCCAATCAAAGGCGCAAATTTCTCCGATAGTGAAATCGTACTCATCACAAACACAGGAATGGCTTGACCATTATCTCCTGGTAAGATTGCCAACGGATAGTTCATCACGGCAAGGTTGACATACATCGACTGATAGTCGAGTGATGACGTAAAATTCCCCACGCTATACGTCGATTGATAGCTATGCTCCAAGGTAAATGAGCTAAATATCTTTTTGAAAGCCCCCAACTGCGACAACCCGTTGTAGTCCACTCGCCAGTTTGGCATTGGGAAACCAAGGAATGGGTTGGTACGTACTTTTGAGGGGTCTTTCTTCGGATCTTTACCATTGTAAGCCGCAAAAAACGCCGCAATCAGTACATCTTGTGAATTAACATTGTATTCACCCAACGTAGCATTAGGATTCTCACGCAGGCGCTTTTCGGTCAAAATCGTCACAAAATCTTCGCGATAGGCTTTGAAGCGGTCGAAAATAGGTGACGTATTATCGCTATTAATTTTGGCAAAAGCCGTTCGGAACGACATAAATGACATTTGGAAATTACCGTTACGAATCGGGCTTTGGACTTCGTAAGGCCCACCTGGAGTCGATGGCCGATAAAACTCTCGATAGTCATCCCCTCGCGTTAAGGTCGCCGAAATTTGAACCCGAAAATCTTTGAACGGTTCCAAACGGGTGTTCATTCGGAACGTCCGATTGAGCGTCTGCATAAACGGTAAGTTGAGCATCGTACTTTTTGTCAACCAACCTTTATCGGCAGCTTCTCGGTGGAAATTACGGTCCTGACTTCCCAATACAAAAGGTAATCCAGGGGCATTCATGGCCGCATCTAACCCAAATCGGTTAGGGTCATCGGGCAAAAACCCTGGCAATGTCGTCGTTTCCTGGCGCGAATAATCTACGTCGATACCACGCACCGTCATCAACAAGCGCGTAATGTTTTTCAGCAATTTGCTCGGTTCACGATTTATTTCTTCATCATCCCCTGGGCTACGCGCAAAGTTTTTCCGCTTAGGCGACGGTGTATTGGCAAAACGTAAGTAGCGAAGTTTGTTGTACAACATCACAAAATCGACTTTCCCACGAATGCTTCGGTCTAAGCTATTCCGAATGGTATTTCCGTAAAAAACACCTAGTGTATCGCTGATTCCGAGTGAATTGGCTTGGTATTGATAACCAATATTATGGCTATAATCAGCCGTCATCCAGTCGAGCAACGGGATTTTATCCAACGGCAAGCGGTAAGTCAGACGTAGTTTTTGGTCAAAGTTTTTAGTCCGTCCAAATCGGCGCAAATTGTTCCAAATTGAATCTTGCTTTGCTCGCGTATCAATGTCACCTTGAGGCTCATCCACCACGGCATTGGCCAACGCACTGTAGGATAACATGATGCTCTTGGTCAAGTTCCACGACACATCGTACGAACGATTGAACAAGAAGTATTTTTCGTACAACGGAGACTGCCCCAATGACGTCAAATCACCTGTTCGGTACAACGTCCGAACAAAACTACGGTCGGCATCGAAACGCACTGCCACTTGGGTTGGCAACAACGAAAGATTAAACTCTTTCAACAACTCTAGGTAAGGACGTTCGAGGCTTTTTACAGTCTTGAACGGCGCCCAAGGTTTTTGCGGGAAACTGTATTGGTACACTACTCCACCTCGGTATTGGCGTTGGGTATAATCTGCCAACAAACTACTGCGGCGCGTTTGCTCATTGAAAGCATAGGTAAACGAGAAGTTTTCAATGTCCCAGAGATGCCGTTTGGCATTCGGCCCTACTTTTGTCTTTCGGACGTTTGAGAAGTTGATCCCCCGTCGTTCCATTTTTTCGACTGCCGAATTTTCTAGCTGCATCCTGCGGGGGTCATTCTCAGCATAATTGGCCAACGAAGTCGCCAGAGGTGTATCAGGGTCGTAAGGGTTAAAATGAGGACGTACTTCGCGCAGGTCGTAGTTGACATACACAGGAATTTTAAAGCCCCATTGCTGTGGTAAAAACTTATCCAAAGCCAACGCCGACGACAAGCTAAACTCCGTGGTGTTGTCACGAGAGCGGTCAGCGAGTTTTTGCTGAACCCCACCAAAACCAAAGGTTGTCCATTTGCCAGCTACTTGAATCGTACCCAAATCTGCCAGTTTAATATCAGCCCTAGCGATAGCTGCCGTTCCCGATTGGTTTTCAAACCCTTGCACGTGCAATTCATTCACCCAAATACAGAAACTTTTCGCCGCCTGGTCATCCGAACGCGGGTTTCGCAAGCCAATCATGGTCACCATGATATTACTCAAATCGGGCCGTCCTACTACCGTAATTCGATAGATTCGTCCTAACGCATCGGTTTTGGTAATGGTATAAGGTACGGTCAGCGAAGGAGCCGTTTGTCTGTCGCGCTCTTGTTTGGCTTCAATGAGCCATTTCATTTCTATGTCAATCTCGTTTTGCTCAGGCCATACTTGCTCTGGAATATCAGTATTCGGGCGAGTCGCGCGTAATTTCGTTACTTCAACTTCATAATAATGCTCCGTCACATCCGTTCCCAAACGCAAGAAAGCCGACACTTGACCGTCTTCGTCTTGATCGTTGTGCATGTGGACAAACATTTTCAAACGCTCACGGAAAAGCATGTTTTGACTTGTCACGTTTTTGAACGCCGCCCGAGAATCACCATCACGAAGGTTGGTCACGCACAAGCTCATGGCTTGTTCGTTCAATGGACGTTGGTTCGGCGTGGTATAATCGACGTCACGCTGCCAACCTGGAGGCACAGCATAGATTTGTTTCTTCGTATCTGAGCCTGCTACTACCTTCGAGCTGTTTTCTTCGGCACTTACGGTCGCAATCTTAAATTGAGCATCGTAAGGCTCAGGCACTTCTTGCAAACCTTTGGCATTGAGGTCGCCTGTATATTTACGGTATTGCGTTGCCACCATTTGAAGTTGAGCAAAGCGAAGTACCACAGGATTATCCCAATCTGTCATGTACAGACGAATAAATCGAATGGATTTAAACCCGTTGATATTACCCACCTTGCGCGTAAACTCGCGTACGGGAATACGGAACAAATACCAGTTAACATTGTCTCCTGCCCCGTTGGAAGCGGTTACTTTATCGACGATGTACGGTTTCCCAACGTCGAGTTGGCCAGGTTTTAGATCAACCTCATACTCATAATACGCTTCTTGGTCGTTGATGGTATTGTCGGTATTGAGGTCTTCTCCGTCGGGTAAGTTAGTAGCCGCTTCGGTAATCGCGTTAGTACGTTCAAACTCAGGGGTATTGTTTTCCGTCCCCATGTAATTTTTATAACGCTCTACAATTTTCTTATTGGCGCTATCGGCTTTGGCACTAAAATAAAACTCAAAGTCGTCACCCGAGGGGTCAGCCGCAATTCTTTGACGGGCTTCTGTCTTTAAATCGGCAGGTAAACTTTGAAGATAATTATTAAAGAAGGTACGTTCTTCGGCGTTATTCAAACCATCTAGCCCAATATCTTGCTTCTCACGCGCGCCAGGCTGATTGGTAAAGGCATTAATAATAAACTGTTGACGAGTGCTGTATCCCCAAGGGGTCTGAGCTACCGTTGCAGTTGGTTGAGTTGCCGTAGGAGTCGTTGTTTTCTCTCCAACAGGCAAGCCATTCTCGAAGTCATAACGCCCGTTTTTCATCACGTCCTCTGAGATTTCTCCCAAGTTAAAAAACAGCTTCCCTCCCGTTACGTTATTTTTGTTAACAAAGCCATCTTTCACAACCCCATTCACCCCTTCTTTGAATGGATCCATCATCCAAAATTCCAAGATTTCGACGTTGGCATTGTCAAAGTCCACATCAGATCCAATGGCACGGGTAATAGCCCCAAAGTTCTTACGGGGATTGCGCAAGCGCCCGTCAGGATCAAGGTCTGGGTTATAGTTGTACTGCCCACGCTCGCTCGGGAAGTAAGCAACGTCGAGAATATTTTCTGGCAAATTCACTAAGTACAAGCCCCGTCCTGTGAAGATTTCTTGCGGTGTAAACAAGCGCTCATACACGTTGTTAAAATCTTCTTGAACAATATTGGGTCGTTGCGGAAGGCCAATCTGGGCATTGGGAGAAAACGAAATATCAATGGAATAGGCAGAAATTTTTGCCCGATTGTGCCCATATTCTAGCGGATTAGCGAGTGTTCCCTGAGGAAATTGTTGAGGAGTTCCTCCCATCCGCCAGCGGGTTGGCTGGCGGGTAAGGTCGTACTGAGTACGTGCCGACTCAAAGTCATCGACCACAATACGATTCCTTACCTGTGGGTGCAAACCTGCAAATGACTGCGCAACCTCGCCCTGAAACTGAATACTTGACATTTCTTTGGTCTGAATCAACGGCAGTTTATCCAGTAATTTTGTCAAGAACGGCGCGTCTTTGCGGAACGTAAAGTCGGCCCCAATAATGCTGTTGCTGACGGGGTCGTTGCCCAAAGCGGCACGCGTCAAAAACCCTGCGGGCGTTTCGCGTAAGCGCATGGCCGTCATCCCTACTTGCACGTGGCGATTGATGGTATAATTGAGACGAGTTCCTAACAAGGTACGAATCTGGTTTTGGAACAAATCGGGCTGTTCGTAGCAAACTTCAATATCACGGCCTGAGTTAATTACACTTTCGTTCATAATTCGCACCGCCGACTGTCCTTCGACCATGTAATCAACGCCTGGCGTAAGTTGAACGCCGCCCGCCCGCACAATCACCGATTTTTCGGACACCCCGAATGGCAAAGGCACCGTTGCCCCTCCCATCGAACCTTGGTACGAACCTTTCAAGAAATACTTATTTTTCTCCGTAATCTGCTGTGCATCAATCTGGGTAGAGCGATAGAGTTCATTAAAAACGTACTTGTTGGCAAGCACTTCATCGCCCGTAAATTGTTTGGCTAAATTTGTTCCAAATGGCTCCAACACTGGAAAAATAATCCGTCCGTAACGGCTATCAACGGTGGTACCGTCAATAAAGTCAAAGTTTCCGTCCCCAATAGGTTTGCGGTTATTGTCCAAAACGGGGTCATTGAGGGGGTTCAATTTATCAAGCCCCATCACGCGTAGCAACGGGATATTGGCAATAGGCCCTTCCTGTAAGTTAGGAATATCCATCCCCGTTATATCATCCTTATAAATGACTCGAAGTTGAAAATTCTGTTTCCCCAATTGTGTGGTATTGAGCGAATAGATGTTTTTCATCATCAAATTCCACATGGGGTGATTGGTATTGTTACGAATCGTCGATGATTTCAACAATTTCAATACCAATATTTGGTCTTCAGGACGAGCCTGGTAATCTTCGGTCAACTCCCCTACTTTATATTTTTGTCCGTTAAGGGTATATTCATAAGCAACGGCCAAAATTTCATCGTTCCGAAGGGGTGTCAAAAGCGACATATAGCCCAGTTCGGGATGAAACTTAAACTCCCGCTCACTCAAACGCCGTGCTCCTCGCAACACATCATAGTCATCGCCACGGCGAAGGTTGTACGACTGCTCCATGGCCGTACTTGTTTGGTCGGCTTGGCGTACGTTGGCATCTGTCGTAATTTTTTGGTACAACCCATTCGATTTATTGTCCAACGGGCGCGTTGCCGCAATCGGTTGAACGTTCGGGTTGGCGGTATTAAACGGCTTAGGTTCACCCAAATCAGACAAACCGACAAGGTTACGCAGGGTTTCGGTGTTGTTGGTACGGTTGGTCACATATACTTCCAAACGCGTAACTGTTACTCCCGACATAATCATTGGCAAGTTACCCAACCAACGCTCGTAGTTCTCGCGAAAATATTGTCCTAAGAAAAAGTGGCGGTTTTCGTCGTAAGCATCGGCACGAATCTCAAACTGACGGTTTTGGGCTCCTCCCCGCAATGTAATACACTGCTGACGAGAGCGTTGTTGTGAAGCTACGACCGTCGCGGTTAAACGTCCAAAACGAAGGTCAACTTTTGCTCCAAACAAATTCTGTACCCCAGGAATCAACTGAGAAGGAATTTGCCAGTTGACATTCCCTGCCTGAATACCTTGAATAATACTTTCGTTTTCGGGAATATAATCAAGCGGGCCAGTTCCCATTTGACCGACACCCATCCCTTGTTGATTTAAGCCATTCTGTACCCCTTGGCCCAAACCCGCCCCGTTGGGCATGTTAGGCACATTGGGCAGGTTTTGGTTCACTTTACCTGGACGGTAATCGAGTTTCAGCTGATTTTCAAAATTGAAACTCGACTTGGTATCGAAGTTGGTCAACAAACCCAATTTATCGCCAATCTTCCCATTGAAGTTGACGTTGATTTGTTCGTTAAAAATAAAGTTAGTAGCCCGACGCTGACGAATGGGAATAAGCGGGTTATCGGTTTCTTGGTGCATGACGCCAAAATCCAACAACACAAAGCCGTTGGGTTTAAAGTCAATACCACTACTGCCAAAGATTCGGTCGAACCCTGGTGGCAAATCCAATTTAGGCAATAAGCCCTTGGCTCCCAACGCCCCTTTTCCATCTTGCTTCGATGAATAATCACGCCAGAGGTAATTAAAAACACGACGATCCTGCAACTTCTGAAAATCCTCATAGGTCATACTCAGAGGATTACGGTAGTTGAGTGGCGGCGCTTTAGGATCACCTATACGCTCATAGACCGACATTCGTCGGTTGGTGTCTAATCGAAACTCATTGGTGAGGCTTTTAGGCTCACGTAAAAAAAGTGAGGAACGAGGAGGAACATAATTGAAACGATTGCTTGGGCGATCGTCCCAACGAGAGTACAGAAATCGCCGACTTTGACGGTTCTCACGGCTAGTGTCTTGAACGGCTGTTCTCCGACTTTGGTTAGAAGTCTGAGCCTCAGCAGATTCGGCACCCAGCCACAAGGCGGTTGACAAACTGGCGATAGCGTACGATTTAACAGAACTAGAATAGAATTTTTGTGTAATAATGCCCACGATGCTTCAACGGTCTTACGTACTCAAAAGCTTAACGGCCAAAACCTTGCCAATCGTCTTTGAGTAAACGGATATTTTTAAGAAAGCGGGCTAAAGATAGATATAACTGTCGAAAAAAGTAAATTCTTCGTCAAAAGCCCCTATTTCAAGCCTGTCTAATTAGAGATTTGGGCTATTAGTTTGATTAACAAATAAGCATATGCTCAAAAACTAGCCATAGACGACTATTTAATGATTTTTTTACAATAAAATAACATATATTTTAAAATATTTTTTTAAACTTCATTTATTTTTCCGAGTTTTACACACGTTTTTCGGCGTTTCGCACTATTTTTATGCCATTGATCTGTTCCTATCACACATGACATCATTGAATCGCAGACATTTTATTAAAACCACTTCAATGGCAGGCGCGGGAGTTTTAATGGCTCCCGCTGTTTTTGCGAACTCCTTCCCGACGGTTCGCGTACCAGCTGCCCAGCGTAAGTTCAACAGTTCGACGATTGAGGCTACCATCAGTCGCATGAAAAACGTCATCAAAGACCCCGAATTGGCATGGCTCTTTGAAAACTGCTTTCCCAACACGCTCGACACCACCGTTCATCATAAAATAAAAGACGGCCGCCCCGACACGTTTGTGATTACGGGCGATATTCATGCCATGTGGCTACGCGACAGCACCGCTCAGGTATGGCCTTATTTGCCGTTAATTAAGCAAGATGAATCGTTGAAAAAACTCATTGCGGGGGTAGTCAATCGCCAAACAGAGTGCATTTTGATTGACCCGTATGCCAATGCTTTTAACGATGGCCCAGGGCATAGCGAATGGTTGAAAGACCACACCGATATGAAGCCCGAATTGCACGAACGTAAGTGGGAATTGGACTCACTTTGTTATACGGTTCGGCTCGCCTATCACTATTGGAAAACCGCCCAAGACACGAGTATTTTTGACGAAAAATGGCTCAAAGCCGCTCAGCTTATCATTGCTACCTGCCGCGAACAACAACGCTTAAAAGGACGTGGCCGCTACAGTTTTGGACGAACCACCTCGTGGTCAACGGATACTGTCCCAGGTAATGGCTATGGCAACAACACCAAACCCAACGGACTCATCCACAGTATCTTCAGGCCATCGGATGACGCGACATTGTACCCATTTTTGATTCCATCGAATCTATTTGCCGTCGTTTCGTTTCGCCAACTGGGCGAAATTGCGGAGACCGTTTATAAAAATGCTGCATTTGCCCAAGAATGCCGTGCGTTTGCCAACGAAGTCGAACAGGCCATCAAAAAACACGCTATTATCAACCACCCAACTTTTGGGCCAATGTACGCGATGGAAGTGGACGGATTTGGCAACTGCCTTTTCCAAGACGATGCCAACGTTCCCAACTTACTCGGTTTGCCTTATTTGGGCGCTGTAAACGCCAATGACAAGATTTACCAAAATACGCGGCGGTTTATATTGAGTGACTCCAACCCTTATTTCTTCCGTGGAAAAGCAGCCGAAGGCATCGGCAGTCCACACACGCTGGTGAATCAGATTTGGCCGATGAGTATTATCATGCGGGCCATGACCTCTACCAACGACCAAGAAATAGCCGCCCAGCTTCGTTTCTTGAAATCGACCCACGCAGGAACTGGCTTCATGCACGAGTCGTTCGACAAAGACGATGCCTCGAAGTTTACCCGTAAGTGGTTTGCGTGGGCCAACACACTTTTTGGGGAACTTCTCCTGAAAATTGAACGAGAACGCCCGCATTTACTCAAAGCATAGTCCGCTCAATTTTAGCCATTTATGCACCCAATACCTAACTTATAAACACCCAATCTCTCAAGCCTCCTCTGGGGGCTTGGGGACTTTTATGCCCTATGAAAAAATCACTTTTCTCGATTGGAATCGCGTTATTGAGCCTTACCGCCTTGGCCCAGCAGCACTCAGAACAAAACCACAGCAAGTACATTGCACCCTCTGACCCTCAAGTAAAAACCAAACTGGCACAGTGGCAAAATGTAAAGTTTGGCTTACTCATGCACTGGGGAACGTACAGTCAGTGGGGCATCGTGGAAAGCTGGAGCTTATGCCCCGAAGACGAAGGATGGTGCGAACGCCGTGGGCCGTACAAAGACAATTGGTACGAGTACAAAAAAGCATACGAAAGACTCCAATACACGTTTAACCCCACTCAATTTGCTCCTGAAAAATGGGCGACTGCCGCCAAAAATGCGGGGATGAAGTACGTGGTTTTTACCACCAAACACCACGACGGGTTCTGTATGTTTGATTCTAAATACACCGATTATAAAATTACCAAATCACCGTTTAGCACCAACCCTCGTAGCAACGTAGCCAAGGAAGTTTTCGGGGCGTTTCGCAACGAAGGCTTTATGGTGGGGGCTTATTTTTCAAAACCCGATTGGCATACCGATGATTATTGGTGGTCGTATTTCCCGCCTAAAGACCGTAACCCATCGTACCATCCCAAAAAGTATCCTCAGAAGTGGGAAAGCTTTAAGAAGTTTACCTACAACCAGATTGAGGAATTGATGAGTGACTACGGAAAGGTGGATATTCTTTGGCTCGACGGCGGCTGGGTTCGTCCGTTTAGCACGATTGACACGACCATTTCGTGGCAAAAAACCATTCCTTTTGACCAAGACATCGACATGGCCAAAATCGCCAAACGTGGCCGTGAGTTACAACCTGGGCTTTTGGTTGTGGATAGAACGGTATCAGGTGAGTTTGAAAACTACGTAACACCTGAGCATCAGATTCCTGACAGCTATATGCCCATTCCGTGGGAAACTTGTATGACCATGGGCGACTCTTGGAGCTATGTACCAAAAGAAAATTACAAATCAGCGCGAAAGTTAATTCACATTTTGGCGGATATTGTTTCAAAAAATGGCAATTTGCTACTCAATATCGCTCCTAGCCCAGAAGGTGATTTTGATGCCGAAGCCTACCAGCGTTTAGAAGAAATTGGCAAATGGATAAAGATAAACGGGGAAGCGATTTACGAAACTCGCGGCGACAATGTGGTTGGCAAACAAGGGAAATTTGTATTTACGCACAAAGGCGACAATGTGACATACGCCATTTACTGCGCCGACGAAAAAGAAAGCTTTCCGCTGTCGTTTGACCTTGAAAAAATAAACTTGACCAAAACGTCAAAAATTAGCCTTTTGGGTTTTCCTGACAACTTAAAATGGGTTCAGAAAGACGGCAAAATTACGGTTCAAGTTCCTCAAAAATTGGCTCAAAAAGTCCCTAGCAGTTACGCTTGGACAATAAAAATAACAAAGTAAGCAAACAAGCACACCTGTAAGGTTTTTGAAAACCTTGCAGGTGTAAAACGTTCCAAATCAACCTAAAACCATGAAGTCAAGAAGAAGTTTCCTCCGTTGGTCGGCGTTAAGTATGCCCCTTTTATCAATGGGAAAAGTATTTGCTAAATCATCGCCATCAGTCGTTACCAAACCCATCGTCGTTTCGACTTGGGACAGCGGCTTGCCCGTCAACGCGGTGGCATGGAAAGTACTAAAACAACCCAACAGCCGCGCCCTTGATGCGGTTGAAGCAGGTGCTCGTTCGATTGAAGATACCATCAATTGCTGCGTTGGCTTGGGAGGCAACCCCGACCGCGAAGGCAAAGTGACGCTCGACGCCAGCATCATGGACGACAAGTTTAACTGCGGGTCAGTAATGGCATTGGAGCAAATAAAACACCCGATTTCGGTCGCTCGCAAAGTGATGGAAACGACTCCTCACGTTCAGCTTGTGGGCGACGGAGCACTTCAGTTTGCCCTTGAAAGTGGTTTTCAGAAAGAATCAGGTAAACTGTCGGCCGACGCCGAAAAGACCTACAAACAGTGGCTTAAAAAATCAGAATATAAGCCTGTTATCAACATCGAACAGCAACAGGGTAAAGGCCAAAAAACCAAAGCTGGCCACGGGCCTTTTGCACCTAATTTTTTCGACGATGGCAGCTTTAACCACGACACCATGGGTACCATTGCCATGGACGCCACGGGCAACCTCTCGGGAGCTTGTACGACCAGCGGCATGGGTTTCAAAATGCGCGGTCGCGTCGGCGATTCGCCCATTATTGGGGCAGGTCTGTACGTGGACAATGAAGTAGGTGCTGCTACGGGTTCTGGTCAAGGCGAAGAAGTGCTTCGCGTAGCAGGCGCTTTTTTGATTGTTGAAATGATGCGCCAAGGCAAAAGCCCCGAAGAAGCCTGTAAAATTGCAGTAGAGCGGATTGTACGTATCAACCCCACCAAAGCCAAAGATTTTCAGGTAGGTTTTATCGCTATCAATAAGCAAGGCGAATACGGCGCCTATTCTCTCCATCACGGGTTTAGCTATGCCGTTACTCTCGCCGACGATGGTGGCAAGGTGTTTATGGCCAAGAGCCATTTTCCAAAAGCTTAATCAAACCCCAAAAGCCGTCGCTCGTCTCGCATGAGTGGCGGCTTATTTTTAGCCCCCCTCTGCGTGCCCTATCTCTGTCTGCATTTGTGAGAAATAGCTTTCCACACAGAAAGCCACAGATAGAGTCTCACAGAAAACACATAATTTTTCTGTTTCTTCGATGAAAAAATTATTCATTTTCTCTCTTTTTCTTACTCAATTTACGTTTGCCCAATACCAACCCAACTGGCAAAGCCTCGACCAGCGCCCTACGCCTACGTGGTTTGAAGACGCCAAGTTTGGGATATTTATTCACTGGGGCGTCTTTTCTGTTCCTGCGTGGGCGACAAAATCCAACGCCGATGGCTTTGGGAGCGGCTACTCGGAATGGTACTGGCAACGGCTTTTTGCACCTAACCTCAAAATTCATCCTGAGTTTGTGGAATTTCACAAAAAAAACTACGGCAATCAAACGTATCAGGATTTTGCCCAAGACTTTAAAGCTGAACTATTTAGCCCCGACGACTGGGCTAAAATGTTTGAGCAAGCGGGTGCTAAATACGTAGTACTCACTTCCAAACACCACGAAGGTTTTACGATGTGGCCTAGCCCGCAGTCGTGGAACTGGAACGCCGTTGATGTAGGCCCTCACCGTGATTTGGCGGGCGATTTGGCCAAATCAGTCAAAGCCCGTAATCTTCGGATGGGATATTATTATTCACTGTACGAGTGGTTTAACCCTGTCTATAAGTCGAACGTCAATCAGTACGTCAACGAGCGCATGATTCCTCAAATGAAAGACCTGGTATCGCGGTACCAACCCGATGTCTTATGGACCGACGGCGAGTGGGATCATCCTGCTAAAACGTGGCGTAGCGAGGAGTTTTTGGCGTGGCTCTACAACGAATCCCCCGTTAAAAACAGCATTGTTGTCAACGACCGCTGGGGCAATGACACCAAAAGCCAACACGGGAGTTTTTACACTTCCGAATACGGGCACGGCGGAGCTGACAACAAAGAGGTAACGGGCTTTGTTCGTCCTTGGGAAGAATGCCGAGGCATGGGAGAATCGTTTGGATACAACCGCAACGAAAATCTCGATAGCTACCAAACGGGCGAGCAGCTCGTCCATCAACTCATTGATATTGTAGCCCGTGGAGGCAATTTACTGCTCAACATCGGCCCCACCGCCGACGGTCGCATTCCCGTGATTATGCAAGAACGCCTGCACGAAATAGGCAATTGGTTATATGTAAACGGAGACGCCATTTACGGAACACGCAAGTGGGAAAAAGCCCCGCCGTACACCAAAGACTCGCAGGTTTATTTTACCAAAAAAGGGACTACGTTGTACGCCATCACGCGAAAATGGCAAGACGAAATTGTAATTCAGAATGTTGCCAAACCATCTAACATTCGATTGTTAGGATTTAAAGGGGAGGTGAAGTATAGCTACAAAAACAACGTGTTACGGATTATAACCCCTTCTGTCAATCCAAGCAACATCCCTTGTCAATACGCTTGGACGTTTGAAATAACGCCCTAAAACAACCCATCCTAAATAAAATGCCCTTCTGAGCGAACAAACACTTAGAAGGGCATTTTGGTATTATTATTATTCCTTTTTAGTCCACAAAATCACGCACTTTGGGGCGCAAGAAAAGAAGTTGAACCACGACAATCGCTAGCACTACCCCTGCCAAAAGTGCAAAATCTCCTGCCAAGCCGCCTGAATCGGTCGATTTGCCTAACCACTCGGTGATAAGTGCCCCCGCCATGATTCCCATCATGTTCATAAAACCATAGCCCGTAGCACGGTATTTGGGCGAAACGAATTGACACAAAATTGGCATGTTATTTCCGTCAAACATCCCGAAACCTAAACCAAAACACATTCCTGCCGCAATCGCGTGGGTAATCGTTGTACCATAGGCAATGAGTAACAACGCAGGGATAGTCAACACCAAACCAATAATACTTGTATAAATACGCCCCCGCAAATGCTTTTGTACCCAACGGTCGGATAAATATCCCCCAATGATGACCCCAATCAACGACGACAAGGAGGTAGTTATCGTGGAAAGTGGGCCAGCCTGCCCCATTTCTATGTGTAACTTATCGGCAAAGAGCGTAGGCAGCCAGTTTTTCACCGCCCATCCTGGCAAACTTGGCACCGAGAAAAGCAGCAAAATCAGCCAGAAAGCGGGGTTTCCAAGCAGTACGCCGAGCCCTTTGAGCAATGGTACTTTTTCTTGATTTTTGAGGCTTGCCGTTTCTTCGATTTGTTCACTTTTATTTTTTTCTCGTAAAAAAACAATCAACACCACCGCATACGCCATCCCAAGCATCCCAAACGACTGGAAAGCGGTATTCCACGAAAATTTATCAGCGATTGTCGCCCCAAAGCCTCCCAGCGCTTGCCCCATGTAGTTTCCTGAAAGGTGAACTCCAATCGCCATTGAGCGGGTACGTGAGGAGTGAAAATCGGCAATCATGGCCAAGCCCGTCGGCATGTAAAGCGCCTCACTAATCCCCATCAAGGCCCGTAAAACGTACAATTGCGAAAAAGAAGTAGCATACCCCATCGCAAATGTCACTCCCGACCAAACAAACAAACTTCCAACAATCAACCACTTACGATTCAATCGGTCGCCGATCATTCCCGCTACGGGGCTCATAAACGCATATACCCATAAAAAAACGGCCATCAATCGGCCAAAATTAGTTGCCTGTTGAAGCTCTGCAATGTCGATTTGCATGGAAGGCCGCATGGTGGCCAACATCTGGCGATCCATGTAATTGAGTAATGCAACGACCCACAGCAGGCCGACCAAAATCCAAGGGTAACGGGAAGACTTCGTCATTAGTTTTAATAGAAAGGTTGAAGGTTAAAAGATGTTCGTTAAAAATATACGCATCATCCCCTAGTAAATACTATTGAGTGCGTATTTTACTTTAAATTGCTACCGAAATTAAACCCTTACCTCATTCATCCGCCCATGCGCCTGTTCATTACCTTTCTATTCAGTTTAACCGCCTTTCTTGCCTCTGCCCAATCAAAATTGGTTTGGTGGAAACCTTCCGACAGTACTTTTCCCGTCATCGACGGCCAAGCCTGGTCTAGCGAAATGCGCGACACCATCCAACGTTTTCCACCGCGCGCCGAAGCCAACGTCCGCAAGGCTGTTTGGAACCTCTCGCGTAACAGCGCAGGGCTTTCGATTCGTTTTATAAGTAATGCTGACCAAATCGTCGTTCGCTACAAAGTGACGGGTGCTATCAATATGCCCCACATGCCCTCGACGGGTGTGAGTGGCGTCGATTTGTACGGCATCGACAGCGATGGAAATTGGCAGTGGGCCAATGGGAAATACAGTTTCAAAGACACGGTTCAGTACGTTTTTGCCCAACTTCGCCCCAACGACAACTACCATAAGCTCGGCCGCGAATACCGACTTTTTTTACCTCTTTATAACAGCGTCCGCAATTTAGAAATTGGCGTTCCCGAAGGCAGTTTATTTAAAGTACTCCCTCAGCGCCTCGAAAAACCGATTGTGGTTTACGGAACGTCCATCGCCCAAGGCGCTTGCGCTACCCGCCCAGGCATGGCATGGACCAATATCTTGTCTCGAAAGCTGGACCGAACGGTCATCAATCTTGGATTTTCGGGCAACGGTCGTTTGGAAAAAGAAGTCATTGACCTTATCAATGAGCTTGACGCCAAAGTATTTGTGTTGGATTGTTTGCCGAACTTGATTGTCCCCATCGTCGATCACCAAGAACTTCAAAAAAGAATCGTCGAATCGGTAAAAGCCCTTCGTGCCAAGCACCCCAACACGCCGATTTTGCTCACCGACCACGACGGCTACACCGAAGGTTATTTAATGCCTCACCGCCAACCCTTGTTTGAGGATGCCAACAAAGACCTGCGCGAAGCTTTGGCACAATTAGCCAACGAAAAAATTACGGGCGTGTATTCGTTGCCTATTTCCGACATCAACATCGACCACGAAGGAATGGTGGACGGGACACACCCCAACGACATCGGGATGATGCGCTACGCCGAGGCGTATGAGAAAAAACTTCGGGAAATTATGCAGGAACCCGCTGGAAAACTCAAAACGCAAATTCCCACCCGCCAAAACCGCGAACCAGGCAGCTACGTGTGGGAAGACCGCCATTATGATATGCTCCGATTGAACCAAACTGACGCCCCTAAAGTGGTGTTGATAGGCAACTCAATTACCCACAATTGGGGTGGAAAACCGCTCAACAACCGCATCAAAGGGGCTGATTCGTGGCAGAAATACGTAGAACCCTACCAAGTTCGCAACTTTGGTTTTGGCTGGGACCGCGTCGAAAACGTGCTGTGGCGGGTCTATCACGATGAGTTTGACGGCATTACCCCCGAAAAAATTATCATCAACATTGGTACCAACAACCTCCAGCTCAATACCGACGACGAGATTGTGCAAGGTCTTCGTTTTTTGGTACAAGCCATTCATACACGTCAACCCCAAGCCAAGATTACGCTCTTGGGCATTTATCCTCGTCGCGAACAAGAGGCCCGCGTAGCCACGCTTAACAAAGCCATCCAAGCCATGAGCAAAGCCGAAAAAGTAGGTTTTTCGGACATTGGTAAAGTGTTTTTACAAAAAGATGGAAAAATCAATGAAAGCCTTTTCTCCGACGGGCTTCATCCCAATGCGGCGGGCTATGAAGAAGCAGGCAAACGCTTAGAGCAGGAGTTGTTGAAGAAGTAACATTTTATCCCCCCATTTCACTAATGAAATCTTATTTTCTGATTGCTTTCTTGGGGAGTTTTATTCCACAAGTATGCGCACAAGATGTACCTATTTTGAAGCATTATGACCAAAATCACCTGTACCGAATCGCTCTTCCCCTCGGAGGTATTGGCACAGGAACGGTGTCTCTTTCGGGCAAAGGCGAACTCCGAGATTGGGAAATTATGAATCGACCCGCCAAAGGATTTAGTGGGGGGCAGATGGGAAATGGAGTGCCTTTTTTTTCTATTTTTATTAGAGAAACCAACGGTAAAACGCATACCAAAGGGCTAATGGGTCCACTCGACCCCGTCGATTATCAGGACAAAGAGGGGCGCCCAGTGGATAACCACGGTATTCCGCGTTTTCGTAACGCTTCGTTTGATGCTACTTACCCTTTTGGTCAAGTCAATCTATCTGACCCTAACCTCCCCGTCAGCGTTCGGCTCAAAGCATTTAACCCTTTGATTCCTACCGATGCCGATGCCAGCGGAATGCCGTTAGCCGTACTAAAATACGAAGTAAAAAACACCACGAATCAGCCCATTACGGTATCGGTATGTGGTTTAATGCGTAATTTTATTGGTAATGATGGCTCAAAAACACGGATGGATTGGAAAGGTGATTTGATTCCGATTGGCGCCAAAAACAACCAAAATAGCTTCCGTACGTCAGGTCAAGTGCAAGGAATTTTCATGTACTCCGACAGCGTCAAGAAAACAGCAGAACAATGGGGCACAATGGCACTGGTAACTCCCGCTCAAACAGGAGTCACGTACCGACGCTCGTCCAGAAGCAACGACTGGGAAAACGCCCTGCTGGATTTTTGGGATGATTTCAGTGCTGATGGCGAACTCACTGACAAGGAAAAACTGGTAGATAATGACCCTCAGGCATCACTAGCAGTAAAGATGCAAATCCCTGCTAATCAAAGCCGTGTTTATACATTTTACATTACTTGGCATTTTCCCAACCGCTTTGCTTGGTCGTCTGAGAATATAGGCAACTACTATGCTACCCAATACACCGACGCTTGGGACGTAGCCCAAAAAGCCGCCGAACGATTACCCCAACTGGAGCAAAAAACCGTTGAGTTTGTCAGGGCTTTTATGCAAAGCAAGCTACCTGAGGTAGTGAAAGAAGCCGCTCTCTTCAACCTCAGCACGCTACGTTCACAAACTGTTTTCCGAATCAAAGATGGCACCATGATGGGCTGGGAAGGCTGCATGGACAACTACGGCTCGTGTCAGGGCTCCTGCACTCACGTATGGAATTACGAACAGGCAACGGGGTTTTTATTTGGCCAGTTGGCCCAAACTATGCGCAAAACGGAGTTTGGACCCGCCCTCGATGAAACTGGTTTTATGAGTTTTCGGGTGGGGTTACCACTAGCCACCAACGCCCAACGCTACAAAGCCGCCGCCGCCGATGGGCAGATGGGCACCATCATGCGCTTCTATCGCGATTGGCAGCTATCTGGCGACACGTCATTTCTCCGACAATTTTATCCCGCAGTTAAACGCAGCTTACAATTTGCGTGGCTTAAAGGAGGTTGGGACGGCGACAAAGATGGCGTCATGGAAGGGTGTCAACACAATACGATGGACGTAGAATATTATGGTCCTAATCCTCAAATGCAAATTTGGTACTTGGGAGCCTTACGTGCGATGGAAGAAATGGCTAATGCGATGAACGAACCTATGTTTGCCGCAGAATGTCGGCAGCTTTTTGAACGAGGAAAAAAGTTTGCCGATGAACGTCTATTCAATGGAGAATATTACGAACAAATCGTTCAGACAGCAGCTCATAAAGACCAAATCTTGATGGCAACTGTAGCCAGCGGCCGCGCTTACACCCAAGACCCACCCTATCAATTAGGGAAAGGCTGTTTGGTTGACCAGCTCATTGGGCAATACATGGCTCACGTCTATGGGCTTGGGTATCTGATAAAGCCCGAAAATGCTCAAAAAACGCTTCAAAGCATCCTCAAATACAATTATCGCTCCAGTATGCTGAATCATTTTAACAATATGCGTTCGTACGCCTTGGGTGACGAGGCCGCCTTGTTGATGGCGAGTTATCCGCGTGGTGAGCGTCCGCAAATCCCATTTCCCTATTTTTCAGAAGTCATGACAGGATTTGAATATACGGCTGCCATCGGAATGCTCTACGAAGGTCAGACTGAGTCGGGTTTGCTCTGCATCAAAAATATACGGGACCGTTACGACGGAGCTAAGCGTAGCCCTTTTGATGAAGCCGAATGTGGTCACCACTACGCACGAGCCATGACAAGCTGGGGGGCCGTATTAGCTCTTTCAGGGTTTCAGTATTCGGGAGTAAAAAAAACGATGGCTTTTCATTCTCAAGAAGGGACCTTCTTTTGGTCAAATGGGTATGCCTACGGAACCGTTCAGTGCAAAAAAATGGGAAATGGCTTTAGCATCAAACTCTCCAGTTTAAACGGAGACGTTGCGTTAGAAAAGTTTTCAATTGGTAAACTAACCAAAACTTTTGAAGCAAACCATCAGCTTAAAGAAGGACAAACGTTGACGATGCAATTGAAATAGGAAAGAAATAGCCAATTCCGTCCAAAAAGGCTAAATTTGAGCGTATAAACCCATTTCATCTTCAACTATCCTCTCACAAATCCCGTTTCTATGAACATCAAACCCTTTATTTCGAGCGCTTTGGTAGCGCTAAGTTTGGGCGTTTTTGCTCAAAAAAAATCAAATGATTTTAAAGTTATTGGCTATTACGTCCCCAACATCCCTGCTGAACAAATTCCCGTGGATGTTCTGACCCACGTCAATTTTTCGTTTGCAATTCCTGCCAAAACGGGCGATTCCCTCGAACCACTCCGAAATCCCGAGGCACTTCACAGCTTAGTACGGTATTTGCACAAACACAACATCCAAGTGTTTATCTCCATCGGTGGTTGGGGTATTGGCGACGGCGGTGGCGATGATACCCGCTTTCACAAAATGGCCGAACGCGCCGAAGGTCGTCATACGTTTGTTCAGCACGTCATGAAATTTGTTCGTACTTATAAAGTAGATGGCGTGGATTTAGACTGGGAATACCCCGACGAAGACTCCCCCTCAGCCGACCATTACGTAGCCCTCATGAGCGAACTCGGTGATTCACTCCACGCTCAAGGTAAAAAACTGACGGCGGCGGTGATTTCATACGGCAAAAAAGGCTATGGAATGAAAAAAGAAGCCCTTGATAAAATGGATTGGGTCAACGTGATGGCTTACGACGACGACTACGGCCCCAACTACATCCGTGCCCATTCTCCTTATTCTTTGGCCGTTAAAAGCTTAGATTATTGGACAAAAGAACGCGGAGTTTCCGCCCAAAAAGCCATTCTGGGACTACCATTTTATTCTAAAAAAGGAATGGGAAATTATGGCCCCGACTACAAAGGTTTGTTAAAAGACGGCGCAAGTCCTTACGATGACTACTGGAAAGGCGCTTTTTATAACGGTATTCATACGATTGAACTTAAAACCAAGCTGGCCAAAGACCGAGGATGCGGTGGTGTCATGATTTGGGAAATTTCGTGCGATACCAACGATGAGTTCTCGCTGCTACAGGCCATTAAACGAGGGTCAAAAAAATAAACTTGCCTGTCTTCAATTATACTATCCCCCTCTTATTCAGTCCCCAACGGAATTTTCCTGTTGGGGACTTTTTGTTTTTTATATCCTCAAATCTAATTGGACGACAAGATAATAGGCATATTTCTTTTGGTATGTCAAGATCAGATTTTTTACAAATAGTAAAAAAAAGTTTTGGTTTCATGTGACCAAAGATACTAATCCACGTCATCCATCTACCTATTATAGATTATGCCTTATTTTTCACCAAACTTTGAAAACCATGAACTCTCATCCTATCACATCAGCCCATGAGCTTCCTAAAAATCAGGATTTAACCGTGTGTTTACAGATTGAGCAACAAGACACCCAGACCCTTCTTTCATTCTTGTTGTCCAAACAAATTTCGTTTGAGTTAGTCTATCATCCTGTACTTTCGTCGTCCCTTAAAGGAGGAGCTTCTGTATTTCCATCCGCTAGTTATGTACCAAAGGAAGAATCAGTATCCGCCATCCCATCTTCTCACCTAAGTACACGTGAAAAAATTGAGTGGGCTTACGACTATTATATTCAACGAAAACATACCCAAAACGTCCCTGCGGAAACGGAGATTGCTTCACAGTTAGAAATAGCGACCAGTCAATTCCGCAGTCTTTTTAAGAAAATCTACGGCAAAGGGTTTTATCAACTTTACCTTGAAAAACGCATGGAGTACGCCAGCAAACTTCTCCGTAAAGGGCTCAAGTGCAATGAAGTGGCCAAAATGGTCGGCTATGGTAGTAATTCGGCCATCAAGTTTAACAAAATGTTTCAAAAACACTTTGGTATGACGCCTAAAAAGTACCAGCTCCAATACGCCAGCTAATCACTTTTAAGCGTTCCTCTTACACACACCGTTATTAGTTATTAATTATTTACCAAACAAACGTAGCAACTGATTTACCTTCCAAAGTAGGCATTGTTTGCTTGTTTTTATGACGAATATTAAACGTCATTGGTTTATCACTTTCATTGATAACAATGAGTACCGTTTTGCCATCTGGTGTCTTAAATGCGACATTTGATAGGCTCATTGTGACGTTTGATGCTATACGCACAGAATTGGGTCGGACAAATTTTGATGCGTGCGCAATGATATAGTAAGCTGGATTACGAACAATCGTTTCGCCAATAGTAAGGGCGCCCAAACAAGCGGTACATCCACCTTCGGTATAAGGTTTTTGCTGTGGGTCGGCCGCTAAATTCCACTCTAAGACCGTCTTACACCAATTGCGAGGAGCGCCAATGACCAAATTTTTAAGGTGCCACATCAAGTCACCTCCAAAATTGGCAGGTGCACCTATCCATTGTTCTGTGAAATACAGGTTTTTATCAGGGTGGGCTTCGTGTACATCCCGTAAACTTTCAACGCTTCCACCGTACAAATGAAACGCCGAACCATCGATGTACTGACGCGCTTCTGGGTCGTTTAAAATGCTGATGGGATAATCAGGGCGGTCGGCGTTGTGGTCATAAATCAAGATTTTTGTAGCAATTTTAGCCTTCCTAAACACTGGCCCAAGGCTCTTTTTAATGAATGCCGCTTGTTCGTCTTGCGGCATCAATAGGCTTGGATTGTTGCCTGGGTGGAGGGGTTCATTTTGCACCGTCATTGCGTCTATCCGAATCCCCTCTTTTTGCATTTCTTGAATATACTTCACCAAATAGCGGGCATACACATCGTAAAATTCAGGCTTCAAACTTCCTCCTTTCGAGGCCGCGTTGGTTTTCATCCAGGCGGGCGGCGTCCAAGGTGAGCCAAAAATTTTGAGCGAGGGTGCTATTGCAAGTATTTCTTTCAACACAGGAATCAGTTCCTTTTTTTCTTCTGCCAACGTAAACTTTGCCAGTGTGAGGTCGGTTTGGCCCGCGGGTAAATCGTTGTACGTAAACACATGATCGCTCAGGTCGGATGCTCCAATGCTAATGCGTAAGTAGCTCACGCCAATGTTGTTTTGATCCGTGGCAAAAATTTCTTTCAACAATTTTGCACGCTCAGTAGGCTTCATCGCCGCCAGCAACTGAGCACTCCCTCCCGTAAGCGTATAGCCAAAACCGTCCATTTGTTGAAACGTCTTGGTGTCGTCAACGTAAATACTGGGAAGCGTGTTAGTCGTCGTAACAAACGACAACTTCTCGGGTTGTTTTTGAAAAAGAACCGATTTATCTGCCTTTGTAAGCCAATATTCCGCTTGTTGGGCTTGGCTAGTTAGTGCCCACAACAAAAGCACAATACTCTGCATTTTTTTCATCATGATCGTTGGTTAAAATTGATAGGTTATGAAACAAGACAGCCCCGAAAAATGCGTTTTTCGGGGCTGCATAGGTATTTTTTTGTAACGATTACAGTCTGCGAATCCAGATATTACGGAACTGAGTCGCGTTATTGTGATCTTGGAGGTGAATCACATCTTCACCATGCGCCTCTGGGTAGTGGTGAAGGCCAATGTAAAGCGTCAAACCGTTGATGGTGGTATTATTTTGTACTAACACACCATTCAAAAATACGGTGATACGAGCAGGTGAATCCAAACGGCCATCTGGCTTGAAACGCGGTGCTGTATATACCACATCATATACGTTCCACTCCGACGGGCTACGCATTGGATTTACAAGCGGCGCGTGGTCTTTGTAAATACTTCCTGCTTGTCCGTTACGGTAGGTACGGTTTTGGTACGAATCCAAAATTTGCAGCTCATAACGGTCTTGGAAGAAAACCCCACTGTTACCACGGCCTTGTCCAACGCCTTCTACTTTATCAGGCGCGCTAAACTCAAGGTGTAACTGGCAATCACCAAATTTCATTTTGGTTTTGATGTCACCACTTTTAGGCACTACTTCGAGGTAATCGCCGTTGACAATTTTCCAAGGGGCAGGGCCACCATCTTTGGCAGAAACCCACTGAGATAAGTCTTTACCATTAAAAAGGATGATAGCATCCGAAGGTGCTTCGCCAAGGTTTTTAGCTGGAGTAACAGTCGCTACTTCGGGCTCCCAAATTTCGGTCATTTCGGGTTTCATAGGCATGGGCGAAACCGCAGGAGGAGTACTTGGATAACCTTGTGCAAAAGCAGCAGCAGCACAAGCGACGAGCGACGCAGTAAGGAGCGTTTTTTTCATCATGGGTGTATTAAAAATTAAAAGTTTTACGAATCAAACAACCTTTTTTTCTACAAAGTCAAACGGTTGGTCTTTTTAACGTTCTCTACGCATTAATCGCATACAAAGATGCTTAAATAATCGGGCGACGATGAAGTAATCTGTTTTAGACTGAGGCTTACGTCTTGGGGAAGTATTTTAACCAAACGTTTTTGCAACTGCGTAGCCGTCTCTTTTTCAACGAGTTCGTAACGAATTTGACTACGGGTTATTTTTAATTCTTTTTTTCGTGATGACGACAACTGCGTTGTTTTCACCTCATATTCTTTATAAGCGGCCAACTCCTCAGCCAGTTGATCGGCCAATGGTTTCGCTCCTGCATCATAAAAAACCTCAACGACCCACTCTTTGCGCGGACTCGTAATTTTACTAATCAATGAGGCTTTTTTCGTCGGTGTTGTCGTCGTTTTTGTTTTTTCTGGTTTGGGTGAGCTTTCGGGGTTCATAATGGCCGCAACGCCCGACACCAGCCCCAGCACCAACGTCAGCCCCATAAACATCCGAATCGAACGCAGCATTTCGGGGCGTGGCTTAGGACGGCTACTTTCACGATTGAGCAAAAAAAACGATAAAATAAACGCAATCGCGCTCAATCCTGAAATACCGTACTTGAGAAACTCTGCCAGCTCGCTGACTTGAAATTGCGCAAAAACCATGTAGTGGGGTGTTATGACAAATTAAAGCGGCAAATAACGCGCTTTCGCGCTTTTTTTACAACCTTGACGCCACAAACTCAACAATCCAACGCGCCACCAAGGCACTATCTAAGGGCTGGGATAAGCTTTCTATTCCTTGTTGGGTCTTGGTTTCGCCAATTCGCTCTACCCGCGACCGCATCAACGCTTCTTCGTAAGGAACCGTAAATTCGGGATGTGCTTGCACTCCGAGCATCCGTTGGCCTACTTGAAACATCGCCACTGGGCAGTCGGCAGCAGTAGCAAGTACCTGCGCGTCGGGAGGCAACACCTGTACTTGGTCTTGGCACATCATCAATAAATTGACGTTTTGTTGAAAAGGCTGCATCCATTGTGGATAACTTTCCTCCAAAGGTAACCCGTCAACCGTAAACCGATGCACACCCACGCACCAACCCACCGACGATTTTTGTACTTTCCCTCCCAATGCTTCCGCCAGAAGTTGGTGCCCAAAACAAACGCCTACGTAGATTTTTTGGTGCGCATACAAATCTGCTACAAATGCCTTTAGGGTATGAATCCACGGTTCGTCGTCATAGACCGAAAACTTAGAACCTGTGCTCAAGTACGCATCACACTCATCGACTGATGCAGGAAAATGCCCGTTGGAAACGTCATAAAAAGTAAACTCCCATTCGGGAGCAAGGGGTAGAAACAAAGCAGGGAACATATTTCGATAGTCTCCCGCAATGTGTCGAAATTCATCGCGAACGTGGTCGCACTCTAAAAGGCCGATTTTTATGGTGTTTTTCACTTTGTATATCACTTATTTCAATGTATAACCTACCCCCACTCCACCCAACAGCAAAAAAGTGCGGTCGATTTTCCCCCAACTTTTACGATGTGTTATCGAAGGGTATGGGTTGTCTCCCTTGTAAATACTTTTATCTTCCCAAAAAATAGAACTTAATGGAGTAATCCCAACCTTAAAGAACCATCCACCTTCTGGCTTTTGAAAACGATACCCCACACGGGTGGTAACGAAGAGATACTGTTCTCGTTCTACAAGTTTATTCACATGATACTTCTCGGATGTAGGATACATGCCTGCATCATTCAACAATATCATTGGGTTTTTCCAATGCTGTCTAAATTGCGTATATGCCATTCCAATTCCCAGCTCAAAGAAATGAGATGCTCTTCCAAACAATAAACTCCCCGAAACAGGAACAGAATACATTTTTCGTCCATTGAGTGGAAAAAAGCCAAGCGCTCCATTGACGGCTATTTTGTAAGAAGGGGTGATTTTTACCAACTGGTCAACCCCAATCGACGTAAGTAACCCAGTTCCTAAACCTTCAAAAAACAGGGTGGTGCGCTGTTGAGCCTGCCCCACTTCCGCCAAGACAATTATCCAGAAAAGTAACAAAAGTCGTTTCATAAAGACTTATTGTGGCTACGAAAGTAAAATGTCAGCAGGAATTCCTAATTGTCGATTCAATATCCGCATTATTTCAGCCGTTAGTGGTTTCTTTCGGTTTAGTATTTGTGATACATATCCTTTGGAACCAATCAGTCCTACCAAATCTTTTGCTTTCATTCCTCTTTCTTCCAATGTCAATTTTATTGCTTCAATTGGATCAGGAGGTAGAACGGGATGATATTTATTTTCATAATCTTTTATTAAAACTACAAGTAACTCAGCCTCGTCACCTTCTGGCGTACCTGGAGCTGCATCAAAAATTTGATCAATTCGACGAAGAGCGACGTCATAATCTCTTTCTGTTCTCAAAACGTGGTTCATAGAAGTTGTTTTTGACATTTTATCACTAATCCTCTTTTAACCCCATGTCTTTAGACTGGGGTCGCTAAAAAAGGAATACCAACGAGGCTTCAGCCCTGACTTTTTCATATCAATATACTCAAAATCAGGGCTAAAGATGCTATACTTTCGTGGCATGCTGCTGCTGCTCATTTACCTACCACTAAAACCCTCCCACGCGCAAATGGAAAGACTTTGGTCGTGTAAGCGCTTCGTAACCTAAGGCCGATAAAGTACAACCACGCCCCGAATCCTTCACCCCTGTCCACGCCAATTCTGGGTCGAGATAATCGCAACGATTCATAAACCACGTACCTGTTTCTATCTGATTGCCAATGAAAAGTGCCGCATCCGCATCTCCCGTCCACACCGACGCCGTAAGCCCGTAGTCACTGTCGTTCATCAACGCAATCGCCTCTTCATCGCTGCTTACTTTCATAATTCCGACGGCAGGGCCAAACGTTTCTTCCGTCATAATACGCATCGAGTGACTGACATTGACCAACAACTGAGGTGCTAAATAAGGAGTCCCCACCTGATTGCTTGGAAACAACGAAGGATCAATCAGTGCATCAGCACCTTGGCTTACCGCTTCGCGGATTTGCTCACGCACAAACTCCGCCGCCGACGTACGCACCATCGGACCAAGGTGGGTGCCTGCGTCAAACGGATTACCTAAAATGTATTTGTTGACCAAGTCCACCGCACCGTGTACAAACTCATCATAGACTTTTTCGTGGACGTAAATACGCTCAATTCCGCAGCATGACTGCCCCGAATTGAACAAAGCACCGTCCACAAGATTCTCAACCGCAAACGCTAAGTTAGCATCCGCTCGAACGTAGGCTGGATCTTTTCCACCAAGCTCCAACCCTGTTCCAATAAAACGCTCCGCCGCTGCTCGCTGCACAGCATGCCCACCCGATACCGAACCCGTAAACGCCACAAAATCAACGCGAGAATCGGCAATGATTCGTGCTACGTAGTCGTGAGTCGTATGAATATATTGGAACACGCCTTCTGGCAAGCCCGCCGCTTTGAAGGCTTCGGCGTAGCGCTCAGCGCAAAGGGGTGTTTGTTGCGCATGTTTCAGGATAACGGTATTTCCAGACAACAAAGCAGGAATAACCACATTGACCGAGGTCAAATAAGGGTAGTTCCAAGGAGCGACAACAAAGACTGTCCCGAGGGCTTCGCGGCGAATAAAACGCTGAAAACCGTCTCTTTCAGAGACCGATATGTCAGACAGAGCCCCTATAGCGGCTTGCATCATATAACGCGCTCGCTCCTGAAAACCTCGACGGATTTCGTTGGGCGTGTAAGCAATGGGGCGCCCCATCTGCCACGTTAGCTCAGTACCGATGGCGTCGGCGTGCTCGATAAAATAAGCAACTGCTCGTTCACAAATGGCAATTCGTTCCGACAAAGGAACGGCTTTCCATACTTTTTGGGCAGCTTTGGCAGTAGTTAATACTGTTTCGATGTGGGAAGCTGTAACGTACTCGCGTTCTAAATAAACCGAGCCATCGACAGGAGAAATGACTTGAAACGTTTTCATCAGTTTGGTGACATATAAGTCCGAAAAATACGGCTTAATTTTTAAAATACAGCAAAGCCGCTACGCATACTACCTCCTAAAGGGTTGAATTTACCTCCGATGGTACTACTTTATTTTGTACATTTGAAAACATCGCAAACCTAATCGTATGAAATTTTTCTACACCCTCTTTATTCACCTCATTTTGGGTGGCTGGATGGCCCTTTTTGCCCAACAACTTGACATGGACGCCCTCAAAGCGTACCCGTTTCCCAACGAACTCACCGCTGCCGCCACAGGTGCTCGCATTGCTTGGGCCTTTAACGAACAAGGTCAACGCAACATTTACGTCGCCGAAGGACCAACGTTTACCGCTCGCCGTCTCACTAATTATCTCCAAGACGATGGGCAAGAACTTAGTAGTGTGGCAATTTCTCCCGACGGGAAATGGGTTATTTATGTTCGCGGGGGCGACCACGGTTCCAACTGGAACGACGACCTCCCCGTCAACCCTAGCTTTCATCCCGTCCCTACCAAAGTCCAAGTATGGAGTATACCTTTTTCGGGAGGGGAACCCAAATCGCTAGGCGAAGGCGAAAACCCCGTCATTTCGCCCAAAAGTGATAAAGTAGCCTATAGTAAAGGGGGGCAGATTTACACCGTACCCATCGACGGCACCGCTCCTGCCACGGTTCTTTTTACGGCCCGTGGCACCAATAGTTCGCCCGTTTGGTCGCCCGACGGTAGCCGCATAGCCTTCCAATCCAACCGCACCGATCACCAGTTTATTGGTGTCTATACCGATGCCCAAACGCCTATTCGGTGGATTGACCCGCAATTCAAGCGTGACCAATCGCCACGCTGGTCGCCCGACGGACAGAAATTGGCCTTTGTTCGCACCAATGGTTCAGGAGGAAAACCAGATTCTATTTTGGCCCGCCGCCCGAATCTGTGGTCGATTCTTACCTTTGACTTAACTACGGGAAAAGCTACGCCCCTCTGGACATCGCCCAAGCGCCTGAACGGTACCTTTCCCACCACCCACGGTACTACCAATTTGCACTGGGCGGCAAACCGCATTGTTTTTTTATCGTACCACGACGGTTGGCCACATTTGTACTCGTTGGCCGAGTCAGGAGGTGCGCCCCTTTTACTCACTCCTGGCAATTTTATGTGTGAACACATTCAACTGAGTTCTGACAAAAAAACGCTGTTATTTACGGCCAATGCAGGTACTGACCCGCTCGACATCGACCGCCGCCACGTGGTAAAAGTATCCGTTGACCGCGCCGATATGCAAGTCGTTACCCCAGGCTCAGGCTTGGAATGGTCGCCTGTTTTAACTGGCGATGGCGCAGCGATAGCATTCATTGGCGCTACTTCCCAACGCCCCCCCATGCCCCACGTACTTGCTACCTCTCCCTCAGCCACTCCTCAGCTCCTCGCGGCCGATAAACTTCCTGCTCAATATCCAGCTTCGGCATTGGTGACGCCCAAACAAGTTACCTTCAAAACCCCCGATGGCTTTACCGTTCATGCACAGCTTTTTGAAAAAGCAGGAGGGCCTTCCAAAAAACCAGCCATTGTTTATGTTCACGGCGGGCCACCTCGCCAAATGCTGCTTGGTTGGCACTATTCCGACTACTATGCCAATGCCTACGCCATGAATCAGTACTTGGCGAGTTTGGGATTTGTGGTTCTTTCGGTCAATTATCGTTTGGGAATTGGGTACGGATTTGAGTTTCATAACCCCAAAAATGGAGGCGGTTATGGTGCTTCGGAATACACTGACATCAAGACCGCTGGCGAATGGCTTGCGAAACAAAGCCAAGTCGATTCTAAGCGAATTGGGGTGTATGGTGGCTCGTACGGTGGATTTCTGACCGCAATGGCGTTGGGTAAAGATTCACAGCTTTTTGCCGCGGGCGTGGATGTCCACGGCGTACATGACCGCACCATTGAGCGTACGCGTAACCTAGTACTTCCCGACCAATACGACCGCGCGCCCGACGCCCAATATGCCCTCGAAGTGGCGTGGAAATCATCACCCATTGCTTATATGGATACGTGGAAATCGCCCGTACTTATCATTCACGGCGACGACGACCGCAATGTACGCTTTAGCCAGAGCACCGACCTTGTTCGCCGATTAGAAGACAAAGACATTTACCACGAAACCCTGGTGATTGTCGATGATACCCACCATTTTATGAAACACCAAAATCAGGTCAACGTCAACAAAGCCATTGCGGCCTTCTTTTTGAAGAAATTATAACCTAGCGTAACCGACTTACCAAGTATTTGAAAACTTGGTAAGTCAATTACTCTTTCAGCCATCGGCTTATTTTTTGACCATCAAAGGGGCTTCCAGCATCCAAGTATCTCCCTTCTTTATCCAGTAGAACCATCAATGGGCGTTTAGTCATAAAAACTGCCTCTAGCACATCTCCTAGTAGATAATCAGCATAAAAATGATGTTCACTGGCCTTATTGATTGGATAGCTACGCAAAGCATCTTTCCAACTTTCAAAACGATTTTTGGAGCAAAGCGTAGCCAACTGAACATTTGTTTGTTTTATTTTTTGCCCTAACGTTCCGAATGCAGCAAGTGCCGCTTGGCAGCTATCTTCCCACGTATTCCAAAGTAGTAAAAGGGTTTTCTTCCCAACAAGACGTTGAAGCGTCGTCGATGTGCTGTCTTGTTCAAAGACAGGTAACGAAGGAATTTGAGTTCCTACTACCATTCGTATATTCTTCCAATACCGCATTTTAATACTGGGCAAATGGTTTGACTGCGGAAAGTCTCGCTCAAAACGTTCAATGAAAGGCCTTTTTTCTGACTCCGATGTCCAAAAACCTTTTTCTGCTAAAGCCAAATTCAGAATTTCCTCCCGCGTCTTGGGTAAGTTAGCGAGGGCTTTGTCTGCATCATTATAAAAATCCATCATTTTTGAGGGCTCTTTAGGCGCAAGTTCATCTACCACATACTTTTCTCCCAAAAATGACAACAGTGCGCTTCGGTAGTTGGGCGACATCCACGCATCTTCATGCGGAACAATGTATAATTTCAATCGTGGAGAGAGACCTTCTCTGTATTTTTTGGGACTACTCTCCACTTGTCGTATGCTTTGCAAGTCATCAAACATATCGTCTGTCCAATCTTTGGTTGCATTGTAAAAAGCGGCTCGATGATAATACTGGCTTTCGATAGCTGCTTGAACAAACGCATTTTGAGCCTCGCCTATACTACGTTGGAGGCCCTGATACTCCGCCCACTGTCGGTCGGCAATATCTCGCATAAGGTTCCTGTATATTTCTTCCGAAACATTCCGCATCAATGGCCGCCGCTGCAACGAATCCCGCTCCAACAGTTGGTATTTTTGCAGAAAACGATTGATCACAACCGTTGACCCTTTGCCTTCAAAAACCAACCGCCCTTTTCTTTCCAAACATACAAGTGTATCATTAGGGGTCAGAAATATATTTTGCATTGTTAGAGTCGTTTCACTTTTAAAATAACTGATGAACACCAAACTAGCCTTCTTCATCTGTTGAAACTGATACGTTACTAAATACCCCGTCGAATCCACTGTTCGGAGGACAACGGCCGTTTTCCCTTCCTGTACCACAACAATTCTCTGAACCCCTTGGCTATTAGGAAGACTCACCATTCTGCCATTTTTTTCGGGCGTTTCTAATTGAATTTTCACTATCGACACTTGGGCTTTTAGTTCCACCCTCAAAAATGCCATTAAAACCACCAACAAGACAAACCTCACCCTCATATAAAACCTGTGTTTAGTTAAAAACGATAAATGACTACTGGCTTTTCCTCTAATTTTTCATTAAAAATCAATATAACAGTATTTTTTGAATAGGTTATTATTCTACACAAACTCCAATTATAAGACATATATTATTTAGTGCTATTTTCAATTTTAGCAAAATTTACTCTCTTATAAATCTCTTCTACTTCCTATTTCACCTGCCTTAGCTTCATTTTGTACAATATTCTATACTTTAACTACTAATTAATCAATCCACCCTTACACTTTGCAAAATATGCAACCTTTTTTTGCAAAAAATGCTATCTAATTTTACTCACTAAAAGACATAATTTGACGAATAAAATTCAGAATATTACACCCAGCACTAGACTTTGCTTGTTGCCTTTTGAGCAATACAGAACCAATACACTCAAAACACTATCAAAATAAGGTATATCAATGTACTTTCTTAACCCATTAGCTTCTTTTCTTATACTATTTATACCAAAACACCCTCATATCTATTAAACCATAAAATTTTAAAATAGGCAAAGTAGGGGGGAAATAAAAAGACATACAGTTAATAAAATTATTAAATTATACCTATATCTATTAACACTTTTTTTATAAAACAATAGAGTAGTTTGCCTAGTTTTGTCCCTTGTATGAGGTGATAGTTTATATCTTTAACCTATTTTCCACCCTAAACGCTGCTCACACCAGCACAGAATTCTAACTTGTATGAAAAGAAAACTACAACCACACCGGCGGGTGGTTAGGATGGCACGAAATTCTTCGGCGCCCCTCCTATTATCTCTCTCCTGCCTCCATTTCGCTTATGCAGCTCCTGTAGCAGGAGTGCCAACGCGGAATCACGCCATTCTTGTTGAAGCCACTGCTGTGGACAAGGCCATCACAGGTAAAATTGTGGATGAAACCAACAGTCCTCTTCCAGGGGTTAGTATCGTCATTAAAGGAACTCAAAAAGGAACTGTAACTGACGCAAACGGTCAGTTCCGTCTTGATGTACCTGAAAAAGCAACATTGGTGCTCTCTTTTGTTGGTTATGAGCCACAAGAGGTACTAGTGGGCAACCAAAACGTGCTTAACCTGACCATGAAAGTGGACAGCAAAGTACTTGAAGAAATCGTCGTTATCGGTTACGGTACGTTGAAGAAATCTGACTTAACAGGTGCCGTAGGTTCGGTAAAAGCCGAGCAACTCATGGAGCGTCCTGCGCCTTCGTTGACTCAAGCCCTTTCGGGACGTATGCCAGGGGTACAAGTAAACACTAACTCTGGTCGCCCAGGTGGTCGTACTACGATTCGTGTTCGTGGTTTTAGCTCTATCAACTCGTCAAACAACCCACTTTATGTAGTGGACGGGGTGATGCTTCCACAAGGAAACCAAAACCAATTTAGCTCAGCGATTGACTACATCAACCCGAACGACATCGTGTCGGTAGAAGTATTGAAAGATGCTTCTTCTACGGCGATTTACGGGGCACGTGGCGCCAACGGGGTTATCTTGGTAACTACCAAAAAAGGAAAAGCAGGTGAAGGTACTGTTACCTACAATGCCGATTTCAGCGTAAATACCATCGGGCCAAACCGTCCGCAAGTACTCAACGCCAAAGAATACCTTGCCGTTGAAGATTTGGCATGGGCAAACATGGCTAAGTATGACCCAACAGGTTGGGCAGCGGGTAAATGGGCGTACTTAAACCCTAAACTCCGCCGCACTGACCCACGTATCTTTGACAGCAACGGTAACCCACTTTACGATACCGATTGGTTCAAAGAAACGTCACAAAATAGCCTTTCTCAAAACCATCAGTTGGGTTTCAGCGGTGGTAACGAGCGCACGCAGTACTCATTCTCATTGGGCTACCGCGACGACCAAGGGCTCCTCAAAACTTCGTACATGAAGCGTTATTCTGGACGTTTTACCATCGACGATCAAATCAAAAAATGGTTGAAAGTTGGGGGTACATTGAGCTACAATAACCAAAGCGAAAACATTGTCGATCAAGGTGATGCCGTAGCTCGTCAGATTGTGGAAGACTTCCCGTTCATGCCTACTAAATACGCTGACGGAACCTATGCCAACAACCGCGATTATCCATACGCCGAAGGAACCATGAGTTCGTTGCACCGTTTGATGGGTCGTAAGTATATCCTAAATACCCAAACTACGGTAGGAAGCATGTACTCAAACATCAACCTTGCTAAAGGTCTTGAAATGCGTACGGTATTTGGTGTCAACGTACAAACACAAGAAAACAACCAGTCACAAACGCGTACGCTCAACATCGGTGGTAACGGTAACGCCTCTACTAGCAACCGTAAAGAGAGCTTCTGGTCGTTGGAAAACTACTTGACGTACAACAAACAGTTTGGTGACAAGCACTCGTTGACAGCCCTTTTGGGGATTTCGTGGCAAGAAACGAACCTCTTCTCTATGAGTGCCAGCATCAACAACTTCGCAACCGATTATTTTGAATTTAATAACTTGGGTGCGGGTGCGACCAACCCAGGCGTAGGCTCAGGAGCGTCTCGTTTTGCGTTTAACTCATACTTTGGACGTATCAACTACTCATTGGCCAACAAATACTTGGTAACAGTGACTGGACGTGCCGACGGTTCGTCGAAATTCGGGGAAAACCACAAATTTGCCTTCTTCCCATCAGGAGCGTTGGCATGGCGTGTGTCTGAAGAAGAGTTCTTGAAAAACAACTCGTTTATTTCTAATTTGAAATTACGTACTAGCTTCGGTTTGACAGGTAACTCAGAAATCCCAGCTTACTCTTCTTTGTCTCTTTTGAGCTCTAACTATGCTACTATCTATAACGACTCACGTGTGTCGGGTACAGGTATTTCTCGTTTGGCAAACCCAGACTTGCGTTGGGAAAAAACAGCTCAAGCTGACGTAGGTGCAGAGATTTCTCTTTTCAAAGGAAAAGTATCAATCGAAGCTGACTACTACTATCGTAAGACAACTGACATGCTTTTGGATGCTCCAGTACCACGTACAAGCGGTTACGGAACTATCCGTAAAAACGTTGGTTCGATGCAAAACAAAGGATTTGAACTTGGTATCAACACTGTAAACATCGACCGTGGTGGATTCCAGTGGAATACAACTTTCAACATTTCATTTAACCGTAACAAAGTACTTTCGTTGGCAACGCCTTCTGACATCTTCAACGTAGGTGGTCCTAACTTTACCAACCCAACCAACGTCATCCGTATTGGCGAGCCAGTAGGTTCGTTCTGGGGACTTACTCGTTTGGGCGTATGGAGCGAGTCTGAGCGCGAAGAAGCGGCTAAATACACTAGCTACCGTAACGGTTTGACAATTCTTCCTGGTGACATCAAGTACCTTGACGTAAACGGTGACAAAGCCATTACTGACGCTGACCGTAGCATCATCGGAAATGGTAGCCCTAAATCATGGGGTGCAATGACAAACACATTCCGTTACAATAACTTCGACCTTACCCTTGAACTTCAATTCTCGTACGGTAACGACGTTATGATGATGAACCTTCACGCAAGTGAAGACCGTCAGGCATTGGCAAACAGCTATACTTCGGTATTGGGCGCATGGACTCCACAAAACCAAAACTCAATGATTGCTGAAATCCGTGACACACGTGCAGGTTACGTAACTAACGTTGACTCATGGTGGATCAAAGATGGTTCGTTCCTTCGTGGTAGAAACCTCTTGTTGGGCTACACAGTTCCTAGCCACGTAACAAGCAAATTGAAGTTGAGCCGTCTAAGAGTGTATGCTACTACCCAAAACTTCTTCTTGGCATTGAAAGACAAGATTGTTGGTGACCCAGAAGTTACGCCAACCAACCAAGGAGACGGTAACAGTGCTTTCTCACAAGGGATGATTTGGCACAACTACCCTAAACCTACTACTTACATGTTGGGTATTCAGGTTGGTTTCTAATTCACACTCTTTCACTTAAATTGAACATTATCATGCAACTAAACATTATAAAGAACCTAGGAAAAGCCGCACTTATCGGAGCCGTTCTCATCGGGCCTTCGAGCTGTTCGGATTTCTTGAGCGAACAAGCCCCTTCAAACCTTACTCCCGATAACTTCTATACCATTCCAGACCACGCAGAAGCGGCTTTGGCCTCTGTCTATGCTGACTTGCGTTTCATGGGCGATGGTGCGGGTATCTTCTCGTCAAACTGGCAATTGTTGGAAGCTCTTACGGGAACTTCAACTACCGAAACGGCGCAAAACTCTGACTTGAACAACCTTTACGGGTTGGTTCACGACGGAAACACTGCGCACGTTGTCAACTATTGGAATGGTTTGTACAAAGTAATTGCGCAAGCTAACCAAGTAATTGATAAAGTACCTGGTATCACGACGATGCCAGATGCGCAGAAAAAGAAGGTATTGGGAGAAGCTCGCTTCTTGAGAGCGACTGCTTACTTCACGGCGGTACGTTTGTGGGGTGATATTCCATTGGTAACAAAACCTCAAACAGCAAGCTCGGAAGATTTCCAACCAGGCCGTGCACCACAAGAAGAAATTTACAAGCTTATTGTAGATGACCTTGTAGCAGCAGAAGGTGCTGGTTTGGCTTGGATGGATGCCAGCGGACGCGCTAACTTGGCGGCGGTAAAAGCACAGTTGTCTCGCGTATATCTAACAATGGCTGGCTTCCCACTTAGCAAAGGTGCGTCTCACTATAAACTAGCGGCAGACAAAGCGTTGGAAGTAATCACTTACGCCAATGCAAACCCTGGAACGATTAACCTCTTCACTACCTACGAGGACGTTCACAAGGAAAGCACAAAGAACCGTATTGAGCACCTTTTCATGCTTCAATACAACACGTCGGTAGCTGGTAACCCAATGGACAATATGTTCCCCAACTTCAAACCTGTAACCTACAACGGTCCATCAGGAACGGGAAGTACGGTACCTACTTCGTTCTTCTACAAGTCGTATGAAGCAGGTGACTTGCGTGCCAAAGACCAAGACGGGTATTTCTACACTACGTATTTTACCAACGGAAACGGTGCTCGTTTCGACTTAGGTGCCCCTTATATCTTCAAGCACTTCAACCGGACAGCAAACGGAACTTCTGGTACAGCAGGTACTCGTCAAAACAACTTGAACGTGCCTCAAATCCGCTACGCCGAAGTATTGTTGATTTTTGCTGAGGCTCAAAACGAACTAGGAGCGCCTACACAAGCGGCTTACGATGCCTTCAAACGCATCAGAGATCGTGCCCAACTTACGACTCCTGCACTTGGTACTTATACGCAAACTACTTTCCGCGAGGCGGTTTGGAGAGAGCGTTGGCACGAGTTGTGCTATGAGCAAATCACATGGTTTGACATGGTACGTCTTCGTAAAGTATATAACGAGAAGACAAACGGTTTCGACAACTTCGTTGGTCACGTAAACCTAAGCTCGAACCAAGCTTTGCAAGAAAAACACTTGTTGTTGCCGTTAGGAAAGCAAGAAATGCTTAACAACCCTAACTTGAAACCACAAAACCCAGGTTATCCTAACTAGGAATCTGGCAAACTTCCCGAAAGTTTTCAACTTTCGGGAAGTTGTTAAAAAGCTCCAATCGTTTTGGCGATTGGAGCTTTTTTTATGGGCAGTTATTCAATAACGCATTGCGTAAACACGCTGGTTTTCCAATCCATCTTCCAGCCTTTCACAGGTCTAGGCTTACGAGACAGGTTCAGAAGCAGTGGTTTTTCGGTGTATTTGGTGGGCATAAAACGCCGTGCAAAATTGCTAGGCGCCCCATCAATCAATTTCATTTTGACGTTGGTCCAATTAAATTCAACAAACTGTAGAAACTGCTCTACGTTGCGCTGAATCGTCGCATCGCCATCGTAGCGGTACGCAGTTACGTACGATGAAGTTTCGTTGGCAGCCGTAAATGTCGTGTGTGATTCTAGGTAATTGTTGCCCGTAAAATTCTTAAACTCATACCGTTCTCCCGCCTGAACGGTCGCTTCGTCCGTCAATTGTTTTTGGTTAACGAACCAATTAAAACGCCACAGAATATCCGTCGCTTGGCACTTATCAACAATAAACCCATTGTACAACATATCGGTATTTTTAAACCTATTTTCTCGACTTTCAAAAATTCCACGGCTATCGTTGTCTTGCGTAATACTTCCTATTTTAGCATTTCCCATCGCAAAAATTACCCCTGAGCCATTTCCAATGTGTAATTTATCAATCGTCAAATCGGCACTCAACGGCTGTACATAATTACGTTTGGCAGGAATATGACTAATGAACGTCCCCACTCGGTGCCGACCATCGGGTACATTGGGAAAGCCAAAGTAATAGCCATCGCCGTGGAGTTTGATCCGAACATCCGTTTCTACGGAATCAAATATGGCTCCCGTAATGCCTTTGTTGAGCCATAAACCTGTTATGTCGCTGATGGAAGATTCGCTCATAAACACTTTATTGGTGTCCTGAATCCGCAATTTTTTGACTCGAAAACTACTCTTCGGGCTTTTAAACGATGTCCACGTATGTTTGGAACCAACCCACGACAAGTTTTTTCGTAGCATGGTTGGGTATGCTTTCTCATCGGCCACCGCAGGCTTTCTAAGAACACCATCCATTACGTAGTTGTCAATCAGTACGTTATTGACTGCCTGGGTGTATAAAATCAACGAACAAGGGTATTTGGCATACAAGTTTTTAATGTAGAGTGTATCTTTTCGCTTATGAACTTGCGGATCTACTTGGTTCTCAAACGTGAAGGTATAAAACGATTTTTCAATCGGCGCGTCGCCCCAAGGTTCATTGTCTTGCAGGGCATACAGCGAGTCTATCACCACCGAACGATGTGCTCCTTTGACGTTGAAACCCCACACCGCAAATCCATCATTCTGGATATTGAGCCCGTTATAACCATTGATTTCTCGAAATGCTTTTACCAAAACACGGCGGTATCCTTCGTCCATTTCATCATTATGTGTGACAATGTTCACACCGCACATGGGCATATTTTGGATGGTCAACGAGCCAATTTCCAAACGAGAAGTGGTACGATTAGACGGGGCTACAATGGTCAAAAATGCGTTGCCGCCTTCATTCAGAGGTTGCGCAATTTGTGCTTTTTTCACGTTACCATCCAAAAAAACAACCCCTGAAAGCGCCAGTTCGGGAATGTCTCGCAGTTCTAAGATTTTGACGACTTTCACTCCACTTTGTGCTTGCAGGGTCGTATTTTGAAAATGCAACCGTAATCGCTGCGGCGACCACAGCGCATCGGGGGTTAACACCATTGGGGCAATGACATAGACTTTAGGCCCAAAATTTACCCGTTCGCTCACTTTCACGGCCTCCAGCAAAGCGCCGTTGATTGTCGCCATCGACTTGTCCAAAAACCAATCAATATGCACTCCTGCGCTGGGGTCAAATTGGCGTTTGAATCGTCCCTGCACCGCTCGGTTAGCGCTTTCCAGCACCGTTCCACCGTTGGCGGGAGAGTCTTTGTCGCTAGGGTCGTAGCGCCATTCTCCTTCTTTGCCCACATCGGTCACTAAATATGTTTTTTGAGACGAGGGAGTCTTCAGCGCAAGCATAGCCCGTAACGTAGTTCGTTCGGTCTGTGCCCACGCAGGGGTACAAAACAGCATCCATCCCAACATCCACCCCACAACAATATAACTTTTTGGCATCACGGTAGTCTTTTCTTTTAGAACTCCAAAATGCCAAAAAATTATCTGTAAAAGCAAAAAAAAGGGAGCAATGGACTAATTTACCACCCAAATATTTCAACAGCAGCGTACATGACGAGGCATATTCCAATGGTAGTGAGCGAATACATGACGCCATTAAACGAGTGGCCCGTCATGTACAAAATGTACTGAAGAATAAATCCGCCGCCCAAAATGGCAGCTCCGACTCCGCCAATGACAAAGCCTTTCTTTCGGCGTTTGGCGTAATACGCTTCTTTTTCGGTAGAAGAATTAAAGGTTTTCATCGTAAACAGGTTTAGAAATATACAATTAAATCCAATTATTGTGCAAATAAAATGATTTATGTCAATTCCATTACTCGTCGAAATGGCGGCGTTAACGCCTCTTATCGAAGAGCCCTGCGATAAAAATGGGTTGTTTTTAGTGTCGAGTGGAGAGTGCAGACGGGGTCGCCCTTTAGGTTTGTACTATGGTAAAATTTCAAGATTGAGTATTTTTAACAAACAGTACCAGAG